>CAZETX010000027.1:0-37900 GCA_964514925.1 uncultured Marinosulfonomonas sp.
CGGCCAATTTCGCAAAACAGCACCCGGATCAGGGAAGCGCGGCGCGGGATGACGGTGCCGGTCAGACGCTCAATCGCCAGGCACCAGGCGTGTTCCTGGTTCATCGGCGCCACGTAATCCAGACGGTCCAGATAGGGCAGGTTTTGCAGGTAGGTACGGCTTTCCATCAGCTTTTCGGTGCCGCGGTGCAACAGGCCGATATGGGGGTCAGCCCGTTCAACTATTTCGCCGTCCAGTTCCAGCACCATGCGCAAAACGCCGTGGGCAGCCGGGTGCTGGGGGCCAAAGTTGATATTGAAATTACGGATTTTCTGCTCGCCTGTCTGGGCGTCGCGTGGGGGGGCGCCGTCCATCATCGCATCATCCTTAGAAAGTGTTCGATCATATCCCGCATCATCGCCCTGTTAACTGTCATCCGAAGATAGTGACAATCTATCCTTAAACGCCACCACCCACAAAAGGATCAGCCCGATCAATGGAATGACCGCCGCCAGTGCAACCCAGGCCGGAATGCCATGCCTTGGCAGTATGCGCCAGAAAGGAATGACCAGAACGGCGCCGAAAATCAGCATCCACAGCAGACCGCCGCCGCCCATAAATCCATATCCATCACTGTAACCCATTATTCTGGTGCTCCTTTTTTTTCGTCACCGGCTTTTTCGTCACCGGGCAGGATGTATTTCGCACCTTCCCATGGCGACATGAAATCAAATTGTCGATATTCCTGAACCAGTGAAACCGGTTCGTAGACGACGCGTTTCTGCACTTCGTCATAGCGCACCTCGGTGTAGCCGGTAGTTGGGAAATCCTTGCGCAGCGGATAGCCGCGAAAGCCGTAATCAGTCAGAATACGGCGCAGGTCGGGGTGGCCGGAAAACAGGATGCCGAACATGTCAAAGACTTCCCGCTCAAACCAATTGGCAGAGGGGTGAATATCAGTGATCGAGGGGACGATATCATCTTCGCGCACCGCTACGTGCAGCCGGATACGGTGGTTTTGATACATGGACAGGAAATGAAATACGAGGTCAAAGCGGGCGTCGCGGCCCGGGTGATCAACGGCCGTGATATCCACCAATGTCGAAAACCGGCAGCTGCTGTCGGTTTTGAGGAAGTCGACAAAGCCAACAAGGCCAGCCAGTGGAACATTGAGTGACAGCTCACCCAAAGTGACCTGCCAGCTTTGCACACAATCGGGGCGCTTCAATTCCAGATGGGTGCCCAGTTGGTTTAGTTCATCGCTCATCTGCTTTACCTTACAATCGTGCCGGTGCGGCGGATTTTGCGTTGCAGTTGCAGCGTGCCGTAAAGCAATGCCTCCGCCGTGGGCGGGCAGCCGGGCACGTAGACATCAACCGGAACAATGCGGTCACAGCCCCGCACCACAGAGTAGGAATAGTGGTAATAGCCACCGCCATTGGCACAGGAGCCCATGGAAATCACATAGCGTGGTTCCGGCATCTGATCATAGACCTTGCGCAGGGCCGGTGCCATTTTATTGGTCAGGGTGCCGGCGATGATCATCAGGTCGGATTGGCGCGGTGAGGCGCGGGGCGCGGTGCCAAAGCGTTCCAGATCATAGCGTGGCATGGCGGCGTGCATCATTTCAACGGCGCAACACGCCAGCCCGAATGTCATCCAGTGCAGGGAACCAGTGCGGGCCCAGTTGATGATATCTTCGGTCGAGGTCAGCAAAAAGCCCTTGTCCTGCAGGTCACGGGACATGGCCCGCGTGGTGACTTCTTTATCTGCCCCTGCGGTGTTCAGGCCTGTACTTAATCCCATTCCAGCGCACCTTTTTTCCACTCATAGGCAAAGCCGATGGTCAGTACCCCAAGGAAGACCATCATTGACCAGAAGCCGACAAGCCCGACATCCTTAAAGGCAACAGCCCAGGGGAACAGAAATGCGATTTCAAGGTCAAAAATGATGAACAGGATGGCCACCAGATAGAACCGCGCGTCAAATTTCATGCGCGCATCATCAAAGGCATTAAATCCACATTCATAGGCGCTGACTTTTTCCGGGTCAGGATTGGACACAGCGATGATGACTGCGGCCAAAATCAGCACGATGCCCAGCCCGATGGCAATGGCCAGAAAAATAACGATCGGAAGGTAGTTTGTGAGCAGCTCTGACACCGATGGCTCCTTTATGGGTAAGACCCCATATAATTGGCTTGCTTGGGTGTAGCGCTGCGTTTCGGGGGGGTCAACCGATGGCGGGGGGGAATCCACATAGAAATCGTATCAGAATGGGTGATAATTGCGGTGTTAATGCCATGCCCGAATGCAGCTGCTGACCGACAAAGCGGGTATCGCGCCAAAAATTTCCGACTAAACCACCCAATCCGGGGATTTCTTTTCAAAGAATGCAGCGATGCCCTGTTGCGCTTCTGCTGATTGCCAGCGTGTTACCAACGCATTGACTGACGCATCAATCACGCCCTGGTCAATTTTTGCCCCATACTGTCGCGTCAGGGCCTTGGCTGCGGCAACGGCACCCGGGGCGCAGGACAGATAGGGTTCAACCTGTTGCTCGATGGCGTCATCCAGTTCCGCCCCTGGAACCGCGTTGGCGATGATGCCCAGTTCTTTTGCGTATTGCGCCCCAAAAACCTTTGACGACATGAATACACGGCGGGCATTGGCTTCGCCCATCCGGGCGATCACGTAGGGGCCAATGGTGGCCGGGATCAGGCCAAGGCGGGTTTCGGTCAGCCCGAAACGCGCGCCCTGATCAGCGATGGCAATATCACACACGCAGGCCAGCCCGACGCCGCCACCAAAGGCGTTGCCCTGCAGGCGGCCAATCAGGGGTTTTGGCATGGTATTTAGGGCAAATAACATCATGGCGATTGAACGGGCCGCCCCTGCCCGGGTGGCGTCATCTGCTGCCATTTGTTCCTGCATCCAGTTCAGATCGCCCCCGGCACAAAAGCTTTTGCCAGCCCCGGTCAGGATGACTACGCGGGTGTTTTGATCCTGCCCCAGAGCCCTGGCGGTGCTGGTCAGTTCTGCGATCAGTTTTGCCGACAGGGCGTTGTGCTTTTGTGGGATGTTCAGCGTCAGGGTTGTGACACCGCGCCCGTCGGTTTCAAGTTTCAGCGTCTGCATTGTGGTCTGCCTTTGGCTAGGATTTTTTTACAAGATTATGGGCAAATTCTGTGGCGGTTTTCAGGGCATCTGCCTTTAAGCCGGTTGAATACCCGAGGTCGGTCAGGCGCTGATGCAGGGCCTGGGTGGCGACATTACCCGGGGCGCCCGGGGCGTAGGGGCAGCCACCCAACCCGGCGATGGCGCTGTCAAAAACCCGAAGATCCAGGTCAAGGGACGCTGCGATATTATCCAGCGCCATGCCTGCGGTATCATGGAAATGCCCGGCAAGATTTTGCGGTGGCACATGGTGCTGAACGGCCCCCAACATGGTGCGGATACGATCCGGCGTTGCCCGCCCGATGGTATCCCCCAGCGACACCTCGTAACAGCCCATGTCAAACAGCGCGCGCGCCACGCTGGCCACTTGTTTTGGCTTAATCTGACCGTCAAACGGGCAGTCATTGACGCAGGATACGTAGCCGCGAACTGGGATTTTTGCGTCTTTCGCGGCCTCTATGACGGGTTTATAACGGATAAGGCTTTCACTAATCGAACAATTGATGTTTGCCTGACTGAAGCCTTCCGAGGCTGAGGCAAACACCGCGATTTCATCGGCTTTTGCGGCAATGGCGCGTTCAAATCCGCGCATATTAGGTGAAAGAGCTGCATAGGATATTTCTGGTTCGCGGGTGATTTTTGCCAGAACCTGATCGCCATCGGCCATTTGTGGCACCCATTTCGGGCTGACGAAACTGGCGACTTCTATGCGGGTGAATCCGACGGCTGACAGCAGGTTGACCAGTGCGACCTTGTCACCGGTGGAAATGATGCCGGGTTCGTTCTGCAGGCCATCACGGGGGCCGACTTCGAATATGTCGACGTGAACGCTCATGCGTCGTTTTCCACAAGTAAAATGAGCGCGGCACCGGCATCGACCTGTTGGTTTTCCTGCACCAGAACCTTGGCAATTGTACCGGCGCGCGGGGCTGTCAGCGAATGTTCCATTTTCATCGCCTCAAGCACAATCAGGGGATCACCGGCGTTGACGTTTTGACCAACGCTGGCACTGAGTGCTTTGATCAACCCCGGCATCGGCGCAAGTATGACGTCGCCGCCAATTGTTGCGCCGGTGTCAACGGCCAGAGGGTCGATTATGTTAAAATGCCAGCTCTGGGGGCCGAAAATGCTGATGGTGTCTGGGAATAGTTGGGCTGGGATTGCTGTTTGGTTTTCGGCGTCAATCCATTGGCCGTTGCGGCGTATCATCGGTGTGGAACCGCCGTCAGTTTCCACCAGAACCGTATCAGGGCTTTGCATCTGCAATATCGCGTCAAACGGGCCATCGGCATCAGCCAACCAGACGGTTTGTTTTAGCGGCGACCAGAGCGTAATACCCTGTTGCCAGTTTCCGACTGGCCCCAGCCCGCCGGCATGTATCGCCGCCAAAGCGCGCGCGGATTGGGGGGCCGGTTGTTCCCGGGTCAGGTTGTTTAGATCACGGGCGATCAGGCCAGTATCAACGTTACCGGCGACAAAATCGGGGTGCCGGGCGAGCCTGTCGAGAAATGTCAGATTAGTGACAGTTCCGGCAAGCTGCGTGGCCTGAAGCGCCTTGGAAAGTCGCAAAAGTGCTATTTCGCGGGTCGGACCATGGGTGATGATCTTGGCAATCATCGGGTCATAATAAGGTGAAATCACATCGCCGCTGCGCATCCCGGTATCGGCGCGGGCCTGTTCAGGAAATTGCAAATGACGTAATGTTCCGGTGGCCGGCAGGAAGCCCTTGGGCACGTCTTCGGCGTAGAGGCGGGCTTCAAACGCATGGCCGTTCAGGGTGAGTTCATGTTGTTGTTTTGGCAGGGCTTCACCGGCGGCGATACGCAACTGCCATGCCACCAGATCAACGCCTGTGACGGCCTCTGTTACCGGGTGTTCGACCTGTAGGCGGGTGTTCATTTCCATGAACCAGAACCTGTCAGGGTGCAGGCCATTGCTGGCGTCAACAATGAATTCCACCGTCCCTGCCCCGGAATAATTGATGGCTTTGGCGGCCTGAACCGCGGCATTGCCCATGGCGGTGCGCATGGCGTCGGTCATGCCCGGTGCCGGGGCTTCTTCGATCACCTTTTGATGGCGGCGTTGCAGGGAGCAATCCCGCTCATACAGGTGCACGACGTCTTTGCCGTCACCAAATATCTGAACCTCAATGTGGCGCGGGGTGGTGATGTATTTTTCGATCAGGACGGCGTCGTTGCCAAAGGCTGATCTGGCCTCTGACCTTGCGGAAATTAGTGCGGCATCAAACCCTTGGGCATTTTCAACCAGCCGCATGCCCTTGCCGCCGCCCCCGGCCACGGCCTTGATCAGCACCGGATAGCCAATGTCAGCGGCCTGTTTTAGCAGATGCCCGGGGTCTTGATTTTCGCCGTGATAGCCCGGCACCACCGGAACACGCGCCGTTTCCATCAGTTTTTTGGCGGCATCTTTCAACCCCATGGCACGGATTGCCGCGGCGGTTGGCCCGATAAAAACCAGACCCGCCGCCACCACAGCATCAACAAAATCAGGGTTTTCCGACAGAAAACCATAGCCCGGATGGATCGCCTGTGCACCGGTATCAAGGGCTGCCTGAATGATAACAACACCGCGCAGGTAGCTATCTGCCGGGGCGGAACCACCGATATGCACCGCCTGATCTGCCATTTCCACATGGCGCGCGTGCCGGTCTGCGTCGGAATAAACCGCCACGGTGGCGACCCCCATTGAGCGCGCGGTTTTGATGACACGGCAGGCTATTTCACCCCGGTTGGCGATCAGGATTTTAGTGAACATGGCACATTCGCCTATTTCTTCTTTTTCCAAATATCCTTGCCGAAGGCATCGCTACATCCTGAACACGCCGAAACGTGTTTCTTGTATCGGAGCGTTCAAGGCGATTCTTAAGCTCAGGCCCAGGACTTCGCGGGATTTGCGCGGATCAATGATGCCGTCATCCCAAAGCCGTGCCGAGGCGTATAACGGGTGGGATTGCTGTTCAAACATGTCAATTGTCGGCTGTTTGAAGTCGGCTTCTTCCTGTTCCGTCCATTCACCACCACCCCGTTCTATTGCGTCACGTTTTACCGAGGCCAGCACCCCCGCGGCTTGTGGTCCGCCCATGACCGATATCCGCGAATTGGGCCAGCTGAACAGGAAATTTGGCTGATAGGCGCGCCCGGCCATGCCGTAGTTTCCGGCACCAAATGAGCCGCCGATGATCAGGGTGATTTTAGGCACCGATGTGGTGGCAACTGCGGTGACCAATTTGGCGCCGTGGCGGGCAATGCCCTGGTTTTCGTATTTCTGACCCACCATGAAACCGGTTATATTTTGCAGGAATACCAAGGGGATACGGCGCTGGCTGCAGAGTTCCACGAAATGCGCGCCCTTTTGCGCGGCTTCTGAAAACAGCACGCCATTATTGGCGATGATGCCGCAGGGGCTGCCCAGAATATGGGCGAACCCGGTGACCAGTGTTTCCCCGAAACGCGGCTTGAATTCATCAAAATCTGAGCCATCAACGATGCGCGCGATAACCTCGCGACAATCATAGGGCGTGCGCAGGTCGCCGGGGACCACAGACAGCAGGTCTTCGCTGGCAAATGCCGGGTCCCGGGGTGGTTTGAAATTCACGTTTTCGGGCTTTGACAGGTTTAGTGAACCAACGGCCTGACGCGCCAGTGCCAGCGCGTGGGTGTCATCCTCGGCCAGGTAATCAGCGACACCGGACAGTCGGGTGTGGACATCGCCGCCCCCCAGATCTTCGGCCGTTACGACCTCTCCGGTGGCGGCCTTGACCAAAGGCGGGCCGGCTAGAAAGATAGTACCTTGATTTTTAACGATAATTGATACATCGGACATGGCCGGGACATAGGCCCCGCCAGCAGTACAGGAGCCCATGACAACCGCGATCTGGGCAATGCCGCGGGCTGACATCTGCGCCTGATTGTAGAAAATCCGGCCAAAATGGTCACGATCGGGGAACACTTCGTCCTGATTGGGCAGGTTGGCGCCGCCAGAATCCACCAGATAGATACAGGGCAAGCGGCATTCGGCAGCAATTTCCTGGGCGCGGAGATGTTTTTTGACGGTCATCGGAAAATAGGTGCCGCCCTTAACCGTGGCATCATTGCAGACCACCATGACGTAGTGGCCGTGGATCTGCCCGACCCCGGCAATAACACCGGCCCCCGGCGCGGCACCGTCATACATATCATGTGCCGCTGTGGCGCCAATTTCCAGAAACGGACTGCCCGTGTCCAGCAGGTTGGCGACGCGGTCCCGGGGCAGCATTTTGCCACGGCTCAGGTGGCGGGCGCGGGATTTTTCGCTGCCACCACGGGCGGCAAGTGCTGCGGCATCGGCCACGACCGCCAACATTTCAGCGTGGGTCGCCTGATTTTTGTTGGCGGCATCGCTATTGGCAACCAGCCCTGTGGACAGGCGTGTCATTTCAGAAATTCCGTTTTTCAAGCAGCTCTATCGTGCGTTCTGCCGTTTGTTGCATGATGCAGCCCGCCCCGACGATGCTGCGCATGGTACCGCTGCCGAAAATGGCGTATTCAAAGGCGCATTCGGCATCACGAAAGGTGATCCAGGCCCGTTGTGCTGCCAGTAACGTCTTGGCGCGGTTGGCAAATTCCGGAAAATATTCAGCGTCATCGGCGTCCATCTGTTTGGCCCAAGCCATGGTTTTGCGATATTCCTGATTTAGAAAAACATCCCAGAGTTCGTATTCGGAATATAAGCATTCGCTCATGCCAATGGTCGTTTCGCCACCGTTTTCGGTTGCCATGCAGGGCGAGGAAAGCTCACCGATGCACTGGCTGCGCTGGTCCTGATTTTCGGCCGTTGCGTAGCATTGCCGCAGATTGTCGCCGTAGCGCGCCACCAGTTCTTCGGCCCCCCGAACCGTGGTTGGCAGCAGCATTACGAGGATCATCAAATATTTCATTGCATGGCCTTCATCATTTCACGCCCGATTAGCATACGGCGAATTTCACTGGTCCCGGCGCCGATTTCCATCAGTTTGGCGTCGCGAAACATGCGGCTTACCGGGCTGTCGGACATAAAACCGGCCCCACCCATGGCCTGCACCGCCTGATGGGCGACCTTCATGGCTTCTTCAGAGGCATAGAGCACGCAGGCGGCGGCGTCCTGACGGGTGACGGTGCCACGATCACAGGTCTTGGCGACCTCATAGACATAGGCGCGCGCGGTGTTCATTGAGGTGTACATATCGGCGATTTTGCCTTGCATTAGCTGAAAACTGCCAATGGGTTGGCCGAATTGTTTGCGCTCAGCTATGTAGGGCATGATCTCATCCAGACAGGCGGCCATGATGCCGACACCGATACCGGCCAGCACCACGCGTTCATAATCAAGGCCCGACATCAGCACGGCGACGCCGCGCCCTTCTTCGCCCAGCAGGTTTTCAAACGGCACCTCGACATCGTCAAAGATCAGTTCGGCGGTGTCAGAGCCGCGCATGCCCAGCTTGTCAAAATGCGCGCCGGTGCTAAAGCCCTTCATGGATTTTTCGACGATAAAGGCGGTGATGCCGCGGCTGCCCGCGTCGGCGTCGGTCTTGGCGTAAACCACCAGTGTGTCGGCGTCGGGGCCGTTGGTGATCCAGTATTTGGTGCCGTTCAAAACGTAACGATCGTTGCGTTTTTCGGCACTTAGTTTCATTGACACCACATCAGAGCCTGCGCCTGCCTCTGACATGGCCAGGGCACCGACTTGTTCACCGGACACTAATCCCGGCAGGTATTTTTGTTTTTGTTCGGGGGAGCCGTTCAGGGCGATCTGATTGACACAAAGGTTTGAGTGGGCGCCGTAGGACAGGGAAACCGAGGCTGAGGCGCGGGCGATTTCTTCCACTGCGATGACGTGGGCGAGATAGCCCATATCGGCACCGCCAAATTCTTCCGGTACGGTGATGCCCAGCAGGCCAAGCCCGCCCATTTCGCGCCAGAGTTCCGGTGGGAAGGTGTTTGAGGCGTCGATTTCAATCGCCATCGGTTTTACGCGGTCCTGTGCCCAGCGGTGCACCATATCGCGCAAAGCGTTAATATCGTCGCCAAGGTCAAACTGCATGGTGGCATTAAACATGGGGCTTCCTGTGGTTTATTGAACGCTTGTTCATTTAATAGCAGAGGCAGTGGGTTCGGGTCAACATCTGTGGTTTCAAGCGCTGCGGTTTTGATAAGCTGCGGAGACAACAGACCGGATGATCCCGGCAATCTGTTCACAATCAGCGATGGAAAATGTCAGCGGCAGGCGCATGTCAAGCAGCCCGGCCAGCACCGCGTTGGTTTGCGGTAAATTGGATGGATTGATGTAGTGCCAGTTGCTGTATTTTGACGTGAAACCAACGGGTTGGTCGGCCCCGAACCATTTCAGTTCGACGCCGCGATCAGCGCATTGCTGCGTAACCTTTCTAACGTCTGTATCAGACCAATTCTTTAGCAGGAACTGGATTGACGAGCCCACGTAGGCCTCAGATTCTGGGCGCTCAATGATCTGTAACCCCGGTGTGTTGCACAGGCCGCTTTCAACGGCGCTGTAGCGTTCATTCCAGTTTTCGCACTGCTTTGGCAGGGATTTTAGCTGTGGGCGCAAGATGGCTGCGCGCAGGTTGTCCATGCGTCCGGATATGTTGGGCATGTCATATTTGACGGCTTCAAATGCTGCTGGGGGGGGGGAAGCCAGGTGGCGTTCATAGAGCATGTAGGAACCTGATAGCAGGATTGAACGGGCCATGATGTCGGCGTCATCACTGATCAGCAGCCCGCCTTCGCCTGAATTCAGGTGCTTATAGGTCTGGGTTGAGTAACAGGCGACCACCCCGTGCCGACCCGAGGCGGTTCCGGCCCAGTGTGCACCCATGGTGTGGGCGCAATCTTCAACCAGTTTGACACCGGCCCGGGTGCAGACAGCCATCAGTTTTTCCATGTCACAGATATGGCCGCGCATGTGGGACAGCAGCAGGATGGTGGCGCCGGAGGTGGATATTTTTTCTTTCAGGTTATTGATATCTATTGTTAAAGCGTCGGTCACCTCAACCAATACCGGTACCGCGCCAAGGCTGGCGATGGCACCCGGGACCGGGGCCAGGGTGAAGGCATTGGTCAGGACTTTGTCACCGGGGCGAACGCCAATGGCGCGCATTGCGGTTGATATGGCATAGCCACCAGAGGCCACAGCCAGACAGTATTTCGCCCCGGTAAATGCCGCAAATTCCTGTTCCAGCAGCGCGGTTTCGCCGGCTTCGCCCGGTTCAAGATTGTAGCGATGCAACCGGCCATGGCCCAATACCCCAAGGGCTGCGTCAATTGCCGCCTTTGGAATGGGTTCCTGTTGGGTGAAACTGCCTTTGAAAACGTCCGCCATGTGCGCCCTTTGGTTTTTGACGATTTGACGGGCTGGCGCGGCAAAGGTCAATGTCAGGATTTATGCCGTTTTGCAGCCCTATTGATGTCTGGTTTCGCAAATAACCGCTTATGACTGAAACACCCTGTAAGGAGTTTTGATCACCTGCCCCCTTGTGGGATGCGGATTGGTCGCTAAAACAGCGTTGAATAACAATAAAATGAGTAGCAAATGCCCACTGCGTTAATCGTTCTGGCCGCAGGTCAGGGAAGCCGGATGAATTCGGACCTGCCAAAGGTGTTACACCAGCTGGGCGGGGTTCCTTTGTTTGCCCACGCGTTGGGGGCGGCAAGTGCGCTGGAGGCGGAAAGAACGGTACTGGTGGTGGGCCATTGCGGGGATGCGGTGCAGGAAGCTGCGCTGAATGTCGATCCAGACATCATTATTGTTGAGCAAAAAGAACAGCTTGGCACCGGTCATGCTGTTGCACAGGCTCGCGATGCCCTGGCGGGTTTTACCGGGGACGTTGTTGTTTTATATGGCGATACGCCCTTTATCCGGCCCGAAACCTTGCAGGAAATGGTGCGCGCAAGGCAGAAATTTGATGTGGTCGCACTGGGGTTTGAAGCAGCCAATCCGGAGCGTTATGGCCGCATGGTCATGCAGGGCAATAATCTGGAACGGATTGTCGAATTTAAGGATGCGACAGAGACCGAGAAAAAGATCACCCTGTGCAACAGCGGCATCCAGATGGCGGCGGCCAGTGTGATGTTTGCGCTGATTGATGGCGTCAAAAACGAAAATGCCAGTGGGGAATATTATCTGACGGATATTGTGGAAGTTGCCCGGCAGCGTGGGATGAGCGCCACAGCGGTATCATGTGATGAGGCCGAAACCCTTGGCATTGACAGCAAACCGCAACTGGCCCGCGCCGAAGCCGCGTTTCAGGTGCGGTGTCGTCAGGAGGCGTTGGAAAACGGCGTGACACTGGTGGCGCCTGCGACGGTTTTCTTTGCGCTGGATACCCATCTGGGGCGCGACGTAACGGTGGAACCAAACGTGGTTTTCGGGCCCGGTGTAACCGTGGAAACCGGCGCTACGATCCGCGCATTCAGCCATCTGGAGGGTTGCCATGTCAGCAAAGGTGCCGCTGTGGGGCCCTATGCGCGGCTGCGTCCGGGGGCGGAAATTGCCAATGACGCGCGGGTGGGCAATTTTGTTGAGATCAAAAATTCTGAAATCGGTGAAGGCGCGAAAATCGGCCATCTTTCCTATATTGGTGACGCCCTGATTGGCGCGGGTAGCAATATCGGGGCCGGTACAGTGACCTGCAATTATGACGGCGTCATGAAACATCAAACGGTGATCGGGCGGAACGCGTTTATCGGCTCTGACACCATGCTGGTGGCGCCGGTGAAAATTGGTGACGGCGCCTTTACAGCGACCGGTTCTGTCATCACCCGGGACGTTGGTGACGGGGATCTGGCCATCGGGCGGGCAAGACAGGTGACCAAACCCGGGTTGGGACGCAAATTGTTCGAAAAGTTAAAGGCTGCCAGCATAAAACAGCGGAGTGACACCTGAAATGTGCGGTATTGTAGGTATCTTGTCGGACCATGAGGCGGCACCGATCATTGTGGAGGCGCTGAAACGGCTGGAATACCGGGGCTATGACAGCGCCGGGATCGCCACGGTTAATGCCAGCTCAGATTTGCACCGCCGCCGCGCCATTGGCAAGCTGGTGAACCTGTCGGATCTGCTGGTGCATGACCCGTTGCCGGGCAAAGCCGGCATCGGGCACACGCGCTGGGCCACCCATGGTGCGCCAACAAAAGCCAATGCCCACCCGCACCGGGCCGGGCCGGTAGCGGTTGTGCACAATGGCATCATTGAAAATTTCCGCGAGCTGCGCCAGGAACTGGCGGCTAACGGCTACAGTTTCACCACTGAAACCGACACCGAGACCATCGCTTTGATGGCGCAGTATTATCTGGAACAGGGCCTGTCGCCGCGCGACGCTGCCGAGCAGACCATTGCCCGCCTTGAGGGGGCCTATGCCTTGTGTTTCCTGTTTCAGGGGCAGGATGATCTGCTGATTGCGGCGCGCAAAGGATCACCCCTGGCAATTGGCCATGGCGAGGGTGAGGTTTTTGTAGGTTCGGACGCCATTGCCCTGGCACCGATGACCGATCAGATCACCTATCTTGAGGAAGGTGACTGGGCGGTTCTGAGCCGTGACAGTATTGAGATTATTGACGCCAATGGCCAGCGCGCCAACCGGCCGGTCAGGGCCATCCATATTGATGCCAGCCAGATTGACAAGGGCGGGCATAAACATTTCATGGCCAAGGAAATTGCCGAACAACCAACTGTTCTGGGCGAGGCGATTGATCACTATATGGCGGCGGACGGGTTGTCGGTGAACCTGCCCGGTGAAGGTCTGGATTTCAGTCAGTATGACCGGGTCACGATGGTGGCCTGTGGTACGGCGTATTATGCCTGTCTGACGGCGAAATACTGGTTTGAAAACGTCGCGCGGCTGCCGGTTGAGGTGGATGTTGCGTCTGAATTTCGCTATCGCGAACCGCCGGTGCCGGCGCGCACATTGGCGATATTTGTCAGCCAGTCCGGGGAAACCGCCGATACATTGGCGGCCCTGCGATATATGACCGGCAAAGCGGCAACGGTGGCGGCCATTGTCAATGTGCCCGAAAGTTCAATCGCGCGGGAAAGCGATATTGCGTTTCCGATATTGGCGGGAACCGAGATTGGCGTAGCCTCAACCAAAGCGTTCAGTTGTCAGCTGGTTGTGCTGGCAATTATGGCCCTGAAAGCCGCCCGCGATCGCGGTGAATTAAGCGCTGGCGCGCTGGGTAAACATCTGGCCGATCTGCGCAATCTGCCGGGGCTGTTCAACCAGGCGTTGGGGCAATCTGCGAAGATTGATCAGGTAGCACGGCTGGTGGCGCAGGCGCGGGATGTGCTGTTTCTGGGGCGGGGTCAAATGTACCCTCTGGCGTTGGAAGGCGCGTTAAAACTGAAAGAAATCAGCTATATACATGCCGAGGGTTATGCCTCTGGTGAGTTGAAGCACGGGCCCATTGCGCTGGTGGATGAGGAGGTGCCGGTGATTGTTATGGCGCCAAGGGACGGATTGTTTGAGAAAACCATATCCAATATGCAGGAAGTTATGGCGCGCGATGGCAAGGTTTTGTTGATCACGGATGCACAGGGCGCAAAAGAAGCATCCGACGGTGTTTGGCAGGTGTTGAAAATGCCGGAAGTACCGGATCTGTTTGCGCCGATTCTGTATGCGGTTCCGGCGCAGTTATTGGCCTATTACGCCGCCGTTGCCAAAGGGACGGATGTGGATCAGCCACGCAATCTAGCGAAATCCGTGACCGTGGAATGACGTTGGATGACGCCCTGAGTGCGCTGAAATCCCGCGCACAACCGGGGCGTGGCTTGCAAATGGCGGCCTACCATAAGGTTGAGCGCCCCTATCTGGGCGTGGCCAATCCGGATACAAATGAGCTGGTGAAATCCTGGCGCAAAGTGCTGGATGTTGCACAGCGGGTGGCGCTGGCAGATGCGCTTTGGCAAACCAACATATATGAAGCGCGGCTGGCGGCGGCCAAGTTGCTGACGCAGGCCCGTATCCGACCCGATGATGCTGCCTGGGAATTGATCCGGTCATGGGTTGCGGATTTTGACAGCTGGGCAATTGCGGATCATGCGGCAACGGCCGGGCAAAAACGGCTGGTGGCGGAACCTGCGCGACTGGATATTGTGCAGGGCTGGACCACGTCAAATTCCATGTGGACACGCCGGGCGGCATTGGTGTTCACCCTGCCCTGGACCAAGCAAAACAATCCCAAACCCGATGAATTGGCGGTGCGGGATCGGGTGTTGGGATGGGCCGCGGGGTATGTGGATGACCCGGATTGGTTCATTCAAAAATCCGTATCCTGGTGGCTGCGTGAATTGTCAAAACACGATGCGCCACGGGTGCAGGCATTTCTGGATGAGTTTGGCAGCCGGATGAAACCGTTTGCCAGAAAAGACGCCGGGCGCAAACTGGCGCAACCCTAATTTTCTGCGAAAATTAGCCGTCGCGCTGGCGCAAATCGCGGCGCATGATTTTACCGGTGGCTGTTACCGGCATCTCTGGCAGTTGGGTGATCGATTTTGGCGCCATATGGGGGGACAGCCTGTGGCGCACCAGTTTGATCAGCATCTTTTCCAGCCCCGCCCAGTCTGCCCCGTCCCGCAATACAACATAGGCCTTAACCACCTCGGTTCGTATAGGATCAGGCACACCGATGGCGGCGGCCATCACCACATCCGGGTGAGTTTTCAGGCAGTTTTCAATTTCGGTGGGCCCAATCCGGTATCCGGCAGAGTTGATCACATCATCATCGCGGCCCTGAAAGGTGAAGTATCCGTCTTCATCCATGACCCCCAGATCACCGGTACACAGCCAATTGCCGCGAAACTTGGCTTTGGTCGCCTGTGGATTGTTCCAATAGCCCAGAAACATCACCGG
The DNA here is from genome assembly GCA_964514925.1 of uncultured Marinosulfonomonas sp. Lineage (GTDB taxonomy): Bacteria > Pseudomonadota > Alphaproteobacteria > Rhodobacterales > Rhodobacteraceae > NVTR01. The sequence goes on from CAZETX010000027.1 coordinate 15,058, forward strand.
ATCGGGTGAGCGAACCGCGATTTCGCCAGGCGTGCCGGGTTTGGCGCGTTGGCCAGCCTGATCCAGAATGGCGACGTAATGCCCCGGCACCGCCTGCCCCATTGAGCCAATTCGCCTGATACCAGCGCTGGCCGCGCCAGATATCACCAGATTACATTCTGTCTGGCCATAGATTTCATTGATTTCTGCCCCCAGAACGGTTTGGCCCCAATCCAACAAATCAGCCCCAAGGCTTTCACCACCCGAAGAAATCGACCGGATATTGACAATTTTGGGGACCGGAGTGTTCTGCATGAGCTTTAGCGCTGTTGGCGGCAGGAATAGGTTTCTAATACCGTGCTGGGCGATCAGATTATAGGCGCTTTCCGGGTCAAACTTGCGCAAGCGCTGGCTGACCAGGGGCACACCGTAATAAAGGCATGGCATGGCCAGATCCATCAGCCCGCCGATCCAGGCCCAGTCGGCCGGTGTCCAGCCGCAATCACCGGGTTTTGGGAAAAACCCGTGGTGCATTTCAACCGATGGTAGATGGCCCAGCAGGAACCGGTGTGCGTGCAATGCGCCTTTGGGTGGGCCGGTTGTGCCTGAGGTGTAAATGATCATCGCCGGATCGTCGGTGCGGGTTGTGTAAGGTGGGGGTTTTTCGGAGGCCATGCAAAGTTCTTCTTGCATATATCGCACGGGCAGTGGCGCTGGCGTGGTTGAATAAACTTCAATTAGTTCAGGTAGTTCCGACATGATCGCCTGTATTTTTTCCAGATGTTCGCCGTTGGTAAGGACCAGTTTCGCACCGCTGTCGGACAGGCGGAATGCCAGTGCATCTTTACCAAACAGTGTGAATAGCGGCAGTGAAACAGCGCCCAGTTTGAAGCAGGCGAAATGGGCGATCATGACCTCGGGGCATTGTGGTAGCAGGATCGCCACCCGGTCACCGCGCGTGATACCACGGGCCGCAAAGGCATTGGCCAGCCGGTTTGACGCGGTTTCCAGATCAAGATAGGACCAGCGCTGCACCTCACCTGATGGGGGAACATGGATTATTGCTGTTTTGTCGGGGTGGGTTTGCGCCCAACTGCTGCAACAGGCCCGGGCAATGTTAAATTGGGTCGGGATACGCCAGGCAAAGCAAGCGCGGGTTTCGGTGAAATCCCTGCTTTCAATCAACATTTTTTGCATTGGAGTTTCCGGTGAAAAGGCAGCTGCGGCAATGTTGCGCGATTAACGGGAAAAAACAATCAACTCTGGCAGCCCCGTCAGCGGGATGCCAAGCAGTCGCAGTGCGGCAAGTGATATCCGGCTGCCCGCGGTTTTTGGCCCCGGGATTGCGATTAGTTCAACTGAAACGCTGGCACCGGTGGCGGGATCAACCACACGCCCGGGTGTGTCGATGCTTACAAGCGGTGTTTGCAACCAGAACCCCGGATCGGCCGGGTTTCCAAGTGAGGCAACCGTGCGACCGATTTCGGTTTCGCCTGAGCTGGGTGGCTGTGCCGTCGCGGCCAGCCGTTCGTTTGCAGATGTTGTGTCAAAATCTTCCGGGGTGGTGGCATTTGCCGGTGGCAGCTCACCAATTGTGCCGGGGCGCGCGACGGGGCGCGGATTGTCCAGACCGGGGGATTGAGCGGTTGGGTCAGGAATTTCGGTGCATCCTGAAAATAACAAAAGCAAGAGCATCGACGATGTTTGTTTCAATGTATCTTTCATACTGATACCCTAAATAATGAACATCCACGCGGCAAGAGCATTGCCCGCGTGGCCATCGCCAACCGACAGAAGAAGAACGTAATGTCCACACCCCTGATCGACCCTTTCCAGCGAACCATAGATTATTTGCGGGTATCGGTGACTGACCGCTGCGATTTTCGCTGTGTTTATTGCATGACGGAAAATATGACGTTTTTGCCAAAGAAAGAATTGCTGACGCTGGAAGAGCTGGATCGGATGTGTTCAGCGTTTATCAATCTAGGGGTCAAAAAACTGCGTATTACCGGGGGCGAACCTTTGGTGCGCAAGGGGATCATGACATTTTTTGCGGCCATGGGACGGCATCTGGAAAGTGGCGCGCTGCACGAGCTGACCCTGACCACAAATGGATCGCAACTGGGGCGGTTTGCCGGTGATCTGGCCAGTGCCGGGGTGCGCCGGGTGAACGTGTCACTGGATACGCTGGACGAGGAAAAATTTGCCCGTGTGACCCGGTGGGGGCGATTGTCACAGGTGCTAAAGGGCATTGATGCCGCGCAAGCCGCCGGGCTGCGGGTCAAGATCAATGCGGTGGCTTTGAAAGGGTTTAACGAGGAAGAACTGGTCGCCATGACACAGTGGTGCGCCAGCCGGGACATGGATATGACCTGGATTGAGGTCATGCCCATGGGGGACATGGAAGGCATTGAAAGAATTGGACAATACTGGCCGCTAACGGATGTTCGGGCGCAGTTGTCAGAGCATTATACGTTAAAGGATATCCCGGAACGCACCGGCGGGCCGGCGCGTTATGTTGAGTTGGTGGAAACCGGCCAGAAGGTGGGTTTTATCACGCCGCTGAGCCATAATTTTTGTGAAAGCTGCAACCGGGTTCGGCTGACCTGCACCGGGGAATTGTTCATGTGTCTGGGGCAGGAAGATCAGGCAAGTCTGCGGGATGCCCTGCGGGATAATCCTGAGGAAGATACGCCTTTGGCGGCAGCAATACGGGCGGCTATTGCCCGTAAGCCAAAGGGCCATGATTTTGACTATACCCGCAAAAAAGACGGCCAGATGTCGCGCCATATGAGCCATACGGGCGGCTGACAACAGCGCGTGATTTTTCTGCGAAAAATCAGTCAGGCGGGTTTGCGGGCGATCAGGTCAATCAGGGCTGATTTACCGGAATGACCGCGGCCTTCCTGGACGTCCCGTTCATAGCTTGCAAGCCGTTCAATTTTCCAGTCGCCAAAATGGTCGCGCAGAATTTCATCTGTGTACATATTTTCAGCAAAGGGCGGGCCACCGGTGCCCAGTTCCAGTTGCTCGGGCCGGTAACCATGCAACATCAATACGCCGCCGGGCTTGATTGTCTGCGCGATATCGGCAAATTGTTTTTCCCGTTCAGAAGCGCCCGTAAACTGAATAAAAATGGCCGCGACCAGATCATATGCGGGTGCCTGCCAATCCCAGTTGGCCCAATCCGACAGGTTAAATTCGACTGTTACTTTACGGTCCCCGGCCAATTTCAGGGCCCGCGCCAGGGCGGTTTCTGACATGTCAAAAGCGGTCATCTGCAGGCCTTGCTCTGCCATAAAGACTGAGTTTCGCCCTTCCCCGTCGGCCACGCACAACCCGCGCTGACCCGGGCGCAGCCAGCCGGGGTTTTCGCGCAGGAAAACCGCCGGTTCGGTGCCAAACAGGTAGTCATCTGAGCTGCTGTATCGTTCTTCCCACATTTGAAACGCCTTTTCGGTTTTAAGGCCGACGGTATCTGTCGACGAAGTTTTTCAGGATTTGTTCCGGCACCTGAACGTTAGCGGCGCGGCACATTGCGACCAGATTATCGGCATCATCGGGGGCAAAATAGCCCCGGTGCCGATAAATGCCAATGCGGGTTTCAAAACCGGCGGCGTCTGCTTCCGGGTGAAACTGCGTGGCGTAGACGTTTTGACCATACCGGATCATCTGGTAGGGGCAGGATTGTGAGGCCAGCAGGTGGGCGCAGTTTTCGGGTAAGTTCTGCAGGGCTTCTTTATGGCCGACGAAGGCGTCAAAGGGCCCGGTTAACCCGGCAAGGATCGGGTCGATTTCGCCGTCTGGTGTCAGTGTGCAGGTGGTGGTGCCGACCGGTTCTGAATATTGTTGCTTGCTGACATCCGCCCCCAGGTGATGCCCGAGCACGCCAATGCCATAACAGCAACCCATGAAGGGAAAATCCTGTTCGGTAATGTCTGGCATCAGGCCCAGAACCGCTGCCTCAATTCTGGCTTCAACCGGGGATTTTTCGGCTGGATCGTCAGAAACGCAACCCGGACCACCGCCGACAATCACCCCGGAATAATCGTCAAAGTTGAGGGCGGGCGGGATGTCAGCCTGATCCAGCCGAATGCGCTGCACCTGGCTTTGATCCAACCCGCCTTTGCTAAGGATGGCGGCAAATTCGTCATCGGCGGCGGCGTCTTCGGGCCGGAGTTGCAGGATCAGAAATGGCTTCATCGATCAGGCCGCTGGCATGCCGGTTTCGATGATTTCAGCCCAGTAGGAACAGCCCGTGGGGATCGCATCATCGTCAAAATTGTATTCCGGGTGGTGGACCCCGGCAGTGTCGCCATTGCCGATGAAAATGAACGCGCCCGGACGCGCGTTCAGCATATAGGAAAAATCCTCTCCGCCCATGATCAGCGGGGCAACATCACAACCGCCTGAGACTTTGCTGGCAACTTCAGCGGCAAATTCTGCCTGATCCGGTGCGTTCACCACAATCGGATAGCCCGGTTCATAGGTGACGCGCGCCACAGCGCCCATGGATTGCGCGGTTAGTTCTGCGATCTCGGTCAGGCGTTTTTCGGCCATGTTCTGAACTTCGCAGTCCAGGGTGCGAACGGTGCCACCGATGCGGGCCTTTTGCGGGATCACGTTATGGGCGTTGCTGTCGGTGGAAATGGTACAGACCGATACCACCAGTTGTTTCACCGGGTCGACATTGCGGCTGGTTATGGTTTGCAGGGCGAGAATAATCTGGCTGGCGACAACGGTGGTATCAACGCATTCATGGGGTTTTGCCGCGTGCCCGCCCTTGCCTTCCACGTCGATGAAAAATTCATCCGCCGCGGCCATGATCGGCCCCGGACGGGTCATGAATGTACCAAGGGGAATACCGGGGGCGGTGTGCATGCCGTAGATTTCCTGAATGTTGAAGCGTTCCATCATACCGTCTTCGACCATTTCGCGCCCGCCGCCGCCGCCCTCTTCTGCGGGTTGGAAAATGATCACGGCGGTGCCGTCAAAATTGCGGGTTTCGGCCAGGTATTTGGCGGCGCCCAGCAACATGGCAGTGTGGCCGTCATGGCCACAGGCGTGCATTTTGCCGGGGGATTTTGAGGCGTAATCGACACCAGTTGCTTCTAAAATTGGCAGCGCGTCCATATCGGCGCGCAGGCCGATGACCTTGCCGGAGCGGTTGGTTTTGCCGTTGATAACCCCGACCACGCCGGTGCGGCCAATGCCTGTTGCCACCTCATCGCAGCCAAATTCCGTTAGCTTATCGGCGACCAGTGCCGAAGTTCGGTGGGTGTCAAATTGCAGTTCCGGGTGGGCGTGGATGTCATGCCGCCAAGCCGTAATTTCGGGCAGAAGTTCGGCAAATCGGTTTTTTACGGGCATCGGGTGCTTCTTTTTGAGGATTGGCAAAGATTGTCGCATTAAAGATGGCTTAACAAGCCCGGTTATACCGCCGGGCGTAGATCAATGGCTGATCCGTCGGTGAAACGTGATAGTCGGAAGGGGGATATATCATGGCCAATGGCGCGGTTGTTCACCAGATCAGAAACGATGCGGCCAATGGCGGGGCCGATGCCAAATCCGTGGCCGCACATGCCGGTGGCGATGGTCAGGCCCGGCAGATCGGCCGCTTGGTCTATAATGGGAAGCAAGTCGGGCGTTGTGTCGATCATCCCGGCCCATGTTTTGTTTAGTTTGACCGGGCCAAGGCCGGGAAACATATGTTGAAAATCGCGGGCCAGTTGTTTCAGGCGGCGGTGGCTTGGCTTGGGGTTGAGCACGCGCATTTTTTCAAAGGGTGACACCTGATCCGCGGACCATTTGCGCGGGGTGCCCCAGCCATCGGGGTAGTGTTTTGGGGCCGCCGGGTAGAGCCGGGTGCCAAACGGGTCTTGTTTCAGTTGTGGCAGGTACGAAAAGATGTTTCTGAAAGCGTCGGGGCCGATGAACAGTTCATGAAATTCACCGGGGGCCAGTGTGTAGCCGCCATCAACACGGCGCCGGAAGGCCAACCGGCTGTCAGCGGCGGCGCCCTTTGTGACTTCGGCCAAGGGTATTGTGGCGGCAACAGATGCACGCACCGACAATTGTGGAAAGCTGATGCCATGGGCACGGGCCAGAAGCAGTGACCATGCCCCGCCGGCCAAAACCACATGGGGGGCGGCAATAGGGCCATTTTCGGTGATCACGCCACTGATTTTTCCGGCAGAAATGTCGAGGCTGCGCACCGCGCAATTTTCCACGATGCTTAGGTTTTTGCCCGCGATTGCCTGTGCAATGCGCGGCACGGCAAGCGCTGGTTCTGCGCGGCAATCTGATGGGGTAAGCAGCGCGCCCTGCCAGCGAGTGGCCGCATCGGGCAGCAGTTTTGTGACCTGTTTGCATGTCAATAGTTTGCTATCCAGCCCATGATGCCCTGCCGCCGCCCGCCAGTTTTCGTAGCGCCCCAGATCTTTGGCGCTATTGGCCAGATAGGTGACACCGGTTTGCCGGAAGCCCAGATCAGTACCTGTTTTTGCTTCAAGGGTTTTCCAGATGCTCAGGGCTTCGATCATGATCGGTAATTCACGCAGATCACGCCCCTGCTGGCGTATCCAGCCCCAGTTGCGCGACGATTGTTCCCCGGCGATGCGGCCCTTTTCCAGCAGCGCCACCGACAGGCCGGAGCGGATCAGGTACCAGGCGCTCATTACCCCGATGATACCACCGCCGACCACCACCACATCGACACGGGGTGGCAGGGGATCGTTGTGGAAAACCGATGCCGGTTGCTTGGTTGGGAAAGCCATTAGTCGGCCAGAGATTGCACGAGTTTATCCACAAACTTTTGCCCGGCTTCAAACTGTTCAATTGAAATGAATTCGTTTGGCTGGTGGGCCTGTTCAATATTGCCGGGGCCACAGACCACGGCTGAATAGCCGCGTTCCTGAAATTGCCCGGCTTCGGTGCCGTAGCTGACAGTGTGCTGGCCATTATCGCCGGTGATGGCGCGGGTGATGGCTTCGGCGCGACCATCGGTTTCCGGGGCAAGGGCGGGGATATGGAAATATTGGTGCAGATCGATGCTGGTTTCGGGGATGACGGCCTGCATTTCAGCCTGAATTTCGGCGGCTTTTTCGATGTAGGCGGTGCACCAGTCCTGCAGGCTTTCATCGGGGACCGCGCGGAAATCCAGATCAAAATGGCAATCTTTGGCGGTGATGTTATGGGCGGTGCCGCCCCTGATCATGCCGACATGGACGGTGGTGAAGGGTGGCTCAAACTGTTGGGCGATTGGGCTGGGGTCGCGGTCCATGTTGGCGCGGTTCATGTCATTGGCCCACTGGATCAGTTTGGCGCCGTACATGATGGCGCTGACGCCGGTGTGCAGGATTGAGGAATGCACCTCAAAGCCTTTGATATGGGTTTCAAATCCGGTGCTGCCCTTGTGGGCAGTGACGGCCCGCATCATCGAGGGTTCACCGATGATTGCAGCCGCGGCCCTTGGCAGTTTATCGGCCATGGCGTCGATCATGTCGGGTGCGCCCAGGCATCCCACCTCTTCATCATAGCTGAGGGCGATCTGAAGCGGTCGCTTTATTCCGGCTTCCAGCGCCAAGGGAACGGCCGCCAATGCGATGGCGTCAAAGCCTTTCATGTCACAGGTGCCCCGGCCGTAGAGCCGCCCGTCTTTTTCGGTCACCAGCCATGGGTCAGTGTCCCATGCCTGCCCGTCCACCGGCACCACATCGGTGTGACCCGACAGGATGATCCCACCTTCCACCATGGGGCCGACATTGGCGTATAGCGCGGCCTTTTGCCCGGTAGCGTCATAGACGCGGTGCGCAGTGACGCCGAAACCCTGCAGGTATTCTTCTACCCAGTCGACCAGTTCAAGGTTGCTGTCGCGACTGACGGTGCGAAACGAGACCAGTTTATCAAGAATATCGCGGGCGGTCAGGGGGTGACCCATTGCTGGCTCCGGGTGTTGTGACGTTCGCGCCAGCCTGTTCCGGGTGGAGGTAATGGTCAAGTGCCAAGGTGTGGAAAATGCGCCCTGCTGCTGGCCCGGCGGTTTAGGGTACCGATTTTCGGATGCGACGCACCACCAGCCAGACGCCGATCACCACCAAAGGTGTCAGTATTGCCAAGAGCGTTGTTTTGCCCAAACCCGCGGTAAAGGGGCCCAACAGATTGGCCGCCAGATTTACCGCGTAATAGCTGATTGCCACGACGCTGAGACCTTCGACGGTTTTTTGCAGGCGCAGTTGCAGGTCGGCACGCCTGTCCATGCTGACCAGAAGGTCCTGGTTTTGTTCGCTGCGCGCCACCTCAACCCGGGTGCGTAGCAGATCACCGGCGCGTTTGGTGCGTTCTGCCATGTGGTCAAGTTGATTGGCGGCCGCGCTGATGGTGCGCATGGCCGGTTCATAGCGGCGGGTCATGAATTCACTGAAGGTCTGGCGGCCTGCGATGCGAATTTCGCGCAATGCGCTGACCCGGTCATTCACAATGGCGCGGTAGGCGGCAGTGGCCGAAAACCGGAAACTGTGTTGCGCCCTGAAGTTTTCAAGGTCGGAAGACAGTTCCAGCAATTCAGCCAACACGTCTTTGGCCGGGCGCTGGGTGCCTTTGACGTGCTGCACCAGGGACAATACTTCGCCATCCAGCCGGGCCAGGTGTTTGCTTAGGGAGCGGGCCCGGGGCAAGGCGAGCAGCGACATGGTTTTGTAAACTTCGATCTCACAAACCCGCTGCACAATCCGGCCAATACGCCGGGGTGTGGTGCCGTTGCGGGCAAATATCGCAAACCGCATATGCCCGCCGGCATCGATGCGAAAATCCCCGGCGACCAGCGCGCTTTGATCCGCAACGTAGGATGCGGCCAGACTTTCGGGGATAAACCATTGCGCCAGTTTGCGGTTGATCTGTTCCTGATCCTCGGGGTGTTTTTCGACCCGGATCAATACTGAGCTGAGCCTGTCGCCGGGTGCTTTTTGTAACCACGCGTCCGGAAGGGCGGCAAAGGCGTCCGGTTCAAAGGCAGGCCCCGTGGGGATATCGCCAAACAGCGTATAGGTCACAAATTCAGTGTGGCGTTCCCATTTCAGGCGGTAGCGGCCCAGTTCGCCCTGATAATGGGTGGCCCCCGCCTGTGGGTGGCTGGCACCGTGGTGATCCAGCAATTCCAACAGGTGAAGGCGGTCATAGTCGGGGTCTCGGTTGGCGGCATCCACCGGGTGTTTGATGGCCAGAAACGCCACCTGCATCGGCACGGTCAGGGTTGGAAAAGGCCGGGCGTGCATTTCATTGGTCAGCGCATGGCGCAGGGCGTGGTCTTTGATGCCCTGCGGGTTTACCGGGTTTGGGTTATCCTTTGCGGCCCGCAGTACCAAGGGACCATCTGATTTACGGGTATCCATAACAAAGCCCTGCCTAGTTGATCAGTGGCAGCAAACTGTCCACCGAGGCTTTGGCATCACCGTAAAACATGCGGGTATTTTCCTTGTAGAACAACGGGTTTTCAATGCCGGAATAGCCGGTGCCCTGCCCGCGCTTGGAAACGAACACCTGCTTGGCTTTCCACACCTCAAGCACTGGCATGCCGGCGATGGGGCTGTTGGGGTCTTCCTGAGCGGCCGGATTAACGATGTCGTTGGAGCCAATGACAATCGCCACATCGGTTGCGGGGAAATCGTCGTTGATCTCATCCATTTCCAGCACGATGTCGTAGGGCACGCGGGCCTCGGCCAGCAGCACGTTCATGTGGCCCGGCAGGCGTCCGGCCACCGGGTGGATAGCGAAGCGAACGGTTTTGCCCCTGTCGCGCAGGCGTTTGGTCAGTTCGGCCACCGATTGCTGGGCCTGGGCCACGGCCATGCCGTAACCGGGGATGATGACGATGCTGTCGGCGTCATTCAGGGCGGCGGCGACGCCTGCTGCTTCAATTGCAATCTGTTCGCCTTCTACTGCCATGGCCGGGCCGGAGGGGCCGCCAAAGCCGCCCAGAATAACGGCCAGAAACTTGCGGTTCATGGCTTTGCACATGATGTAGCTGAGGATCGCGCCTGAGCTGCCGACCAGCGCGCCGGTGACAATCAGCAGATCGTTGCCCAGCAGGAAGCCGGTGGCGGCAGCCGCCCAGCCGGAATAGCTGTTGAGCATGCTTACCACCACGGGCATGTCGGCGCCGCCGATGGCCAGAACCAGATGTGCGCCGATGACGAATGCGATCAGGGTCATCAGCAACAGTGTCCAGGTGCCGGCACCGTTCAGGTACATCAGCATCAGCATGATTGAGGCCGCCAGCATGGCGATGTTCCAGACGTGGCGCCCGGGCAGGATCAGCGCCTTGCCGTCAAGGCGACCGGCAAGTTTTCCGTAGGCGATCACTGAACCGGTGAAGGTGATGGCACCGATGAAGACACCGAGGAACACCTCAACGTCATGGATGATACGCTCGGCGCCCTGCAGGTGCCCCGAGCCGATGGCCGAGTTTATGCCGATGAAAACGGCGGCAAGGCCTACAAAGGAATGCAGCATTGCCACCAGCTGTGGCATGCCGGTCATTTCCACCCGTTGCGCGACCATGGTGCCGATCACGGCGCCTGTGACCAGCATCAGGATCATGATGAAGCTAAGGCTGACCTGCGGGCCGAATATGGTGGCGAACACCGCCACCCCCATACCGACAATGCCGTACCAGACGGCGCGTTTGGCGCTTTCCTGATTGCTGAGGCCGCCAAGGGCCAGAATGAACAGAACAGATGCCGCGATATAGGCGGCGGTTTGGATACCGATTGACATGGCTTGAACCCCTCGCCTTTAAGATTTCTGGAACATTAACAACATCCGCCGGGTGACCATAAAGCCCCCGACAATGTTGATGGTGGCGATCAGCACCGATATCGCCGCAAGGACGGTGATGATCCAGCCGCCGGAGCTGATTTGCAGCAACGCGCCGACAATGATGATGCCGGAGATGGCGTTGGTGATGGCCATCAGCGGTGTGTGTAAAGCGTGGCTGACGTTCCAGATGACCTGAAAGCCGATGAACACTGACAGTACGAAGACAATGAAATGCTGCATGAATTCGGGGGGGGCGTATTTGCCCACCAGCAGCATCAGGAAGCCACCGATTGCCAGTAAAATGACCTGACTGCGGGTGGCTTTGGCAAATTCGGCCTTTTCCAGCGCCAGTTTTTCGGCACGGGTTAATTCCGGCACGGTTTCCACCGGTTTTTGCACGGCGATGGCCTGAATTTTAGGTGGCGGCGGCGGGAAGGTGACCTTGCCTTTGAATGTCGCAGTGGCCCCCCGGATCACATCGTCATTCATGTCATGTTTGACCCGGCCGTTTTTGGCCGGTGTAAGGTCGGCCATCATGTGGCGAATGTTGTTGGAATAGAGCGTGCTGGATTGCGCCGCCATACGGGACGGGAAATCGGTGTAGCCGATGATGGTGACGCCGTTTTTGGACACAATTTTTTCGTCCATCACCGTCAGATCACAGTTGCCACCCCGCTCGGCGGCGAGATCAACCACGACAGAGCCGGGTTTCATCATTTCTACCATGTCCTTGAGCCAGAGCTTGGGCGCATCGCGGCCCGGGATCAGCGCGGTGGTGATGACAATGTCAATATCGGGGGCAAGTTCACGGAATTTCGCCAGCTGCTTTTCGCGAAACTCGGGGCTTGAGGGGGCGGCGTAACCGCCGGTGGCCGCGCCATCGGCCTGATCTTGATCAAATTCCAGATAGACAAATTCAGCGCCCATGCTTTCGATCTGTTCGGCGGTTTCCGGTCGCACATCAAAGGCCAGCGTGATGGCCCCCAGCGAGGTTGAGGTGCCGATGGCCGCCAATCCGGCAACCCCGGCCCCGATCACCAGCACCTTGGCGGGGGGTACTTTGCCGGCGGCTGTCACCTGCCCGGTGAAGAAGCGGCCGAAATTGTTGCCGGCTTCGATGACGGCGCGGTAACCGGCGATGTTGGCCATGGAAGACAGCGCGTCCATTTTCTGGGCCCGGCTGATCCGGGGCACCATGTCCATGGCGATCAGGTTGGCGCCACGCGCATTGACCTTTTGCATGGCAGCGTCGTTCTGGCCCGGGTAGAAGAATGAGATCAGCGTCTGACCCTTGCGCAGGCGTTTGGTTTCTACCGGTTCAGGGGGGCGGACCTTGGTGATGATATCGGCGGCTTTCCACAGGGCGATGGCGGATTTTACCACCTCAACCCCTGCCCCGCGATAGGCGGCATCAGAAAATCCAGCGGCTTTGCCCGCGCCGGACTGGATCAGGCAATCATAGCCCAGTTTTTGCAATTGCTGCGCACTTTCCGGGGTCATTGCAACCCGTGCCTCACCTGCAAAAATCTCTTTTGGTGTGCCGATTTTCAAAGCCTGATCTCCTGTAATTGGCCCAGTAGTTTCGATCCAATAACAAAATGTGACCATTTGTCATTGAAAAACCTTACATTCATCCTTTGCAATATATGAAACCTGTCCCATATTAAACAAACAATTAATCTATTGGAGTAGATCAGATGCGCACCCGGTTCACCAGTATGACGTATCAAAAAAACCGCCGCGATTTCCTATTGCTGGCGGGGGCTGCTGTTATCAGTGGAATTGCAGGCTTTTCGCTGCCTGCGATTGCACAGGAAACCAGCCAAGGTAGTTTTGAGGTTATGGATGCCCAAAGCGCATTTAATGCGGCCAAGACCGGTGAGATTGTATTGGTGGATATTCGCCGACCCGATGAGTGGAGCGAAACAGGCATAGGCGAAGGTGCCGTGGCACTGGACATGCGTGAGGAAAGCTTTGTCGCCTCATTGGTTGAGCTGCGCCAGAAATACCCTGGAAAACCCATTGCACTGATTTGCCGAACCGGGAACCGGTCGGGCAATGTGGTGTCAATACTGGCCGCGCAGAATTTTCCGGGGCTGGTGGATGTCAGCGAAGGCATGGTTGGCGGGCGCAATGGTCCGGGTTGGTTAACGCGTGGATTGCCGATCTATGCGGGAACGCAGGCCGAAATAGCGCCGCGGTTGGCCGCGGTTCTGGACCGCTAGTCCGATCCCCACCACCAGCGTTTGGTTTTGGCTGACCAATCATCGAATGATTTGCCAAAAAATTCACGCATCTTATCTTCTTCACCGTCAATGAAACGCCGGTTGATGACATAGGGGAAAAGCCACAGTAACGGCAGTGCTGAGATTGAACCCCACCAGATGATCCCTGCCGCCAGAACCAACAGGTCACCCAGATAGATCGGATTGCGGGTGTGTGCAAATATACCCGATGTCACCAGCGCATTTGGATCCCGGCGCGGGATGATGGTGGTCTTTGCCCGGCGCATTTCGATGACAGCCAAAGCCATAAGTGCTATACCAGCCAGCAGCGGTAACAACGCGATGTAACCGGCATAGGGGATCGCATAAACAGTTTGCGGAAAGAACCGCGCCAGTGCCCAGGCGATGGCCAGATACCCGGCCAGCCAGATCGGCGGATAATCAAATTTTTTCATTCCCATTCCATTTCCGCATAGACACGCCCGGCATTGCGGGTGGCCAGTTGTTCGAACGTATCCAGATGCGCGTATTTGGATTGGTCAACATAGTAAGCGTCATCAAGCTCGCCGCCATTGTCGATATGTTCACCGATTTTTTCCCGCAGGAAAACCAGATAATCACGGGTGTAGCGGCGGACCTGATCCATGTTGGTTGGATGGCCGTGGCCCGGAATGACATATAGCGCGCCCAGGGCTTCAAAGCCGGTTTCCCAGGTTTCCAGCCAGCATCTGGTGCAGGTGTCATCAAATATCGGCAACAGGCGCTCGTGAAAGGCGATGTCGCCCGAGATCACCAGCTTTTGATCCGGCAGCCACAGTTGAATATCCCCCGGACTATGGGCGGGTCCAAGACGCAGAACCTGCATCCGCATATTGCCAAGGTTAATTTCGTATTTGTCTTCAAAGGTAATTGTTGGCCCGACCACGCGGGTGCCTTCGGCTTTTTCGCGGTTGTAGCCCTGCATGGCTTGCAGGATAAAATCACCGTTTTCCTCAATGATCGCCGCGGTTTCGGTATGGCCCAGAATGGGCACGCCCTGATCGGCCCAGTAGCTGTTGCCAAGCATGGCATGGCCCTGCCCGTTCTCATTGATCACCATGACCACTGGCTGATCGGTTATTTTCTTGATCTCATCATGCAGTGCGCTAGCCAGAATGGCCGCAGCGCCGCCATTGAAGACCACAACGCCTTCGCCCGTTAAAATGAACGACAGGTTGTTGTTGTGGCCAGAGTTTTCGTAGGTTGGTGGTCCGGTGGCGCCGATGGCGGAGAAGACATTTGGGATCACCTCAACCGGTTTTGAATAGAGTGCGCTGCCCGGATACTGGTCGGCAATTTCTTCGCTGGCCAGCAAAGGGCCCGCCATGACCATCAACAGGGCCACGAATTTTCTGCGAAAATTCATACTTGTCTCCTCCGGCTTTCATATTCGCCAAAGGCTATGTGATTGTCCAGCAAAACGTCAACTTAGGGGGTTGCGAGTGGCGCGGCGGCAAGTCAGTTTGCATTCAGGCAGGGGGCCGGGATGGCAGATGAACCAAAAAACAAACATGCTTTGGTGACTGGTGGTGGCTCTGGTATCGGGTTGGCGATTGCCGTGGCACTGGCCGGGGCGGGCGCCAAGGTTACGATCACCGGGCGTCGTGTCGATGTTCTGGATGCTGCCGTTGAAACCACACCGGGGATGCAGGCTTTGGTGATGGATGTGACCGATCAGGGAAGTGTTACCGCTGCGGTGCAGGCAGCTGTTTCAGCCAGCGGGCCGGTTGATATTTGCGTGGCCAATGCCGGTATCGCTGAAGGGCGTGGGTTTGGTAAAACCGATCTGGAGTTTTGGCGCAGGATCATGGTGACAAACCTTGATGGCGCATTCCTGACCATTCACGAATGTCTGAAATCAATGCATTCCCTTTCATGGGGCCGAGTGATTGCGGTGTCATCCATTGCTGGTTTGCGCGGCACGAAGGGCACGGCGGCCTATACCGCATCAAAGCACGGGGTTTTGGGGCTGATCCGCGCCATGTCAGAGGATTACATGGGCACGGGCATTACTTGTAATGCGCTGTGTCCGGGCTATGTGGATACGCCGATCATTGGCCAGAATGTTGTGTCGATCGCCGCCCGGACCGGGATGAGCGAAACTGACGCGCTGGCGCTGATGGTGGAGCAGAACCCCCATGGCAGGTTGATTGCGCCGGAAGAAGTGGCGGCGGCAGCCTTGTGGTTGTGTTGCCCGGGTTCCAATAGTGTAAATGGTCAGGCCATCGAAATTGCCGGGGGACAGGTATAATGGATTTTTCACAGACCAAAGCAATGTTTCATCTGCCGGAGGGGATGATTTATCTGGATGGCAATTCCCTTGGGCCGTTGCCCAAAGCCGCCGCCGCGCGGGTGCATAGCACGATCCAGGATGAATGGGGTGAGATGCTGATCACCGGCTGGAACAAGGCCGGCTGGATGGATCAGACCACACAACTGGCGGATCGAATTGGCCGGTTGATCGGGGCTCCGGCGGGGACCATGGTGTTGGGGGATACCCTGTCGATCAAGGTGTATCAGGCACTGGCCTCATCGCTGGAAATGCGCCCCGGGCGTAAGGTAATTTTGTCGGATAGCGGAAATTTCCCGTCTGATCTGTATATGGCAGGCGGCTTGGTCGGCTCACTTAAACAGGGGCATGTGCTGAAAGTGGTGGCGCCGGAAGATGTTGCTGAAAACATCAATGAAGACGTGGCTGTTCTGATGCTGACTGAGGTTGGCTATGGCACCGGGCGCATGCATGATATGGCGGCGCTGACCAGTCTGGCCCACGGCGCGGGTGCGCTGGCGGTTTGGGATCTGGCGCATTCTGCGGGGGCAATTGAGGTTGATGTTACAGCGGCGGGGGCGGATTTTGCGGTTGGGTGCACGTATAAGTATCTGAATTCCGGCCCCGGTGGCCCGGCGTTTATTTATGTGGCCCCGCAACATGTTGACGGGCTGCGCCCTGCCCTGTCGGGTTGGCTGGGCCATGCGGCACCGTTTGCGTTTGATCAGGATTATCAGCCCGGAATTGGTATCCAGCGGATGCGGGTGGGCACGCCGCCGGTTTTGCAGCTGGCCAGCCTTGGCGCGTCTTTGGATATCTGGGATCAGGTTAAGATGGCCGATGTCAGGGCGCGGTCCATTGAGCTGTCGGAGTTGTTTATTGAGCTGGTTGAGAAATCCTGTCCGAGCCTGACGTTGGCGTCGCCACGGGATCCACGGGCCCGCGGCTCACAGGTTTGTTTCAGATTTGGACAGGGGTATGCAGCGATACAGGCATTGATTTCACGCGGGGTCATCGGTGATTTTCGCGCACCCGACGTGATGCGGTTTGGTTTTACGCCGTTATATATTGATGAAGGCGATGTTCGCTGTGCTGCTGAAATTCTGGCGGAAATCATGGCCACGGACGCATGGGATACTGAGGCATTCAGGACCATGGCCAAAGTGACCTAAGGTATTAAAGTCCGATCCCGTTTTCGCGTTGGAGCGCCCTGACATATTCGGTGGCAGCGGCGATGTCATCGTCGCTTAGACCCTCTACGGGGGGCATGGAGCCGAATTTCCAGTGATGCGCCCGCACCCCAAGTTTAGCGGCGATCAGGAAGGCGGCATCGCTGTGGTGATTGGGTGCGTAAATGCGTTGGATTAGGGTTGGCGCGACGCCGTCCTGCCCGGCGGCGTTGACCCCGTGGCAACTGGCGCAACTGGCGTCAAATACGGTTTTACCCGCCAGTGCAAGACCACTGAGAGCAGGGACCTTAACCACCGCCAGATCAGTTGTTTCACTATTCAGGGGTGCAGATGCGTTGCCATTGGTCTGGACCCAATACACAAAACCCACAATGGCGATTACGACCACCAGTAGAACCGACGTCTTGTTCTTCATCAACAGTACTCCTTAAAAGAAATGGATTTGTGCCGTTGCCCGGAAATACTGGCCCCTAAGCGCACAAAGTCAAGTATGGCGCAGGTTTGTCAGGCAATTTTCAGGTTTGTGGGAACCTGTCCACGCGACCACGCGTTGGCTGCTTCCCCGAAGGCTTTGAAAAGCGGACGCGACACAGGATCATTCTTGGCATTCCATTCCGGATGCCATTGAACCGACAGGGTAAATCCCGGCGCGTCCCGAATATATATCGCCTCAGGTGTGCCATCATCCGCGCGGCCATCCACGACAATACGCGGGCCGGGTTTTTCGATCCCCTGCCCGTGTAACGTGTTGGTCATTACACTGTCAGAGTTGCAGACCTGATGGAAAACCCCACCCTTTTCAAATCGCACGCAGTGACGCAGTTCAAACTTTTCCTCAAGGGTGCCGTCGGGTGGCATCCGGTGGTTCATGCGCCCGTCAAGGTCGCGAATTTCCGGGTGCAGGGTGCCGCCCATGGCGACGTTCACCTCTTGAAAACCGCGGCAAACCCCAAAAAACGGCTGCCCGCTTTCTACACAGGCGCGCACCAATGGCAGGGTGATGGCATCACGGGCGCGATCAAAGGCACCGTGGGCCTCGGTTTCGGAATGCCCATATTCTTCGGGATGAACATTGGGGCGGCCACCGGTTAGCAAAAACCCGTCGCACAGCGCCATCAATTCGGGAACCGAAACATATTCCGGGTTGGCCGGGATCAGCATCGGCATGCAGCCGGCAACATCTGCCACCGCCTGAACATTCATGGTGCCACCAAACAGGACCGGGTATTCGCCGTCCAGTAGCGATGTATTTCCAATTATTCCAACGACAGGGCGTGACATCTTTTGTCCTTTAGCTCCGTTCCAGCATACGCGGCAATTACGCACTAAAAAAGAGCCAATCTATCAATAGTTTGTTGAACCCCGGTCAACAGAGGAATACCCCTGTTTAAAGACAGGTTGGACAGGGGAAAACCAATGAACGCTGAAACACCACAGACAGTTTTTCTGGCCGACTATAGCGCTCCGGACTATTTGATCGACAGTGTTTCACTGGTATTTCGACTACATCCAACGGCAACACGGGTGTTGTCTAAGATAAAATTCCGCCCTAATCCTGAGGCAACAGACAGGGTATTTTTCCTGCATGGTCAAAACCTTAAGCTAATAAGTGCAAGTATTGACGGCAACATTGTTGAACCGGAGGTTTCAGAAACCGGGCTAACAGTTGATGTTCCTGACGCGCCGTTCATCTGGGAGGCCGAGGTTGAGATTGACCCGGCCGGCAATACCGCCCTGTCGGGGCTGTATATGTCAAACGGTATGTATTGCACCCAATGCGAAGCCGAAGGGTTTCGCCGCATCACCTATTACCCGGACCGTCCGGATGTTCTGGCGGTGTTTGACGTGCGCATTGAAAGTGACGCGCCGGTTTTACTGTCCAACGGCAATCCGGGGGAAACCGGAGAAGGCTGGGTTGAATGGCATGATCCATGGCCCAAACCGGCCTATCTGTTTGCTTTGGTGGCCGGTGAATTGCTGGCCCATACCGGTGAATTTATCACCATGTCTGATCGCGAAGTTGAGCTAAATATCTGGGTGCGCCGGGGCGATGAAGGTAAGTGTGCCTTTGCCATGGATGCGCTGAAACGTTCAATGAAATGGGACGAAGAGGTTTACGGGCGCGAATATGATCTGGATGTGTTCAACATCGTGGCGGTGGATGATTTCAATGCCGGAGCGATGGAAAACAAGGGGCTGAACATTTTCAATTCGGCGGCTGTTCTGGCCAGCGCTGAAACCGCAACTGACGCCAATTTTGAGCGGATCGAGGGTATAATCGCCCATGAATATTTCCACAACTGGACCGGCAATCGGGTTACCTGTCGTGACTGGTTTCAGCTGTGCCTGAAGGAAGGGTTGACGGTCTTTCGCGACCAGCAGTTTACCTCAGACATGCGCACGGCCAGTGTTAAGCGCATGGACGATGTTGTGGGGCTGCGGGCTGTGCAATTTCGCGAAGATAGCGGGCCATTGGCGCATAATGTGCGCCCGGAAAGCTTTGTTGAAATCAACAACTTTTATACCGCGACGATTTATGAAAAGGGCGCTGAGGTTATTGGAATGCTCAAGCTGCTGGTGGGGGATGCTGATTACGCCAAAGCGCTGGATCTGTATTTTGAGCGCCATGACGGGGATGCTGCAACAATTGAGGATTGGCTGGCGGTTTTTGAACAGGTTAGCGGGCGCGATCTGGGGCAGTTCAAACGCTGGTATAATCAGGCAGGAACGCCGCGGCTGACAGTGACAGACAGCTTTAGCGACGGCACCTATACGCTTAATTTAAAACAAGAAACACCCCTGACACCGGGTCAGGATACCAAGCTGCCACAGCTTATTCCGGTGTCAGTTGGGTTGCTGAACCCAAATGGCGACGAAGTGTTGCCAACCACGGTTCTGGAAATGACCGAAACTGAGCAAAGCTTTAGTTTTGAAGGGTTGGCAAACGCACCGATTGCGTCGGTTTTGCGCGGGTTTTCAGCGCCGGTCATCCTGTCTGGCAATGCCATAACGGAGCATCAGGCTTTTTTACTTGCCCACGACACCGACCCGTTCAACCGGTGGGAAGCCGGGCGCGCCATGGGCAAAGCTGCGTTGGTGGCGATGTTGACCCGGGACGCCCTGCCCGATCCTGCCTATCTGGAGGCGCTGGCCGGTCTGACGGTTGATCAGGGGCTTGATCCGGCGTTCCGTGCCCGCCTGTTGCAATTGCCCGGTCAGGACGACATGGCGCAAACCCTGTTTGACGCCGGGCACACGCCTGACCCAACCGCGATCCACGCGGCCTGTGATCAACTGGAACTGGCACTGGCAGAGCGTTTGGCGGACCAGTTACCGGGCATCTACAGATCAATGGCAACCCCCGGCCCCTACAGCCCGGCAGCTGAGGCGGCTGAGAAACGGGCGCTGCGGGGGATGGCGCTGATGCTGCAAACCCGGCTTGATGGCGGTGATCTGGCCCGGCAACAGTTTCAGGCGGCGGACAACATGACTGAGCAATATGGTGCTTTGGCGCTGCTGATCGCGACGCCCCATGGCCCCGATGCTGTGAGCGCATTTTATAATCAATGGCGCGATGACCGGTTGGTGCTGGATAAATGGTTTGCCGCTCAGGTAACGAAAACGGTGCCCGAACTGGCGTTAAAACTGGTGAAGTCATTGACAGAACATACTGATTTTAATTGGCAAAACCCAAACCGGATGCGCGCGGTGGTTTCCACTTTCGCGCTGGGTAATCCGGCTGCATTTCACGCGGCTGACGGATCAGGTTATGGGTTTTTTGCGGATTGGCTGATCCGTGTTGATGGGGTTAATCCACAGGTTGGTGCCCGCCTAGCAAATGGGTTTTCCACCTGGAAACGCTATGACGAGGGCCGCAAGCTGTTGATCCAAGGGGCGTTGAAACGGATTGCCCGTGCCCCGGGACTTTCCGCAGATACCGGGGAAATGGTGACACGTATCCGCGAAGGCTAAACAGGGGCTAAGTGACCGGGGGGGGCTGGCAAAAAGCCCGGCGCAGAGGCTTGCCCAAAATTTGACATTTATTTAGCGGAATATCAGGCAAATAACTTTTTAGGATAGTGTATTATGCCTGTGTTAATTACCGTTTTGGGAATATTGGGGGGTGCCGGTTTCTGGATTTACCGCGCCCGAAACGCCGCCTATATCGCCGGCGATCTGGCCGATATCGCCCAGAATGCCCTTGGTGCGGCACGTCGGTTTGGCTTTCGCCGACAGGCCAATAAACACCCTGTAGAATGTATTGAAGACGTTAATCTGGCAATCGGATCATTGGCGCTGGCGATCTTTGAGTTGAACAGCCTGCCAACAGATAAACAGAGAACGGCGCTGCTGGTTTCTTTGCAATCAGAACTTGGGGTTTCGCTGGACGATGCCGAAGAGATCCTGACCCTGGGTCATTGGTTCATTCAGGAATGTAAGGGCGCTACACCGGCGGTGAACAGGTTATCACGCAAGGTTTGGAAACTTGCCGGTGCCGAAGGGCTGGGGCCGACTGTTGCGATTATCCAGGGCATTGTCCAGGGGGCTAAACAGGGGCTTAGTGACCGGCAAACCGAAGCGCTGGTTGACATTAAAAGGGCGTTCCGCGCATTCTGAAATAACACGCTTTGGATGCAGCGTACCCCCTTGCCCCGCCTACCGGGCTGCCGTAAAACCCGCTGAAAGTTCAACGGGATATAGCGATGCTTGATACAGCGCACACCACGCCTAAACCAACCGTCATTTCAGGTGCAACCGGGGATTGGGAAATTGTTATTGGACTTGAGGTCCATGCGCAGGTGGCTTCCAAGGCGAAATTATTTTCCGGGGCGTCAACTAAATTTGGTGCTGAACCCAATTCCAACGTGGCATTTGTGGATGCGGCGATGCCGGGGATGTTGCCGGTGATCAATGAGTTTTGTGTTGAGCAGGCGGTGCGGACCGGGTTGGGTTTAAAGGCTGAGATCAACCTGAAATCAGCCTTTGACCGGAAGAATTATTTCTACCCTGATCTGCCGCAGGGATACCAAATTTCCCAATTATATCAACCTATTGTCGGCGAAGGCGAAGTGCTGGTTGAGATGGGCGACGGGACTGCGCGGCTGGTGCGGGTGGAGCGTATTCATATTGAGCAGGATGCCGGGAAATCGATCCATGACATGGACCCTGATATGAGTTTTGTCGATCTGAACCGGACCGGGGTGGCGTTGATGGAAATCGTGTCGCGTCCGGACATACGCGGACCGGAGGAAGCGGCGGCTTATGTGGTGAAGATGCGCCAGATTTTACGCTATCTGGGGACCTGTGACGGCAACATGCAGAACGGTAATATGCGGGCCGATGTGAACGTGTCGGTGTGCCGCCCCGGGGAGTATGAAAAGTACCGGGAAAGCAATGATTTCAAGCACTTGGGGACACGGTGCGAGATCAAGAACATGAATTCCATGCGGTTCATTCAGGCCGCGATCAACCATGAAGCACGTCGGCAAATTGGCATTCTGGAAGACGGTGGGAGCATCGATCAGGAGACCCGGTTATATGACCCGGATAAGGACGAAACCCGGTCAATGCGCAGCAAGGAAGAGGCCCATGATTACCGGTATTTTCCCTGTCCTGATCTGCTGCCGTTAGAGATTGAGCAGGGTTGGGTGGACGATATTGCGGCGACATTGCCGGAGCTGCCAGATGCCAAAAAAGCCCGATTTATCAATGACTTCAGTCTGAAAGATTACGATGCTTCGGTGCTGACGGCAGAGCTGGAGGCGGCGGCATATTTTGAGGAAGTGGCGCGGGGGCGCGACGGGAAACTGGCGGCGAACTGGGTGATCAATGAGCTGTTTGGACGGCTGAAAAAAGAGGGCCATTCGATCAGCGACAGCCCGGTTTCAGCGGACCATCTGGGGGCGATTGTGGCGCTGATATCCAGTGGAGATATCAACGGTAAGATCGCCAAGGAAGTGTTTGAAATTGCTTATACATCCGGGCGTGAGCCGGGGGAGATTGTGGCCACAGAGGGGCTGAAACAGGTGACCGATACCGGGGCGATTGAGGCGGCGGTGGATGCGGTGATTGCAGACAATCCGGCGCAGGTTGAAAAGGCCCGCGCCAACCCGAAACTGGCGGGCTGGTTTGTGGGTCAGGTGATGAAGGCGACGGGTGGTAAGGCCAACCCGAAAGCGGTTAATGAGTTGGTCAGTAAAAAGCTGGGTCTTTAAGCTTTGTAACAGTTTCAGACCTGGCTGTTTAAGCTTTGTAACACGCCCAGAGGTGGCTGTTTAAACTTTGTAACAACCGTTCGGTGGGGTATTTGGTTAATGGCGGGTTAA
>CAZETX010000028.1:0-11495 GCA_964514925.1 uncultured Marinosulfonomonas sp.
AATCTATAACCACCACTTTCGGTCACAAGAAGGCGGGCATTTGACGGATCTGGTTCTATTTTTTGACGAAGACGGTAAATATGTGTCTCTAATGTGTGCGTCGTGACCCCGGCATTATAGCCCCAGACCTCATGCAGCAGCACGTCACGCGCCACCACACCTTCGCTGGCGCGATAGAGGAATTTCAGGATGTTGGCTTCCTTCTCGGTAAGCCGAATTTTCCTGTCATCCTCGCATATTAGCATCTTTACGGACGGTTTGAACGTGTAGGGGCCCAGCTGGAAAACCGCGTCTTCTGATTGCTCATGCTGGCGCAGTTGCGCACGGATGCGGGCCAGCAGAACCGGGAATTTGAACGGCTTGGACACATAATCATTGGCGCCCGCGTCCAGACCCAGAATTGTGTCAGAGTCCGAATCATGTCCGGTCAGCATCACAATCGGGCATTTGACGTTTTGCTTGCGCATCACCCGGCACAATTCGCGCCCGTCGGTGTCGGGCAGGCCAACGTCCAATATCACCAGGTCATAGATGGCTTCCTTGGCCTTCACCATCGCCGTGGCACCGCTGTCGGCTTCAAATACGTCAAAGTCTTCGGTCATCACCAGCTGTTCGCTTAGTGCTTCGCGCAGGTCGTCGTCATCGTCGACCAAAAGTATTTTTTTCAGGTTGGCCATTTGGAAGTCTCCCTTTTGTCCTGTCTAAGACATGGAAGACCTGACGTCGCTGTACAAGATTTGCAACAATCGCCTCACGCGGTCGTGTCAAATTGGTGGCAAATGTTTCATAATCAGGCGATTCCCGTTAGATCGACGGGGCAAAAGCAGCGGAAATTGACATGTCACTGACCCCAACCACCCCTGAATTGCTGGCCCGCGCCCGGGCTGATCTGCGTGCCGGTGTCGCTGTGGTGCTGTCAGATGGTGACAATTCGGTGCTGGCGCTGGCGGCTGAAACGGTCAGTGCGGCGCGGTTGGCGGATTTTGTCGCGCTGGGGCAGCCGGTGCTGGCCCTGACCCGGCGGCGCGCAGAAACCCTGAAGGCGCGCTGTTATGACGGCGATATCGCCCGCATTCCGCTGCCCGGTGATGCCGATATCAAATGGGTGCTGGCACTGGCCGACCCGGCCGATGATCTGCGCGCCCCGATGAAGGGGCCGCTGATCAGTTTGCGCGAAGGCAACGCGACGCTGGCGCGGGGGGCAATAGCGCTGGTTAAGGCGGCGCGGTTGTTGCCGGCGGCGTTGCTGGTTGAGATCACCGGTGGCGTCGGTTTTTCCGCGGTAAACCGGCTGACCCGTATTGATCTGGGCGCAAATGCCCTGCTGGACACTCAGGAAGCCGTTTTAAATCAAATCGTTAGCGCCCGTGTGCCGCTGTCGGTCTCTCAGGCTGGCCGGTTGCATGTGTTTCGCCCGGAAGATGGCGGTGAGGAACATTACGCCGTTGAAATCGGCCAGCCGGATCGCAGTAAAGCGGTTCTCAGTCGTCTGCATTCCGCCTGTTTCACCGGTGACCTGCTGGGCAGTCTGAAATGCGATTGCGGACCGCAACTGCGCGCGGCTTTGCAGCAAATGGGTGACGCGGGCGCGGGCGTGCTTTTGTACCTCAATCAGGAAGGCCGCGGCATCGGTCTGGCCAATAAAATGCGGGCCTATAGCTTGCAGGATCAGGGCTTTGACACGGTAGAGGCCAACCACCGGCTGGGTTTTGAAGATGACGAACGGGATTTCCAGATCGGCGCTAAGATACTGAAAAAACTTGGATTTTCTTCCGTTCGCCTGCTGACAAACAACCCCGCCAAGGTAAAAATGATGCAGGAAAACGGTATCAAAGTCGCCAGACGCGTACCCCTGAAAGCCGGGGAAAACCCGCTGAATGCTGAATACCTGAAAACCAAAGCGGAAAAATCCGGGCATATTCTGTGACAGCGCTCGATCTGGTCGTGACCCGGCGCGGGGTGCGATTTCAGGGGCGATATTTGCCCTGTTCGATTGGTCGCGGGGGTCTGCGCGCTGACAAACGCGAAGGCGACAGTGCCACACCGGTTGGCCGCCACCTGATCACCGGTTGCCTGTATCGCCCGGACCGCATGGCGCGGCCAAACAGTTGGGCCCGCCCGATACTGCCCGGCGATTGCTGGAGCGATGATGTTTTGGACCCGGAGTATAATACCCATGTGCGCGCGCCCCACGGTTTTTCCCATGAGGCGTTGCGCCGGGCTGATCCGCTTTACGATCTGGTGCTGCTGACCGGTTGGAACTGGCCAATGGTGCAGCCGGGCCGTGGATCGGCGATCTTCATCCATCGCTGGCGAAAACCCGGCCATCCAACCGAAGGCTGCGTGGCGTTTGCCCCGGCTGATCTGGCGTGGATCGTGGCGCGGATTGCACCGGGGGCGCGGCTGATCGTGCCTTAGCCACGGGCACCGAAAATAGCCGAACCAACGCGGGTATAGGTGGCGCCACAGGCGACAGCCGTTTCAAAATCCGCGCTCATCCCCATGGACAGATCCGGCAGATCGTTGCGGGCGGCGATATCGGCTAACATATTGAAATGTAACGCAGGATCGTCACTGGCAGGGGGTATGCACATCAACCCGGCAATGGTCAGATCCATGCCGCGACAATCGGCAATGAACCCGTCAGTGTCCCCCGGTAACACCCCGGCCTTTTGCGGTTCCGCGCCGGTATTCACCTGAATGAACAGGGTGGGGCAATTCCCGATCTCCTGTGCCAGCCGGGCGATCATGCGGGCCAGTTTCGGGCGATCCAGCGAATGGATGGCGTCAAACAGGCCAAACGCCTGCCGGGTTTTGTTGGTTTGCAACGGGCCCAGCAGATGCACGCGGGTATCGGTATATTCTTCGCGCCAACCGGGCCATTTTCCGGCCGCTTCCTGCACCCGGTTTTCGCCAAACAACCGGTGCCCCTGATCCAGAACCGCCCGGACGCGATCATCGGGCTGTAGTTTGGACACGGCAATAAGCTGTGTTGACCCGCGCACCCGCCCTGCCGATTGTTCGGCGCGCAGCAATCGGTCTGTAATTTCAGAAAGTGACATGATCGATGCCTGTTGGTCCCGGTTGGGTAATGTCAATCACGGGTCGGCCCAAAAGAAAAGAGCGGACCCGAAGGCCCGCTCTCATCTAAAAATATTTAGCTGGTTTAGAATTCAAATCCAGCAGTCATGCTGATTTCATATTCTTCAACATCGTTGAACTTCAGCTCGAAGTCCAGCATGTCCATGCCGTAACCGATTGTCAGGATCAGGTCAGCTTCGTCGCCACGGTCTGCAGTTGGTGCAACGTCGTTGTCATATGCAAGACCAATGCTCAGGTCGCCCATTGCGTAACCAACAGATGCTGTAGTTTCTTCATCTGTGTTGGTTGCAACTGCCCAGGAAATATCACCTGAGTCGCCGTCCAGCTCGATGCCGTATACAGGTGTACCGGATACATCTTCAACAATAAGCTTGGCGTTAATCGCGCCGAACGATGTGGAAGCGTAAACATCCACAACAGAAGCTTCGTCTACAGACGCACCGATTGTGAAGTTGCCCACATCAACACTGGCTGACAGGTCATAATCGCTGGTGGAGTCTGTATCCAGACCAAGTGTGAAGCCAGCACCGGCATATGCCAGGGCAAGATCCCAGTCAGGGTCAGCAGCAGGAATAGTAGCATCGCCTGGTGTGAGACCCATTTCAGCATCAGCAACCAGAGTTACGCTAACTCCGCCGAATTCGCCTTCGTACTTTACGTCGCCGTAATCTTCGTCGTCTTCAACACCAGTTACAGCGTCAAATGTTCCAACGTCAGAATTCAGCTCGCCAAATTCGTCAATGCCGAATGAAACTTTGCCGAAGCCGCCGGATACATAGATAACGCCGTTTTCAACTGTGCCCGCGTCAAGGTCCAAAGTAAACTCGGCGCCGTATGTCAGCCCGCCGGAAGTCATTTCTTCCATTGTGCCTGTCAATTCGGCGTCAAAGTCAAAAGCTGCGGCTGTACCGGGAGCTGTTTCCCAGTTGCCGTAAGATACAGATGCTTCACCACCGAACGTGATTTCAGCAACAGCTGCGCCGCCGATCAATGTCAGTGCCGAAGTCAAGAGGATGAGTTTTTTCATCGTGATCCCTCAGAGGTTGTTCAAAAATTAAACTCAGTCCGGCTAGTCCGAACCAAGCAGATGATGACCCTTCCTGCCGTTTTGGCATTTCAATTTCAAGCAAGGTGAACATCCGGTAAATAAACCGTATCGCGATGATGCAGCTTTGCCACAGTCGCAAATACCTGCCGATTGGCAAAAAATCTTGTTCCCGCAAAGGCAAGCCGGTAAACGCATACTTATACAGGGTTAAAGGTAGGGGTTTAAAAAATGCAAATTCGGCCAATCAGGGCGATCGGGATTGTTTGTATGCTGGCGCTGGTTTTGGCGGGCTGCAGCAGGGGCTCTGGCAGCATTGGGTCCCTTGGGGGTGGATTATTTGGCGGCGCAAACGCCCCGATAATTGCCGCTGAAGAGGACAATTTACCAATAAACGCTACCTCTGGCACGCCCCCGGCGGCGCAATCGGTTTCAACCGCGCAGCCGCCACGCCGCGGTTTGTTCGGTCGTCAGAAACTTGACCCAGGCAATGAAATTCAGGTCAATAAGTACCTGTGGAACGCCGCACTGGAGGTGCTTAGTTTTCTGCCGATCCAGTCGGCTGATCCCTTCACCGGGGTGATTGTTACCGGCTTTGGAACACCCCCCGGGGGCGGGCGCAGCTATCGCGCAACAATATTTATTCGTGACCCCGCCCTTGAAGCAAGATCTTTGAATATTGCCCTTGTCAGCCGAAATGGCGCGGTAAGCAACGAAACGAATCGTGCGGTTGAGGATGCGATTCTCTCTCGGGCACGGCAATTGCGGGTGGGTGACGGCGGCCTCTAGACCGCGCAAGATTGCTAAACTACACCAGCGCCGGGGTTTTCCCGGCGTTTCCATGACCTAAGGACCGACACCATGTCCCGCTACGATGCAAATTCGATCGAAACCAAATGGCAAGCCGCCTGGGAAGATGCCGGCACCTTCACCGCCAGCCGTTCTGCCGATAAGCCGAAATACTATGTATTAGAGATGTTCCCCTACCCGTCGGGTCGCATCCATATGGGACATGTGCGCAATTACACCATGGGTGATGTTGTGGCGCGTTATAAGATGGCATGCGGCCATAATGTGCTGCACCCGAT
Source organism: uncultured Marinosulfonomonas sp. (assembly GCA_964514925.1). GTDB lineage: Bacteria > Pseudomonadota > Alphaproteobacteria > Rhodobacterales > Rhodobacteraceae > NVTR01. The sequence continues at coordinate 5,236 of CAZETX010000028.1, forward strand.
GGGCTGGGACGCGTTTGGCATGCCGGCGGAAAACGCCGCCATCGCCTCGGGCATTCATCCGCAGACCTCAACCTATCAGCAGATCGCGGCAATGAAGGACCAGATGAAACCCCTTGGCTGGTCGCTGGACTGGAGCCGGGAAATAGCCACCTGTGACCCGGACTATTACGGCCAGCAACAGGCGATGTTCATCGATTTCATGCAAAACGATCTGGTCTATCGCAAAAACGCGGTGGTGAACTGGGATCCCGTCGACATGACGGTGCTGGCCAATGAACAGGTGATCGACGGCAAGGGCTGGCGATCGGGTGCCGATGTTGAACGGCGTGAGCTGACCCAGTGGTTTTTCAAGATCAGCGATTATTCCGAAGAACTGCTGGGCGCCATTGACGGGCTGGATAGCTGGCCGGCCAAGGTCAAGCTGATGCAGGCCAACTGGATCGGCAAATCCCGCGGCATTGAAATCCCGTTTCATCTGACCGCCCCCATGGGCGATATGAACGACATCACCTGCTATTCCACCCGCCCCGACACCATGCGCGGTGCCAGCTTCATCGCGATATCCCCGGATCACCCATTGGCCAAAACGTTAGAGGCGGATAACCCCGAACTGGCGGCGTTCTGCACTGATTGCCGCAAGCTGGGCACCACCGAGGAAGCCATGGAAAAGGCCGAAAAGCTGGGTTTTGATACCGGTTTGACAGTGCGCCACCCGATCTACCCGGATCAGAGCCTGCCGGTCTGGATCGGGAATTTTGTGCTGATGGAGTACGGCACCGGCGCGGTCTTTGGCTGCCCGGCCCATGATCAGCGTGATCTGGATTTCGCCCGCAAATACGATCTGCCGGTGCAAAACGCGTTTTACCTGCCGGGTCAGCCGGTTGAGGTCGGCAATGAGGCGCTGGTACCGGCCAAATCCGAAACCGTGGATTTTATTGACCATTTTGCCGGGGTCAGCACCGTCACCAGTCAGCAGGCGATCGATGCAACCATCGACTGGTTTGAGGCCAAGGGCCTTGGCCGCGGCATGGTCAAGTTTCGCCTGCGCGACTGGGGATTGTCACGCCAACGCTATTGGGGGTGCCCGATTCCGGTGGTGCATTGCGATACCTGCGGCGTGGTTCCCGAAAAGAAAGAAAACCTGCCGATAAAGCTGCCGTTTGACGTGACCTTTGATCAGCCCGGCAATCCGCTGGATCGTCACCCGACATGGCGCGATGTTGATTGCCCGGCCTGCGGCAAGCCGGCGCGCCGTGAAACCGACACCATGGATACATTTGTCGACAGTTCATGGTATTTCGCCCGCTTCACCGCGCCGGGCGCCAAAACCCCGACCAATATGGAAGATGCCGCCTATTGGATGAATGTTGACCAATATATCGGCGGCGTTGAACACGCGATCCTGCATCTGCTGTATTCGCGGTTCTTTGCCCGCGCCATGAACAAATGTGGCCACCTGCCCGACAGCGCGATTGAGCCGTTTGACGCGCTGTTCACGCAAGGAATGGTGACCCACGAAATTTACCAGACACGCGACGAACAGGGCCGCCCGGTCTATCACCTGCCCGAAGAGGTGGAAGATGGTAAGCTGCGCGAAACCGGTGAGGCAGTTGAAATCATCCCGTCGGCCAAGATGTCAAAATCCAAGAAAAATGTCGTTGATCCGGTGAATATCATCCAGCAATACGGGGCGGACGCCGCGCGCTGGTTCGTGCTGTCTGACAGCCCGCCGGAACGGGATGTGGAATGGACAGCCTCGGGTGCCGAAGCCGCCCATAAACACCTGAACCGGGTCTGGATGCAGTGTGATCGTATCGCGCAAATGCCCCCGGGGCAGGGGCCGGGTGATCAGGATTTGATCCGCGACATGCACCGCGCCATCCATGATGTCACCATGAACATCGACAGTTTCGCGTTTAACAAAGGCATTGCCAGCCTTTACCAGTTCGCCAGCGCGCTGGGCAAATCCAGGGCCGGGGGCGACGCGCAGAAACAGGCGATCATGGTTCTGGCCCAGTTGATGTCGCCCTACACCCCGCATCTGGCGGAAGACATCTGGGCGCATCAGGGTGGGGTTGGGCTGATTGCCAATGCGCCCTGGCCCAAGGCCGATGAAACCCTGCTGGTGGAAGATAACGTCACGCTGCCGATCCAGATCAACGGCAAACGGCGCGCCGAAATCACCGTTCCGCGTGATATGCCCAAAGAACAGGTTGAAAAACTGGCGCTGGCAACGGATGCTGTTGTCAGGGCGCTGGACGGGGGCGTGCCCAAGAAACTGATCGTTGTACCGGGGCGTATTGTGAATGTCGTACTCTAGACGCCAATTTGGGTTATTTGCCGGGGCCGCCGCCGCCCTGTCGGCCTGTGGTTTCACCCCGGCCTACGGGCCCAGTGGCGCGGCTGCGCGCCTGCAGGTGCGCTTGGCCATGGATGTGCCGCAAAACCGCAATGAATTTGATCTGGTGCGCCAGCTGGAACAGCGGCTGGGCCATACCAGCACCCCGACCTATCAGCTATCCTATGATATCAGCACCCGTCAGGACGGGGTTGGGGTGACACCGGAACAGGAAATCATCCGGTTCAATATTGTCGGTGACGTTCGCTATACCCTGACGGATGTTGCCACCGGCACGGTTCTGACCACGGGTCGCGTGGATACGTTCACCGGCTATTCAGCCGGGGCGGTTGATGTCACTGCGACGCCGCCCAGCACCAATGCCACCATCGCCACCCTTGCCGCCCAGCGCGATGCGCGCGCCCGCCTGATGGTGGCACTGGCCGATCAGATCGTGACGCAGCTGGTGGCGGGTTCGCCTGACTGGCTGAAATGAAGCTGGCGGCGCGGGACGCAAACGGATATTTTGCCAGACCTGATGCCGCTAAAACCGGGCTGTTGATCTATGGCGGTGACGCCATGCGCGTGGCCCTGAAACGCGCGCAGGTAATCAAGGCGCTGGTGGGTGAAAAAGGCGATGAGGAAATGCGCCTGTCCCGCATCCCGGCTTCTGATCTGCGCAAGGACCCGGCGCTTTTGGGCGACGCAATCAAGGCGCAAAGCTTTTTCCCCGGCCCGCGGGTGGCCTTTGTCGAAGGTGCGGCAGACGGGCTGGCCAAGATCATTGGCGCCGCCCTGCAGGACTGGCAGGCAGGTGACGCGCAGGTGATCGTCACCGCCGCCTCGCTTAACGCGCGTTCCGCTTTGCGCAAACTGTTTGAAGCCCACAAAAACGCCTATGCGGTGGGCATCTATGATGACCCGCCAAGTCGCGCCGAAATTGAGGCAGAATTGACCAGCAAGGGCCTGACCAATATCGACACAGAGGCGATGCAGGAAATCACCGGCTTTGCACAGGTTCTGGACCCCGGAGATTTTCGTCAGGTGTTGGAAAAACTGTCGCTCTTTAAACTGGGTGATACCAGCCCGGTCAGCGTGCAGGATGTGCTGGATTGCGCCCCCGCCACCACCGGGGCGGCGCTGGATGATGTGCTTAATTGCGTCGCCGAAGCGCGCCATGGTGACATCGGCCCGATCATGGGCAAACTTAGTGCGCAAGGCGTGCAGCCGGTGGGTATCTGCATCGGGGCCACCCGGCATTTTCGCATATTGCACGCCGCGGCCAGCGCACCGGGGGGCCCTGCGGCAGGCATGTCGTCAATGCGCCCGCCAGTTTTTGGCCCGCGGCGCGACCGGATGATCCGGCAGGCGCAAAACTGGGGGGTGCACCGGCTGGAAACCGCGTTGCAAATGCTGACCGACGCTGACCTTGGCCTGCGCTCGGCGGCCACCGCGCCGCAAAAAGCCGCCATGGAACGCACGCTGATCCGTCTGGCAATGCTGGGAAAAAGATAATGGGGAAAAGATAAAATGTACAAAGTAGTCGGAAGCGCGAAATCCAGAACCATCCGGGTGTTGTGGCTGTTGCAGGAAATGAGCATTGAATATGAACATATTGATGTCGGCGCCCGCTCGGAACAGGCCCTTGCCCTTAGCCCGAACGGCAAAATTCCGGCGTTGATTGAGGGCGATCATACCTATACCGATTCAATGGCTATCCTGACCTATCTGGCCGATAAACATGCACAATTCACCTACCCCGCCGGCACCCCGGAACGCGCCCGTCAGGACGGGCACACACATTTCCTGCTGGATGAATTTGACGCCTGCCTGTGGATGGCCGCCAGACATAGTTTTGTATTACCGGAAGATCAGCGCGTGGCGGCGATCAAAGACAGCCTGAAATGGGAATTTGCGCGCAGCTGTGAGCGCCTGACAGAACGCCTTGGCACGGGGCCGTTCCTGATGGGCGACACCATGACCATCGCCGATATTCTGGCCGCCCATTGTGGACGCTGGGCGCGCAATGCCGGGTTTGAAATTGGGCCTCCCGCCTTAAATGACTACCTTGACCGCCTGCTGGCGCGCCCGGCGTTCAGGCGGGTTACGGGCGAAACATAGGGGCGGGCTGACGGGTGGCCGGATCTCTGCCCAATGGTGCTTTAACCCCAATCGACGGCGTGTTTTCCGGCCCATTTTCCGGTGGCCAGACAGCCGGTCAACAGATAGCCCCCTGTGGGCGCTTCCCAGTCCAGCATTTCACCGGCCACAAACGTGCCGGGCACCGCCCTTAGCATCAGCCCGGTGTCCAGCCCCGGCCATGCCACCCCGCCAGCCGTGGAAATCGCCCCGTCCAGGGCGCCGGGGCCATCAATTTTCAGCGGCAGGTTCTTGATCAGCGCCGCCAGCGCCGGGCCCATGGGCAGGGGGCGGCCAAATTCCTGCAACAGCGCCAGTTTCACCGGCTCCAGTTTCAGGGCCTTGCGCAGATGGTTGCTCAGGGTGGTTTTCTTGCGCCTATGGGTCAGTTTGGCGGCAATCCGGTCCTGTGGCCAGTCCGGCATCAGGTCCAGATACAGCGCCGCACCGGTGCGCAAATGGGTCGAAATGGTATAAATACCGCCGCCCTCTAGCCCCGTGCGCGTCACCACAAATTCCCCCCGGCTTCTGGTCGTTTCGGCGCGCAGGGCCACGCCTTTTACCGGCGCGCCAAAGTGGCGTTCCATGTGTTCGCTCCAACCCACGCGCAGCCCGACATTCGCCGGGGCAAACGGGGTAATCTCCACGCCCTTACCGGTCAGAAAAGGTGCCCATTTCCCGTCTGAACCCAGCCGCGCCCAGCTGGCCCCGCCCAGTGCCAGAACCGTCACTTTGGGGCGCAAAACCTTGCGCCCGTCCGGTGTGGCGAAAACAAAACCGTCCGCCTCCCAGCCTTGCCAGTGCCAGCGGGTGCGCAGCTCCACGCCCAATTCGCCCAGTTTTCCCAGCCATTCGCGCAGCAAAGGCGAGGATTTCATCGCTTTGGGAAATACCCGGCCACTTGAGCCGGTAAATACCACCTGCCCCAGTCCGCGGGCCCAGTCCTGCACCGCCGAATTATCAAAATCCGTCAGGATATCACGCAGATGCGGCGCGCTGTCGCCATAACGGGTAACAAATACCTCAAACGGTTCATCCATGGTCAGGTTCAGCCCGGATTTCCCCGCCATCAGCAATTTGCGCCCCACCGATGGCTTGGCCTCGGCCAGCACCACTTGCCGCCCGGCTTCAGCCAGCATTTGGGCCGCCATCAACCCGGCAGGCCCGGCCCCGATCACCAGCGCGTCGGTCATTGCGCCACCATGCGTTTGATCGCCGCCAGATGGGCAGGCTTGGCTCCCAGCGCCATTTCTGACAGTTCCAGCACTGCGCTTTCCAGATCGGCGGGCTCAACCATCCGGTCCAGCAACCCCCAGCTTAACGCCTCCGCCGCCGGGATTTTCTGCCCGGCCAACAGGATCATTTTGGTGCGCGCCGGACCCACCAGTGCGCACAGGCGCACGGGGTCTGACGGTTGCGGCAAAAAACCCAGCCGCATCACCGGGTAAAACAGCGCCGCCTGGGGAACGCTGATGCGCAGGTCACAGGCCAGCGCCATGCCAAACGCGCCCCCCGCCAGGGTGCCGTTCAGGGCGGCGATGGTCAGGCAGGGCAGCGCGGCTATAGCACCCGACAGTTCTTCCCATAGCGGGCTGGTGGCCAGCCCGGCGCGGGCCTCATCCAGATCGGCCCCGGCGCTGAACACCTTGCCGGCCCCGGTGATCACCAGCACATTGGCCCCGGAGCGCGCGGCTTTGGCCACTTCAATCAGCTCCCCCAACATCGCGCTGGTCAGGGAATTGGCCTTGTCCGGGCGGTTCAGCACCACGCGCCAAAACCGGCC
>CAZETX010000028.1:11595-37810 GCA_964514925.1 uncultured Marinosulfonomonas sp.
CTATCATCCCGGGCAGCACCGCGCGCACGCCGTGAAACACGCCGCTCAGGTTGATATCAACCGCGCGCGCCCAGGCCACAGGATCAGCGCTGGCAATCGGGCTGATCGGTTGAATAACCCCGGCATTGTTGATCAGAATGTCCAGTCCGCCAAACCGCGCCTGAGCCGCGGCCATGGCCGCTGAAACCTGTGCGTAATCACTGACATCACAGGTAATCGCCATGGCGCTGTCACCAATGTCGTGCGCAACGGCCAAAATCTCGGCCTCGCTGCGCGCCAACAGCGCAACATTGGCCCCGGCTTTGGCAAATATACGCGCCGTATCCGCACCAATTCCCCGGCTGGCCCCGGTGATAACCGCGGTTTTGCCCGTTAATTCACCCATAACAGTACCCCATCGCCCTAAAGTCGCATCATATTTCCGTTGCATGGCTGTCCAACACTTGACCCATTGTACCGCTACGCGCTAGCTGAATAGCGTATTTATTGCAGGAAAAATCATGACGAAACCAATTACGACGTTACTGGCACAATCCGCGGCCATCGCCCTTTTGCTGCCAACGGCTGCATTTGCCGAATTGTCCGCAACTGACGTTTGGGACCAATGGAAATCCTTTGTTGAGGCCGGTGGGCAAACCGTTTCGATCGGCTCGCAAAGCTACAGCGGCGGCACGTTGACCCTGAACAATGTGTCCATGAATATGGCGTTTCCCGAAGGCATGGCCGCCAGTTCCCTTGAATTTATCGAATTTCGGGAACGCAGCGACGGCACGGTTGCCGTCACCATGGCCCCGGATTTTCCGTTTACCATTACCGTTGATCCCAAAGAAGGCGAAGCCGTCGATCTGGCGATGATCATGCGCCAGTCAGGCACCAGCATTGTTGCCTCGGGTGATCCGGACAATATCGCATTTGACTATCTGGCCGCAGAAATCAGCGTGACCATTGATAAGTTCATCGTTGATGGTGAAGACATCAACGCTGACATTCAGTTTTCCATGGCTGATATTGACGGTAAATATGCCCTGCAATCGGGCGATCTCAAAACCTACCAAAGCGATTTCGCCGCCGGTATCATGACCTATAACGTCGGCTTTACCGACCCCGAAGAAGGCGGACGTGTCCAGATGAGCGGCACGATGGAGGATGTTAAATCAAACTCTTCGGTTGAAATGCCACTTGGCGTTGACCTGTCCGACCCGGCGGCAATATTTGGCAGCGGCTTTAATGTTACCGGTGGGTTTTCCAGCGGCCGTACCGACACATCCATGCAAATGGACGGTGGCAGCGACAGCTTTTCACTGGCAGCAAATGGCGCCAGCAGTTCACTTGATTTTGCCATTGTTGACGGGACCATCCTGTATGGAGGTGCCGCCAATGACGTAAATTACACCATCAGTTCACCGCAGATACCCTTCCCAGAGGTCAATCTTAGTTTTTCACAGGTGGCGTTCAAATTGCTGATGCCACTGGCCAAATCCGGTGATGCGGAAGATTTCGGCTTTCTGATCAACATGGCCGGCATCAAAGTCAGCGATGTGATCTGGAACATGCTTGATCCGGGTCAGGTCATGCCGCGCGATCCGGCGACGATCACACTGGATGTGTCCGGTAAGTTGAAAATGCTGTTTGACCTCTATGACGAAAGCGCCATGGAAGCGCTGGGCGATGGATCCCCCGTGGAACTGCAAAGCCTTGCGGTGAACAACATCACCCTGTCGGCCCTTGGTGCCGAGATAACCGGTGACGGTGCGTTTACCTTTGACAATACCAACATGAATACCTTCCCGGGCATGCCTGCCCCTACAGGTGAGATTGGGTTGAACATTGTTGGGGTGAACGGTCTGATGGATCGTTTGATCCAGATGGGTTTCCTGCAACAGGATCAGGCCATGGGCGCGCGCATGATGCTGGGCCTGTTTGCCCGGCCCGGTGGCGGCGAAGACACCCTGACCTCCACCATTGAGGTCAAAGGCGACGGTTCAGTTTTCGCCAATGGCCAGCAGTTGCGCTAAACACTGAAATAATTCCGACAACAGGCCGCGCCCGGAAACCCCGGCGCGGCCTTTTTCGTTGCCCGATTTTCTTTGCCCCATGGCTTGCGGCCCGGACCAGCGCCAACTACCTGTTGGCAATGCAATGATCCCAAGGCAAAACCAATGTCCCAATCCCTGTCAGACCTGACCCAATCCCTGCTGGCCGCCGCCAAAGCCGCCGGTGCCGACACCGCGGACGCGCTGGCGGTGGATGGTACCTCGGTGTCCATCGACGTGCTGTCGGGCAAGTTGGAACACGCCGAACGCGCCGAAGGCATCGACATCGGGCTGCGGGTGATGCTGGGCCAGCGTCAGGCGGTGGTGTCGGCATCCGATACCAGTACCGATACCATAACCACCATGGCAGAACGCGCCGTGGCCATGGCGCGCGAGGCCCCCGAAGACGCAAATATCGGCCTGGCAGACCCGGATCAGCTGGCCCGGAACTGGGACGCGAAGACGCTGGAAATGGCCGACCCGGCGGGGGAACCGCAACCGGCAGAATTACAAGATGACGCCCTGCGCGCAGAAGCCGCCGCGCTGGCGGTCAACGGTGTGGCAACCGTGCAGGCCGCGTCGGCTGGTTATGGCAGGCACCAAATTCATCTGGCCACCAGCAATGGGTTTACCGGCGGCTACATGCGCACCAGTCGATCCACCAGCTGTGTTGCCATCACCGGCACCGGTACCGAAATGGAACGGGATTATTGCGGTGAGGGCCGGGTGTTTCAGGCCGATTTGCCCCGCCCGGAAGACATCGGGCGCATCGCAGGTGAGCGCTGTGTGGAACGCGCTGGTGCGCGCAAACCCAAAACCGGAACCTTCCCGGTATTGTTTGATGAACGCATCGCCGCGTCGCTGATCGGGCATCTGCTAAGCGCCACCAATGGCGGTGCCATTGTGCGCGGCTCCTCATGGGCGCGGGATCTGCTGGGCCAACAGGTACTGCCCGCAGCCCTGTCGATTATGGAAGACCCGCACCGGCCCCGCGCCACATCCTCGCGCCCGTTTGACGCCGAAGGGCTGGCCACGCAAAAACGCGCCATTGTTGAAAATGGCGTGCTGCAAGGCTGGACGCTGGATCTGTCCACCGCAAGGCAGCTGGGCCTGCAATCAACCGCCAATGCGGCGCGCGGCACCACTGCACCGCCCTCGCCATCAGCGGGCAATATCGCCCTGACACAGGGCAGTGTCAGCCGCGATGATCTGCTGCGCGACATGGGCACCGGGCTGCTGGTCACCTCAATGATCGGGTCCTCGATCAACCCCACCACCGGGGATTATTCCCGCGGGGCGTCGGGGTTCTGGGTTCAAAACGGTGAAATCACTTTTCCGGTGAACGAATGCACCATCGCCGGCAACCTGCGCGATATGCTGCAGACGCTGATCCCGGCCAATGACGCACAGGCGCATCATTCGCGCGTGGTACCGTCCCTGCTGGTGCAGGGGATGACCCTTGCCGGGGAATGACCTTACCCTGCTGATTGACGCCGCCCGCATCGCCGGGCAGATTGCCCTGCCATACTGGCAGCAATCCCCCGAAACATGGGACAAACCCGATGGCGCCGGCCCGGTCACCGAAGCCGATCTGGCGGTGAACACCCGCCTGCAGGACATGCTGCAAACCGCGCGACCGGATTATGGCTGGCTGTCGGAAGAATCCCCGGATGACGCCGCCCGACTGTCCCATGACCGGGTGTTTATCATTGACCCGATTGACGGCACCCGGTCCTTTATTGCCGGGGAAAAAACCTGGGCCCATTCGCTGGCCATTGCCGAACATGGCCAGATCATCGCCGGGGTGGTGTTCCTGCCGGTGCTTGACCGGCTGTATCAGGCCGATGCCGATGGCCCGGCGCTGCTGAACGGCCAGCGCATCAACGTCACCGGCCGCCATGCCATACAGGATGCCACTGTCATTGCAGCGCGACCGAATGCCGATGCGAAACACTGGAAAGACAGCGCACCGCCGGTCAGCTGGCATTTCCGCCCGTCGCTGGCCTACCGCATGGCGTTGGTGGCCGAGGGGCGGTTTGATGCGATGCTGACCCTGCGCCCGACATGGGAATGGGACGTGGCGGCGGGTACGCTGATTGCCCAACAATCCGGGGCGCTGGTTACAGACAGCCGTGGTGACGCCCCGGTTTTCAACAATGCCAGCCCGCGCCTGTCCGGGCTGCTGGCCGGAACTCCGCATATTCACCATGCGCTGCAATCAGAATTGGCGGGGCATGGGGCAGGCGGCGCTTGATGCCCCCCCGGCATTCCCGTAGTTTGGAATTAACGTAACACCACCTTGGGGGTCCAATGACACAACGCCTGCACCTTGTTTTCGGGGGCGAACTGATCGACCCGACTAAAAACGCCTTTAAAGATGTGGATGATATCCATGTTGTCGGCATATTCCCGGATTACGCCAGCGCCTATAACGCCTGGAAAACCGAAGCCCAGCGCACTGTGGACAACGCCCATATGCGCTATTTCATTGCGCATCTGCACCGGTTGCGGGACGAAGGCGCCGAGGCTTCCTCAACCGAGGAACTGGAAAGCTAGGTACACCTGCCCATGGGCTTTTCCCCGTCCCTTGCACTTTATCATATACTGGGTCCGGTCATGGCCCGTGGCCGCGAAAATTCACCCCAGACTGCGGCATGGCCCCGGCGGCCGGCTGGCCGGTTAATGTGGATACACGCGCCCCGCCATGGCGATCTGAATGTTGTGCTGGAACTGATCGGCCAGCTAGCGGATATTGAACCCGATCTTTGGTTTCTGCTGACCACCCGGGATGGGGTGCCCGATGATCTGCCGGATCAGTGTTTCCATAGCCATCTGCCGGTGGATACGAAATCTGCGATGCGGGCGTTTTTGGACCATTGGCAACCGGATCAACTGGTCTGGACCAGCGGTGAACTTTACCCGGCGCTGATTTTTCAGGCCAGCAGCCGGGAAATTCCAATGCTGCTGCTGGATACAGGTGCGGCCATAGACACCAGCCGTGGCTGGCGCCTGTTGCCGGGCCTGAAGCGCAAGACCCTGCGCCGGTTTCGCGAAATTCACAGTGGCGATGAAGCCACCACACTGGCCCTTATTTCGGCCGGTGCGCGCAGCGATGCGGTGCAGACAACCGGGGTGCTGGAGCACGGCATCGTGCCGCCCCCGGTGAACGAAGCCGAATGGGTGGAAATGGCCGCCGCCGTTGCCACCCGCCCGGTCTGGCTGGCGGCTGAAATTGATCTGGAAGAACTGGGGTCAATATTGGCCGCCCATCAGCAAACCCTGCGCCGTTCACACCGGCTGTTGCTTATCATTGTGCCCGCGGATGTTGATACCGGCCCGGCCATCAAAGCCGCGCTGAACCGGGCCGACATCTCATTTTCCCAGCGCAGCACTGGCGGTGAACCGGATCGTAACAATCAGGTTTATCTGGCCGATACTGAGGACGAAATGGGGCTTTGGTACCGGCTGGCCCCGGTAACGTTCGTGGGGCAAACCCTTGCCGGAAACTCAAGCTCGGGGCCCAATCCGATGGATGCTGCCTGTCTTGGCTCGGTGGTTTTGCACGGCCCGAAACTATCGCCGTATCAGGTGGCGTTCCAACGGCTCAGCCGCGCCGGGGCGTCCCGGCCGGTGGCCCATATGGGCGAACTGGCACTGGCGGTAGAGGGGCTGTTATCCCCGGATCGCGCCGCGCTGATGGCCAATGCCGCCTGGCAGATCACCTCTGCCGGGGCAGAGGTGATGGAAAAAACCGTAGAAGTGCTGTCAAACCGGGCCAACCGGGTGGTGCCTGAAACATGAGGCCACCGGCATTTTGGCATACCCCGGCACACCGCCCCGGCTGGCAAGCCCGTCTTTTGGCCCCAATGGGGGCGCTTTACGCCGCCGCCACCGCCCGCCGGGTTGCCCGCGCAGCTGATTTTACCGCCGATATCCCGGTGATCTGCATCGGAAATCTCAACATCGGCGGCACCGGAAAAACCCCCACTGTGATCGCATTGGCGGCGCGACTGGCCGCGCGCGGGCTGGCGGCTCACGTTGTGTCGCGGGGCTATGGTGGCAAACTGGCGGGCCCGGTACAGGTGCAGGAAACCAGTCACAGCGCGCTGGATGTTGGCGACGAACCCCTGCTGTTGGCGGCCTTCGCACCAACCTGGGTGGCGCGGGATCGCGCGGCGGGCGTTCGTGCGGCGCAGGCGGCCGGTGCGCAGGTTATCCTGCTGGATGACGGGTTTCAGAACCCGTCGGTGCATAAATCAATGTCGATCATCGTGGTGGATGCCCAACGGGGCTTTGGCAACGGCCGGGTGCTGCCCGCCGGGCCCTTGCGCGAACCGGTACAAACCGGCCTGAAACGCGCCGATATCGTGCTGTCCATTGGCCGGGACGCCGAACAGGCGCATTTCCTGCAGGGCTGGGGGGGGCAGGTGGGCATCCCCCATTGCACCGGGTTTCTGGAACCTCTGGCCACCGGCATGGTCTGGAAAGGTCTGGATGTTCTGGCCTTTGCCGGCATTGGTCACCCGGAAAAGTTCTTTGCCACCCTGCGCGGTCTTGGGGCCAACGTGGTCCGGTCCGAGGCGCTGGATGATCACCAGATCCTGACCACCGGGCTGATGAAGCGTCTGGAAACCGACGCCATCAGCCTTGGCGCACAATTGGTCACCACCGAAAAGGATGCCGTGCGCCTGCCCAGGGGTTTTCGCATGCAGGTGCTGACAGTGCCGGTCCGGCTGGTGATCAGCGACTGGTCGGCAATTGATGCTGCGCTGGACCGGCTGAACCTGACGCCGGGCCGCGGCTGATTATTCCGCCAGTTTTTCTTCAATCGCAGCGGCAAAATCAGCATAATTCATGTTGCTGAACTTTTCCCCGTTGATGACAAAGGACGGTGTCGAATTGATGCCATCAGCCTCGGCATTTATCTGGTACAGTGCCACCATCGCCTGGGCCTTTTCACCATCGTTGAAACAGGCGTTCAACTCGTCATCACTCAGACCCGAGGCTTTGCCGATCTGACGCAGATTTCCGACAATTCTGGCCGGATCACCATCCGCCAGCCAGTCAGACTGTTGCGCATATAGCTGATCCGCAATGCCAAAATACCGATCCGGTCCGCCACAGCGCGCAAGTATTCCGCCCCACAGTCCGAAGCGATCAAAATAGACTTCGCGGTAGATAAAATTGATCTTGCCAGTGTCGATGTAATCCCGCTTCAGGTCCTTCAGAACGCTGGCATGGAAGTTTTTGCAATGGGGGCAGGTGAAGGACGCGTATTCCATCACCGTGACTTTTGCATCCGGGTTGCCCATGGACATTTCCAGAATGCCAGAGGTGTTAACGTCACTTTCCTGCGCGCTGGCCGTGGCAAAGCTGGTGCTGCCGGTATTACCCGCTGACCAATAGGCATATCCGCCAATGACGGCCACAGCGGCAAGGGCCAGAACAAACATCCGTTTCATCGTTAATCTCCTAAAACTATTTAGCCTTGGATAATATGTTCTCACCCAGTGCTGCAAGCGCCTGACGCAGGGGTGCGTCACTGATGCACAGGGTGGCCTGTTCAGCGGCTTGGATGATTTTTGCGTCCGGGGCGCGGGGTTTTTCGGGCGGCGCCGGGCTGAATTTTATCTGACCTTCAGAAAACCCGGTGGGCGCGGTCTGGGTAATGCGGATCTTGGCAATCGCCCCGTAGCCGTAGCAGGCATTGGCGCGTTCCTGTATTTTTGGCAATTGCGCCTGCAACATCGGCGCATGTGCCCCGGTGGTTAGAATCGTCAGCGTTGCCCCAAGGCCACCACGGGTGTACCCGATTTTGACCGGCAATGCGGTTGCGGCAATGTCAGCCCCGACAATTTCATCCCAATGGGTCAGCAGGCGACTAACCGCGAAACCTCTGGTTTCGCTGACTTTCCGGATCTGCGCCTGCACCAGACCCGAGGCTTTTTCAAACCTGCGACGCCGATAGGGGCGATTGGTTTTGGCGGGTTGTTTACGGGCGCTGGGCATGGCCTTACATAACAACATAAGGAACCGCCGCCAACGGCCATTGGCACGGGTGCAAAAAATAGTGAACAAATAGGGCGGATAATTGCACAGGGCTGATTTCTCCAAACACCTGCTGGCTTGGTACGACGCCAATGCCCGCAAGATGGCGTGGCGCATCGGCCCCAAAGAACGTGCCGCCGGGCAGTTGCCTGACCCCTACCGGGTCTGGCTGTCGGAAATAATGCTGCAGCAAACCACCGTCGCCACGGTGCGTGACTATTTCATCGGCTTCACCGATCGCTGGCCCGGTGTTGCCGATCTGGCCGGTGCTGCCGACGCCGAGGTCATGGCCCAATGGGCCGGGCTGGGCTATTACGCCCGCGCCCGAAACCTGCTGAAATGCGCGCGCTTGGTGGTGGCAGACCATGGCGGGGCATTCCCGGCCGATTATGACGCGCTGATCGGTTTGCCCGGCATCGGCCCCTATACTGCCGGGGCGATATCGGCCATCGCCTTTGATCTGCCGGAAACCGTTGTTGATGGCAATGTCCAGCGGGTCATGGCGCGGTATTACGCGGTGCGGGAACCGTTGAAACGGGCCAAAAAACCGCTGAGTGAATACGCCCGCCGCCTGACCCCGCATATCCGCCCCGGGGATTATGCACAGGCGGTCATGGATCTGGGCGCCACCGTTTGCACACCGAAAAACCCCGATTGCGCGGTCTGCCCGGTCAGCGCCACCTGCCGGGCGCGCGCCCAAGATCTGACGGCTGTTTTGCCCGCCAAAGCCGCCAAAACCCCCAAACCCACGCGTCTGGGCATGGTCTATGTGGCACGCCGCGCCGATGGCGCGTGGCTGTTGGAACGCCGCCCGCCCCGGGGGTTGCTGGGGGGTATGCTGGGGTGGCCGGGATCAGACTGGGGGGATAACCCTGCACCCGCGCCGCCGATTTCAGGCAACTGGCGCGCCTCAAATACGCTGATCAAACACACTTTCACGCATTTTCATTTGCACCTTACCCTGCACACCCTGTCCCTGCCGCAGGCGGCGAAACCGGATACCGGGTTTTTCCAGCCGGCGGCTGAATTTGACCCGGCCAACCTGCCAACCCTGATGAAAAAAGCCCATAACGCCGCGGCATTGCATTTCAAAAGAATTGAGAAACACCAGACAGGGCGCTAGTGTTGGCGCAGGATCAGGGGGCTTTTTGATGTTGACCAGTATTACCAACCCGATACGACAGGCGCTGCCGTTCTGGCTGACACTGGCGATCGTGCCGATCCTGCTTTTTGCTGCCAGCCGTGGCGGCTGGGCGCTGATCCTGCCGGTGCTGGCCATATTGGGCGGCATTTCTGTTCTGGACGCTATAAACGGTGAAAACCCCGACAATACCGACCCTGAAACACCCGAGGCACGGCTGTTCTGGTTCCGGCTGATCACCCTGATCTGGCTGCCGATACAGTTGATGCTGGTCTTTGGGCTGATGGCCTATGTCACTAATTCCAGCCACCTGTCGGGCATTGAAAAAGCCCTGCTTTTCCTTGGTGTCGGGCAGATATCGGGTGTGGTCGGGATCGTCTATGCCCATGAACTTATGCACCAGAAAAACCCGTTTGAACGCTGGTTGGCGGATATCATGATGGCCTCGGTTCTCTATGGGCATTACCGCAGCGAACATTTGCTGGTGCACCACCGCTATGTCGGCACCCCAAGGGATGTGGTAACCGCGCGCTACAACGAAAATTTTCACCGGGCGTATCCACGGATTTTGCGAAATTCCCTGCTGTCATCGTTTCAGGCAGAGCGTCAAATGCTGGGGCGTAAAAACCTGCCCTGGTGGGATGCCAGCAATCCGTTCTGGCGCTATCTGGGCCTGCAGACGGCGTTTTTACTGCTGTCGCTTCTGGTGGCGGGCTGGGTCGGGCTGGGCCTTTTCATTTTACAGGCATTCACCGCCATCTGGCACCTGGAGATCATCAACTACATCGAACATTATGGTCTGACCCGCAAACATCTGGGCAATGGTAAATATGAACATATGAAGCCGCACCATTCCTGGAATGCGGCGCACCGGGTGTCCAACTGGTTGCTGATCAACCTGCAGCGCCATTCGGATCACCACGTGAAACCCAGCCGCCGCTATCCATTGCTGCAAAACTATCCCCCGGCCGAGGCACCGCTATTGCCGTTCAGCTATCCGATGATGTTTCTGGCGGCCCTGATCCCGCCGGTCTGGCTGCGCATGATGAACCCAAGGGTGCAGAAATGGCGGGCCATATATTACCCGGAAATCACCGACTGGTCAGACTATAAGGCCGGCACAACGCCGATGCCGCGCTAGGCAGGTTCAGAACATGCAGTCCAGAAAGGCCGGTTCGTCTTCCCCGTCTTCAATATCGGCGGGCGGTAAATCTTCCACAAATATAATCGGAATGCCCTGAAACTCATCCCCGGTGGTTGGGGTAATCTCTGGCTGCTGAACGGGGGTCGCAACCACTGGCGTCACCACTGGCGTCACCTGGGTTTCAACACCTGTCTCCGGCGTAGGTTCAACTGGCTCGGGATCTGCATCGGCTAATATTTCAACCGGCTCAACGACATTGCTGACCGGTGAAACCAAGGGCGATATTTCTGCTTCAAATACCGGAAATTCAACCGGTGCCTCCGGCATCGGTTCATATTGATGATCGTCCCCATCAGTAGGGTCAGTTTCGGCTGTATCCGGTGGGGCGTGTTCATCACCGGGCTGGGTGGCAACGATGTCGTTATCCGGCTCAGCTGTCTGATCAATGACATCCTGTACCGGCTCTGCCTGTTCGGTTCTATCGTCAGTATGCCGGGCCGAAATAATATTGGCGAACATTTCTGACACATCTTCGAACCAGGCATTGAACCTGTAAAATATCGGTGCGGTATTCAGAAATTCGGTTTGATTTTCGTCATTGGCCATCTGAAAAGCTGGCAGCATTCCTTCGAAGCGCTTCATATTTTAATTGCCCAATTGTTTCCGTTTGCAGACGTATTGTTTCCCCATTGAAGTTAATATTTGGCAAATGAAGCAAGATTGTGGCCGCCGGCCCGCCCAATCGGCGGGGATATGCCGCCCAAAAAAAAGGCCCCGCCCTTTTGACAAAGGCGGGGCAAAGTTTGTGCGCGTGGTGTAGCCACAGGCACCGGCGGTAACTGCATATTTTCCCGTCCGCAGCGCGATTTTTCTACGAAAAATCCGATATCGCGCTGTTAATTCATTTCGGCCCTGATTTGCTGACGCAACAGGTCAATTGGTACCTGCTTGCCGTCCTGTTTAAAGCTCCAATAGGTCCAGCCATTGCAACTGGGCGCGCCTTCCAGCGCCGCCCCCACCTGATGGATTGAACCCTTGACCTCGTTGGAGATCAGCGTGCCATCGGCCCGGACCTTGGCGGTTTTGCCCTTGGGCGATATCAGCGTTTCACCGGGGCGCAGCATGCCGCGTTCCACCAGTTGACCAAACGGCACCCGGGGTTCAGCGCGCTTGCTGGTGGACACCTGCAAGGCTTCGCGATCAAACTTGCGCACCTTGGCGATGCGTTTTTTCGCAACTTCGCGATACGCGGCTTCCCGTTCGATACCAATAAATTCCCGCCCCAGCATCTTGGCCACAGCACCGGTTGTGCCGGTGCCAAAGAACGGGTCCAGCACCACATCACCGGGGTTGGTCGTGCCCACAAGCGCGCGGTGCAACAGGCTTTCGGGTTTTTGCGTCGGGTGCGCCTTGTCGCCCGCCTCATTTTTGATCCGCTCATGGCCGGTACAGATCGGCAGCACCCAGTCACTGCGCATTTGCACGCCTTCGTTCAGGGCCTTCAGCGCCTCATAGTTAAAGGTGAATTTGCTGGCTTCGGCCTTGGACGCCCAGATCAGGGTTTCGTGGGCATTGGTCAAACGCGCGCCGCGGAAATTCGGCATCGGATTGGACTTGCGCCAGATCACATCATTCAGAATCCAAAAACCCTGATTTTGCAGCGCCGCCCCGACCCGGAAAATATTGTGATACGACCCAATCACCCAGATTGCGCCATTGGGTTTCAGCAAACGGCGCGCAGCCGCCAGCCAGGCGGTGGTGAATTTGTCATAGGCACTGAACGATGCAAACTTGTCCCATGCGTCATCCACCGCATCCACCTTGGAATTATCCGGGCGGTGCAGATCACCTTTCAGCTGCAGATTATAGGGCGGATCGGCAAAGATCAGATCAATCGAGCCCTCGGGCAAGCCGTTCATCACGTCGATGCAATCGCCCGACAATATCTGATTGAGCGGAAGCTTTTTGGCTTCCAGTTTGGTTTTCGTCTTCATATATGCCTCTGTCCCCACACCCGTTATTGGTGCGTTGTTGTTGAGGCTAAAGATGAATCATTGCTGATTCGCCGTCAAATTCTTTTTTGAATCAATCACTTACTATTTTATCTTGATACAAGATATTGTGGACCGGTTTGAACGAACGTCTATGGTGTGGGGTCACCCCAAGGTCTAGCAAGGCGTTCAGATGCATTTTTGTCGGATATCCGGCGTTATGCTCCCAGCCATAGCCCGGATGCTGTTGCGCCAAATCCACCATCAGCGCATCGCGCCACGTTTTGGCCACAATTGACGCCGCCGCAATCGACAGGCAACGGGCGTCACCTTTGACAATGGCGCTGGCCCTGCCGGTCAGGGCGGGGGGGATGCGATTGCCATCCACCAGCACATGATCCGGTGCGCGCGCCAGCCCGGCCACCGCCCGCGCCATCGCCAGCATGGATGCGTGCAGGATGTTGATGTCGTCAATTTCGGCGACACTGGACTGCGCCACACACACATCCGCGACGCGATAAAGCACGCGCGACAGTGTGCGCCTTTTGGCCGCTGACAGTTTCTTGGAATCGTTCAGACCGGCAGGGATGTTTGCCGGATCCAATATGACCGCCGCCGCCACCACCGGGCCCGCCAACGGGCCACGCCCCACTTCATCGACACCGGCGATACGGGCGGCACCCCGCGCCTGCCATTCAGTTTCATGCGAAAAATCCGGGGAACCTGCCATGGGGTGAAACAACCGGTTTGTCCGGCGCTGCGCAAGTGCAAATGTCTTGTATTCCCAAACCCAATTGGCAATGCTTTGCCAGACGGGCAATTGGCAGGGCGGAATACATGGCACAAAACGCAAGCAATTTTGTCGGGGACATACCGAAATATTACGATAGCGGGCTTGGGCCCAATATCTTCGAATATTTCGCCGCCCGGATTGCCCGGCACAGCGCCGCCTTCGCCCCCGGTTCGGTACTGGAAATTGCCGCCGGCACCGGAATTGTCAGTCGGCAGTTGCGCGATGCCCTGCCCAAAACCGTGCCGCTGCAGGTGACCGACCTGAATGCCCCCATGCTGGCGGTTGCAGCGCAAAAATTTCAACCCGGTGAAAACGTGTCGTTCAAACCGGTTGACGCAATGGCGCTGCCGTTTGCAGCTGGCCAGATTGATCAGGTGATCTGCCAGTTTGGCGTCATGTTTTTCCCCGACATCATCGCGTCTTACCGCGAAGTCGCCCGGGTGCTCCGCCCCGGCGGCCAGTACATCTTTTCCACCTGGGGCAGCAACGCCGACAACCCGTTTTCCCAGGTGGCCCATGGCGCAATCGCTGAATTTTTCACCGGTGACCCGCCCGGCTTTTACAAAATCCCGTTCTTTTACCATGACCCAAAGGTGGTGCTGGGTGACCTGGCCACAGCCGGGCTAAGCAATGCGACACATGCAGAAATGACCCACGAAAAAACCATTACCGATTTGTTTGGCTTCGCGCAGGGGCTGGTGCTGGGAAACCCCGTGGTTGATGAAATCAGCAACCGGGGCGGTGTTGATCCAAATGACGTGGTGGCGCGCGTTCACCTGCGATTGCAAGAGCGCTTTGGTAAAGAACCGGCGAAAATGCCGCTTAAAATCGGCGTCTATACGGTGCAGCTCTAAGGCTTGTTCGGTTCAGAAACCGGCGGGTGTTCGTGCCAAACCGCTGGCCGATATGTTGCTTACTGTCGCAGACTACGCCAAACCGGACGCAACTGCGTAAGACCCATTTTCTCAATAGTGATCTATTAAAATAGTACCAACAGGAGAACGCAAATGCAGGGTCGCTGTTTATGTGGATCTGTCACCTTTGATGTTAGCGAACCAGTGCTCGCCTGTGTCAATTGCCATTGTGAAAGCTGCCGACGCCAGTGTTCGGCACCAATGACCACCTATATCGGCGTGCCGGACGGGCAATGGAAATGGACGGGGCAAACCCCAAAGGTCTACAAATCTTCGCCGGGTGTAGAACGGACATTTTGTGACAATTGCGGTTCACCAATGTCATTCCGCTCAACTGTCATGTCAGGGGTCATGCATTTTTATGTGGCCGCTATGGAAAAGCCGGAAAGTTTTGCCCCACAGCTGCATGTCGCCCATGGGGAAAAACTGACATGGCTGCGCATCTCTGATGATTTACCAACACGAAATGGCCCGGAATACCTGTAAGTTAATCCGGGGCGTATCGGTGTGACCGGCAAAGACCCGGATAGACTGTTGCCGCTTCACGTGTTCAACCGATACTTCAGAAATAATTCGCCATCATAACGGACCTCCTGCACAAATTCGGCCCCCAGCCGCGCCAAACCGCCAAGGTTCTTGCGTGAGGGCGGCAACAGGAACGTCACATGGGGTATCCGGCTATCCGCCCTTGCAAAGGCGATGGCCTTGCGCGTGATGCGCATGCCCAACCCAAACGCGTCGGGGGTCAGTACCAGACCGAAATCCCAGTCCTCGCCTTCTTTCTGAAAGCCGCCCCAACCGACATAGGCACCATCATCTAAGATCGCCCAATGGCCCAGCCCGTCCCGGCGCCAGCAGGCTTCTTTTGCCGCGACAAATTCCGCAACCGCCGCCGCGTCCCATTTGCCGGTTAGCAGCGGCATGTGTCTGGCAACACGTGGATCAGACATATGGGTCAGAATTTCACCCACAGGCACCTTGGGCAATCGCACAAAACGCAGGCTGGATTTTGCGGGAACTGGCATGCCAGAAACCTAGCGCTGAAAATAGGATGCTTCAACTGTGCAAACTACCCGTAAAAAAGGGGCGGATGGTTTTGACACCACCCGCCCAGGTACCGGCGCGACAAAGCTGGGGATAGTAACGCGCCGGGATGACGTAAAAGCTTAGTTGTACTGCCCGGCTTCGTCCTCATAGCCGCGTTCCTGCAGGCACAGGGCGTCGTAAACCTGGGTGCGCCGCCCAGTGCTGGTGGTGACCCGGTCTTCACAGACCAGCGGCACGGTTTCGGCCCGTACCATCAGCTCACCCAGGCAAATCTTACTGTAGACGCTGCGCTTTTTGTTGCCGCGGCGAATATCAAACTGGCATTCGCTGGGCAGGAAGCCCTGAAAGGTAACGGCGGGCTGATACACAGGCGGCTGATACACCGGCTGGTACACGGGCTTTGGCGGATGTGGCCGGTGGGGTGGTGTCTTGGGCCGGTGGAAATGCGGCGGCTTGGCCGCAGGGGGCGGTGTTGTCACCCGCGCCGCCTGATTGCGGCGCCGCTTATTGTCTTCAACCGCCTTGGCGATCAGCGCAATGGCAGCCGCACCGACGATAAAGCGGCCAAGGTCATCGTTTTTTCCCGCAACAGCGGGGGCCACGGACAGGCCACTAAAGGCCAGGCTAAGGGCAAGGACGGAGGCGGTGAATGTCTTGGTCATGTTAAGGTTCCTTTTGGCAGGGCAACCGACAAGGGCCGGTCGCGATGAACCAACAATGGGAATTACCGCCCGGCTAAACAATAACACCGCTATGTTATCGGATATCACCGCTGCTCAGGGGCAATGATATTGAATAGCAGGCGGGTTTTGGCCAATATCAACCCCATGATGAAACGCTATATATTTATGCTGTCCGTGCTGACGGCCATTGCGATATCAGGCTCTGCGAAGGCGGCCTGTTACGCAGATTACAAAGCCAAGCGCGACAATCCGTTGCGACTGCATTACGGTGTCATAGAATTGCCGGATGCGGTCTGTGGTGATACGGCCACGGCAAGCGATGAAATCAAGACCCGCCTGTTGGCGAATAAATGGCAGCTGCTCAACGTGCTGTCAGTATTTGACACTGACGGGCTGGAAAACAGGAAAGACAGTGCTGGGGAATTCTTCTTACGCTTCTGACACGCGCCGGTCCGGCACACGGATCGTTGTTATCGGAATCGCGGTCATCGTCGTCATCCTTCTGGTGGCGGCGGTTTTGCTGTTCACCAACCTGCCGGATGCCAATGCGTTCAATGCGCGCGTGGAACAGATATTCGTGGCCAATGATGACCTGACTTCCGGGGCCGAGATTAAACTGCTGGAAATCCTTGCCGAAAGCGGCACCGCGTTTTCCGGGGTGCTGTCCAGCTATCGCACGGTGATCTTCGTGCTGTTGGTGTTTGCCACAGCACTGCTGGTTGCCGCACTGGTATTTCTGGTGGCGATCATCCTGCTCAACCGGCGCATGGGCGAAATTGTGCGCGCCGGTATTCAGGTGTCCTCACTTTTGATCAGCCGCGAAGAACGGGTGGTCTATATCAACAACATGGAATTCAAACTGACCGAGGCAGCCATCGAAACCCTGTCAGTTCTGGCAGAGGCGCGGATGGACGAAGACGTCATGTCAGGTGCCGAAATAGAAGCCGTCATTTCCGGGCGCAATGCGGCTGATTGCGACGAAGCCGCAGGTGCCACCCGCATCAAACGCCTGCGCGACACGCTGGGCAATCAGATGGTCAGCGAACTGCTGATCAAAAACATCGCCCGCAAGGGCTATATGCTGTCCATCGACAAAGACGTGATCCGAATGGTGTAGGGCAGGGTAGTTACTACCCCACAGATTTCACTTTGTTTTTCGGCGACTTTCGGCGGATAAATGCAAATGAACCCAATGCACCAACAATCAGTGGCAACCCTGCTGGCAATGGAACCGGGCTAATTTCGTTTACGACAATGTCGTCAACACTGAATGAATACCCATTATTTGAGCCCCCGAGTCCGGTGAAACGCAACGAGCTCAGCCCCTCAAACCCGACAAGTAATATATTCTCAAAATCTGTCGCTGGATTACTGTTGGCTATGCCATCAAATTGATGGACAAAAGATATTGTTCCACCACTGGCGAATGTCCCTAAAATTTCCAGCGCCGTGGATCCGAATTTTGCAAATGTGCGATTTGTTGGGCCAAACGAAACATTTGTTCGACCTTCTGCAACCAACAGGCTTTGCACACTGAAAGGCGAGCCGGAAACCTGGCTTAGATCAAGATAGGCACTGCTCGCGTTTGATGCGCCACTACAGCCACATGAAACATTTAGAAAAACCGAACCAGAGCGCGGAATAGCGTTGTTTGGATTGGTTGGACCGTAGGCAAAAACTGTTTCGGTTGATGTAAAGTTAAATCCACCGTCAGAAAATGTATTGTCCGAAAAAAGTATTGAGTTCGCAAGCGTTGTGCGCGCACTCCCAAAAGACAGAGTTTCGAAATCCAACGTTGCCGCTGCTGCCAGTGCCGGGCTCGCAATCGCTAAGGCAGCGGTTACCAAGATATTTTTCATAATTACCCCAACTTAAAATGGAATTTTAAGTACCCGCACGGGGGAGCCTTGGCAAACATTACGGGTTAATACCCGATTTCTGTTGCCCGTGCTGCTACAAAGCTAAATGGTCCATCTAATTGTAGTAGGTTGGGGTACAATCCTATTGCCCTAAGCCAAACATGTATCGCGGTAATATTGGCTAAATTCAATAAAATTCAGGTCAGATGATTCCATGGTTCAAGTGGTTTTAACCGGAATTCATTCCATATGGTTAACCACCAATCCGACCAAGGCGGTGTTTGCGATATCAATCTGTGTGAGATATCTTGCCGACCATGCAGCCAATATTGCAATTTCTATTTCAATCCCGCCGTTCTCTGGAAAGAACCAGCGTCTGGAAAATGGCCACTCAATCGCGATTGCGGATATTCTTCAGCACCGTCGGCCTGTTTGTTTTAATGCTTCCAGCGATTGTGGTCTTTCCATTAGTCTATTTCTATGTCCCGTTGGCGTCATTGCTCGTCATCGCCTATTTCCTGATTATCGGTGGGCTGATCCGCCTGCTGGTTACAGAGGCGAGGCGTCAGAGTAAGGGGAAATAGATCTCAAACAGCAGCCACACAGGCCGCGAAACGCAACGCCATTGGTAACGGTTTTAGCCGGTCCGGATTGCACAATTTACGACGTTCTGACACAAGTTGAATTTCTGAATTGTTTCAGTGTCATCGGCCCATAGGGTCACGTTCCGGCCAGAACCGTCGTAAGGGTAAAAAGCAGAATGCAACACAGGGTTATACTCATGAAAAGCACAAACACAACTTTCGGGACCTTCGCCAAATCCATTCACTGGTTGTCCGCCCTGTTTATTATTGGCCTCTTGCTTTCGGGCTTCCGGTCTGGTTTTTCAGATGATGCCGCCGCCAAGGCGGCAATCTTGCAATTCCACATTCCGATCGCGATCCTGGTGCTGTTGCTTACAGTCGTTCGAATTGTCTGGTGGGGGTTTTATGATGCCAAACCCGATCCCACCGGATCATCCCCGGCATGGCAAGAGGCCGCAGGCAAGTGGACACACAGGCTGTTATATCTGCTGATTATCCTGATGTTGGGCAGTGGCATCACATTGTCTGTTCTATCAGGGGCCGCGGATGCGGTGTTTGGAACCGCACCATTACCAAAATTTCAGGATTACACGCCGCGTGTAGCCCACGGAATTCTGGCAAGGGTTTTGCTTGCTGTTGTGCTGCTCCATGCCGGTGCCGCCCTGTTTCACCATTTTGTTCAAAAAGACAACACACTTCGCCGGATGTGGTTCAGCAAAAACACCAAGACTTAAACCGGTTATGTGCCGCCACCGCGGGCAAAAACCGATGGGCCACATCGCCGGCAGAAATACCGTCCTAAAAGCCGTGCCTATCCCCTGTGATCAGCATTGCATCCCGTGAAAAATGGCTGACATTCAGCCATAGGGAAATTTCAGGTTCTCCTGAATAAAATCCAAAAACACCCGCACCTTAAGCGGCACCATATTCTGTTGGCCATAGCTCAGGAATATTGGAATATCATATCCCTGATACTCAGGCAAAATACGCTCTACCTGACCCGATTTCAGTTCTTCGCCGACAAAGGGGGCGGGAAGAACGCAAAATCCGGCGTTGTTAATAACAAAATTCCGGATACCCGCCACGCTTGACGCAACAACTTTGGGCTTCATTTGCAATTTGGTCTTGTCATTGCCAGAGCGGCGCACCTGAAGACCACCATTTTTCTGCTCTTCACGGTGGCATATCCAGTCCAGATTGATCAGATCATTTAGGTTTTTCGGGCGTCGGTTTTCGTCCAGATAGGCCTTTGAGGCGCAAAGTATCTCACGCAGATGCCCAACCGGAACGCAGCGCAAAGTGGTGTCGGCAACCGGCCCGGAAGCAAAGGCCACATCTATGCGCGCCTCAACCTGATCAACCACCGTGTCACTTTCGATCAGCTCAATGCGAATATCCGGATACCGGCGCAAAAATGCAGCCAGTACCGGGGCAATAAGCGTGGCCCCGATCGGGGTTTTAATACGCAACACACCGCTGACGGTTTCTTCTGCGTCCCGCGCAATGGCATTGGCCTCTTCGGCAAGGTCATGAATTGACAGGCATTTTTCAAGATATTGTGCGCCAACTTCTGTAAGGGAAATCGACCGGGTTGTCCGGTTCAGAAGTTTTACGTTTAATTGTTGTTCCAGCAAGCTGACAATCTGCGACACCCTGGCCCTGCTTAGGCCAAGTTTTTCACTTGCAGCCGTGAACGATCCCAACGTGGCAACGGCAGTGAAAACCATCATGTCGTTGATGATGCGATGTGTGGTCATTGTTTAACTCAGCTAACTAAATTGTTATATTTTTCGTATATTGTTATCCATAATTGAACAAGTATTTTGTCTGACATGGGTAATAGGAGACACCACATGACAAAATTTTTCAGCACTGTCTTTGCGATAATTACGTTCGCCGCAACGGCTCTGGCAGATACGGATGAAAACAAAACATCTGTGCTGGCTTTTTATCAGGCATTATACAGCGATCAGGACGTCAAAAGATTTGTCGCCGACGGCTATGTTGAACACCAGCAAGGCAGCGGCTTTACGCTGGATGGCTTGCGTAACTTGGCCCGGGAAAATGATGGTGCGCTAACCGTGCATCGAATTGTCGCCCAGGATGATCTGGTATTTTTGCATGTCGAACAACAGACCGCCACCGGTGCGATTGCGCGGGGTGAGCTGTTCCGCCTGAACAGCGAAGGCCTCATAATTGAACATTGGGGCAATCAGCAGGTTGCAGTTCCGGCTACGGAAACCAAAAGCGGCAATTCAATGTTTGATGGTGTTGCAATGGTGAACCCGGACAGTCAGGCGGCGCTGAACTATGGCGCGGCCCATCTCAGGGACATGGATCAGTTCTGGAACACATTCGATACCAGCGTTATCCCGGCCGCCATAAGTGACGCATATATCCAGCACAACCCCGGTGGCGTAAACGGCCCTGACGGTTTGCTTGGCATGGTGGGTTTTCTGCAGTCAAAAGGTATAGCGCTGGAAAAAAAGCTGCACCAAAGCGTGTCCGAAGGTGATTTTATCGTCAAACTGAATTTTTACCAAGCCACCCCGCCGGTGCCAGGTTTCGGGCAGGTGATTGCGTTTGATATCATCCGCTTAACAGAAGACGGACGCGCCGACGAACATTGGGACATCGTCGAAGAAATTGCAGATATAGAAGATATGAAAGATCTGTTTTGAACGGATCAGGGGCCTTACCCCCAAGGCCCCTGACCCATTGGCCGGTGCCGCCCGGATCAACCGCCTGCGCGCCACTTTGGTCAATCCCTGTGGCTTCCCCATTCCAGCCAATCGCGATCAGCCTTGCCCAACAACCCGGTGATCCGCGTGTCATAGGCGGCAATCTCGGCCTTGCTCAACTTGTTCTCCCATTTATTACTGGTGCCGCTTGAAAAGAACTCTGCCGGCTCCCGCAGAAATGGTTCCTCCGGGATCGGTGCCATGGCGGCCTTGGCTTTCATTTTTTTAAAGGTCGCCGCCTCAACAAATTCTGCCATGGCCCCGGCGCCATGCTCTAAACCATAGATGCCCGCCAACCGGTCTATCTGCCCGGCCAGATCACGGCTTAGATCAGCGTAATGGAACAGGTGAATATTTGGCAGATGCGCCCATTTCTTAAACATCAGATAATGGTCAACTATTGATGCAACCGTCAGATCGTCGGTGCCGTTTTCAGTCAGCTCATCGGTAACAAACATCGCAAACCCCTCGGAAACATCCTCGGGAAACCTTTCCGGGTTCATATTCACCCGCATGTTTTCCGTCATGGTGCGCATGGATAAATGCACATCCATCGGATGCCGGTACACGGCGATATACGTCGCGTCCGGCGAATAGGTGATCCCATCAAATGGCGTGTGCGATTTAATGCAGCGCCGGTGGCGTTGTGCGGCCAGCCGCCCGGCAATTTCAACCTGATCGCGAAATCCGCAATCCAGCCACAGCGAAATGTCATCAACAACCTTGTCTTTGTCGGGATCGCCAAAAATCAGCATCAGGGTGATCGACTGCACCCATGTGGTGCCACATTTGGGCGGCGTATCGACGATAATATCACCGGGTCGCATCTCAAACCCGTCCCAGACATTTGAATTGGTGAACTTGCCCAAATAGGTTTTGTGCCTTTCGGGCAAATCTATTGGCATGACTTTCCCCTTGGTTGATGTTGCCAAATCTTAGGCTTCAACCAAATTAAAGCAACGGTGATATCTGCAGGGCCGGACTTACCTACCCTTCAGAAAGATCTGCTGCGCTTCTGTCGCGCTCATAATGCTGCATATTCTCAAACACCGGCAACCAGCGTTCACGATGCACGCACCAGCTTTCGTATTCAGGGATCAACTGACCGGGCTCATCCAGCGCCCCCAGATGCACCTCAACTTCGTCGCCACTGCGTGCAAAAGTTGGTGATCCACACTGCGGGCAAAAATACCGCCCGGCAAAATCGCGGGTTTCCCCGGTGATCTCCACCGCATCCTGTGAAAATATAGCCGCCGCATAGAACAGCGCGCCGTGGTGTTTTCGGCAATCCAGACAATGGCAAATCCCAACCCGGTCCGGCGCCCCCGTTGCCACAATTCTGACCCTGCCGCACAGGCATCCCCCGGTGTATCGCGCCATGCAGCACCTCCTTTGAACCACCCAAGGCAAATCCTACCACCCAACCCCCGCTGGCGTCTATGCTTGTGCGATGGTGCGGGCCAAAGGGCGTAAACCATTGGCCACCATGCCCCGCCATGTTAACCCGCCCGGCATGGACACCTACGCCCCCCCCGATGATCCGCTGGACATCCTGCACCATGACCACCAGCTGCTGCTGGTCAACAAGCCCCCGGGGCTGCTGTCGGTCCCCGGCAAAGGCGAACATCTGGCCGATTGCCTGATTGCGCGCGTTCAGGCCGTGTTCCCCGAAGCGCTGCTGGTGCATCGGCTGGACCGGGACACATCAGGGGTCATGGTGTTCGCCACCACCCCCCACGCCCAGCGCCATCTGGGGCTGCAATTTGAAAAACGCCAGATGAAAAAAACCTATGTCGCGCGGGTCTGGGGCCGTGTGGCGGAAAAAACCGGCACCGTTGATCTGCCGCTGATCGTTGACTGGCCAAACCGGCCCCTGCAGATGGTTGACCACGAGAACGGCAAACAGGCGATCACGGACTGGCGCGTGCAGCGCAGCAATGACACGGAAACCCGCATCCGCCTGTTTCCGCAAACCGGGCGATCCCATCAATTGCGTGTGCACATGCGTGAAATCGGCCACCCGATCCTTGGCGATCCGCTTTATGCCACCGGTGCAGCGCGGGATTTTCCCCGCCTGATGCTGCACGCCGAAAGCCTGCGCCTAAGACATCCGGATGGCGGCAAGGGGCTGACGTTTAAGGCTAAATGCGGGTTCTGAATGCCGGGAACCGACCGGCGTTACAGGCCGGTTATTTTATTCACAACACGTCGTAACCCCGCCATTTTCCTGACCGCGATCGCGTGTTCAGCAATGAAATTCGCCTTGGCGAAGGCAGAGGGAAAGAACCCGTTTTCGGCAAACATTTTTAGCCACTCCTCCGTCGCAAGAACATTGAAATGTGTGGGTTCTTCA
This sequence comes from uncultured Marinosulfonomonas sp., assembly GCA_964514925.1. Lineage (GTDB taxonomy): Bacteria > Pseudomonadota > Alphaproteobacteria > Rhodobacterales > Rhodobacteraceae > NVTR01. The sequence continues at coordinate 34,927 of CAZETX010000028.1, forward strand.
AAATTGTCGGGTGTGGACGAGAACAAAACTTGATCACTGGCCGCGCACAGGTTTTTAATCGCTAAATCTGCCTGCTCGGGTGGTAAATGTTCCAGCACCTCGATGCAAATAGCGATATCGTATTTTTGGTTGTTACGAAGCGGAATAGGCTCGGTTACCGAACCGACATTTATCCGCTGGCCCATGTCATCGCGGGCGTTTGAAACGGCAAAGGGTGAAATGTCATAGCCATAGGCATCCACCCCGGCATCCACCAATGCTTCCACAAACAGACCATATGCGCAGCCAACATCCACCGCGGTTTTTGGTTTGAAGCGCTTCTTCACTTTCCGGGCGACATTACGGGAGAAACTCAGCCATGGCTCGCGTCGCCCATAACTTTCCGGATTATCAACTGAATATCCGGTCTCATAATAGGCGCTGTCGTAAAGGCTGGCCGGATCATTTCTGGCCATTTCAAGTGTGGGATCTTTACTGTTTTCGTCTGTATCTTTGTCTTTTTGGTGGCTCACTTTGTAGTCCTTCACATGATTTTTCGTTCGGCCCGAAGCGTCTGAATTTCGGACTGGATCTCGCGACCAAAATCGCCGTTTAGTTGCCTGGCAATTCCTACCGTAATATTTGAAGCATCCCGGTTTAGCCATACCGGTGATTTTTTCAAAAACGAATAACCCATTTTCTGGATCGCAAACTTTGACAAAACATAGCCCACACCCTGGCGTGCGATCACGGTCAGAATAAACTTCTCAACGGTTTTGCGATCCTCAGGGGCCGAGGCCAGTAAATCCTCTTTTATGGCTGACAGGGTCTGGTCCTCTGGAATAATCAGGTTTTCAAACACATCCTGCAACTCTGCGTCAGATAGGGCGATCAGCTTACGGTCGATGTTCTGAATGTCAAACGTTTGCCCATGGCTGTAGCCACGCGAAATCACCCATTTTGACAGGCCGATCTCACCGCGCCGGACGGTTCGCGTTTTGTTGTTGGTCAGGCGGAAGTCTTGCCAGAATTTTAGAAAATCCTCAGAACGAAAAATATTGGCCGAGATTGCCAGCGCAAACGAACAATAGTGAAAGTTTTTGTGAGAAGTCGAATATTCCCATTTTATGTCGCGAAATTTATCCGGATCATGTCGGTCAATGCCAAAATTTGAAATCGCGCCGGCATAGTCCACGCCCAGATCTTCCACTGATTGCAGCCAGTCATCGGATCCGGGCAGGGGGAACCAAACAGAATCATTCAACAATACCAGACGCTCTGCGTCGCCCAGATATTTCTTGATATGTAGAAAACCGTCGCGGTAGCCACCGAAATCATAGCCAAAATTTGGCCGCTCGATTAGTTGCCAGCATTTGGCAATTAGCACCTCCCGGTCTTCCGGGCTCAGGGGGACATTTGAAACGATAACCGGCGCATAGCCGTGCTCCGACAGGTATTCCAATGCGCGCAAATGCGACGCCAGCACGCCCGTCACCGGATATATCAAATACAGGGCAATTTTTGGCGTGACCGGTTGCTGGCCAGTGGTCACAACGATTTTCCGGGCCAGTACCAATTCATAGTACTTCCGGCTAAACAAATACGAGGTGATCAAGTTCGGCCATTTCCAAAACAATTGCCCAATTGATCTGTGCAATTCCCGGCCTATTTTCCAGAGCGGTAATTTTTTCATCCCATCCCCCGGGGTTTTTGGCAAAGGCTCGCAGCGCCCCCATCAGCAATGGCACTGACAACGCCGGAAAACAGCGCCATTTGTTTGGCTCTTTTGCGTTTGGAGAATAATAAAACCGGTGAAAACAGCTGAACTGTTGCCATCAACAACGATGATACCCGTGGAAAGGGCCGCTGGTGTTTTGTCAGCGCGTACACCCGGCTCCGGCCCATGTGGTAGGCCTTCAGGCGCGCGATTTCGGGGGTTCGCGCGCTGGAATGGCCGGCACTATGGCCAACAACCGCCCCGCGTATCAGCTTTAATGGCCCGACCTGTTTGCGCAGCCGCAACGACAGATCGTCATCCTCATGGTACATGAAAATTGCCGGATCAAACCCGCCAGCGGCGTCAAATGCGGCCTTGCTCAGGAATATTGCCGCGCCACTCAGCACCGGGATATCAATATCGGCGGCGGGTAAGTCTTTGCCCAGCCAGTCGCGCCGGTCAATTAAAACACTGCGACGCCGGATGCCGGGTTTTCCGCCCGCATCGGTAATCAACGGGCTGAAGGCGGAATACCCGGTATATTTTCTGGTCGCGTCAGACAACAGGCCAAGGGCATTGTGGCCAAGCGTTGCATCCGGGTTCAGAAACAGGATGTTTCTGGTCTCCGCCAACCGCGCACCCTGATTACAGGCCGCACCAAACCCCATATTTTCATTATTGCGGATTACTTTGGCATCAAAATTCTTTGCAATATCTGATAGTTGCCCCAGATCATCTGAAGCGTTATCAATCAGTATAACCGGGGTCCCCGCAGGCAGAGATTTCAACATATCGCCGACCACTGCCGTGCTGTTGTAGCAAATTGATATGACGGTTACGTCCAAATTAATCATAGATACACAGCAACTATTTTGGCAGGGCAAAATATGCCCTGCCTTTTATTATATAACGTTAGCCAGCGTCGTTGTCTTTGACTTCTTCGCCGGTGGCCTGATCCACCATCTTCATGGCCAGACGAACCTTGCCGCGGTCATCAAACCCAAGCAATTTAACCCAGACTTCCTGACCTTCTTTCAGCACATCCGACGGATGGTTCAAACGACGGTTTTCAATCTGGGACACATGCACCAGACCGTCTTTCTTGCCAAAGAAGTTCACAAAGGCGCCAAAGTCGACGATCTTCACGACCGTACCTTTATAGATCATCCCGGCTTCCGGCTCGGCCAC
>CAZETX010000029.1:0-14681 GCA_964514925.1 uncultured Marinosulfonomonas sp.
TCCGATACGGCCAAAGCCGTTGATGGCTACTTTTACTGTCATGGTGATGTCTCCTGATAAGATATTGCCGAAATCTGCGAGTGTTAACGGTTAGAAAGTGCAATTCATGGCCAAGGTCAACATGCAATTTGATGTTAACGCCAAATCATAATCCATTCACTGAAGGTCACGAATTTTCGTGCCAGAAACAGGCCGGCGACCCCATCATTCAGGGTATAATCCAACCCGATCAGTCCGAAAATTAACAGTCCCAGAACGATGGCTATATGATTTGTGATGGTTTGTTTCCCTTGGTTTGGCTGAAACCGCTTTTACAAAAGCGCCTTAACCTTATCGGCGGTCGCCTGCGCGGTGATGCCAAATTCCTGATACAGCCGATCAGCCGGGGCTGATGCGCCAAAGCCGGTCATGCCAACAAAATCGGCCTTTTTTGATTTGCCGCGTTCCCCAAACAACCAGCGATCCCAGCTGTCGCGGGTTCCGGCCTCTATCGCGACGCGCACCGGGCCGCCGGGCAGAACCTTGCGACGTTCGGCATCGTCCTGGGCGGCGAACAGTTCCATGCAGGGCATGGACACCACGCGGGTGCCGATGCCTTCAGCTTGCAGGAGTTCGCGGGCGTCCATGGCAATTTCAACCTCAGAGCCGCTGGCAATCAGGATGGCCCGGCGTTTGCCAATGGCATCGGCCAGTACGTAAGCGCCGTTTGCAGTCAGGTTCTTGTTTTTATGTTCAGTGCGCAGTGTGGGCAGGCCCTGACGGGACAGTGCCAGTACCGAAGGCGTGGATTTTGAGGACAGTGCCAGTTCCCAGGCTTCGGCGGTTTCCACCACGTCTGCGGGGCGGAATGTCCAGCTGTTGGGGGTCGCCCGGCAGATCGCCAGATGTTCCACCGGCTGGTGGGTGGGGCCATCTTCACCAAGGCCGATGCTGTCATGGGTCATCACGTATACCGTGGGGATACCCATCAGGGCGGACAGGCGCATGGCACCGCGGGCGTAATCAACGAAACAAAAGAACGTGCCACCGTAGGGGCGGATGCCACCATGCAGCGCCATGCCGTTCATGGCCGCAGCCATGGCATGTTCGCGGATACCATAATGCAGGTGACGGCCCTTGCGGTTATCCGGGTTGAAGATGCCCAGATCTGTGGTGTTGGTCAGGTTTGAGCCGGTCAGATCTGCCGAGCCGCCCAGGGTTTCGGGCATGATCGGGTTGATCACATCCAGCACCATCTGGCTGGACTTGCGGGTGGCGACCTTGGGTTGATCAACGCTGGCAAATTTCTTGAAGGCTTTGATGACAGCGGACAGTTTGCGCGGCGGCTCCATTGCCATGACGCGGTTGAATTCTTTCTGGCGGCCCTGTGACAGAGTGTCAAAGCGGGCCTGCCAGTCAGTGCGGTCCACAGCACCCCGGGCACCGATTTTGGTCCAGCCGGCGCGGATATCTTTGGGGATGTCAAAGGCGCCGTGTTTCCAGCCATAGGCGGCGCGGGTGGCTTTTATTTCGTCTTCACCCAGGGGGGAGCCATGGGCCTTGTTGGTGTCCTGTTTGGCAGGGGAGCCAAAACCGATATGGGTTTTGCAGGCAATCATCGAAGGTTTATTGGTTTTCTTTGCGGTGGCAATCGCGGCATCAATGGCGTCGGGGTCATGACCGTCGACGGACTGCACATGCCAGCCTGAGGCTTTGAAGCGAACCTGCTGATTGGTGATGTCAGACATGCTGATTTCGCCATCTATCGAGATATTATTGTCATCCCAGAGCACGATAAGTTTGCCCAGCCTTTGCATGCCAGCAAGGCCGATGGCTTCCTGGCTGATGCCTTCCATCAGGCAACCGTCCCCGGCGATGACGTAGGTGTAATGATCCACAACCTTTTTGCCAAAACGGGCGCGCAGGCTGGCCTCGGCGATGGCCATGCCAACGGCATTGGCGATGCCTTGGCCCAGTGGGCCAGTGGTGGTTTCAATACCGGTTGCGTGGCCATATTCGGGGTGGCCCGCTGTAATTGCGCCCCATTGGCGGAAGTTTTTGATCTGGTCCAGCGTCATGTCGGCATAGCCGGTCAGATGCAGCAGGCCATAAATCAGCATCGAGCCGTGGCCTGCGGACAGGATAAACCGGTCGCGATCCGGCCAGTTTGGTTTTTTGGGGTCAAACTTCAGGTGTTTTTCAAACAGCACCGTGGCGACATCTGCGATGCCCATGGGCAGGCCAGGATGGCCGGAATTGGCGGCCTGAACCGCATCAATCGCCAATACGCGCAGGGCGCAGGCTTTGTTCCAGTGATCGGCGTGGTCTTTGCGCAGGGTGGCGATGTCCATCTGGTGGCTCCTGTTGGGTCGGCTATTTTCTGGTTTTGGTGATAGCAGTCACAACCGGGAATTCAAGCAATGGCCCACATGATGGCGGGGAAAGTGCCAATTTAGATGAATAACGCTGTTTGACTTGACTCTTGACCCCTGAATTTGGGATCATTTGCAATGACAGGTTAGAAGTTCAAGGGGCAAAAGAACGAGTATGGGCGATGTCGCAGAGTTAGAGAACAGGATTACCGCAGCACTTGACCGTATCGGTGCGGGTCTGAGTGCCCTTGGTGGGCAAGGTTCTGGTACAGATGGTAATGAAACGTCGGTGTTGCAGGAAAAGTTGGATGCCGAGAAAACCGCGAATTCCCAGTTGGAAGAACGGGTCAGCGCGATCAAAGAAAAGCAGGAAAAACTGGTGGCAGGTCTGGAAGGCGAAGTCAGCAAACTGCGCGGCCAGCTGGCAGGCTATGATGAGACAGTACAGCGGGTAAAGCAGGCCAACCAGCAGTTGCGGGAAAATAACCAGGCTTTGCGCGAAGCAAACCAGCAAGGGCTGGGGGATGCCGGGTTGATCAATACAGGAATGGTGGCCGAATTGGACGCGTTGCGGGTTAGCCGCGATACTGACCGGGCGGAACTGGATGCAATATTGTCAGATTTGAAGCCACTGGTGGAAGGGGGCGCAAATGCCTGAGATAAAAATATCAGTGGGCGGACGCGAGTTTGAAGTTGCCTGTCAGGCAGGGGAAGAACACTATCTGAAATCAGCCGCGTCCTATTTGGATGCGGAAGCCACAGTTTTGAACAGTCAGATCGGGCGCATACCGGAAAGCCGGATGCTGTTGATGTCCGGCTTGATGCTGGCGGATAAAACCGCGGGTCTGGAAGAACAGATGCGCGCGCTTGAGGAAAAACTGGCCACACAGAACACACTGATCGAAGAAATGCGTGCCCAACCCAAGCCAGAGCCACAGACGGTGGAAGTGGCCGTTATACCGACGGATCTGACAGACAGTCTGGCGGAATTGGCGGCGCGTGCGGAGTCACTGGCCGCAGCGGTGGAAGAAAAAGCCAGCGCCTGAGGGGCGCTGGCAGTGATTTTTCGCAGAAAAATCAGGGTCTGGTATCAGCCGTTGCTTTCGCGGATTTTTTCAGCGGCTTCTTTATTGTACGCGATGCCCTTATCGTCCAGCAGTTGATCCAGCTCGCCTGACATGGTCATTTCGATGATGATGTCGCAGCCGCCGACAAATTCACCTTTGACATAAAGTTGGGGAACCGTTGGCCAGTCGGAATAATCCTTTATCCCCTGGCGCACGGCGTCGTCATCCAATACGTTCACGTCGGAAAATTCAACGCCCATATAATTCAAAATTCCGGCTACTTTGGAGGAAAATCCGCATTGCGGCATCATTTTTGTGCCCTTCATGAACAGGGCCACGTCGTTGTTGGTGACTGTGTCTTTTATCTGGGATTGTGCGTCGCTCATGGTATTACTCCGGTGCTTTTGTTGTCAGGGCAAGGGCGTGCAGTTCGCCTGATTTGCCATCCATTTTACCTTTGAGAGAGGCGTAGACCGCGCGTTGTTGTTGCACACGATTCTGGCCTTTGAAACTGGCATCCACTACTTCGGCGGCATAATGATTGCCATCGCCGGCAAGGTCGGTGATGGTGATCTGCGCGTTGGGAAAGCTTTCGCGTATCAGTGCTTCGATTTCCTGAGCTTGGATGGCCATGGGTGTCTCTCCGAAATGTCTTGTGCCAGATGTAGGGGGCGGGCGGTGCCTGTGCAAGGGGATTGCCGGGAGCGCGGCGTGTTGTCCTAGGATCGGATTATGTATTATTCAGGTTTCCGTCTGCTACAATGAGCGTTCGCAGCGACTTTAGGAACAGGTTGATTTCGCCGGGCAGGGGCCCTGCCTCATACGTTTGGATCAATTGAAAAGCGTTGGTTAAGGCCGGTGTCAATTTGGCTAAAAGCCGGTGCTGTTCCTTTTGCTGGGGTATTGGCAAGGGTAGCGCCCCGGCGATGTACACAAGTTCAAGGGATCGTCGGATATCGCGTGCTTTGCGGAACATGTCGATCATATTGATGTCATTATGGTTTTTGCTTGAAACCGACAGTGCTTGTAAAAGCCACGGGCCAGCGCCATTGCAATCAAAGACCGAACAGCCTGAAAAGCCACTTTGTTTCAGATCGGTATGGATCGAGCATTTGTTTTGGTCTGTCAGGTTTGGGCAGTGTGTTCCTGCAGGTTTATCTATTGCAAAATCAGCGCCTGCGGAAAACGCGGAATAGATGCAACATAGCCCGGTGCATTTTCTGCAGTCGGTTGCTAGCAATTCACTGATCGCCGCGTCGGTATGTCTTGGGTTAGCCAAAGGTGGCGGCAAAGCTGTTTTGATAGATATAGCTAAGCTCGGCCAGTGGTGCTGTTGCCGTACCGAAGGTTATGTCGCGCCCGCCGAACCGGCCAACCATTGCAATTGTGATATCGGCCTGGGCGGCGGCGGCCATCAGGGCCTCTGCCTGATCAAAGCTGCAGGCGATAAGATAACGGGCCTGGTCTTCCCCAAAGAGGGTGGGGATGTCGGCTGAGTCGAATTTCAGGCCAAGATGCGCGGTTTGGGCCAGCTCAAACCCGGCCAGCGCCAGACCGCCATCGGACAAATCTGTGATGGCACCGATAAGGGTGTGGTTGGCACGGATGAAGTCGCCGTGGTTTTTTTCGGCGGTCAGGTCGACTGGGGGCGCGTCGCCTTCTTCGCGGTTGAACATTTCGACCAACAGGGCGGACTGGCCCATGTGGCCGTCGGTTTCACCGAGCAGCAAGGCGATGTCGCCCTCGGCCAGCTGACTGTCAATGAGTTGGTCCGGGTGCTGGATCAGTCCCACTGCGCCGATGGTGGGGGTGGGCAGGATGCCGGTGCCATCGGTTTCATTATAAAGCGACACGTTGCCCGACACGATTGGCATGTCCAGTGCGGTAACGGCGGCGGAGATGCCTTTGATGGCGCCGACGAACTGGCCCATGATCTCGGGTTTTTCCGGGTTGCCGAAATTCATATTATCGGTGGTGGCAAGCGGGGTTGCGCCGACGGCTGTCAGGTTGCGATAGGCCTCAGCCACGGCCTGGGCACCGCCCTGATAGGGGTTGGCTTTGACATAGCGCGGGGTCACGTCTGAGGTGAAGGCCAGCATTTTATCGGTGTCATGCACGCGTATAACACCGGCACCTTTGCCCGGTTTTACCACGGTATCGGCCATGACCTGGGTGTCATATTGTTGATAGACCCAGTGTTTTGAGGCGTAGTTTGGCGAGGATATCAGGGCCCGCAGCCCGTCAATCGGGTCAATGTCCGGGATGTCGCCAACCGGATCCGGGGCCGGTGTTTCCACCCAGTTGCGGTCATATTCCGGGGCGGTGCCGGACAACGCCTTGAGCGGCAGGTCGGCCATACATTTGCCGTGGTGGTAGATTTCAAACCTGTCTTCGGCGATGGTTTCACCGACAACGGCAAAATCAAGGTCCCATTTGTCAAACACGGCTTTGGCCTGGGCTTCCAGTTCCGGGTTCAGCACCATCAGCATGCGTTCCTGGCTTTCGGACAGCATCATTTCATAGGCCGTCATGGCGTCTTCGCGCACCGGGACGTCATCAAGGTTTAAGCGCACGCCAAGGTTGCCTTTGTCGCCCATTTCAACGGCAGAACAAGTCAGGCCAGCCGCCCCCATATCCTGAATGGATATGACGGCCCCGGTGGCCATCAGTTCAAGCGTGGCCTCCATCAGACGTTTTTCGGTGAACGGATCACCGACCTGCACGGTGGGGCGCTTTTCCTCAATTGTATCGTCAAATTCCGCCGATGCCATTGTGGCGCCGCCAACCCCGTCGCGGCCGGTTTTGGCGCCGAGATACACCACCGGCATGCCGACACCGGAGGCGGCGGAATAAAAGATTTTGTCGGTATCGGCCAGGCCTGCGGCAAAGGCATTGACCAGACAGTTGCCATTGTAGGCCCGGTGAAACCGCACTTCCCCCCCCACCGTGGGCACACCAAAGCAGTTGCCGTAGCCGCCGATACCTTCCACCACGCCATTGACCAGTTGCCGTGTCTTGGGGTGGTCTGGCACGCCAAAGGACAGTGAGTTCATTGCCGCGATGGGGCGCGCGCCCATGGTGAAGACATCGCGCAGGATGCCGCCCATGCCGGTGGCGGCCCCCTGGTAGGGTTCGATATAGCTGGGGTGGTTGTGGCTTTCCATTTTGAACACCACACATTGCCCGTCGCCAATGTCGACGATGCCGGCATTTTCACCAGGACCGCAAATCACCTGTGGGCCTTCGGTTGGCAGGGTACGCAGCCATTTTTTGCTGGATTTATAGGAACAATGTTCATTCCACATGGCCGAAAATATGCCCAACTCGGTGAATGTTGGGGTGCGGTTTAACAGGCGAATAATCTCGGCATATTCATTGGCGGCAAGGCCATGGGCGGCGATCAGGTCTTCGGTGATTTCTGGTTCGTCCATGTGCGTCCCCCGGTATTCAGGCGTCTCATAAGCCAAGCGGGGTTCAGGTGAAACCCATGTTTTTTATCCAATATGCAAAATAATTTACCGGTTCTGTCGAAATCCGGGGCCGCTGTTCGTCCTTAGGGTATCGAAACAAAAAATAGGGACGAGTAAAATGTTGTTCGAAATTACGGGATTTTATGGGGCGGTGCTGGGGCTTGTCGGGTTGATTTTGTCTGTACAGGTCAGCATCCACAGAGGCAAGGTCGGGATATCACTGGGCAACGGGGATGACCCTGAATTGCTGGTGAAGATGCGCCGCTTTGGAAATTTTATCGAAAATGTGCCGTTTACGCTGCTTCTGATGGGGCTGGCGGAAGCTGCCGGGCTTGGGGCAACCTGGCTATACGCCAGCGGTACCATATTGTTGGTGTCGCGGCTGATCCATCCATTTGGCCTGTCTATGGACAGGCCCGCCGCGGTTGCGCGTTTAATCGGTTCACTGGGCAGTAAGGTTGCCATTTTGATCCCGATTGTCGCACTGCTGGCGCAGAAATTTGCAGGCTGACGCTTGCCAAACCCGCGCATAAAGCGCGACACTAACCCAACCTGGAAAGGAAATTCTATGAAATATCTTGCTTTGATCTATTCAACACCTGACGCAGGACCGCAGCCTGACACCCCGGAATTTGGCCCCTATATGGCTGTCTGGCAGTCAATTACCGACACCTATACCAAAGATGGTGTTCTGGTCGCGGGCGAAGCGTTGCAGCCGGTGGAAACCGCCACGTCAATCCGTATCCGTGGCGGCAAAACTGAACTGACAGACGGCCCATTTGCGGAAACCAAGGAACAGTTGGGCGGGTTCTATATGTTTGAATGTGACACTTTGGATGACGCTATTAGATATGCCAAAATGATCCCGACAACAGAGCATGGCACTGTAGAAGTACGCCCGATCATGTCCTTTGACTGATCCATGAAACCAACCGCCGATCCTGTCCATATAGCGATTGAATACACCCTAAGACAGGATCGGGGGCGACTGATCGCGGCCCTGGTGGCCGCCATCGGCAATTTCGAACTGGCCGAAGAATGCCTGCAGGATGCAACGATAGCAGCGCTGTCTGACTGGGCCAAAAACGGTATTCCCAAATCCAGACGTGGCTGGTTGTTGCAGGTAGCGCGCCGCCGCGCCTTTGATCAGTTTCGCCGCCAAAAGCGACTTGGACAGTGGCGCCCGCAGTTGGAACAAATGGCCCAAGAGGGTGAAATGGACGCCAACGCAATGCCCCCGGATATTCCAGATAAACGTCTTGAACTGATTTTCACCTGCTGCCATCCGGCGCTGGATACCAAAAGCCGCGTGGCGCTGACGCTGCGTACCATTGGCGGTCTGACAACACGAGAAATCGCCCGGGCTTTTCTGGACCGGGAAACCACTATGGGCCAGCGGTTGAGCCGGGCGCGGGCCAAAATTACGGCATCAGGTATACCTTTTGCGGTGCCCGGGCCGGAATTGTGGACCGAGCGGTTGGAGTCAGTTTTGTCGGTGATTTATCTGATTTTCAACGAAGGATATTCAGCCAGTTCGGGGGATGCGGCTATTCGAGTTGAGCTGTGCGAAGAAGCGATTTATCTTGCGCGTTTACTGGATAAGTTGCGACCGGGTGAGCCTGAGATACTGGGGTTGTTATCGTTGATGCAGTCCACCCATGCCCGGCGAAATGCGCGCATGTCTTCAGACGGCGAAACCATTGGTCTGGCAGATCAGGATCGAAGTTTGTGGGATCAGGACATGGTTGAAGAAGGGTTGGAATTGTTAGATCAGGCGATGGGGATTGGGGATGCCGGGCCCTATCAGATCAAGGCGGCGATCAGTGCGTTACATGTTTCTGCGGGTGTCGCTAAACGAACGGATTGGCAGCAAATCGCCCTGCTGTACGCGCGACTTTTGCATTTTGAACCCACAGCGATAGTGCGTCTGAACCGGGCGGTGGCGCGGGCCGAGTTTGGGCAACTTGATCAGGCACTAAGCGAGATGGATCAATTGGCCGCTGAGTTGGCAGATTATCAACCACTATATGCAGCTCAGGCAGAATATTTGGCACGAAAGGGTGATGTTGCTGCAGCCCTTGAAGCCTATGATAAAGCTATAGCTTTGTCGGGTAATATGCCGGACCGGGTGTTTTTATCAAAGCGGCGAAGTAAGCTGGTTCACTGAGAAAGATCGTTTGGCAAAAAAAAGGCCGGGCAAAGCCCGGCCCAGTTCAACAGGGAGGTGACACTGATAAGAGTTTCCTCAACCATCAGCGTCGCGTTAGACTTAGGTAGCAAAGGTTAATCAATCAAGAACAAAGCCCAATAACCTGAGCAAAGCCGCCATGCACCGTTTGCATAGCTAGTTAAGCTGCTGTGATTTCTGCCTTTTACGGTGCGCCATAATTTCTTCCATTACGAAATCACGGAAAGCTGCAATGCGTTTTGACTGACGCAATTCTTCCGGATAGGCCAGAAAAACCGGTACTTCACTGGATTCCAGGTCGGGCATTACCCGCACCAGATCAGGTGACATTTCGGTTACATAATCGGGCAAAACACCAATGCCCAGATTGCTGAGCACTGCCTGCATCACCCCGAAGTAGTTGTTCACCGTCAAAAGCGACGCCATATCGTTTGTCAGAATTTCCTGCACCAGCGATGCCCCGGCGCGAACCTGTGTGTCGCGTGCATTCTGGCAAATCAACCGGTGTTTGACCAAATCGGTAATTTTGTCAGGACTGTCATGGGTTTTCAGATAGGATTTTGAGGCGTAAAGCCGCATCCGAACGCTCATCAGTTTGCGCCGGATCAGGTCGGCCTGGCTGGGTTCTTTCATACGAATGGCGACGTCTGCTTCGCGCATGGGCAGATCAAGCACTCGTTCCTCAAGCATCAGGTCGATTTTAAGGTCCGGATATTTCTCATAGAGCAGATGCAGGCGCGGGGCCAGCCAGAGGCTGCCAAAGGCAATCGTTGTGGTGATGCGCAGTTCCCCAAAAACTTCGTCGGCACTGTCACGGATGCGGGCCGCGGCCGCGTCCAGGCGTTTGTTCATGGCGCGGGTGGCGTCAAACAGTAATTCGCCCTGTTCGGTAAGAATCAGCCCCCGTGCATGGCGGTGAAAAAGCGTGGCCTGCAGGCTTTCTTCCAGTGCCCGAATTTGCCGAGACACGGCAGATTGCGACAAATGCAGGGTATCGCCTGCATGGGTCAAACTGCCCGCATCGGCCACCGCGTGAAATATTCGTAACTTATCCCAGTCCATATCGGCCATTCCGTTGCTTGTTAGCGTCTGACATCTATATCAGAGTTACCGGTAAGTCGGGGGCAATTGCAAACGCTCAGGTGTGGTGAATTTTAATTTTGTAGGTCAGTAAATTTGACCTATAATGGATGTAACCAATCGTCATTGGAGTCTACAGATGAGCCGACAAGATATTTCATTGCACGATAAGTTTGATCTGGAAAAAACCAGTGTTCTGATGAACGGCACCCAGGCGCTGGTTCGACTGATGCTGATGCAAAAAGCGCGCGATGTGGCCGCCGGGTTGAATACGGCCGGATATGTTACCGGCTACCGCGGCTCACCTTTGGGGGCGGTGGACGCGCAGATGACCAAGGCCAAGGCCGATCTGGAGGCCGCGGATGTGTTGTTCCATCCGGGGTTGAATGAAGATTTGGCGGCGACGGCGCTGTGGGGCACCCAACAGGCGGAACTGCGCGGCGAAGGCAAATTTGATGGTGTGTTCGGGCTTTGGTACGGCAAGGGGCCGGGGGTGGACCGATCTGGTGACGTGATGCGCCACGCCAATATGGCCGGTACCTCACCAAATGGTGGTGTGATCATGGCGCTGGGGGACGATCATACCGGTGAAAGTTCCACCACATTGCACCAGTCAGACTGGGCGGTGATGGACGCCTATATGCCGGTTTTGTCCCCTGCGGGGGTTCAGGAAATTCTGGATTATGGGGTTTACGGCTTGGCACTGTCGCGGTTTGCCGGGGTTTGGGTCGGGCTGAAATTAATGAAAGATACGGTGGAGGTGACGTCTGTTGTGGATGGTGACCCGCACCGGATGAAGCTGAAAACCCCCAAGTTTGATATGCCGGAAGGTGGTGTGAATATCCGGCTGCTGGACACACCGGTGGAACAGGAAGCGCGGGTGATCGATTACAAGAGGTTTGCAGCAGAAGCGTTTGCAAAGGTGAACAAAATCAACCATCGGGTTTGGGGTGAACGGGGCGCGAAAATTGGCTTTGTTTCGGCGGGCAAGAACTGGCTGGATCTGGAGCACGCCCTGACATTGCTGGGCATTGACGCAGCTAAAGCGAAACGACTTGGCATCACCACCTATAAGGTTGGCCAGGTCTGGCCGCTGGATATGGATGGGTTCCATGATTGGGCTGAGGGGCTGGATCTGATCGTTGTGGTCGAAGAAAAGCGAAAGCTGATCGAGGTGCAGGTCAAGGAAGCGATCTTTGATGACCGGCGCGGGCGGCGGGTTTATGGCTGGCTTAAGAACGGGGTTGAGCTGTTTCCAACCCGGTTTGCGTTGAGCCCGGTTCATATTGCGAAATCCCTTGGCGAAATACTGACCGAAGAGGGATGCGGCACAGATAGCATTAAGTTGGGCCTGCAAATCATTGCAGATGCAGAGAAATCAGATAATGCACCGGACCTGGCGGCGCGACTGCCGTATTTTTGTTCAGGGTGCCCCCATAACACATCAACGAAAATTCCCGAAGGATCGCGGGCCTATGCCGGGATTGGCTGTCATTACATGGTGCAGTGGATGGATCGCGATACGGTTGGATTTACCCAGATGGGCGGTGAAGGAGCCAACTGGATTGGTGAGGCACCGTTTTCCAAACGTGAGCATGTTTTTCAAAACCTGGGCGATGGTACCTATAACCATTCGGGCATTCAGGCGATCCGGGCGGCGGTGGCGGCGGGCACCACGATGACCTACAAAATCCTGTTCAATGATGCGGTGGCGATGACCGGTGGACAGCCAAATGACGGTGGATTGGATGCGGCGCGCATAGCCCATGAGGTACAGGCCATGGGCGTGCATGAACTGGTGCTGGTCTATGACGATAAGGAAGATATTGATTTTGCGGCATTTCCTAAACGGATGGCGCGCCATGGGCGTTCTGAGTTGTTGAAGGTTGAGGAAAATATAAGCGAAAACAAGGGCGTATCGGTTATAATATATGTACAAACCTGTGCTGCTGAAAAGCGCCGCCGTCGTAAACGCGGGCTGTTTCCGGACCCGGACAAACGGGTGTTTATCAACACAGATGTCTGCGAAGGTTGCGGTGATTGCGGTGTGCAGTCAAATTGTGTGTCTATTGTACCGGTTGAGACAGAGTTTGGACGTAAGCGGGCAATCGATCAGTCGTCCTGTAACAAGGATTTTTCCTGTGTCGATGGATTTTGCCCGTCTTTTGTAACAATTGAAGGGGCTGTGGTTCGAAAATCGGCAACGGCTGAGGTGAACCTGAGCGATTTACCCGAACCGGAATTGCCGGATATCAACGGCACCCACAATATCATCATCACCGGGGTTGGCGGCACCGGGGCGGTGACCATTGGTGCTGGCATCGCAATGGCGGCACATATCGATGGCAAGGGCGTGGCTATGATGGAAATGGCTGGCTTGGCGCAAAAAGGTGGTGCGGTACATATCCATTTGCGCATTTCAGAAAAGCCCGGCGATATCAGCGCAGTACGGGTGGCGACCGGTGAATGCGATACCGTTATCGGCGGTGATCTGGTGACCACTGCGGGGGCTAAAACGCTGGGATTGATGAAAACCGGAAAAACCGGGGCTGTGGTCAACACCCATGATACCATCACCGGTGATTTTACCCGCGACGTTGATTTTGAGTTGCCGAATGGGCGGCTCAAGCTGGCGCTAAAGGCACGATTGCAGCAAGGGCTGACAATGTTCGACGCCTCGGCATTGGGGGAGAAACTACTTGGGGATACGATTTTTTCGGCAATGATCGTGAACGGTGCCGCGTGGCAGCGCGGCCTGTTGCCGTTCTCAGGGGCGGCGATGTTGAGCGCGATCGCGCTTAATGGTGTGGCGGTCGAGCGCAACAAGCGTGCCTTTGAAATTGGCAGATGGGCGACACTTAATCCGGAGGGGGTTGCCAGTTTATTGGCAGATGTTAACCCGGTGTTGACGAAATCTTTGGATCAAATGATTGATAATTTCGCCGGGCATCTGGTGTCTTTTCAGTCGGCTCGTTTGGCGCGTAAATATCGTAAATTTGTTGATAAGATCGAAGATGATGATCTGAAAGAGGCGGCGGCCCGGGGTTATTATAAGGTGTTGGCCTATAAGGACGAATATGAAGTGGCGCGCCTGTTGGTTGGCACCCGTGCCAAGGCAGAGGCCGAATTTGACGGTGATCTTAATCTGACGTTTCACATGGCACCGCCGATTTTCACCAAAAAGAACGCCGCTGGCCAGCCGGTGAAACGGGAATTTGGCAAGCTGATGGAAAATAGCCTGCCCTTATTGGCGCGGTTTAAGTTCCTGCGCGGCACACCATTTGATATTTTTGGTTATGGGGCGGATCGTCGGGCCGAACGGGCGATGATCCGACAATATGAGGCTGATATGAAAGAGGTGGTGCGTGATTTTTCTGCGAAAAATCGGAATGCTGCGCTGGAACTGGCCAGGCTGCCTTTACAGATCAGGGGGTATGGCCATGTGAAAGCCGCCAGCCATGGGGTGGCTTTAGTGCGACGTGAAGAATTATTGAAGGTGTTTAGGGCGGGGGATGTCCCGATTATACAGGCTGCAGAATAGGTCGGCTGATCATGGGTCTGTACCAAATGGGCGCGATGAATTATTGGCACTACCAGCAACAACGGGGCGTTTGATGGCGATAGGTATATTTGATTCCGGACTGGGCGGGCTGACTGTTTTACAGGCTGCCAAGAAACGATTGCCTGAGACTGCGTTTGTTTATCTGGGGGATAATGCCCATGCGCCCTATGGCGTGCGCAATGCAGACGATGTGTATGAGCTGACATGCGCTTCGGTGCAACGGCTTTGGGACGCTGGTTGCGATCTGGTCATATTGGCCTGCAATACTGCGAGCGCCGCCGCATTGCGCCGAATGCAAGAAACAGGCGTACCCGATGGCAAGCGCGTTTTGGGGGTGTTTGTTCCCTTGATTGAAGCCCTGACCGAACGCAACTGGGGTGATAATTCACCGCCAAAAGAAGTTGCCCTAAAGCATGTTGCATTGTTTGCCACACCATCCACCGTTGCCAGCCGGTCATTTCAGCGAGAGCTGGCATTTCGCGCAATTGGCGTGGATGTCGAGGCGCAGGCATGTGGTGGTGTTGTAGATGCCATTGAAGACGGTGATCTTATTTTGGCTGAGGCGTTGGTACGGGGCCATGTGGATGCGCTGAAACGGAAAATGCCAAATCCGGATGCGGCCATTCTGGGGTGTACCCACTATCCGTTAATGGAGGATATATTCCAGACTGCATTGGGCCCGGATGTAAAAGTGTTTTCACAGGCCGATCTGGTGGCCGAAAGTCTGTCGGATTATTTGGAGCGCCACCCGGATATGCAGGGCAGTGCCAAGGCGTCGGCTTTTCTGACCACGGGTGATCCACGCAGGGTATCAGATCGGGCGACGCAGTTCATGCGGCGAAAGGTTGAATTTACGGCTGCCTGAAGCGGATATTCGCCTTGCCCTATGAATGGGTTGCAAAACGTGCAATTTCAGCCGCAAATCTGTACAAATGGTGCGAAAGTTGATCCATGACCCATAAA
>CAZETX010000029.1:14781-36912 GCA_964514925.1 uncultured Marinosulfonomonas sp.
AAAGTTGATCCATGACCCATAAAATTGCCATCCTTGGTGCCTCTGGCTACACCGGTGCAGAGTTGATCCGATTGATTTCGGGCCACCCGAACATGCGTATTGTTTCGCTTTCGGCGGATCGGAAAGCGGGCATGGTGATGGCTGCGGTGTTTCCGCATTTGCGGCACCTTGATTTACCAGAACTGGTAAAAATCAGTGCGATTGATTTCGCGGGTATTGATTTATGTTTTTGTGCATTGCCCCATGCCACCAGTCAGGCGGTGATCAAAAAATTGCCAAAGGAGCTGAAGATTGTCGACCTGTCAGCGGATTTTCGGCTGCGCGATCCGGAGGTTTATGCAGCGACCTATGGCGGAAAACATGATGCAGCTGAATTGCAGGCTGAGGCGGTGTATGGCCTGACCGAATTTTACCGCGATCAGATCAGGGGCGCGCGTCTGGTTGCAGGTACCGGATGCAATGCGGCCACCGGTCAATATGCCATCAGCCCGTTGATCAGGGCCGGTGTGATTGATCTGGATAATATAATTATTGATCTTAAAACCGGGGTTTCCGGGGCAGGGCGGTCTTTGAAAGAAAGCCTGCTGCATGCGGAATTGTCTGAGGGTACCCATGCCTATGCCGTTGGCGGTACGCACCGGCATATGGCGGAATTTGATCAGGAATTTTCAGCGCTGGCAGGCAGGGAGGTCCGGGTGCAGTTCACGCCACATTTGACACCGGCCAATCGGGGTATTCTGGCCACTTGTTATGTACGGGGGGATGCGGCGGAAATCCACAATGCAATGTCGGCAGCCTATCGCGATGAGAAGTTCATTGAGGTGCTGCCCCTGGGAGAGCATCCGTCAACCCGTCATGTGAGGGGATCAAACTATGTGCATATCGGGGTTGTGGCAGATCGCCTCAGCGGTCGTGTTATTGTGCTTGCGGCGCTGGATAACCTGACAAAGGGGTCAAGTGGGCAGGCATTGCAAAATGCAAATCTGATGTTAGGTGAAGAAGAGCATGCCGGGCTGACCATGGCCCCGGTTTTTCCTTAAGGGAGACTGAAGATGAAGGGTTTGAAGAAAACGCGCCGCATACAGGTGTTGATGGTGGCCGCCATTGCGCTGGCGGTTTCTACGGCTCTTGTTGGCTACGCGATGCGTGATGGGATCAACTTTTTCCGAGCCCCCAGCCAGATCGTCGAAGCGCCACCCCCGCCAAACGAAGTGTTTCGAATTGGCGGATTGGTTGTGGAAGGTTCACTGGTTCGCGGGCAGGGGACCACCATCAGTTTTGAAGTAACCGATACCAACGCCACGATCCCGGTGACCTATACCGGTGTGTTGCCTGACCTGTTCAGTGAAGGCGAAGGTATGGTTGGCACAGGAAGTCTGGTGAACGGTGTATTTGAGGCTACGGAAATTCTGGCGAAACATGATGAAAGTTATATGCCAAAAGAGGTGATTGACGCACTGAAAGCGCAAGGTGTTTATCAGGAGCCGGGCAGTTAAGATCACCGCTGATTTTTAATGCCCCCTTGCTTGCCAATACCAAGCCCCACATATAGGGTTTGCGCCAGCTAATTGGGGCGGGAACTCCGCATGAATAAAAGGAAGAAACCATGTTTGTAACGCCTGCCTATGCGCAAGCGGTCGGGGGCGGCAGCGCCTTTACCAGCTTTATCCCTTTGATCCTGATCTTCGCGATCATGTATTTCCTGTTGATACGCCCACAACAAAAAAAGCTAAAAGATCATAATGCGATGGTGGCAGCTGTGCGCCGCGGCGATCAGGTGGTTACACAGGGCGGAATTTTGGGCAAAGTGTCCAAGGTGAAAGACGACAATGAAGTTGAAGTAGAGATTGCCAGCGGCGTTAAGGTGCGAGTTGTGAAATCTACGATCGCGCAGGTGATTTCCAAGACTGAGCCGGCGGCTGATTAATTCCTAAAATAGTAGGCAGGCATTATGCTGCAAATTCAAACCTGGAAACGGGTCGTTATCTGGGGACTTGTTGTTCTGGGTCTGGTTTTTGCCATTCCAAACGGATTTTATTCACGGGTTGAGGGGCATAATGACGCCCTGATTGCAATTGAAAATGGCGGTGAAACGCCAGAGCTGGCAGCGGCACGGGATGCCTGGCCAAATTGGATGCCTTCTGGTCTGGTAAATCTGGGGCTTGATCTGCGAGGCGGTGCTCATCTGCTGGCGGAGGTTCGGGTTGAGGATGTTTATGGGGACCGCATGGATGGTTATTGGCCGGAAGTGCGCAACATCCTGCGCGCTGAGCGTGCGACGGTTGGCACCATTCGCCGCCAACCTTCTGCTGAAGACGAATTGCGGGTCAAAATTTCCAAACCTGAAGGGATGGCACAGGCATTGCAATTGGTGCGGGCGATGGCCAGCCCGGTGCAGACGCTTACCGGTGTCGGGTCAACAGATATTGAGGTTAGTGGTGCCGGGGATATCCTGACGCTAACGTTGTCCGAGGCTGAAAAACTGGCAACAGATAGCCGGACCATCCAACAGTCGCTTGAAATTATTCGCCGCCGAGTTGATGAGGTTGGCACACGTGAACCCACGATCCAACGTCAGGGTGAGCGACGCATCCTAATTCAGGTGCCGGGTATTGGTTCTGCCGAGGAATTAAAAGCGCTGATTGGGACCACCGCACGGTTGACATTTCATCCGGTAGTAGGGCGCACCAGTGATGGTACCGCCCAGCCCGGTGCCCGTAACATATTGCTGCCATCAATCGATGAACCCGGACAGTTCTACATACTGGAACAGACCCCGGTTGTTTTTGGCGAAGACCTGGTGGATGCACAGCCCGCGTTTGACCAAAATGGCCAGCCGGCGGTGAATTTCAGGTTTAATCCTACGGGTGCGCGAAAGTTTGGCGAATACACCTCTGAAAACATCGGCTCACCCTTTGCCATCGTTCTGGATGATGAAGTTATTTCGGCGCCAACAATTCAGAGTGCCATTACCGGCGGTTCGGGGATCATTACCGGTCGTTTTACGGTTGAGGATAGTACAAGTCTTGCCATTTTGTTGCGTGCCGGGGCGTTGCCTGCGGAGATGACATTTCTTGAGGAACGCACAATCGGGCCCGAGTTGGGGCAGGATAGCATCGACGCGGGTAAAATAGCCGCTACCGTCGCCTTTATAGGCGTGTTGGTGTTTATGGGGCTTAGTTATGGATTGTTCGGCCTGATCGCCAATGTGGCTTTAATCATTAACGTGGCAATGATATTCGGATTGCTGGCAATGATAGGCGCAACTTTGACCCTGCCCGGTATCGCCGGAATTGTTTTGACCGTGGGGATGGCGGTGGATGCCAATGTGTTGGTATTTGAGCGTATTCGCGAAGAGTTGAAAACCGCGCGTGGTCCGGCTCGGGCAATTGAGCTGGGCTATGAAAAGGCGTTAAGCGCAATTTTTGATGCTAATTTCACCACTTTTATAACGGCCGTGATCCTGTTCGTAATGGGCTCGGGTCCGGTACGGGGTTTTGCAGTTACCTTGGGGTTGGGGATTATGACATCGGTGTTTACCGCGATATTTGTGACCCGTCTAATTATTGTAATGTGGTTTGAACGCCGCCGCCCGAAAACAATTGAGGTATAACCCATGCGTTTGAAACTTGTTCCCTCTGTTACCAATATTGATTTTTTCAAAGGTGCCAAGTTAACTTTTGGATTGTCGGTATTAGCGATGATATTTTCGGCCGTTGTCTTTTTTTCAGCAGGTTTGAATTTTGGCATCGACTTTCGCGGTGGCACAACGATCCGTACTGAAAGCAGCCAGGTAGTTGATGTTGCTGCTTACCGGAATGCATTACAATCGCTGGAGTTGGGGGATGTCACCATTACCGAGGTGTTTGATCCGACATTTACCGCTGAGCAAAATATTACAATGATCAGGATTGAGGCGCAGGAAGGCGACGAAAGCGTTGCCGCCGCGACTGTTCAGGCAATTGAACAGGCTTTGCAGGCTATCGACCCGACGATCAGTTTTCCGTCGGTTGAAAGTGTTGGACCCAAAGTGTCTGGCGAGCTGATTAAAACGGCCGTTTATGCAGTTGTGGCAGCCATCGGGGCAGTTTTGTTTTATATTTGGCTGCGGTTTGAATGGCAATTTGCCCTAGGGGCGGTAGCGGCATTGATCCATGATGTGGTGCTTACGATCGGAATTTTCGCATTGTTTCAGATACCGTTTGACCTGGCGATTATCGCAGCATTGCTTACCATTGTTGGTTATTCACTGAATGATACGGTTGTTTTATTTGACCGGGTGCGGGAAAATCTGCGCAAGTATAAAAAGAAGGATCTTCGGGGGGTCTTAGTTCTGTCAATCAACGATACGTTGTCGCGCACAGTTATGACTTCGGTGACCACTTTACTGGCGCTGATTGCTTTGCTTGTGCTTGGCGGCGATGTGATCCGTGGATTTATTTTCGCCATGACATGGGGTGTGATTGTCGGTACGTATTCGTCTGTTTTTGTGGCGACAAATATTTTGTTGTACCTTGGCGTTAAGCGCGACTGGTCAAAGCCTGATGCCAATTCAGGCAACCAATATGCAGGCATTGATGCATGAGGTTCCCTGACCGGGGCAAAGGATTGTCCCGGGCGCTGACCGGGCCCGCCAATGTTTGAGCGTAAGTCGCGAATAGTGCGTAAGATTTTGGAGCTGGAGTAGGATCAACCCAATGGGTGAAAATGTGATCAGCTATGACGAAGCCGTGCCAATAGATGGGTACGGGCCTGGAAATTTTCGTATAGCGGGTCAACTGATCCAAGGATCGGTGCTGGTGTTGCCGACTAAGGTACTGATGTGGGACGGAATTGGAGATACCGGAAGTATTCTGAACAACGCGGAAGAAATTGATATCGTTTTTATCGGGACGGGGGCACAGATTGCCCATCTGCCTGAAAACTTTACAGAACCGCTTCATCTTGCGGGTATTGGGGTTGAGCCGATGACGTCACCCTCGGCGTGTCGGATGTACAATATTCTGGTGTCAGAAGGGCGGCGCATTGCCTGTGCGCTGTTGCCAATCTGACATGGTGCTTGAGGTAAAAAACCTATGTTGTGCCAGAGGCGGGATCAACATTTTAGAGGGTATCGATTTTCGACTGGAACCGGGAAACATATTGGTTCTGCGTGGTCCAAACGGATCCGGTAAAACGACGCTTTTGCGTACCATTGCGGGATTGCAGGCAGCAGTGTCGGGTTGCATTACAGGGGCAGATGAGGCCGTTGCTTATGGCGGGCACGCCGACGGTTTGAAAGCCATGCTGAGCGTCGCTGATAATCTGTCATTCTGGGCAGATGTCTATGGCACCGGCAACATAGCAGATGCATTGACGACATTTGAATTGGGCGGTTTGCAAAACCGGCTTGCCAATAATCTGTCGGCAGGACAAAAACGGCGGTTGGGTCTGGCGCGGTTGTTGGTTACGGGCCGGTCTCTTTGGGTTTTGGATGAACCAACCGTTTCACTGGACAGTGATAGCGTGGCAATGTTTGCCCGCGCGGTGTCGGGGCATCTTGAGCAAGGAGGCTCTGCCCTGATTGCAACCCACATTGAATTGGGGATCAAGGCAGAAACGCTTGATGTTGGTCAGTTTCGCGCCACATCGGGCAGCGCTTCGGGACAATTTGACGAGGCATTTTTATGATCGGCTTGTTGATCCGGGACTTGAAGCTGGCAACCCGAGCCGGCGGCGGATTTGGCCTTGGGTTGTCGTTTTTTCTGATCGTCACAGTTTTGGTCCCTTTTTCAGTTGGTCCAAATTCAAATTTACTTATGAAAATTGCACCCGGGACAATGTGGCTTGGGGCACTATTGGCCTGCCTGTTATCCTTGGACCGGATTTTTCAACTTGATTTTGAGGACGGGTCCTTAGATTTGTTGGCAACAGCGCCAATTCCCATGGAAAGTGTTGTTGTCGTAAAAGCCATCGCACACTGGATTACCACAGGTCTGCCGTTGACGCTGGCCGCACCGGTATTTGGTATTTTGTTAAATTTACCGGGGCCAGGTTATTTTTGGTTGGTTGTATCATTGGCTTTGGGCACCCCAGCGCTTTCGATGATTGGCGCGTTTGGTGCTGCACTTACGGTGGGATTGAAACGCGGTGGGTTGTTATTGTCATTGTTGGTGCTGCCAATGTATGTACCAACGCTGATATTTGGAGCCGAAGTTGCCCGAAGAGGGGCCGATGAATTGGCCGTTGCAACGCCATTGCTGATGCTGGCAGGGATTACTGCCGGTGCAATCGCTTTGTTGCCCTTTGCGTCGGCTGCGGCAATTCGTGTCAACCTGAGATAGGATTATGACTGCTATGTGTATGGCGATACTGCGGATAAAGGATTATAAATAGACATGTCCATCTGGAAATATGCAAACCCGCGCCTCTTTATGGGATGGACCGGACGGCTGGTGCCGGTTTTCTGCATATTGGCCGGTGTTGGGATTGGCGTGGGGATAATTTGGGGTTATTTTTTCACACCAGATGACTACCGGATGGGCGCAACTGTAAAAATCATTTATATTCACGTTCCCAGTGCGCTGATCGCAATTAATGCATGGGTAATGATGTTGGTTGCGTCGTTGATATGGCTTGTCAGACGACATCATGTATCTGCGCTGGCGGCTAAAGCCGCTGCACCAATTGGGGTGGTGATGACTTTGATAGCATTGATCACAGGGGCAATCTGGGGCCAGCCGATGTGGGGTACATGGTGGGCATGGGACCCAAGGCTGACATCATTTTTAATCCTGTTTCTATTTTACCTTGGCTATTTGGCGATGTGGCAAGCCATTGAGGACCCGGATTCAGCAGCGGATCTGACCAGTGTATTGTGTCTGGTAGGGTCAGTTTTCGCACTTTTGTCACGCTATGCCGCAATTTTTTGGAACCAGGGTTTGCATCAGGGCGCTTCTTTGTCGCTGGATAAAGAAGAAAATGTATCGGATGTGTTTTGGCAGCCCTTGGTGCTGACCATGGTTGGTTTTGGTTTTCTGTTTTTGGCGCTTGTTCTGATCCGGACACGTACTGAGATCAGGGCGCGAAGGTTGCTGGCGCTGGATGCACGCGAAAGGATGGGATGATGCCCGATCTGGGAAAATATGGAACGGAAGTATTGTCGGCTTACGGCGTTACAATATTCTTATTGCTGGGGCTGGTCTGGTTTACCTGGGCGCGCTCGGTAAAGGTTCGAAAATTATTGGCTGATGCTGAGGAGAAAATTAGGAATGGCTAAAATATCGCCGCTAATGATGCTGCCGCCGCTGATATTTCTTGCAATTGCCAGCATGTTTTTGTGGGGAATGTTTCGCGAAAACCCCAATGCATTGCCGTCTACCCGTGAAGGGTCAGTGGTGCCGGCGCTTGCGCTTACGCAATTGGGCGATGATTTACCTTTTGGCACCGAAGTGCTGAAAGAACCGGGTGTAAAACTTGTGAATTTCTGGGCCAGCTGGTGCGCACCCTGTCGGATAGAGCATCCGGTTTTAATGGATTTGAAGGCTGAAGGAATAAAAATTTACGGGATTAACTATAAAGACAATCCTGAAAAAGCACTGGCATTTTTAGAGTCTCTGGGTGACCCCTATGTCCGGATTGCAGCAGATTCTGGCCGTTCAGCGTTGGACTGGGGGGTATATGGCGTACCGGAAACCTATGTAATTAACGGGGATGGGATTGTTGTTTTGCGATTTGCCGGGCCGATTACACAACGAGTTTTGGCCAGTACCATTCGACCGGCAATTGAAAAAGCAAAGTGAGCAGTTAAGCGAATTTGGAAGCGACCAGAGCCAAAAACAACAAAACGCTGACCTCAAAGAAGGGCAGCGGAACATATCTGGTCAGGTAATGAATTGGGCGTTTTTTATTTTGCATAGTTGCAGGCTTATGGTCTAATTCTAAACAAACGACCCACTTAGAAGAAATAATTGTGGAAACAATTTGTTTCGATAGTTCTGCCGGGAATTGAATTTTTGGGCAAAAAATTTCAATTTAGTGTATCAATTACAAGGGGTTGAAGAAGTACGCTCATTAGTATTTCGGCTGTAGTTAATTGCTGACAGCGCCTAAACTTAATCTTAAATTCCGAGTAGGTAGATATTAGTAGAGAGAAAATTTTAAAAAGAAGACCCTAGTATTTTTGCAATTATGATGAATTTTCCAGACAATCGCCACAATTTTACCATGTTGAACAGGCAGAACTGAGCCTATCGACAGTTGGGGTTGTTCGGATATACGAAGGACGTAACCATGATAATGCGCTCTGCCAACCCTTTGGGTGCGCCAAAAATCATTAAACTAAACCTTGCCGCGGTCATAGCGGTTTTGGGGATGCTTTATGCAGACCCAGCCCAATCCGGCCCCAACAGTTTACCCCCCGGTAGCCCACCACCTTCAAGCAGTGATGACGATTCATCGTCCAGCGGTAGCGGTACTTCTTTCAGCTTGGGTTCGACGCCGAGGCTGAGCCAGTTTGAATCAACAATGCGTCGAACCCAGACGGAACTTTCCCGGTTGTTTGTTTTGAGCGATGCAGAAATTGCCGTGGAGTTCCCCGAGGGTGGTTTTGATGAAGCGTTGGTGCGTGCCGCAAATCGTGCTCGTCGTGCGGAACGTTCTGTTGCGCGGCGTAGTCGTTAAAAATATGACGTTTTTTCGCAGAAAAAACACTTAGAATTTTCTGCGAAAATTCTGTCTAGCTATTCACCAGGTTGCGCAAAACATAGTGTAGCACCCCGCCGTTCTCGATATATTCAATCTCTACTTCTGTGTCGATCCGGCACTTCAATGTGATTTTCGCATTTGAACCATCTGCCCGCATGATAATTGCCGGAACTTCTGACAGGGGCGTCAAATTGCCTTCAAGCCCGGAGATGGAAACTGTTTCGTCGCCAGTAATACCCAATGATTTGCGGTTGTCATTCCCGGTAAATTCAAATGGAATTACACCCATGCCGACGAGGTTGGAACGATGGATGCGCTCAAAGCTGCTGGCAATGACTGCCTTGACTCCCAAAAGCGCGGTGCCTTTGGCTGCCCAGTCGCGACTGGAACCGGCACCGTATTGTTCACCAGCGAATATTACCAAAGGTGTCCCGGCAGCCTGATGGGCCATTGCGGCGTCGTATATTGATGTTTGTTCTCCGTCGGGTCCGATAGTATAGCCACCTTCCACACTATCAAGCATTTCATTATTAATGCGGATATTGGCAAAAGTTCCGCGCATCATCACCTGATGATTACCCCGACGTGACCCGTAAGAATTAAATTCCCTTGGGGCGACCTGGCGATCTGTGAGATATTCACCTGCGGGTGTGTTTTCTGTAAAAGAACCAGCAGGTGAAATATGGTCGGTGGTCACCATATCCCCCAGTACCGCAAGAATTTTTGCATCTTTCACATTGGAAATTGTACCTGCGTCCGGTGACATTCCATGAAAGTATGGTGGGTTCTGAACGTATGTCGATGTTGTAGGCCAGTCATATGTCAGGCTATCGGTCGTTTCGACGGCCTGCCATTTGTCGTCACCATCAAAGACGTTTTCATATTTCTTTAGGAAAGCCGATCGTGTGACGGTTTTTTCAACAATATCTGCGATTTCTTGCGTCGTTGGCCATATGTCTTTCAGGTAAACATCCTGAAAATCTTTGTCCTGACCAAGTGGTTCAGATGTCAGGTCAATGTCCATGGTTCCGGCGAGTGCATAGGCCACCACCAAGGGCGGGCTGGCCAGGTAATTGGCACGCACATCCGGGGAAATACGGCCTTCAAAATTTCGATTCCCGGACAGAACTGAGACCGCCACCAGATCGGCGTCATGGATGGCTGCGGAAATTTCGGGTTGAATTGGGCCGGAATTACCGATGCAGGTGGTGCAGCCATATCCCACCAAATTAAACCCGATCGTATCCAGATGTTCCTGCAGGCCCGCGGCCTCCAGATATTCGCTAACAACCTGAGAGCCGGGTGCCAGGGATGTTTTGACCCAAGGGCGGCGGTTCAGGCCAAGTTCGGCTGCTTTTTTGGCCACCAGACCCGCGCCGATCATTACATAGGGATTGGATGTGTTGGTGCAGCTGGTGATGGAAGCAATGACGATTTTTCCGCTTTCCATGGTATAATTTTCGCCCTCAACAGGCATTTCCATATCCATTGGGCGCACGAATGTTTCCTCCATCTCATGGCGAAATGCAGATTTTGCCTCGTCCAGAGCGACATAATCTTGCGGTCGTTTCGGCCCCGAGATTGCCGGAACGATAGTGCCCATATCCAGCGCCAACGTGTCTGTATAGATCGGGTCGTAATCCGCGTCCCGCCACAGACCGTTTTCTTTGGCGTAGGCTTTAACCAGCGATATTCGGTCTTCGTCGCGTCCGGAAACACGCATATAGCGCAGGGTTTCATCATCTATTGGGAAAAACCCGCAGGTGGCACCATATTCGGGTGCCATATTGGCAATTGTTGCCCTGTCGGCTAGCGGCAGATTATTCAGACCCTTACCGTAAAACTCAACGAATTTCCCCACAACACCTTGTTCACGCAGCATCGCCACAACTTTTAAAACCAGATCTGTGGCGGTGGTACCTTCAACCAACTGGCCGGTAAGATTGAAACCCACAACTTCGGGGATCAGCATTGAAATTGGTTGGCCCAGCATGGCGGCTTCGGCTTCTATTCCGCCCACGCCCCATCCAAGTACCGCCAATCCGTTCACCATAGTTGTGTGGCTGTCGGTGCCCACAAGTGTATCCGGATAGGCAACTTGTTCGCCGCTTTGATCCGTATCGGTCCAGACCGTTTGGGAAAGGTATTCAAGGTTGACCTGATGGCAAATTCCTGTTCCGGGGGGAACGACACGGAAATTATCAAAGGCGCTCTGGCCCCATTTGAGGAACGTATAGCGTTCGATGTTACGCTCATATTCCCGCTCGACATTCATTGCGAGCGCCCGTGGTGTCCCAAACTCATCAATCATCACCGAGTGATCAATGACCAGATCTACCGGGGTCAACGGGTTGATTTTTTCAGCGTCCCCACCAAGCGCGACAATGCCATCACGCATGGCCGCAAGATCAACGACTGCAGGGACACCGGTAAAATCCTGCATCAACACCCGTGCAGGCCGGTAGGCGATTTCCCTTGGGTTTTTACCGCCATTTTCGGCCCAGGTGGCAAATGCTTTGATATCGTCAACCGTTACAGTTTTGTCATCTTCAAATCGCAGCATGTTTTCCAACACCACTTTCAGAACCGCGGGTAAGCGCGAAAAATTACCAAGTCCGGCAGCCTGTGCTGCGGGTATGGAATAGTAAGCTACTTTCTGACTGCCGACACTTAAGGATTTTCGTGTCTGGGCGGTATCAATTCCAACAACAATAGGCATTGGGGGCTCCTGTCTGGATGAAGATGGATTTATACACCTATTGCCGCAGTAACGTGGGGGGCACAAGAGTAATTGTATACTTAAGTGTACAAGCTTATCAAGACTCACGATCACGATAGCAAATATTACGTATTTCTCGCAATTGCTTGATTAGCAGTTTATGTCGGTGTGGGTTAAACAGAACTGCAAATAACAAAACGGACAGCACGATGCGAAAATCTATTTCTTTTGTCACAGCTCTTATTTTGACTGTGTTCAGCCAGCAGGCGTTTGCGCAATCCAACCCGGTTGTCGTAGAACTTTATACATCCCAGGGATGTTCATCCTGTCCACCTGCAGATAAGATTCTGACCAAGCTTGCGCTGCGTGATGATGTTATTCCGTTGGCTTTGCATGTGGATTACTGGGATTATATCGGCTGGAAAGACACGTTTGGTGACCCACGCTTTACCACGCGACAAAGGGGGTACGCCAGGGCGGCCGGAAGCCGGACAATTTATACGCCGCAGATGATAATTGGTGGCATTACACATGTTGTTGGAAATAAGCCAATGGACGTGGTTGACGGTATAAATGCCCAGACCAATCAAGCGGCTAAGGTGTCATTGGAGTTGGCGCTGAATGGAAAGAGCCTGTCAATCTCTGCCAATTCCATCACTCAGAAAAATCAGCCCATGGTGGTGCAATTGGTACGATATATACCGTCAAGTACTGTTGCGATCAAAAGGGGGGAAAATGCCGGCCGGTCGATTGAATATACTAACGTTGTAACGGAATGGCGCCTGCTAAAAAAATGGGATGGTTCCAAAGCCTTGTCGCTGTCGGTTGATCTGGAGGGCGAAAACCCGGTTGTTGTAATAGTACAGACTGCTGGTGATGGCCCTATTCTGGCGGCGGCGCGTTTGCGGTGAAAGTCGAATTGTCGGGTGTTCCTGTGAACCTGATTTAGCTGTTTCGTTTCTCAATTTTCCATCGTCGATGTATCCAAAGCCATTGTTCAGGGTGGGTTTTGATACGTGCCTCAAGGCTGGCCGTCAGTGCGCGGGTCATTGCATCTGGATTGCTATGGGGAATTGGCGCATCAAAACTGATGTCAAAATTGATCCCGTCTGGCTGACGGGTTGCAAAAAAAGGCACCAGCAACGCGTTATAGCGTAGTGCCAATTGGGCGGATGATGTTGCGGTGGCGGCCGGTTTGCCCAAAAATGGCAAAATATCCCCGAATACAACATGTTGGTCAAACAACAATACCAGAAAGCCGCCGTTTTTCAGGTGCCGCACAAATCCGCTTGTACCTTTGACCCCCTGTTCAAAAACCGGACCACCAAAAGACTGCATGGTCAGGGCATAATGTTTATTGAAATACTTATTTCTGGCTGCCCGGTACAAACCGCCGACATTATATCCTCGCCCAACAAGTGCTGCGCGCGCGGCTTCGTAATTACCGAAATGACCACTGGCCAGGATTACGGGCTGTCCTGCTTTCTGGGCGGCCGCGATTGCATTTATGCCGGGGCCGGAGATATCAGCGTTGCTCATCCGGCTTAGAAACGCTTTGG
Source organism: uncultured Marinosulfonomonas sp. (assembly GCA_964514925.1). Lineage (GTDB taxonomy): Bacteria > Pseudomonadota > Alphaproteobacteria > Rhodobacterales > Rhodobacteraceae > NVTR01. The sequence continues at coordinate 27,745 of CAZETX010000029.1, forward strand.
TCGAGTAGTTTTCGATAAAGGTTCGGCCCATATTGTCGGCGACCCCATTTACGATTTCGTGTTTCCGGGACGTCGACATATCAGGGTAAATATATGTGAGATTGGCAGCGCTACGTTTGTTATAGCCGGCCAATGGTGCCAAAATTCGGCGCGCAAACCACCCCATAAATGGAATGCGCATTTTATAGGGCAATAAAAGCATGGCGTAGATAATGCCGTGCAGGGTTTTGTTCAAAAGCCAGTCTGACCAGGATCGTCCGGTTTCCGTATCGGGCTGCATATCGGTGCTGTGATCCTGACTAACGGGCCGCCGGTGGCGGTCTGTGAACAATTCAGTCCAAGACATACTGTTGGGGGCATTGGACCGCAAGTCCGGGCAGGGGGTGTTATTCGTCCTCAGCGACCAGGTAGATTTCGCCGGAATCAACAAGCCCGCGTACCGTAATAACCACAGTGGTCATCGCTGCTTCACCGTCTTTTTGTTTAACTTCGCCAAGTTCCTGCATTTCTTCGCGAATTTGGTCAGCCATTCTTTGGGACAAATTGTCGAGAATAAAGTCTGCTGCAATTTTTTCATCAGACTGGGCCGCAACCAGCGCCATAATTAAGGCAGCCGGGTCAACGTCGCGGGCTATTTTGGGCACATCACGGGGGTCGACCCGTTCTGATATATTTGCAAATGTAAAAATAGCCTTACGCACTTGTTCAGCGAATTCAGCGTCAGATTTTTGCAATCCTTCTAGCATGTCTTCACGCGTTGCTGTGGGCGAAAAGTTTAGAATTGCCCCAACCCGTTCTACCGGTCCTGAATCAAATTCCCGTTCCGGTACGGTGTCAAGCTGCTCGGCAATAGACATGCCGATGGTTTGAACAACCTTTGGAGAGATGTTGCCTGTCAGGGAAATGGCATAGGTGATACGACGCGATCGTTCACCGGGCAGCATACCTAACAGATCTGCCGCGGTTGAAACCTTAAGTTTGGACATGATCACAGCGCTGACTTCAATGGATTCTGCTTCCAGTATTGGCAATAGCGCATCAATATCCATGCCACTGATCCGTGCCCATGGGTCAGGATGCATGGCAAGACCGGATTGTTCACGAATGTTACGCGTGGTTTTGGGGCTAAGGCAATCTTCCAGCAAGGTTAGTGTATCTTCCAGTTTCCCGGGGAATGACAAGCCGGCGCCACTATAGGAAAGTAAAAATTCTTCAACCACGGCAAGCATTGTTGCTTCATCTATATGGCGCAGGTCGGCCATCTGGTGAACCAGATTTGATTGCAGGTTAGCCGGAAGGTTTGCCAGCGACAACGACGTGCCATCATGCACCAAAAGGCGCACAATTATCGCGGCCTTTTGTTGGCCGGTTAACCGGGCGGTTTTTGGTACTGCGAGTTGGGGGGCAAGGCTAGTGGTCAAAACGCGTATCCTGCAACATGAACGAGATTGCAGGCTGTCACAGGGGTATTAACGCAACGCTACGATTGCCGGGTTTTAGTAAAAACGCGCGCAAAAATCGTGTCCACGTGTTTGGTGTGATAATCCAGATCAAATTTATCTCTGATTTCCGCCTCTGAAAGGGCCGATGTTACGTCAGAGTCGGCCAAAAGCTCGGTCAGGAAATCTGCGCCTTCTTCCCAGACCCGCATCGCGTTACGCTGCACCAGTTTGTAGCTGTCTTCGCGCGACACTCCGGCCTGGGTTAAAGCCAACAGCACCCTTTGAGAATGAACCAACCCCCGGAACTTATTGAGATTGCCCATCATATTGTCAGGGTAGATTACAAGTTTATCCACCAGGCCGGTTAAACGGGTAAGCGCAAAATCAAGTGTGATCGTGGCGTCGGGTCCGATATTTCGCTCTACTGAGCTGTGGGAAATGTCGCGTTCATGCCAGAGTGCTACATTTTCCATCGCCGGAACAACTGCCATGCGAACCAGCCTTGCCAGCCCTGTCAGGTTTTCACTAAGCACCGGATTGCGCTTATGGGGCATTGCGGAGCTGCCTTTTTGGCCTTTTGAAAAGAATTCTTCTGCCTCCAGTACCTCGGTGCGTTGCATGTGACGGACTTCGATGGCGATATTTTCGATTGACGAGGCAACCACACCAAGTGCGGCAAAAAACGCCGCATGACGGTCTCGCGGGATGACCTGTGTGGAAATCGGTTCAGCCCTTAGCCCCAGCGCTTTACAGACATGGGCTTCAACTGCGGGGTCAATATTGGCGAAAGTTCCGACGGCCCCTGAAATAGCGCCTGTTGCGATCTCAGAGCGGGCGGTTTGCAGCCGGATCAGGTTGCGATCCATTTCGGCATAAAACCTTGCAAAGGTAAGCCCCATGGTGGTGGGCTCGGCGTGGATTGCGTGGGATCGACCGATGCGGATGGTATCTTTATGCTCGTAAGCGCGACGTTTCAGGGCTTCAAGGAGGCCCTGCATGTCTTTAATAAGGATATCGCACGCACGAACCAACTGCAGATTAAAACAGGTGTCTAATACGTCTGAACTTGTCATGCCCTGATGCACAAAGCGCGCAGCATCATTGCCGATTATCTCAGCCAGATGGGTCAGAAATGCAATGACGTCATGTTTGGTTACAGCTTCAATTTCATCGATCCGCGCCACATCAAATACAACATCATTGGCTTTCCAAACTGCCTTGGCATTTTCCGCCGGTATGACGCCTAATTCGGCAAGCGCATCACAGGCGTGGGCTTCTATTTCATACCAAATCCGAAACTTGGTCTCGGGGGACCAGATTTCAACCATTTCGGGGCGAGAGTATCGGGGGATCATTGGGCAAGCCTATGTGATTTGAGCCGGGGTCGGCGATGGTCTAAACTGGGCGGGAACAAGTGACAAGGGTGATAGAATTGGCGAAATGGATTGGTGCAGTCAGTTTGATATTTTGGGCTGGTCTTGGACTTGCACAAGATTGGCAGGAATTGGATGGGAAGGGAATTTCCGCAGCTCTTAGCGGAAAGGTGCTGGACTATGGCAATGCGAAACAGGAATTTTTTGTTTCGGGGCGAACAGTTTATGAAGCCGGGGAACCCAGTTGGGGAAATTGGGCGGTGAGGAGCGCGCAGTATTGTTCGACCTGGCCGCCCTCAGACAAGTGGGATTGTTATGATATGACCCGCGCGGGCAATCTTGTTCGGTTCATTGATTCCTCAGGCAATGTGACTGAAGGCGCTATTATTCCTTAGTATTCGGGAGGAATTACAAGAACCAGATGTCTCTTGAGTGATGGGGTTTATAGACCAACCATTCATTCAGTTCCGTTCCTGCCCATGGCAAAAAAAGGTGTATTTTTCCTTGATCACCCGTCCAGATTAAACCGGCGTTCAGCCCATAAGCTGTGTCTTTATTACTGAACTTTGCTCTAGTGTTTTATGCACCGGGCATTTGTCGGCAATTGCCAATAACCGTTTTCTCTGATCTTCGTCCAGATCCCCCGTCAGACGGATTTCCCGGTTAAATTGGTCGACTTTGGTTGGGGTTGTGTCCGCAGCGTCCTGGGCGTGAACCTTATTATGGGTTACATCCACAGATACACCTGTAAGGGGCCATTTCTTGCGCCGCGCATACATACGGATGGTCATGCTTGTGCAGGCCCCTAATCCTGCAGCAAGGAAACCGTAGGGTGTCATACCGCGATTGGTGCCACCATAGGAAAGTGGTTCATCGGCAAGTGTGTGGTGGAGCGGGCCAGAGTTTATATCTTGCAGGAACCCGTTGGCGTCTGCTTCTGTGACACGCACGATACCTTCGGGTGAGCCTTTGGGCGGCGCAGGTGGCTTAATATCCAGGTAGCGCCCAACCCAAGCCGCAATGACATCGGCGGCATATTCGGCATCTTCGGCGCGAGTTATCAGGTGGTCTGCATTATCCAGTGTTACAAAGCTTTTTGGGTGCTTGGCGGCCAGAAATATCTGACTGGCGTTTTCGATACCAACAATTTTATCCCCCGGGGCGTGTAATACCAGCAGGGCACGTTTAAGTGCGCCGATGGCGTGTGTTAGATTTTCGGCCGAAACATCGCGAACGAAGTCGCGCCCGATGGTGAAGGGGCGTCCACCAAGATTGACTTCTGCCGCTCCTTTTTCTTCAATTTCGGCCAAACGGTCCGCAAAATTATGGGTCACATGGGCCGGGTCAAAGGGTGCGCCGATGGTTGTAACCGCTTTAACCGTTGGCAGGTGTTCTGCTGCCCGCAGAACGGCAGCACCGCCAAGAGAATGCCCGATCAACAGGTCCGGTGCCATGTCGCGTTTGGTTAAATATTCAGCAGCCGCCAATAAATCCCCGACATTTGAAGTGAAACTGGTATTCGCAAACTCACCCTGACTATGGCCGAGACCGGTAAAGTCAAATCGTAATACGGCAATACCCATGCCGGCCAAACGACCGGCAATTCTGCGAGCTGCCGGGATGTCTTTGGAACATGTGAAGCAATGGGCAAACAGAGCTGTGCCAAGCAGCGGACCATCCGGGAGATCAAGACGGGCAGCAAGTTCATCACCATTATGGCCGGTAAATTCGATACGTTCTGTTGGCATGGTTATTTCCTTTTCCTGCCCTAAAGCTGGAAGGAAACCGCTGCACTTTCAAGGAATATTGCAGCCGTGTCACGGCAAGGTGAGCGGTGGACAAGTATTTTTCTGCCGCCTACTTACTTTATTGGGGCAAGTTCCTTTAGTTTTGACCCATAAGATTTTTATCAAACGGATAGTCAGTCAGGTTTTCAAATCCGGTTTCTGTAATGAGAACCTGGTCCTCCAATTTTATTGAAAAATCACCATCCTCCGGGCTGACCAGGGCTTCAACACATAGCACCATGCCTGCTTCAAGTTCATAATCAAACGCGCCTTCCTGCCACCGGTCTGGGTAGACAATCGACGGCCATTCGTCACATAATCCGGCGCCATGCATTTTAACGCCGTATTTTTGTTTCTGAAAATTATCATCTAGCTGATGTCCGCCAAATGTGATCTCTTTCAGACTGACACCTGGGGCCAGCAAATCCATGTTTGTCATGATATGTTCATGGGCATGCTGCATAGCATAAATCATATCATCCCGGGGGGCAGCATCGCCGATCCACCATGTACGTGACACGTCAATGCATATGCCATAGGCCCCGATCAGATCTGTGTCATAGGCCAGTATTTCATTGTTCTGTAATATACGCGGACCACATTCCTGAAACCACGGGTTTGAACGCGGACCGGTGGCCAACAGGCGGGTTTCGATCCATTCGCCGCCGCGTTTGATATTACCTGCGTGGAGCGCAGCCCATATTTCGTTTTCGGACTTTCCGGGGATGGCTGCTGCGTACATTTCATCCATCGCTTTATTGCACGCGTCATGGGCACAGCGCATGGCAAGGATTTCATCCGGCCCTTTTACCGAGCGCGCTTTCTCGGTTACTTCTTCACCTTCCATCACCTCAAACCCGGCAGTTTCCAGTGCACGCAAACCGGACACCATAATCTTGTCGACGGCCAGTTTTTTATTGGAACCAGCGTGTTCTTTCATCAAGTCAGCTACTTGTTCGACAAACCCGTCGGCTACTTTTTCACCAAGATCACCCGTCGAAAAGTAAAACATTGCAGCACCTGAACGGCTTTCACGCACCAAGGGGTTATAGTCGGCCATGAAAGGTGAGCTTTTGTAATCCCAGATTACCATATAGCCATCTGCACAGAGCAACACGGCCCGGAATGGATTATGGGTGTTCCAAAGCTGCATATTAGTGGTGTCTGTCGCGTAGCGAATGTTAAGTGGGTCAAACATCAGTAAGCCACCATAACCGCGCTCAACAATGTGACGGGTAAGCCTTTTCCAGCGAAATTCACGCATTTGCTTTAGATTGGGAAGTATCAATTCAGCGGTTTCCCATTCTCTGAAAGCCAGCTGTGTCGGGCCAATCTCTAGGCGATCAAGTTCATTTGGGGTGCCGTCACCAAGTGTTTTTCCGCGACTTGGGTCAATTTTTCGGGTTTCTGAAAAGTGGGGTGCCATCGCATGTCTCCTTAAGTAACAGGTAGATGTATGGGAGGGGCGGTTGCCGTCTCAAAACCGACGCAGGATGACGTTTTCGGAGTGAAACCAGGATAGAAATATGGTTGGTTATGGATATGAGACCTGTATTGCAATCCCATCTGCCGTCTGACTATTGGACGAATGTTCGCAGCGGTCATTTGCCGGGGATACAGCCGATTAAACTGGAAAATTGGCTGACAGTGGACGAAGCATATGCAGGGCAAATGGCACTAAGGGACCGGTTGATTGCGGACCGGCCTGCGGATGTTCTGGCTATTTCAGAAATAGCCATTCCGGCCGCGCAAGAGTTATTGGAATTGGTTTTGGCGGTCCTGAAAACCCTTACGGGTTTTTTGGTTGAAGATGAAACGGTGTCGCGCCCGGATGGGGTATTGGTTCGGATTGACCGCAGTAATCCATTGGCGTGCGTGGGGAAGCTTATACAGGAAGATATGTGCCTGATGCAGGCGGCGGATACCGAGCATGTGTTGAGCGGTGCCGTTTTGTGTTTTCCTGCTGGCTGGACATTAAGTGAAAAAATCGGTCGCCCACTGTCATTGATACATGCACCGGTTAATGAATATGGCAGTGACCTGGCGCGACGGGTTCAGCGGATGTTTGATAATATCCGGGTGGACCATCCGCTGACACGTAATAATGGTTTTTTCTATGAAAGTCCGTCTTTATTTACCCCATTCACCGAGGGTGATCCCAGACCCAAGATGAACCTTGATGCACCCTATTTCAGGGTGGAAAAACAATGCCTTCTTCGATTGCCCCGCAGCCAGGCCGTTGTTTTTTCGATCCACACCTACATGGTTGAAAAAAAGTCACTGACGGATACCCAGATTGGGGTTATTCGACAGGTTTTAGGGTAGTTACTATTTTGAAAGAATATTGGATTGTATCAACTCGGACTCTTGCAGAAGGGCTGTTTCCTGACCATTTTTCATAAAGGTATAGGAGCCAACAATAACCGCAAATGCAACGCTGGCCAAAGCGACAACGCCGGTGCGCCAGACGTTTGAGCCAAAAATAGCGTTGGACATCAATAAGATAGCGCCAACCGGGGGCAGAATGACCAGCATTAGATAACTGATTGCCATGCTGCGCGTGCGTTCCCTGGGATTGGGCGGGGCTATGCCATCCAATGGTTGCATTGGTGGCAAGGGAACGCTTTTTGCATAAATTTTTGCCCGGGGTGGGCGAGCAGCGACACCCCGGGCTTTGTCGGCATCACTATGGACGACCGACAATTCGAAAATACCGTCTGGAAAACCATCGCTGGTTTCACGATGGGTGACTTTAAAAACACTTCCGCCTTCCGGGCCAAAAGTTTGGCCGTCCGGAATGGGGGTACCGGTATCGACGGCATGGCGCAAGAACGACAAGGCGGCTGCGTGGATCTGATCCAGTTGGTAATGCGTTTCGACAAATTTGATGGGGCGGCCGATGAAATCTGCGGCCTCATCAAGTTGGATACCGTGCAGTCGTACCATCTGATCAATTTCGCCAGCATAGGTGATGCGGGCATTTGCGAACAGCGCCCAGGGCGTTGGTTCTTTGGTCAGCTGCAGGTATTGCGCGCCGGTAACCAATTGATTTGATTGACCCCAATAGACTGCGGCGGGCATGTGCCATTCAGCCAGAAGACTGGTTGTGGCATGGGCAATTTGCAGGCGGGTCAGGAACGACGCCGGGGTATCGTCGCTTGGATCGGGTTTGCCAACGGTAATTTCAATGTGACGGGAATGGCGCGTCAGGGTGTCGCTGAGGACGCCGATCATTGGTTTGGAAAGCGGGGAATCCAATGCGCCGGAAAAATTTTCGGCGGCCATGGCCGTTTGGTTGGCCGAGATGGAAACGGTGAGGCCAGCGGCGCGAAAGCTGATGATCGAGCCGGTGCGGGGGCTGATTTCTTCGGCGCCTATACCCAATGGAATAAGGCGTGAACCAAGGCTTTCGACGAAATGCTCAACTGCCAATGATGGGTTTCCCACAAATAGCAAAGCGGTTCGTATCGTGCTCATCTTGGTTCCCTCAGCGTGGCTTAGAGGTAACAATGTCAGAGCATTGGGGCGATAATGGGTCAAAATCGCGCGCGAATGTGGCGATGGGGTTAGCTGGTTTTGTTGTCTGAAAAAGCGGCAACATAACGTTTGGTGAACCGGGTATAGCCGTTTTCGGTGACACGCAGGTGGGTCTGTGTCAGCTGGTGAAGCTGGGGAAGATTGTGGAACGGAACACCCGGCATCAGGTGGTGCTCGACATGGTAGGGCATGTTCCAGCTGAGAAATCTGACGGCACGGTTGGTTTGGGTTGTGCGAGTGTTTTCAAAGACATAAGATGCGAAGCTACAGCGACCATGTTCAGCCAAAAGGAACAGGCGCAGGAAAGGTTGGCCAAGGATTATCGGTGCGATCCAGAGCCAGAACAGTAGCGGAGAAGCGGTGAGGCTGAGGGCCGCGAGCGCGTAAAACAGAAGCGCCCAGCGCGCCTGGTTTTTGATGCGGGGGATGGCGGATGCGGGGATGTAATCGGCGTGGGTTCGGCCAATTGCGTTGGTTATGATCTGGCGGATCATGCCAACCCAATAGGGCAGGCCCGAGACATGTTTGATATAGGCAGACCAGTTTTCTGGTTTGGCGCCTGCCAGTAGTTCCGGGTCTTTTTCGGGGATGTTGGTGTGGCGGTGATGGGCCAGGTGGAAGTACCTAAACCATTCAAAAGGCAACAGAATTATCAAGCCAATACCTTGGCCAACCCATTCGTTCAGCTGCTTGCTGGCGAACGGGGTTTTGTGGGTGGCTTCATGTTCAAGGGTGAAAAGGAAGACCAGAAGGATGCCGTGGGGCAGCAGGATGACGGGCCAGAATGGGATGCGCAGGGTGATGAGGGTGCCGGTGAAGGCGATCAGCGTGAGGTGGGCGGCGAGCTGTTGCAGGCAAGAGCGGTTTTGTCGGGTGGTCAGGCGGTTTTTGACGTCGGGTGCAAGAGTGCTGAGGAAAATTTTGTGGTCCATTTGCCGGTGATCCTAGCGGATGCGGGGGCGGCGGGCGAGGGGTAAACCGGGGTGAATTTCGCGGCAATTGGGGAAATGTTTAAACTTTGTAACAAGA
>CAZETX010000030.1:0-36380 GCA_964514925.1 uncultured Marinosulfonomonas sp.
TCCTGATCGTCACCCATGACCGGTATTTTCTGGATGACATCACCAGCTGGATTCTCGAACTAGACCGCGGTCAGGGCATTCCATATGAGGGCAACTATTCCGCCTGGCTCGAACAGAAGGCCAAACGCCTGTCTCAGGAAGCCCGCGAAGACAAATCCAAGCAAAAGACACTGGAACGCGAACTGGAATGGATGCAACAGGGCGCCAAAGCCCGCCAGGCCAAACAAAAGGCCCGGATCAACGCCTATAATGAGCTCGCTGGCCAGTCCGAGCGTGAAAAACTGGGGCGCGCCCAGATCATCATCCCCAACGGCCCGCGTCTGGGTTCACAGGTGATCGAGGTCGAAGGCCTCGCCAAACACATGGGCGACAAACAACTGATCGAAGACCTCTCGTTTAGCCTGCCCCCGGGCGGCATCGTCGGCGTCATCGGCCCCAACGGTGCCGGTAAAACCACCCTGTTCCGTATGCTCACCGGCCAGGAACAACCGGATTCCGGCACCGTCACCTATGGCGACACCGTGCAACTTAGCTACGTTGACCAGTCCCGCGACGAACTGGATGCTGGCAAAACCGTCTGGGAAGAAATCTCAGGCGGCTCGGAATACGTCGAACTTGGCGACGCGCAAATGAACTCGCGCGCCTATTGCTCGGCGTTCAATTTCAAAGGCGGCGACCAGCAGAAAAAGATGGGCATGTTGTCCGGGGGTGAGCGCAACCGCGTCCACATGGCGAAACTGTTACGCTCGGGCGGCAACGCCCTGCTGCTCGATGAACCCACTAACGATCTGGACGTCGAGACGCTCCGCGCCCTCGAAGACGCCCTAGTAGACTTCGCCGGCTGCGCCGTGGTGATTTCCCACGACCGGTTTTTCTTGGATCGCATCTGCACACATATCCTAGCCTTCGAAGGCGACGCCCACGTGGAATGGTTTGAGGGCAACTTTGAGGATTACGAGGAAGATAAGAAGCGGCGGCTTGGAGTGGATGCGGCGCAGCCGAAGCGAGTGAAGTTTAAGAAATTTGTACGCTAAACTGAATTTCTAGCTTAAAGTGCCCCGTATTTGCAGGAGATTTAAATGTTTCACTATTTCCAAGACCGCAAACTGACAGCCGCATTTGTCGTTCTGGTTCTGTCAGCCTCTGCAATGCAGGGGCAGGACAACGCAACAGAAATAATCGGGTATCAGACCCGTGGGCTTTTCGACATCCCAGAGGGCGAAACCGCGACGCTTAAAAATCCCGGTTCGGTGGCCCTGCCGGAATTTGTATATCCCGTGGGCACCATTCTGAACCTCACCGTAACCGAGGTACTCAGCGATGACGCCTCAGGTGAAACTTTTTCAATATCAGGCCAGATTGTCGGGCAGATCGACAATGCGACCTATTTTGTTATCGATCAATACGACACCTGTATGATGCAGCTCACCGATATGTTCTATGGCTGCGATGCAAATAATACATCTCAAACCGGTGCCGGACTTAATGCCACAGATCAGGCTTTTTGGGACTGGCATGCTTCAATTTCGTTGAACACCACAAATTCCGTCGAACTGATCTCAACGATGTCCCAGGAAAAACGCCTGATTATTTCCCCAGTCCTGGCCTTATTCCCGACAGAAGGAACCCAACAATTTTTGGATACACTGGCGGGGGACGTCGACGCAGACGATAGAGACCTGCAAACGGCGCTTCGCAATTGGGATCAAACCCGACAATTGCTTGGACTCGACAAATAAACGCGATGAGCAACCGGTAAGAGGGGAGAAATCACCTTACCCCACCGCTCACCCCCAATCCTCTTCCCCTTGCAATCCCGCCCCACAGCCGTCATATGCCCCCTGCGACGTTATTTCTGTCTCGACCCACTGTTCTCCAATACGGCTACAGTCTTTCGATATTGCACTGACATAGCCGGGCTGCCGCACAACGCGGGCAGCATAATAGGAGTACACACGATGGCCAATGGCACCGTGAAATGGTATAATGCAACTAAAGGTTTCGGATTTATCGAGCCTGAAAATGGCGGCGGCAAGGACGTGTTTGTTCACGTTTCTGGCGTTGAGCAATCAGGCCTGACAGGTCTTAACGACGGACAAAAAGTTACCTTTGACGTCGAAGCTGGCCGTGACGGCCGCGAAAGCGCGACCAACATCGCCCTCGTATAAGCATTCAGGGCATCCGCATCGCGGCGTGTCCAACATATTTTGACGAAAAGGGCGGCCTCAGTCGCCCTTTTTTGTTGGTCCGGTCAGAACAACCAGCACGCTCTTGTGCAGCAAACCGCAGGGCGCGTGATTTCAGCCCCGCCTTAAACCCCCAAAACCCCATCCACATGCACCAACAGACCCACCAGTATCACCACCACCATCGCCACCACGGTCTGGTGCCAGAACTTCGCTGACGGCCCCGACCCCTCAACCGCGAAATCGGCCACCGACCCTTCGTCCCCGGCTTTCTTCGCCTCGAGCCGCCCCTTGCCACCGGCCCGCAGCGCCCGCGGCACCACGTAAAAATGGCTCGCCAGCGCCGCCACAGCCGCCAACACCGCACCGCCCAGCACGGCGCCAAAGCGCAAACCCACCAACAAAACCGACAACCCGACGATGATCAGCGTCACCACCGATAACGTCGCAAACAACACTTTGGTCAGCCGCATTTGAACCGGCACAAACCTGTCGCGGCCCATGAAGTTGATCAACACCGGGGATTGGATGAAAAAGAACCACACCGTTGCCCCGATCGCAGAACCTGCCAATACGATATCCAATAATTGCAGTGGTTGTTGTAACATGATCCGATGCCCTTTTTTTTGTGCGCCATTTACAGATTTGTTAACTGAATAGGCGGCAAAGGCAATCGATGCCAGCCATCCCGCGCAGCGCCTGCAGCTGGTCCCGGCTGGTTTTAAGCTACAATATCCGCGCCTGTTGGCCCCGCCCATGACCCGGTGAAAATTGGCAACCCCCTTGCCCGGCAGCCGGATGATCTTCACCTTGGGCGCAACCTCATTGATGTCTTCCTGCAACTTGGTGCCCACGGGGTGTCGTGCCAAACATTTCTGTCCCCGCCGGTTCGGCCCGTGCCCATCATCGGCCTCCGGGTTTCCAACCCTGTTACCGGCACAACCGGTGACCCGGTGCAATTCCAATGCAATTCTGATTGAGGAAAACCAACGCTTATTTGAAACTGCGTTCAAACACTCCTATTGTCACAACAGACAGATATACCCCGACACATACAAAGCCAGCCCATGCGCACACGTCCAGACACCCTCACCCAGATCACCCTGCCCGGCGGCACCGTCACTGTGGATGCCCATGGCTACCTGACCGACCCGGACAACTGGAGCATTGCATTCGCCGAACATGTGGCCGCGCAGGAAGGCATCACCCTGACCCCGGAACACCACGCGCTTCTTGATTTCATGCGCCAGTCCCTTACGGAACACGGCGTCGCACCCGACGCGCGTTTTGCCTTCCGGTTTCTGGCCGAACGCCACGCGCTGGACAAATCCGCCTCCAAGGCGGCACTGTTTGAACTGTTCCCCTACGGCTACGTCAAACAGGCCTGCAAAATCGCCGGCATGAAACAGCCCCGCGCCTGGTCAACCGGCTAAATAGCTGCGCCCATAACATCACACAACCCACCTGAAATCGCCCAATATCGGCCTGATTTCACGCCATACTCCGGCGCATATCAACCCCAACTGGACGCCTGCAGATATGAGCACCGATACCTTTCAGGAACGACTGTCCCGCATCAAAGGCCCTGTTCCCGCCACCCCCAACGACATCAGCCCCAGGCAACCTCCCGCTGACCCTGCCCCGGACGGTCCCAGAACCGGTCCCGGCATCATCCCCCTCATTCTTACCGGCCTGATCCTGATCCCCTTGGGTGCAATGGCCCGGGTTTTGCGACCAATGTATATGGAGGCAACACCAGACTGGGTTTATTTCAACCAACTGTTCGCCTTTGTCGCCCTGACCCACCTAATCCTGATCTTGGGTGGCATGATCGCCCTATTTGGCTTCAAACGCTGGCCGTTCTTCGGCAAAGCCATGCTGATGATGTGGGCCGGTTACGGTGTCGGCTCAGCGATGATGGCCCTGGTGGTCACATAAGGGTCGCGAAACTCAAAAAATTCAGAAAAATACTAGGGGTTGTTGATTTAACAATTTGCCCCTGACAAACACGCCTGCTTTATTTCGGCAGCAAACAGTCGCATCCGCTTGTTAAGGCGGCGGTTTTCACCGTTAACCAGAAAAATACCTAAATCCGGAATGTTCAGGCCAGACAAAACCGGAACCAGCCGCCCGGCAGCATGTGCCTTGGCGGCGACAAAATCAGGCAAACGGACAATTCCAAGCCCCTTAAGTGTTGCTTCCAGCAGGAAAACACCACTGTTGGAATTCAGGAAAGGCTGAAATTCAAACGATTGCGGTTTGCCTTTGTCGGTCACAAAATCCCAAACTGCCCGGCGCGCCGTGCGAAAATGTAAAAGTGGATGTTGACGTAGTTCATCCAATGATTGGGGGTCAGAATGTTTTTTGAAATAATCCGGGCTGGCATACAAACGATGTTGTACCGTGCCAATGCGCTCCCCTGAGATACCGCTTGCCAGTTCGGGCGTTATACGGATCGTGAAATCATAATTTTCCCGGACAAGATCAACCGTGCGATCATCAAAATCGACGGCCAACTGAATTTCAGGATGGCGGGCTTTGAATGCAATCAGCACATTGCTTAGGAAAGTAATCCCAAAATCATGGGGTACGGACAAATTCAATGGGCCAGTAAGGTCAGCCGATGTATTGGCAAAATCATCTTCAATCTCATCGACATCCGCGACCACACGCGTTGCCCGCTGAAATAGTTCATGCCCGGTTTCGGTAACGTTCCAAACTCCCGGAATGCGAACTATCAGGCGTGTGCCGTAACGTTCCTCCAACAGGCTCAGGCGCCGGCTTACTGCAGATTTCGCGATCCGCAGTTTGTCTGCGGCCTTGGAAATGCTGCCGCTTTCAACGACGTGGACAAATAATCGCAGGTCTTCAACTTGGCCCAATAGGTTCTCCTAATCAGAACGTTACCATCTATTTAATGATCCTTGTTCTAATATTTAGAGCATACTAACTGTGATGTCCAGTTAATCAGCCAAAGGAAAACTCTATGAAATATCTCATATTAGGCGCAGCCATTACCGTGGGGCTGGCAACAACTGCCCTAGCCCAGGAACCCGTCTGGGACGGCAACACGGTTGTCCTTGAAAGCCAAAAACTCGCCGATGGTGTATTTGCCGTCATTCCAACCGGTGCCAGCGAAATGGCCACAGCCGGTTTTCCCATAGCCACGACGGGCGGTTTTGTGATTGGTGACGCAGGTGTTCTGGTTGTGGAATCGATGCTGAATCAACGGCTGAATACGCAACTGTTCAATCTGATTGCCGCAGAAACTGACCAGCCGGTGCGCTACCTTGTAAACACCAGTTATCATGGGGATCATGCTTACGGTAATCAGTACTTGCCCGAAAATATCACCATCATTCAGCACGAAAATGCCGCGGCCTATATCGCAGAGTATCTTGAGCCCGACAAAGCTTTCATGATCCAGAATTTTGGAGAAGGCCGGGGCATAGAAGAAGTGGTTGCGACGGACGCGGATATTCTGGTGGGCGAAGGCAGCACCCTGTCGATTGATTTGGGCGGCATCACTGTCGACATCGCAGATTATGGTTTTGCCCAAACGGGTGGCGATCTTTTGGTTTCAGTTTCCAGCGCAAATGTACTGTGGACAGGCAACGCAATTGTTGCACAGGCACCCGCCGTGCCTTGGTTGCTGGACGGGCATTTGATCGAAACCCGCGACACTTTCCAAAAAATCTATAACGCGTTTGATGCTCAAACTCAGGTCGTGCCGGGTCATGGATCAGTCACAGATACGGCCGCCATAAAATGGGGTGTGGATTACCTGACAGCAATCGAAACCGAAGTGTCCGCCGCAATATCAGACGGGCTAAGTCTGGAAGAAACAGTCGCGCGCGTTCAGATGCCCGACTTTCAGGGCTATGCTCTGTTTGGTTGGGTCCATCCCGGTATGAACGTCCCAGCCGCCTATAATGAATTGAATTAATTCTGGCAAAAACCCACCGGAACCGCCGCAACCGTGGCGGTTCCCAATTGTTAAATGCACTTTAGAATACAGACCGGTAAATCTTTGGTTGAACCTAAAGTACAATATCCCCGGATCCCCTGCAGGAAAGGCCCATAAAATGATTGAAAAAACTGTCCCGATTATCGCCGCGATAATTCCAAAGAAAGTCGCGCTTGAAGCAGGCAAAGAATACTATTGGTGCCGCTGCGGCAGATCAGCGAGCCAGCCATTTTGTGATGGGTCTCACGCGGGAACCGGTATCACGCCACTGAAATTCACCGCAGAAAAAACCAAAAGCGCGGTTCTTTGCCAATGCAAATCCAGCGCCAATGCCCCGTTTTGCGATGGGACACATGCGCGCCTCGGTGAATTGAAGGCTGGTGACCCTGCGCCAGTGCCAAAATCCGACATACCCGCGGCCGTTCCCACCCCCGAAGAACCAACCGTTGCGCGCATTCACGAATTGGCCCGGGATGGGTTGTCCAAACTCGGGCATCACGGCGAAATGGGGGCAATGGGTGTACCGCGAAAAGACCTGCCCCATTGGGATGACATTCAGATATTGCCCGCCCAACTGGCACGCAAACCGTTGTTGGATGATGTGCAGGTAACCACGTCGCTCACCATTGGCCCCCGTGCGGCCAAGCCGTTGCAACTGGATATTCCGCTATTCGTCTCTGACATGAGCTTTGGCGCATTGTCTGAAGAAGCCAAAACAGCGCTTGCGCGCGGTGCGCAAATGGCCGGCACTGGCATTTGTTCGGGTGAAGGCGGCATGTTGGCCCAAGAGCAGGCCGAAAATTCCCGCTACTTTTACGAATTGGCCTCAGCCCGCTTTGGCTGGAAACCTGAATTGGCTGAACGGGTGCAGGCGTTCCATTTCAAGGGCGGACAGGGTGCCAAAACCGGCACGGGCGGGCATTTACCCGGTGACAAAGTCATGGGTAAAATCGCCGAAGTGCGCGGGCTGGAACCGGGCCAGCCAGCGATATCACCGGCTACTTTTCCCGATCTGCACACGCCAGACGATTTTCGCAAACTTGCCGATGAAGTGCGTGAACGCTCCGGTGGTATTCCGATTGGCTTCAAGCTTTCGGCCAACCACATTGAGGATGATATTGATTTCGCACTGGCTGCCAGTGCCGACTACATCATCCTTGACGGTCGCGGTGGCGGCACCGGTGCAGCGCCGCTTATTTTCCGCGATCATATCTCAGTACCAACGATCCCGGCACTTGCCCGCGCGCGCGCTCATTTGGATGCTAAATCCGGGCGCGAGGTGACGCTGGTCATCACCGGCGGCTTACGGGTTGCCGAAGATTTTTCCAAGGCTATGGCCATGGGGGCGGATGGAATCGCGCTTAGCAATTCTGCCATGCAGGCCGTGGGCTGTATCGCGGCCCGCATCTGTAATTCCAACAACTGTCCTGTTGGCATCGCCACGCAAAAGCCAGAACTGCGCAAACGGCTGGACGTGCAGGTTGGTGCCGAAAAACTGGCGCGCTATTTCGACGCCTCGGTAAAGCTGATGCAGGTTCTGGCCCGTGCCTGTGGCCATGCCAACCTGTCGGATTTCCGCCCCGATGACATCACCACCTGGAAGCGCGAAATGGCCGATTTAAGCGGTGTGCGTTTTGCTGGCCTAAGTGGAAAGGGATGACGCACATGGCCCGGGTTTTTGACATCCGTAAGCACAAGATGCCCGCGGAAATGCGTGTTCTTCTGGATGCCTATCCGCGCGATACCTGGCAGGCACATCCCGGGTTCAGGGAAAAAACCGAGCATTGGCTGGGGGCGCATAAGATGTTTCGCCAATTGGGCCAGATTATCCGTTCTGAAACCGAACTCTATCTGGATAATTCCCGCGATGCGCATGAATTCGCAGCCAGGTTGTCCCATTACGGTAATATGATGGTTCGGAACCTGCATGGCCACCATGGCTGGGAAGATCACAGCTATTTCCCTGAACTGTCTGCCGCTGATCCGCGGTTTGATGCTGGCTTGGAAATATTGGAAAAAGACCATCAGGAACTGGATGTCGTCCTTGATTGTTTTTCAAAATCCGCCACCCGTGTCATACAACTGGCACAACTGGATGAGAAACAGCTTCGCAATGAGGCGGGCGATCTGCACGGCATCGCTAAGACCATCGAAGCGTTTCTGACGCGGCATTTAGGCGATGAAGAAGAATTGGCGGTACCGATTATTTTGCACCATCGGCTACGGGGATAACGGAACATAAAATGAAAAACCCGAAGATTGATAAATCTGTTCAGGAAAGCCAGACCGACGCTGATCAACGTCGCAAAAGAGGCGAATTTGTAAGGGGGGTCAGCGGCTTTCGCGGTGTTTTGGGTGATGCGGACTTTCCGGCTGAAACTGGCCGATATCATCTGGTGGTGGCGCTGAATTGCCCCTGGTGTCACCGCGTCACACTGGCACGAAACCTGCTTGGCTTGCAAAACAGCATTTCGCTGGACGTTGTTTACCCCAGCCGGACCAGTGATGATGATCCGGTCGCACCGAACCTGTGGGAATTCAACCCAACCCGCATTTCTACGTTAACGGGCGCGCCATTTCCCGAATGTACAAACGAAACCGCCACGGGTGAAAATTTTAGGCTGGTAAAGCAGATTTACGCGGCTCAGGGATCTGACGAAGGGTCTGTGCCTGTACTCTATGACAAGAAAACCAAACGGATCGTCAACAATGAAAGCGCAGAGATCATCCGAATGCTCAACGATACTGCGCAGGCGTTGGGAAGTTCCCTTTCAGATGCTGATCGTCCTGACTTGTATCCGCGCAAGGGCGAGCTGCGCGAAAATATTGATGCCCTGAACAAGAATATTTACACCAACATTAACAACGGCGCTTACAAGGCGGGGTTTTCATCGGATCAGGTGGTTTATGCAGCGGCGTTTGAAGCCTATTTCAATATGTTGTCCACCCTTGAAACGCTGCTTGCGGCGGATGGCCGGCCATTCCTGACCGGCAATTTTTTCACCGAAGCTGACCTGCGACTTTTCCCGACGCTCTACCGCCATGACCCGGTCTATTATCTGCGAATGAAGCTGAACGGTGCCAAAATTCTGCATTATCCGCACCTGTGGCGCTGGCTGTGCCGGGTCTATGCGATGCCAGGTGTTGTTGAAAGCAATTCTCTGGATCACTGTCGCCAGGGGTATTTCGGCCGCTCCTGGAACAACGTGGTGCCGCTTGGACCATTCAGACCAATGCCCTACCCAAAGGCATACGGACACCCGGATCTGGCCAGGGCACCATAATTTTCCCTTTGGTAACCGCGAAATATTAATAACCCGCCGCGGCTGAAATTTACACAGTCATTTCCTGGGCATCAGTTTAAGCGCCACCACGCCACACCCTTCAAACCGCCTTGGCACTGGTTAGGGTGTCGGTCATTGACACTTCATTCGCCGGATCAGCACGGCCGCAAGTTCCGCATATGACGCATCCTTCGATGTTTCGGTCTGGGATTAAGCATGACAATGTGTCCAAAATTACCAGTTTAGACTTTGACGGCCCACAGGATACGGCCAAATTGTCCACGCGAAACAGTATGACAACAATGGGCTTCCGAAAGCATTTTACACCTCGGCACGGGTGCGGTAGCGAATTGGCAACGGCAATGAAATGGGGTGTGGATGTCAAGTTCGGACTATATTATTGCGCCTGTTCCCGGCGCTGGAAAACTAACACGCTCAGTTTCGGGGACGGACCAGCACGGCACGCGACAGCAAATCAATGTTGTGGAAGAACGGCCGCTCACGATTTATCTGAACAAGCAGGAAATTGTGACGGCAATGACAATCGGCGACTATCCTGAATTTCTGGCCGTCGGATATTTGCGCAATCAGGGCATGTTGCTAAGCGATGATGAAATTACCGGAATTGATTTTGACGAAGAAATTGAATCGGTGATTGTCCGCACCACCCGCAATACCAACTACGAAGACAAACTGAAGAAAAAGACCCGCACCTCCGGTTGTGCCGTGGGGACAGTATTCGGTGATATGATGGAGGGGTTGGACGGTATGACCCTGCCCCGGGCCAGGGTCCGCACCAGCTGGCTTTATGGTCTGGCCCACAGGATCAATACGACCCCCAGCCTGTACCTTGAGGCCGGGGCGATCCATGGGTCGGTTCTGTGTAAACAGGATCAGCCGCTGGTCTATATGGAAGATGTTGGCCGCCACAATGCGGTGGATAAAATTGCTGGCTGGATGGTGATGGAAAATGCAGAAGCGGCAGACAAGATCCTGTATACTACCGGGCGGCTGACTTCAGAAATGGTCATTAAAACTGCGTTGATGGGAATACCGGTGCTGGCATCGCGTTCGGGTTTTACCGCCTGGGGTGTGGAAATTGCCCGCCAGGTCGGCTTGACCCTGATCGGGCGGATGCGCGGGCAGCGGTTCATTTGCCTTAGCGGCGAAGACCGATTGATTTGGGATGCGGATATGGCCAATGTTAAGTCAGAACCAAAACGCAGTTCGCGGCAAAACCCGTGACCGGTTCAAAAATGCGGGTGTTTGGCATAACAGGCTGGAAGAACAGTGGTAAAACCACACTGATGGAGCGGTTGGTGGCTGAATTCTGCCACCGCGGGATCACCGTATCAACGATCAAACATGCCCACCATAATGTTGATGTCGACCAGCCCGGCAAAGACAGTTTCCGCCACCGGCAAGCCGGGGCGACACAGGTGTTACTGGCCTCTGCCAACCGTTGGGCACTGATGCAGGAATTGCGCGGTGGCGCCGAACCGCCGCTGTCGGATTTACTGTCACAGATGGCCCCGGTCGATCTGGTCCTGATCGAAGGGTACAAACACGCTGAACACCCCAAGATCGAAGCCGCATTGACCCCCGGAAAGCGCCCGCTTCTGGCATTGGAATCCACGCAGATAACGGCGGTGGCTGCCGGGTATGAAACGCCCCAATTGAAAATTCCGGTTCTGGATATCAACGATATTCCAACCATCGCTGATTTCATTGCCGCCCATACTGGTCTGGCCGGATGAACAGTTTTGGGCAGGGATTCTGGGACGCTTGGACATTGATAATTTTCTTTGATCCAGACCTTTACGAAATCATTTTTTTGTCGCTGAGGGTGACCATTACTGCGGTGATTATTGCGTCGGTCATCGGGCTGCCCATAGGGGCCTGGTTGGCGGTGAACCGTTTCTGGTTGCGCCGCTATGTGATTGCGGTTCTGAACGCGCTGATGGGGTTGCCCCCGGTGGTGGTGGGGCTGTTCGTTTATATGGCATTGTCGCGGGCCGGGCCACTGGGCGGATTTGGTCTGCTGTTTTCGCCATGGGCGATGATCATCGCGCAGGTGATCATTGTAACGCCGCTAATTGCCTCAATCAGCCACCAGACAATCCGTGATCTCTGGGCCGAATACCATGATCTGTTGATCTCAATGAATGCCAGCCGGGCGCAAAGGATCAAGGCGTTACTTTGGGATGGCAAACGCGCCTTGCTGACGGCGACTCTGGCGGGATTTGGCCGCGCCATCGGCGAAGTCGGGGCCATCATGATCGTTGGCGGAAATATTGAACATGCTACCCGGGTTCTGACCACGGCCATTGCACTGGAAACCGGCAAGGGTAACTTTGCATTTGCCATGGGCCTGGGGCTGGTACTGATCGTTCTGGCGGTGCTGATCAATCTCGTGATCCACATCGTCGGCAAAACCGAGCGGGCCGGTACATGGTAAGTATTTTGCCCCTAACGCTGGCCGACGCCACCGCCCATATGCGCCGTAAAAAGCTGGTCGGCCCGGTGAACCTGACCTTGGGTGGCGTAGGATTTACCATTGTAATCGGGCCAAATGGTGCGGGAAAAACCACGCTGTTGCGCTTGATGCACGGCTTGCAAAGATGTTCTGGCGGCAGTGTAAACTGGGCATTGCCTGACGCTGTGGCGCGGCGCCGACAAGCCTTTGTATTCCAATCCCCGATTATGATGCGTCGCCGGGTGGTTGACAGTATTGCCTATCCGTTACGGCTGCAGGGTGTGGACAAAACCGAGGCCAGAAACAAAGCTCAATCCTATGCCATTCGATTTGGGTTGGGCGAATTGTTGGAAAGTTGGGCGCCTTTGCTGTCGGGTGGCGAGAAGCAAAAGCTGTCACTGGCGCGGGCGCTGATAATAGAACCCGAATTGCTGTTTCTGGACGAACCCTGCGCCAATCTTGATGGCCGTGCAACGCGCGAAATTGAAACCCTGCTGCTTGCGGAACAGACACGCGGAACCCGACTGGTTATGTCGACCCATGATATGGGACAGGCGCGGCGCTTGGCGCAGGATGTGATTTTCATGCACAAGGGGCTTGTGCATGAGGCAAGTGCTGCAAACGCATTTTTTTCGTCCCCCGCAACGCCGGAAGCAGGGGCCTTTGTCAAAGGGGACATTGTTGAATGACGTTCCACCTGAAAACCTTGATCATAACGGTTTTCCTGGCCACAGCCAGCCAGGCTGAAACCCTGAAAATGGCGGTTACAACCTCATTCTATAACTCAGGTCTTTCCGAAATTCTGCTCCCGGAAATCAAAGCCGATCTTGATCTGGATGTTGAACTGATCGTCGTCGGCACAGGTCAGGCACTGCGGTTGGGCGAAGCCGGCGATGTGGACGCCATTCTGGTCCATTCCCGCACCGCCGAAGACAAATTTATCGCTGGAGGCTTTGGCACGCATCGGCGTGAGATCATGTTTAATGATTTCGTCTTTGTCGGCCCGTCGGATGATCCGGCGAAAGTGGAAACCGCCCAGGACGCTGTTGAAGCCCTGCAAAATATCGCGGCAACAATGCAACCATTCGTCAGCCGTGGCGACGAAAGCGGCACCAACAAGAAAGAAATGAAACTATGGTCCCAAGCCGGAATCGTTCCTGAAGGGTCTTGGTATCGGGCCGCCGGATCCGGTATGGGCGCAACGCTCAACACCGCCAGTGGCATGAATGCCTATACCTTTTCCGATCGGGCCAGCTGGCTGAATTTCGGTAACAAGGGTGACCTGACCCTGCTGTTCACGGGCGATCCCGTGCTGTTCAATCAATACGCCTATATTCCGGTTAACCCCGTGCTTTGGCCCCATGTGAATTACCGTTCAGCAATGCAACTGGAAACCTGGTTGACCGGCAAAAAAGCTGCCGGGTTGATCAATGGCTACACCATCAATGGTGAGCACCTGTTCACATTTAATGCCACACAATAACCAATGGTCCGGAACCGACGGCTATTCCAGATCCCCATGTACCGCTAGTATATCCAGGTCGGCATCAGGCGCTTCAATAACACGGTAAGCCTCGGATACGCCTGCATCGGACAATTCCCGCATGACAGTCAACAGGGTATTGGGGTCATGGCCTTCGCACAATTCAACCATATGGCCCAGTTCATCAACCGCAACAGGGCGCGCCGCGTCAACCGAGGGTGCACCGTAGATGTCGACGAAATGCTGAGCCAGCATGTCAATCAACCCCTCATATTCAACAGCTTCCACCTTGGTGACGGCAACGAATGTGACACGGCCAAATGTTTCCAACCCCAGCCAGCCATTGGCAAAGGCCTGCCGGGCCTTACCAGTCAGATCGCCTTCGCCCCAGTTTGAAAACTCAAATCCGCCAGAAATGGTCCATTCCCCGGTACGGGCCGGGTTGTGAAAAACCAATGTATCGCTTTCGTCAAAATGAATGGCGCGGGCAAGATTCAAAGCGTTTCTCCTAATTCAAGAACGCTGGAAAGTGGGATCAGTCGCGTTTCTGTTTCAACCTTCAGCAACAGGCCGAACTGTTCATCTATGCCAACGAATGTACCCATAGGGGCGTCAGAAAATGACAACGTAATGACCTCTCCAACGCCTTTTGCCAGCCCGCGCCATTGTTCATGCAGGGCGCGGGAACCTTCGTTTTCAACATCGTTCAGCCAGACCAAAGTGTGGCGCGACCAGGATTCTAACAGACGAATAGGGGAAACATCGCCGCAGCCTTCCATCATCAGGCAGGTCTCGTTCGGGTTGTCGCCGGTTTCGCCCTCACCTTGGGGCAGCAGGTCAAGCTCCAGCCCAACCACCAGCCAATTCGGTTCGGCCTTCGGATCAGTACCTGATGCCGCCACCTGCAAACGTCCGCAGCGCCCGCCATTAACGTAGATTTCACCTTGCCAGCCAAGATGCACACCGACCTCGGGCGGGGCCAACGCCCCCATAGCGTTCTGAAATCCGACACCGCAGGCAATCAGGGCAACCATCGCCTGTTCCAGTGGGGTCTCGGGGGCAAAAACAATGGCCGCGCGGATTTGGTCCGGCGTGATACTGTGCACCAGCAATCCGGCATCCACACCGATCATCGCCTGGGTGCAGGCTTTGGCAAAAGGGTCGGTGGTGCCGCTAACCGCTTCACCGGTAAACAGCGGCGGGAAAGTAGCCGGCATTGGGGCTTCAAAAATATCGTCGATCATAGGGTGCCATCCTTGATCAGCCGCTTGGCAAGATTGCGAAACGCCTGCGCCTGCGGGCTGTCTGGTTTTGACACAACGATAGGTGCACCGCTGTCGGATGCAACACGAATATCCAGATGCAGCGGCAGTTCCGCCAATAATGGTACGCCCAATTTCTTGGCTTCATCGGCCACGCCACCATGGCCAAACGGATGCCCCCGGTGGCCACATTCTTCGCAGATCTGATAGGACATGTTTTCCACCATTCCCAGGATCGGCGTGCCAAGTTTCTTAAACATATCAATGCCTTTGCGGGCATCGATCAGCGCGACATCCTGTGGTGTGCTGACAATGATTGCCCCATCAACCTGCGCTTTTTGTGCCAGTGTCATTTGCACGTCTCCGGTGCCCGGCGGCAGGTCGACGATCAGCACATCCAGCGCGCCCCACTGCACCTGATTGAGCATCTGTTGCAGCGCCCCGATCAGCATCGGACCACGCCAAACCACGGCCTCATCCTCGTTGGTCATCAGGCCAATCGACATCATGGTAACGCCGTGATTGCGCAGCGGCAGAATGGTTTTACCATCGGGCGAAGCCGGTCGCCCGGACACGCCAAGCATGCGCGGTTGCGAAGGGCCAAAAACATCCGCGTCCAGCAGGCCCACGCGTTTGCCCTCAACCGCCAATGCCACCGCCAGATTGACCGACAGGGTTGATTTACCAACCCCGCCTTTGCCCGAGGCTATGGCGATAATCCTGTCCACGCCCGGAATTTTTTGCGGGCCCTCGGGTTCGGATTTGCGGTTTGGTTTCAGATCAGGTGGCGGGGTCGGGCTGCTATGGGCCGTCATCACTGCGGATACAGATTTTACACCCTTCACCGCCCCGGCAGCGGCCTGTGCTGCGGCGCAAACCGGTTCAAACACCTTGGCCTGCGCACCCGGCACCTCAAGCACAAAGCGTACTGCACCGTCATCAACGGTCAACGCCTTGACCATACCGGCACTGACAATATCTGTACCCGCTGGCGTTTCCACATTTTTCAGTGCCGCCAGTACCGAATCGCGATCAGCCATTTTGCGCCCCTATGCCTGACCCTCGATGGTGCCGTCGACCACATGTTCCAGACCGATCTCTTCGATTGTCAGCACCATCTTGGCGGCAAATTTCTTGCCCGCGGTATCGCCGGCTTTGCGCAGGGCCTTTTCAATTTCCTGCTGTGATGTCACACCAACCTGTTTCAGGAACTTCCGCATGCTCATGTTGAAATCGTCGCTCATAATTTTCGCCTTTTTTACCGTGTTGACAGAGAGTTTTCTTCGCATCTAGCTTGGGCCCAATTCAAATTTGTGGACCCGCCATCTTGAAATACATTGTTGTAATCGCCCTTGTTTTGCTGTTTGGCACTGTCCCGGCCCGTGCGCAGGATTTCTCCCTTGGCAGCCCCGCCGCCCTGGAAAACAACGGCTTCCTGAAGTTCCTGTTGCCGCGATTTTCGCTCAAAACCCGGGTTCGGCCAGTGGTTGTAATTGACGCAGACAGCGCCGATGCCAGCCTGAATACCGGGGCCGGAACACAGATTATGCTGGGGCTTGGGGAAACGTTTTATCTGGACCTGAGCAACGCAGCCGGGGCGCGCGCTGACAAAGCGCAACGTTTTTTGGACTGGCTTACTTCGGACATCGGCAGGCGCACGATTGAGCAGTTTCAGATTGACGGCACGGCAGTATTCACCGCGGCCGACCTTGCCGAAGTGGCGGATATTGCCCCGGTTTTCCAAGGCGATCTGGCGCGTGGTGAAACCCTGTCCCTTGCGAATTGTGGGCGTTGCCATGTGGTGGACAAGCGTAACCTGATGAAGGGCATCGGCTCGACCCCGTCTTTTGCCTTGCTGCGTAGCCTGAAGGACTGGCAGGAAAGATTTGAAACCTTCTACCTGCGCAATCCGCACCCGTCGATTGTCCAGATTGAGGATGTTACCGAACCGTTTTCCCCCAACAGCCCACCGGCCAATTTTCCGGTGTTCCTGACGGTTCAGCAGGTCGAAGATATCCTGACCTATGTCGGAACGATACCACCCGCCGATCTTGGCGCGCCACTGTCCGAGAACTAAACAGTGGTTTGCCGATTGTACCAAATTGGGCATCAATGGTCCCGCCGTTTCAGATAGTCATCCGTGGTCCGGGTAGGTTTGCGCGGCGCTGCCTGAAAAGGGTTGGTTTCGTTTAAGAATTGCACCTCGACCCGGCATTTGTCACACATCTGGATCAGTTTTCCACTATCTGAATCCGCATACATGGAATGCTTGCCGGCAAGTTGTTCGATGATCCGGTCAATGGTGGATTTCACGCCAAACAATGCGCCACAGGATATGCAGGCAAAAGGTTCTTCTTCGTTCAGCACTACTTGCGATAATGCCGCGTCTGACAGATCAAGCTGTGGTTTCAGGGTTATCGCGTTTTCCGGGCAGGCATGGGTACAGATGCCACATTGCAGGCACGCATCTTCCTGAAACCGCAGCTGTGGGGCGTCTTCATTGTCCAGCAATGCACCGGATGGGCACAGCGACACGCAGGCAAGGCACAAAGTACAGGCGTCCTGATCCACAACCACCGCGCCATAGGGTGCATTTTCGGGCAACGGAATCGGCGTATCGGTTTCCCGATGCAGGGCTTTGGCCACCAGCCGGGTCACCTGCCGGCGGTCGCCAATGGGCAAAACCGCAGCAATCGGCGCGCCAACATTCTGATCATAAAGCGCAACACTCAGCGCGTCGGGGTCGGTCACATCCAACAGGCGGATCGACGTATTCCCACTGATCGCCAATGCCAGTGCCAATTCTGCATCCGGCGTGGTGCGGTCGGTTTTCGGGGTCAAAAGAACATCAACAGCCGCAAACCCGCACCCCAGTGCCGCCAGCATTTCCCCATGGCCAAATCCGGCCAGGCTTTCGACAACATACGGGATGACATCGGCAGGCAGGCCCCGGTCAAACCGCGCCGCAAGCAAGATCATTTCATCGCCAAACTGGTCGTCATGCACCAGCAGGCGTGGCGCTTCGCCACCTGCTCCGCGATAGGTACTGGCCAGGGTTTCCAGCCGCTTCAGCTGAAACGAAATCGGCGGCACGGTGTAGGTAATGGCACCACTTGGGCACACAGCACTGCAATCGCCACATCCGGCGCAAATGTTAGGTTCAATCCTGACGCCTTCGCCATCGCTGAAAATAGCACCGGATTGGCAGGCATTGATGCAGTTGGAACAGCCCGAAATACCCGACCGCATATGGGCACAAATATTGGCGTCGTAACTGACGTAAAAGGGTTTGTCAAAACTCCCAACCAGTTGTGAAGCTTCAATAATTACCTTCGCCACAGCATTTAGGTTATTCGGATCGGCCCGCAAATACCCATCCCGTTTATGGGGGAAAAGCGGCGTCGCACCGCGCAGATCAACAATCAGATCGCATTCAGTTTTGCCACCGTCACGGGGCGGCGCAAATCCTTGTGGCCCACGCCCGCCGGGCTCGGCCAGTTGCAAAGCATCTATTGCAACTTCAAAATTTCCAAACGCCCCTTTTGCCCGGCGAAGCCTGCCCAAAACCACATCAAATCCGCGATTTGCCGGAATGTCATCACCAGTCTCCAGCAGAACGGTGACGTTCAAATGATCGGTCAACTGCGCCGCAGCTTCCAGCGCCGGGCCCTCGGTGCCTATGATCAGGCATTGCCCAAATGATTCAATATCCAGCATTTTTACAGGCGGCGGTTCCAGCAGGGATTCCGCCACCAAAGCCGCCATTTTTGGCGCCGATTTATCCGCGTCATCTGACCACCCTGCACGGTCGCGCAGGTCGACAAAATCTGGTGCCTCAACGCCCAGCTCTTCGGCGATTTCTTCAAAAACCTGTCGCTCCTGCTGGCAGGCAATCACCGCACCTCCACCCTTGATCAGGGCCGTAGCATCGCCAAGTTCCCGGGTGCAAAGGGCAGTGTGCACACGCGAGCAGCCAAGACCGGTTGCCTTGCCCAGACTTTTGGCATCAATCGGCTGGCTTCCAGAACAATCACATAAAATCAATGTGTTAGACACGTCATTTCCCCGTTATTATGGAAAGCTTAGCTAAAGTCCCCGATCCAACTAGGCCGCATTCTGCAACCGAGTAAAGCATTTTCTCGCCGAAATTGCCGGTCGGTGATTCGTTAGATAGCGTTGTCGAATTAACTAAGTAAAACACTCGGATATTCAACATGTGGACTAATTGTCCCAAGTTGAACAGCGGGTGATTTTGACAGGTCTAAATGTCCATTTCTGGCAGTAAAATTGACCTTGGTTCATTTTTGTCTGTGCTAACCAAATTGATGTTGTCATCGTGAACAAAAACATGGGCAAACTATGTCCAGACTTCACCGGGAGGCCCAATGCCACAAAAGACCCTGACAGTGCCGCTGGGCATCGTGCTTCGGAAATCTCCGGGCATGACTCGTTGGGCAAAGTGGGTTTGGCGGGCGGTTGCGGTGCTTCCCGGGGCCGGCCCTGCCAATTGGCAAGAGCTGCGCCGTGAAGGTGATGTGATAGAATACCATGCAGCAACCGTGCCATTGGAATTACACCGAACTGACACCGAGGCCTATCTGACCGAGCTGTCAACCAAAGTTCCGTCGATTTATGTGATCATGCGCGAATGTGATGACACTGAAAGCGGCCTTGAAGTGGTGCTGGCCACCGCCTCCCCATTTGACGGGCAGGACTACGCTGACAATGGCGAAGATATAGTTGAACTTGTACCAATGCCGCCGGCGTTGAACGCGCTGGTGCACGAATGGGTGAACAAACATCACAAGGAAGAAAAATTCGTCAAGCGGCGTCGGGACAAGCGGCGCATTGATCAGATCGAAGATGGCATCGGTGACGCCCGTGTGCGTCAGGTGGCCGATGTCTATCGTGCCCCGTCAACCAAACGGGAAGCCGTACATTGAGCGCCTGGGCCGACAGAAAAGCCGCCGTACAGGCAGAAGCAGAAGCCGACGCCAAGACTGAACGGGATGCGGTGATTGCTGACCAGCATGCCGCGCTTGCCGAAAAACCTGAGGATAAGGTATTGGCGGAACTTGATCTGCCGAACCCCGATAACATGCAGGCTGGCGATGATTTCAGTGTCTTTATGAAGGCGACAGTACCAGCAGCATTGCGAAACCGTGCTTTGCGCAAACTGTGGACCAGCGATCCGGTTCTGGCGAATGTGGATATGCTGGTGGACTATGGCGAAGATTTCACCGGAAAAAACGATGTGCTGACGGTGGTAAAAACCCTTTACCGCGTCGGCAAGGGCCTGGTCCCGGACAAAGAAGAATTGCCACAAAACGCCCAAGACCCGGTTGCTGAAACGACGGATGCCACGGACGAAACAGTTTTGCCCGAAGAAAATACTGATCTGCTGGCCGAACAAAAAGCACTGAAAACCGATGACACCACAGCCAAGACGCTGGTGAGCCAAGAGGCGCCAATCGCTGTTGCACCACGTCGCCGGATGCAATTTGTTTTTGCAGCGGGCCCAGGGCCCGTTGCAACAGAAACGGAAATAACATGAACGCCACCGCACCAACAATCAATATCAGTGAAGAAGACCGCCTGCGCGCGGATATGTACCACTTTCTTGGCCTGCTTTTGGCAGGTCCGCCCGGCAAAGACACCTTAGGCAAAACCGCGGCCCTGACCGGTGACGACAGCCCCATGGGCGAAGCTATTAATGCTATGGCCCGCGTGGCCAAGGCCACCACAGCCAGGGCCGTTGAAAGCGAATTCACCGCCCTGTTCATCGGGCTGGGTCGCGGCGAATTGCTGCCCTATATCAGTTTTTACCTGACCGGGTTTCTGAACGAAAAACCGCTGGCGCTGTTACGCAAAGACATGGCGGGTCTGCGCATAAGCCGGGCACCAAATGTGTATGAACCGGAAGACAATATCGCCAGCCTTTTGGAAATGATGGGCGGAATGATCATCGGACGATTTGGCGAAACCGTTTCACTGGAAAAGCAGGCGACATTCTTTAACAAACACATCGGCTCCTGGGCCGAGCATTTCTTTTCAGATTTGGAAGCAGCAAAATCGTCGGTGTTTTATGCCCCTGTGGGCAGCGCCGGCAAAGCTTTCATAGAGATCGAACGCGAAGCGTTTCGAATGGATGCGGGCTGACCCCCGTTTGAACCGGCCCATCGGGCCACAACAGAAAGGAAACCACATGGGTAAGAAAGAACAAAGCGCCGAAAACAGCCGCCGCAGCTTTCTAAAGCTCGCCGCCGTTTCAGCACCGGCAGTCGCCGTTGCCGCAGCCACAGGCACCGCAGCACAAGCGACAGAGCTTGAAGAAAACGGCAGCGGTCTGCGCGATACGGCGCACACAAAAGCCTATTTTGAAACAGCTAAATTTTAAGGGATTTTTTTGCAGAAGGCCAATGGTTGCGTGACGCCCGACGGCCGGAAACGAAAATCTAAATAACCCAAAACAGGGAGAAGATAATGCTGAGGAAAAAGACCAACGGGGTTGCGAGACGCCCCCAGCGGACAAGCCTCTTGTCAAATATCGCCGAAAAATCGGTAGACCGGCGCAGTTTTTTGCGTGGGTCCGGTCTGGCCGTAGGTGGCCTGGCTTCGTTCAGCGCCTTTGGCGGCACCGTCGCACAGGCGCAAACTGCAGATGCCGTAAATGATGCGGTTAAAACCGTTAAATCGGTTTGCTGTAACTGTTCCGTCGGTTGCACCGTGATGGCCGAAGTGGATAATGGTGTCTGGATCGGGCAAGAGCCGGGTTTTGACAGCCCGTTCAACCTTGGCGCCCATTGCGCAAAAGGGGCATCAGCCCGGGACGCCGCCCATGGCGAGCGCCGGTTGAAGTATCCGATGAAAAAAGTAAACGGCGAATGGAAACGCATTTCCTGGGAAACCGCGATCGATGAGATCGGCGATCAGATGGGTGTCATTCGCGATGAAAGTGGGCCGGATTCTGTTTATTGGCTGGGTTCTGCCAAGTTCAACAACGAACAATCCTATCTGTTCCGTAAATTTGCCGCCTATTGGGGCAGCAACAATGTGGATCATCAGGCGCGGATTTGCCATTCGACCACTGTGGCCGGTGTGGCCAATACATGGGGCTACGGCGCCATGACAAACAGCTACAACGATATTCACAATTCCAAAGTGATGTTGGTAATCGGCGGCAACCCGGCCGAAGCACACCCAGTGTCGTTGCTGCACCTGATGAAAGCCAAAGAACAAAACAATGCGCAGTTGATCGTTTGTGATCCGCGCTTCACACGCACCGCGGCCCATGCCGATGAATACGTCCGTATTCGCCCGGGTTCGGATGTTGCATTGATCTGGGGCTTCCTGTGGCACATATTTGAAAACGCCTGGGAAGATAAGGAATTCATCCGCACCCGGGTTTACGGCATGGATCAGATCCGTGACGAGGTTAAAAAATGGAACCCGGAAGAAGTTGAGCGGGTCACCGGTGTTCCCGGCAGCCAGATGGAGCGGGTCGCCCGCACCTTGGCCAATAACCGCCCCGGCACCCTGATCTGGTGCATGGGTGGCACCCAGCACACCACGGGCAATAACAACACCCGTGCTTACTGTATTTTGCAGCTGGCCCTTGGGAACATGGGTGTCGCCGGTGGTGGTACCAACATTTTCCGTGGCCACGACAACGTGCAGGGCGCCACAGATATGTGTATCCTCAGCCACTCACTGCCGGGTTATTATGGCCTGTCAGGTGGTGCCTGGGCACATTGGGCCCGGGTATGGGAAGAAGACCTGGACTGGCTCAAGGGGCGTTTTGACAGCATCAAAGCGGCCGACGGAACCGATAAATCCCTGATGAACCTTAAAGGTATCCCGGTATCGCGCTGGATTGACGGTGTTCTGGAAGATAAGGAAAACATCGACCAGCCCGACAATGTGCGCGCCATGGTGCTTTGGGGCCACGCGCCCAACAGCCAGACACGCGGCGCGGAAATGAAAACCGCGATGGAGAAACTGGACCTGCTGGTCGTCATCGACCCGTATCCAACAGTTTCCGCAGTGCTGCATGACCGCACCGATGGTGTTTACTTGCTGCCGGCCTCAACACAATATGAGACCCGCGGTTCGGTGACAGCCTCTAACCGTTCGCTTCAGTGGCGTGACAAAGTGATGGAGCCGGTGTTTGAAAGCAAACCGGATCATGAGATCATGTCGATGTTTGCCAACAAATTCGGTTTTGCCGATCGGTTGTTCCGCAAAATCGGTATGGACGGTGAAAACCAGCCAAATATTGAAGACATCACCCGTGAATATAACGGCGGCATGTGGACCATTGGCTATACCGGGCAATCGCCGGAACGCATCAAACTGCACATGGCCAATCAGCATACCTTTGACAAAACCACGTTGCAGGCCATCGGTGGCCCGGCAGATGGTGAATATTACGGTCTGCCATGGCCGTGCTGGGGCACTGCTGACATGAAGCACCCGGGCACGCCCAACCTTTACGACATGTCTATGCCTGTCTCAAAAGGCGGTCTGACCTTCCGCGCCCGCTTTGGTGTGGAACGTGAAGGGGTGAACCTGTTGGCAGAAGGTGTCTATTCCCAAGGGTCTGACATTCAGGACGGTTATCCTGAATTCACACTGGCCATGCTCAAAGAACTGGGCTGGGACAGCGAACTGACGGCAGAAGAAATGGCAACAATCCAAGCGGGTGTGGGTGACAAGACCAACTGGAAAACCGACCTTTCGGGCGGTATTCAGCGGGTGGCGATCAGTCACGAATGTGCGCCATTTGGTAATGCCAAGGCGCGTGCCGTGGTCTGGACCTTCCCGGATCCTGTGCCATTGCACCGGGAACCGCTATACACCAATCGCCGTGATCTGGTCGTAGACTATCCTACATATGCGGACAAACAGGCCTACCGCCTGCCAACCCTGTATGAATCGATCCAGAAAAATGACTTTAGCAAGGATTATCCAATGATCCTGACCTCTGGTCGTTTGGTGGAATTCGAAGGCGGGGGCGATGAAAGCCGCTCCAACCCTTGGCTGGCGGAACTTCAGCAGGATATGTTTGTTGAGATCAACACGCGGGATGCCAACAACATCGGCATCCGTGATGGTCAGCAGGTCTGGGTTGAAGGGCCGGAAGGCAGTGCAATCAAGGTCGCGGCAATGGTCACCGAGCGGGTGGGCGAAGGCGTGGCCTTCTTACCCTTCCACTTTGGCGGGCATTTCCAGGGTAAGGACCTGCGCGATAAATACCCCGAAGGGGCGGCCCCCTTTGTTTTGGGCGAAAGCGCGAACACCGCAATGACCTATGGCTACGATAGCGTCACCCAAATGCAGGAGACTAAGGCGTCGCTCTGCAAAATCACTGCAGCATAAGGAGAATTGAGAAATGGCAAGAGTTAAATTTCTCTGTGATGCGGAACGCTGCATTGAATGCAACGCCTGCGTAACCGCCTGTAAGAACGAGCACGAGGTGCCATGGGGCATCAACCGGCGCAAGGTTGTCACCATCGGTGATGGTAAGCCCGGCGAACGGTCGATTTCCATGGCTTGTATGCATTGTTCAGATGCACCCTGTATGGCCGTATGCCCCACCGACTGTTTTTACCAGACAGCCGACGGCATCGTGCTGCACTCCAAGGACCTTTGCATTGGTTGCGGCTATTGCTTCTATGCGTGCCCGTTTGGCGCGCCGCAATACCCACAGGCCGGTAACTTTGGGTCGCGCGGTAAGATGGACAAGTGCACGTTCTGTGCGGGTGGCCCGGAAGAAGACAATTCAGCTGCAGAATTCCAGAAATACGGTCGCAACCGTATTGCGGAAGGCAAACTGCCAATCTGCGCTGAAATGTGTTCAACCAAGGCCTTGCTGGCCGGTGACGGCGATCTGGTATCGGCTATCTACCGCGAACGTGTGGTATCACGTGGCTTTGGGTCAGGTGCCTGGGGCTGGGGCACAGCCTATGGTCAAAAAGCCGGCTAAATTCGCCATCAGAACGTGAAATCCGGACACAGGGGGGCCCCTCCCCTGTGTCCATCGATATACCCAAGGAGCACACAATGTTGGCGCAAAGATTATTGGCCCTCATCTTTTCGGCCCTTTTTCTGACCCTCACCAGCCTTCCGGGCACGGCCCAGGAAAATTCAGTTTCGCGCGCCCAAACCGGTGGGGCTCAAACGCTGCAAGACATTCTTGCCCGCCAAAGGGGCGACGTGATTGACAATCAATTCCGGCGCGATGCCACAGGAAACCCGGATTTGGCCGCCCCTTTGACTGGCCAGCTTGGCCCATTGGGTGGCGTTGCTGATCCAGAACTTTGGCGCGCCTTTCGCTATGGCAGTGCCGACATTACCTCATCCGATCCTTCGCCAGCGGGAAGCGTTGTTATTCAGGATGGCGGCATGCGCTGGTTGAAATGGCGCGAGGGTCCGGTCCGGACCTATGGCGGCTATCTGCTGCTTGGAATGCTCGGCGTATTGCTGCTTTTCTACCTTATCCGGGGAAAAATCCGCATCGAAGGTGAAAAAACCGGCGAAAAAATCATCCGGTTCAAACTGATCGAACGTATCGCCCACTGGACCATGGCAATCCCATTTGTCCTTTTGGCGATCACCGGTCTGGCCCTGCTGTTCGGCCGGGTGGCCCTAATCCCGATTTTCGGACGAGAGGTGTACACCCCAATCGCAATCGCCGGAAAATTTGTACATAACTACGTCGCCTGGCCCTTCATGATCGGGGTCATTCTCAGCTTTGTTCTGTGGGTCTGGAAAAACCTGCCCGAGCGTACCGACATCCCATGGATGCTAAAAGGCGGCGGGATGTTCAAAAAAGGCGTGCATCCTTCGTCAGGAAAATTCAACGCCGGCGAAAAGATTGTTTTCTGGGCGGTGATCATCTTTGGCGGAATGATTTCCGCAACCGGCCTTTCCATGTTGTTCCCCTTCCAACTGGCAATGTTTGCACCAACATTTGAAGTGCTGAACTATTTGAACGTCCCGCAATTCCTTGGGTTGGGTGAATTGAATACGGTTCTCGCACCGCAAGAGGAAATGCAGTTTGCGCAAATCTGGCATGCCATCATTGCCTTTGTCTACATCGCCATCATCGTTGCCCATATCTATCTTGGCAGCGTCGGCATGGAGGGCGCGCTGGAATCCATGACCAAAGGCACCGTCGAAATTCAATGGGCAAAAGAGCACCATGACTTATGGTATGAAGATGTGGTAAAAGGATCTGCCGGTAAAACGCCGGCTGAGTAACCTAAAATGCAGGATTTCCGGGTCATGGTTGCCAGCCCGCAACATTCACAACCCCAAGTGGCCGGTGCAGACTTTGGCACCGGTCTGGCGCTGTCTTCGGTGCTTATCATCGATGACGAAGCCGGGATGCGGAATTTCCTGACAAAGATTCTGGCACCCCGCTGCCTGCGGGTCGAAAACGCCAGCAGTGCACAAGAAGCCGAAAAACTACTGGATCAGAACCATTTTGATATTGTTATTCTTGACAATATCATGCCGCGGAAAAACGGCCTCGACTGGCTGAAAGAGCAGCGCAAACTGGGCTTCTTCGCCGATGCAATTCTGATCACCGCATTTGCGGACCTTGAAACCGCGATCACCGCTTTGCGCGCCGGGGTGGCAGATTTTGTGCTGAAACCATTCCGGTCCAACCAAATTCTGAACGCCGTGGCCCGTTGCTTTGACCGCCGGGAATTGCGGCGTGAAAACTATCTGCTGAAATATGAACTGGCGGCGGAAAAATTCTGTGCCCATGGGCGGCTGCTGGGCCGCTCCGAAGAAATCACCTCAATTCGCACAACATTGGAACGCATCGCACCGTTACCGACATCGGTGTTGTTCACCGGTGCCAGCGGTACCGGAAAAGAAGTGGTGGCACGCACCCTGCACAGTATGTCGGACCGTGCCGAACACCCGTTTGTACCAGTAAATTGCGCAGCGATTTCCCCCGAAGCCATCGCCAATGAGCTGTTTGGCTACGTCTATAATGACCCCAACAAAGGCGATAGTCAGGAAGACGGCCTGCTGTTCCTTGCCCGCGGCGGCACCCTGTTTCTGGATGAGGTCGTCGAACTGCCCCTGAAAGTCCAGGGCATGCTTTTGCGGGTAATCGAGGAAATGCGCATTCGCCCCATCGGCTCGCTGCGAGAGGTGCCCCTGAACCTGCGGTTCATGTTTGCCACCAATGCCGATCTTGACAAGGCAGTGGCCGAAGGGCGGTTCCGCGAAGATCTGTTCCACCGGATAAATGTACTCAACATCCAGATGCCGCGCCTGGTAGAGCGTAAGGGCGATCTGATGGAACTCAGCAACATGTTCATGCAACGCATTTCGGAAGAACTGGGCGTGGAAGCATTGCCGTTGACCGAAGGCGTGCTGCTCAAACTGTCCAGCTACGATTGGCCGGGGAATGTGCGCGAATTGCGTAACCTGATCGAGCGTTCGTTAATCGTCGGGGAATTCCCGCCTGAATTTTGCGAAGAATCCCAAAGCGATACACTGGCCGTGGATTCACTGGCCGCGATTGAGCGCCGTCATATCCTGAATGTGCTGGATGACTGTAACGGCAACCGGGCAGAAGCAGCGCGCCGACTTGGTGTTTCGCGCAAAACCGTGGACCGGAAATGCGCGATGTGGGGTGCGTAAAACCCTGAACTCTCAGGATATTCCGTGGAACAAATCCGTGCGAACGCGATTGTTGGTGATCGCTTTGCTGCCAATGCTTCTGGTGATGCCACTGTTTGGTGGCGTGGTGATTTACAATTGGTCGTCCCGGTTTGATGACCTGCTTATCGCCAAGGTGAATGGTGAACTTACCATCGCCCATCAATACCTGGCCGGTCTGAAGGAACGTGCTTTTGAAAACGTGCAGGCACTGGGGGCGTCAGCGGCGTTTCTGCAGGCGCATCAAAATGGCGGCCTTGCAGAATTGCTGGAAAACCAACGCCAGGCCTATGGGTTTGATTTCCTTTACTATATCCCCCCTCAAGGCGACATAATTCCAGCCGGTGATGCCGCCGCTCCCACCGATCCCAGCCACTGGCCCGTGGTGCAAAACGCGCTTGACGGCATCGGCAGTACCGAAATTGACATTTTCAGCGCTCAGGACCTGTCCGAAATCTCATCACTGCTATCCGAACAGGCTGACATCCCTTTAGTACCAACCAAAGCCGCCCTGCCCACCACGCGCACCCAGGAAACCCGGGGCATGGTGATCCACAGCGCCGCCGCCGTCACTGCGGGTGATGGCACCTTGGTGGCTGGGGTTCTTTTGAACCGAAACCTGGATTTCATCGATACGATCAACAGTCTTGTTTACCCCGAAGCCAGCCTGACAGAAGGCAGCTTGGGAACCACAACGCTGTTTTTGGATGATGTCCGTGTTTCCACCAACGTCCGCCTGTTTGAAAACGTTCGGGCCCTGGGTACGCGGGTGTCAATAGAAGTCCGCGCCGCCGTCCTGGATGAAGGACGGATATGGCTGGATCGCGCATTTGTGGTCAATGATTGGTACATTTCGGCGTATGAACCGCTGATAGATAGCTTTGGCAACCGGGTGGGAATGCTTTATGTTGGCTTTCTTGATAGCCCCTACCGGGCCGCCAAAGCCCGGACACTATGGCTCATATCCGGCGGATTTCTGTTACTTCTTGCACTTTCGGTGCCGTTGTTTTTACGCTTGGCCCGCGGGGTATTTAAGCCGTTGGAAGACATGGTCAAAACCATTTCAAAGGTAGAAGCAGGCGATCTGTCTGCCCGCACCGGGTTGGCTGATTCCGATAATGAAATGTCGCGCGTTTCATCACACCTGGACACGGTCCTGGAACAGGTACAGGACCGCGACCAGCGGTTGCGGGAATGGGCGGACGAGTTGGAAAACAGGGTCAAATCCCGGACCCATGAATTGCAGGACGCCAACCAGCAGCTTGAAATGACAACCAAGCAACTCGTTGTATCGGAAAAACTGGCCGCGATCGGTGAAATCACCGCCAGCGTCGCCCATGAAATCAACAACCCGGTTGCAGTGATACAAGGTAATGTCGACGTGATTCACGAAGAACTGGGAAGCCGTGCGGCACCGTTAAAAACCGAATTTTCGATCGTATTTGAACAGGTGCACCGGATCAATACATTGGTCAACAAACTGCTACAGTTTGCCCGCCCCGAAGAATTTGCCGGCACCGTCAGCACCCATTCACCCAATGACGTCATTGACGACACTTTACCGCTGGTGCAGCACCTTCTCAACAAGGCCAAAATTCAGCTGAAACTGGCCCTGAACAGTAAACGCCAGGTCGCGATCAATCGTACAGAGTTGCAGCAGATCCTGATCAATCTGATCGCCAATGCGATTCAGGCAATGGAACAGGGCGGCGTGCTTTCGATTGCAACAGACGATATTGAAAAAGACCAACGTGCCGGCGTCCTGATTACGGTTGCCGACACCGGTGTCGGCATGCCCCCGGACGTGATCGAAAGGGTATTTGACCCCTTTTATACCACCAAAAAAGCCGAAGGAACCGGTCTTGGCCTCTCTATCACCCAGAAACTGATTACCCTTAGTGACGGCAAAATCTGGGTAGAGTCCAGCGTCGGCAAAGGAACCACTTTTAGTGTATTCCTCGAAGCTGTGCTGCCTTTCGATTAACGTCGAAAATGAAACTGAGCCTGTGGCGCTTTCGGCCCGCGCCGGGTGCCCAGCTAAGCGACCTTCCTTTCGAAAATCAGATATTATTTGTTTGTATAAATGTGTCTGTTTGCAACCAAAATGGCCCAATCAGCGCCAACAACGTCCGCTATCATTGTATCACGCGCCTAAGACCACGCGATAGGTGTCCGTTAGGAATACGGTGGCGGATAACATGTGGGTTAGTAACGCGCCCTTCCACGTAAATTACCTTAATTAATTTTTTTACGGGACAATAGCGGTGCCGTCAGACCAACGCGAACCATTTTCAGATAACCGCCAGATCCGTGAATTTAGTCGGAACAAAGTTTTCGCTGCTCGGCCGGCGCGTTGGTACGGGTCTGATTGAAATTATTGTGGGGGTAAAGATGGTACATCTAACTAAAATACGGATGATTTCCGGGCTGGTTTAACGGCGGTCGATGGCAATTGATTTTGCCATTTGCTAAATCTGGCGGGCCACCCCGCCCGCTTCAGCCCGAACCCTTTGACGTTGGCCCAACGACAAGTCTGATCAGACTAATTGCGATCGTCGCCATTGGCTGAGTATCCTGCCGGGTCAATTATTGCGGGCCTGCCGGGCAAATCAAGATCGGCAATGGCTGGCGCGGTGCGCGCAATCACTTTACCCGCCCGGATCACCGCCAGCCGGGTTGCCCGCAGGCGGACGGCCTCGATCGGATCATCGGCCTGCAGCAGCACAAAATTGGCCCGGCTGCCCCTGGTCAGCCCATAACCTTCCAGCCCCATAATCGCGGCTGAATTTGTGGTCACGGCCTCAAAGCACCAGGCCATGTCGGAGCGGCTGGAAAGCTGCCCCACATGCAGGCCCATATGCGCCACATCCAGCATGTCCGCCTTACCCAGTGAATACCAGGGATCCATCACGCAGTCCGACCCAAAACCAATGTTCAATCCGGCGGCCTTCAGTTCCGGCACCCGGGTCTGGCCACGTCGTTTGGGGTAGCTGTCATGGCGCGCTTGCAGCATGATGTTGATCAGCGGGTTGGGGATTACCTGCAACCCAGCCTCGGCCATTAGCGGGATCAGCTTGGAAACGTAATAATTGTCCATCGAATGCATTGACGTCAGATGTGATCCCGCAACCCGCCCCTGCAGTCCCAGCCGCGTGGTTTCATGGGCCAGTGTTTCCACATGGCGGCTGTGGGGGTCATCGCTCTCGTCGCAATGCATATCAACCCGCAGGCCGCGTTCCGCCGCCAACTCGCACAGGTAAGTGACCGAGGCCGCCCCCTCGGCCATGGTCCGTTCAAAATGCGGAATACCGCCCACCACATCAACACCCATATCCAAAGCACGGATCAGGTTATCCTTGGCGGTCGGATCACGAAACACCCCGTCCTGCGGGAAGGCCACCAGTTGCAGGTCAATGTAGGGTGCCACCTGCTTGCGCACCTCCAGCAGGGCCTCGACCCCCTTCAGGTCGTCGTCGCAAATATCCACATGGCTGCGGATCGCACCGATCCCCATGGACACCGCAAGATCACAGTAGCGCAGGGCGCGTTCTATAATCTGGTCCACAGATTGAACCGGTTTCAATTCCCCCCACAGGGCGATGCCTTCCAGCAAGGTTCCCGACACATTCATGCGCGGATTGCCCAGTGACAGGGTTGCATCCATGTGAAAATGCGGATCCACAAAGGGCGGCGATACCAGATGCCCGGCGGCGTCAATAATCTCGGCCGCCTGCGCGTCAATGCCGGTTTCAACGGCGACAATCTGACCGCCCTTACAGGCAATATCGACCCCGGTTTGCCCATCCGGCAGGGTGGCGTTCTTTACGATCAGATCCATCAGCGTTGCCCCTTGAACCACGGTTTTAACAATGCCCGAGGATATTCGGCCCGCCGGGCCACAATGACCAGCGCAAAGATCGACAGAACATAGGGCGCCATCAGGAATACCTGCGAAGGCACGAACGCCCCCACTTCGGTTTGCAGTCGCACCTGAAAGGCATCAAACGCCCCGAATAACAGCGCGCCCAACAGGGCCTTGCCGGGTCGCCAGCTGGCGAAAATTACCAGCGCGATGCAAATCCAGCCGCGCCCGTTGACCATGCCGAAAAAGAACGCATCAAACGCCGACATCGTCAAAAACGCGCCCCCCAGCGCCATCAGTGCCGAACCGGCCATAACCGCCCCGATCCGCAATCCATAGACCGACATCCCCTGGGCATCCACAGCGTCCGGGTTGTCGCCAACCGCGCGGATCGCCATGCCAAGGGGGGTGCGTTCCAGCACCCACCAGACCAGCCCAACCATGATTATCGCCAGCCAGGTCATCGCGGTTTGCTGAAACAGCACCGGCCCCAGAAACGGCAGGTCTGACAGCACCGGAATATCCAGTGGCTGAAACGGGATGATGCGTGGTGGCGATGTAACATCCGGCAGTGCTGTGCGATAGGTGAACGACGCCATTGAGGTCGCCAATAGGGTGATGCCCAGACCCGAAACATGCTGTGACAGCCCCAGCGGCACCGTCAAAATCGCGTGCAGCAGGCCAAACAGCGATCCCA
Organism: uncultured Marinosulfonomonas sp.; assembly: GCA_964514925.1. Lineage (GTDB taxonomy): Bacteria > Pseudomonadota > Alphaproteobacteria > Rhodobacterales > Rhodobacteraceae > NVTR01. The sequence goes on from CAZETX010000030.1 coordinate 31,902, forward strand.
CAACCGCCGCGGCGATCAACCCGCCCCACAGGTTCAGGCCCAGATAGACGGCCATCCAACCGGCCATGGCCCCGGCAACAAAAATGCCCTCGATCCCCAGGTTCAGCACACCCGATTTTTCGCAGATCAATGCGCCAAGCACCCCGAATATCAGCGGCGTGGCGATGCGCAGGGTGGCGGCCCAAAAACTGTCGGTCAAAAGGATTTGCAGGATATCCACTATGCCACCTCGGTTTTCACAAAGGAAATCCGGTAGCGCGCGATAAAGCCGCCGATCAGCACCGAAATCAGCGACAATGCCACCACCAGATCGGCCAGAAAACTGGACACACCCATGGCACGGCTCATGGTGTCGGCCCCCACAAAGACCGAAGCAATAAAGACCGCCGAAATCACCACCCCGATCGGCGACAGCCCGGCCAGCATCGCCACAACGATACCGGTGAACCCAAAACCGGGCGACAGATCAGCCGTCAGATAACCCTTCAGACCGGCAACTTCACTGACACCCGCCAGCCCCGCCAATGCGCCAGACACGATCGCCGCACTCATCAACGTTCGTTTGACACCAATCCCCGCATGCAGCGCCGCAGCCGCGTTTTCGCCAACCGCGCGCAGCTTAAAGCCCCACACGCTTTTGGACAGCATGATATGCGCCACCGCCACCGCCACCAACGCCACAATCAACCCCGAATGGATGCGCATGCGTGGCATCAGTTTGGGCAGCAACCCTTCGTCAACAATCGGTGCCGATTGCGGCCAGCCCAGCCCCATGGGGTCTTTCAGCGGGCCTTCCAGCATCATTTGCAAAAAGATCAGGATAACGAAATTCAGCAACAGCGTGGTCACCACTTCGTCGGCACCAAACCGGGTTTTCAAATAGGCGGGCCCGGCCATGCCCGCCGCCCCGGCGGCCATTCCGGCAATCAGGATGATAGGTATCAGCACAAACGACGGAGCATCAATCAACCCGGTGCCCACGGCAACCGCCGCCATGGCCCCCAGATACAGCTGCCCTTCGGCCCCGATATTCCAAAGCTTGGCCCGGAACGCCATGGTTGCGGCCAACCCGGTAAAAATCAGCGGCGTCGCCCGCGTCAGCATTTCGGTAAAGGAAAACATTGACCCGAATATGCCGTTGAACATCTGCACATAGGCGTCAAAAATATTCGCCCCGGCAAAGGCCAGCGGCACCGCCGCCAGCGCCAGGGCAATCACCGCCGACATCACCGGCACCCCGATTTGCAGGGCGCGCGATGGCGCGTCGCGGGGCTCAATACGGATCATGCGGCCTCCCCTGCCATCATCAGGCCAATGGTGGCCCGCTCAACGGTGTTTGCCGCAACCAGATGCCCGTCATGGATCACCACGATCCGGTCAGCCAGTGCCAGCACCTCGTCCAGATCTTCCGAAATCAGCAAAATTCCAGCCCCACGCGTACGCGCCTCAAGCAATCGCCGCCCAACCTCGTTGGCCGCCCCCAGATCCAGACCCCGGGTTGGCTGGTTGGCCAAAATCAGCCGCGGGCTGGCTTCGAATACCCGTGCCAGAATAAGTTTTTGAATGTTGCCCCCGGATAACAGCCGCGCGTCAGCTTCAATTCCCGGGCCCCGGATATCGTATTGCTGGCTCAGGTCCTTTGCATGGGCGCTGATCGCATCCTGACGCAGAAAACCGTTTTTCTGAACACCGCCATCCCCCAGCCGTTCAATGATCAGGTTTTCAGCAACGCTCATCGCACCGATCACCCCGTCATGGTGGCGGTCTTCGGGGATCCGCCCCACCCCGGCGGCCAGCAGATCGGGCGGCGTAAACCGTTTCACCACGGCCCCATCAATGGTCATGTCACCAGATTGCGGTGTCACCAGCCCCGAGATCACCCGCGCCAGTGCCGATTGCCCGTTGCCCGACACCCCGGCTATGCCGACGACTTCGTGGGCATGCACCGTCAGATCAACCGAATGCAGGCTGTTGCGGGCATTGTCGCCGCTGACGGTCAGGGATTTAAGTTGCAAAACCGGGGCACCCGGCGCCATTGCGTCCCGCGGTGTCACCGGCGTGTCCGCCCCCACCATCATCCGCGCAATGATCTTTTCATCGGCCTCATCGGTGGCAATTTCCCCCACCAGCTTGCCATGGCGCAGCACCGCGATACGGTGCGAAAACGCCAGCACTTCGCGCAGCTTGTGGGATATGAAAATCACCGACAGCCCGTCTTTGGTCATGGCGCCGATATTTTCAAACAGCGTGTCGGCCTCTTGCGGGGTCAGCACCGCCGTCGGTTCATCCAGCACCAGAATGCGGGCATCATGATACAACGCCTTCAGGATTTCGACGCGCTGGCGTTCACCAACACTAAGATTGCCCACCAGCTCATCCAGCGGGGCGGCCAACCCGGTGCGTTCAATAATCCCGGCGATTTTCTTGCGCGCTACAGACCGGTTCTGCCGCCAGGACAACAGGCTTTCTGATCCCAAAAGGATATTGTCCAGCGCCGACAGGTTTTCCGCCAGGGTAAAATGCTGATGCACCATACCAATCCCGGCCCCAAGTGCTGCCTGCGGATGGCCAAGCGTCAGGGGGTGCATATCCCCGGCAGCATCGGCCACATCAATACGACCACCATCGGGCAGATAATGCCCGAACAACATATTCATCAACGTGGTTTTGCCGGCACCGTTTTCGCCCAACAGCGCCAGAACTTCGCCGCGATGCAAATCAATACTGACAGCATCATTGGCGATAACCGTGCCAAATCTTTTTGACAGGTTGTTCAGGCGGAGGACCAGATTGTTTGTCATTTGATTTGAAAAGGGGCCGGACGAACCCGGCCCCCAAAAGGTTCCTACTTATCTGAAACCGGGGCTTCGTCATTAATGGTCACAACGAAACTGCCATCCATGATCGCCGCCGTTTTGGCCGCAACTGCCGCAACGATATCTGCCGGTACCAGCGTTTCGTCCATTGCCAGCGAGCCGCCACCCTGGGCCATAAAGCTGTACTGCCCATAATCGTCCGGCGCATAGGACCCATCCGCCACCGCCGCAATCGCGGTATCGATCGTGGTTTCCATATGCCACAGGGCCGATGCCAGAATGGTTCCCGGATAATCAGCGGCTGTGTCAATGACGTTGCCGATGGCCTTCTTGCCACGCTCAACCGCCGCATCCGACACACCGAAACGTTCCGCATACATGACGTCCGCACCGGCATCCATCATCGCAAACGCGCTTTCCTTGGCTTTGGGCGGGTCGTACCAGCTGTCAAGAAAGTTCACGAGGAATTTGACATCCGGGTTGGTTTCACGCGCACCCGCCATAAAGGCATTCATCAGCCGGTTCACTTCGGGGATCGCATAACCGCCGACCATTCCGATCACATTGGCTTCGCTGGCGGCACCGGCGACCATGCCAGACAGGTAAGCCGGTTCATGGATAAAGTTATCAAACACCGAAAAATTCGGTTCCTGCGGTTCAAATGACGACCCCATCAAAAACGCAGTTTCCGGATAATCTTCGGCCACTTTGCGCGCCGCGCGTTCCAGGCCAAACACCTCTCCGACAATTAAATCCACACCGGATTCAGCAAATTCCCGCATCACCCGCTCATAGTCGGTATTGGCGACGTTTTCCGAATAGGTATATTCAATGTCGCCACGTTCCTGTGCTGCTTCCAGGGCAATGTGAATACGGCTGATCCACTGTTGTTCCACCGGCAATGTGAAGATGCCCGCGACTTTGATTGTTTCGGCCATAGCGCTGGCGCTGCTTAGCGCCAACCCCAGGGCAGCAGCCCCGGCAATTACGCCTCGTCTCGAAAACATTCGTGCTAGTTTCATGTGCATGCCCCCTCCCAGGGTTTACGGTTGCGATTCTACCGCGCCAGTCACACATTTTTTTATCAAACGGTCAAGAAAGTTCTGGGCCTCAACACCATAAGGCACGTTCCAGATGCCGGGCTTGGGAACTGTTTTGCCGGTGTGATCAAACGAATGCGTACTTGTCCATGCACCGGCATATTATCTGACCTATCCAGTGCGCCATGAAAGGGCCACTCCGACACAGCAACGTGGCTAGCCCTGAAATTTGCGGGTGAGACATAGTGGTGTTCCTGATTGAATAAATTGTGGGCAGAAGTGAGAACGGCGGTGAGGTTCAGCTTGAAGTTGGCCCAGCTGTAAATGTGGCGCACTTGGTTAAAGTAATAGCAGGCGGCGGGGTGGACAAAGACAAGTTTCTGCAAACTTCGCATTCTGCGACAGCAGGGATTTCAAAGCTGCTTTGTAATCTCGGCGCTTCGCAACAAAGAATTCCAGCGCTCACCCTCTTGATCCACTGCACGCCAAAGATGGTGCGTCTCACCATTCAAATTCACGAAAACCTTGTCCGGGGATCATTGCCAATTGGAATAGGCGCAGAGATTTTGGACACGGTTCCGGCGGATCTCAGCGGTGAAAAGTCAACCAAAACTGTTCCACCA
>CAZETX010000031.1:0-34934 GCA_964514925.1 uncultured Marinosulfonomonas sp.
AAACATTGGCGGTTGCGGACAGACGCCCATTGAAATTGGCCCTGTTAAAGGCCGGGTTTCTGGAAATAATCACCAACAAATCTGTGGTGATCTACATACTCATAATGTCGCTGGCCTTCGCGACTTTGGTTGGTCAATTGTCCTCAACGCAGCAAATTTATACCGATACATTTTCACTTGGTGAAAATTTTCCGCTTTGGTTTGCCCTTACCGCATTGCTGGCAACACCGGCAACACTGTTAAATGCGCTCCTTGTGCTTCGTGTCGGGATGCGTCGCATCGTGTTGTGGGCTTTTGGGGGGCTGGCAATGGTATCCCTAATAATCGCGGCGATTTTTCTGTCCGGTATTCTGCCTTGGGGAAATTCATTTTGGCTTTGGTTTTTCTGGTCTACCTGTAACTTATTTGTCGTCGGTCTGACCCTTGGGAACCTGCAAGCACTGGCACTGCAGCCTTTGGGGCATATAGCAGGGTTTGGCGCTTCAGTGACGATCGCCCTGTCTACCATGGCGGCGGTTTTCATTGGTGGGCCAATTGGTTTAGCATTTAACGGGACGCCGGTTCCGCTGGTCATAGGTGTTTCCATCTTGGCGTCATTGGCATGGGCACTAACGTGGTTTGCGACGAAAGAACTTTAGTCAGGGGCTGAATATGTCAGGTTACTACGATCTTGGGAAATTTAGCAGGGTCATCACAACACCCGAACCGGATGCCCAGCTTTGGTTTGACCGAGGTTATTTGTGGACCATCGCTTTTAATCACGAGGAAGCAGTTAATTGCTTTAGGAGGGCATTAGAACATGATCCTGAATGCGCCATGGCCTGGTGGGGTGTCGCCTATGCATCGGGGAATAATTACAACAAACCATGGGAGGCGTTTGATGCTAAAGATGCCAAACGGTCGCTGGCGGCAGCGTTTGATGCAACTGAAGAAGCTATGTCATTGCTGGAGAATACCAGCAAAGTTGAACAAGCGCTGATCAACACTTTACCCCTGCGATACCCCGAACGGAATATTCAAGAAATCACCGGCCCCTGGAACGATCAATATGCCACTGCCATGCGTTTGGTCTATCAGGATTATCCGGAAGACCCCGACATCGCTGCACTGTTTGCCGAGGCGCTTATGAACAGAACCCCCTGGGCATTGTGGGATCTGAAAACCGGGTTGGTCGCTGACGGTGCGGACACGCTGGAAGCGGTGGAGGTGCTGCAAGCCGCCCTGGAACACCCGGATGCTATGGCCCATCCGGGGGTGCTGCATATGTATATTCACCTGATGGAAATGTCGCCGCACCCTGAACGGGCTTTGAAGGCCGCTGACGCGCTGCGAGGTCTGGCACCTGATGCAGGACATTTGCAACATATGCCAACACATATTGATGTTCTGTGCGGTCATTACGAACGTGTCGTCACATCAAATCATGACGCAATTGTAGCCGATCGAAAATTTCTAGAACGCAAAGGCGCCGAAAATTTTTATTCTCTCTACCGCTGCCACAACTATCATTTCAAAATTTACGGGGCGATGTTTTTGGGGCAATACCAGCCGGCTATTGAAACAGCAGAAGAATTGAATTCAACGCTGTCAATCAGTTTGCTTCGATTGGAAAGCCCGCCCATGGCAGATTGGCTGGAAGGTTTCATTTCGATGAAACAGCATGTCTATATCCGGTTCGGCAAATGGCAGGAAATTATTGATCAATCGATCCCAAGACGGCCAAAATTATTCTGTGTCACAACAGCTATGATGCACTACGCTAAATCTGTGGCCTATGCAGCAACAGGTAATGTTGAAAGTGCCGAAGAACATGCCCAGAAGTTTGACTCGGCTGTTGGTCGGGTGCCTGAAAGCCGGGTATTGTTTAACAATACCTGTCTGAGCATTTTGTCGATCGCCCGGGAAATGATGCTGGGTGAAATTGACTATCGCAAAGGAAATTTTGAGGCGGCATTCACCCATCTGCGACGCTCTGTCAAACTGGACGATAACCTGCCCTACGATGAACCATGGGGTTGGATGCAGCCTGCCCGCCACGCATTGGGGGCATTACTGCTGGAGCAGGGTCATATAGAAGAAGCCGCGGCTGTGTACCGGGCGGATCTGGGGCTGGACGACACATTAAGCCGTGCCTGTCGCCACCCCGATAACGTTTGGAGCCTGAAGGGTTACCATGAATGTCTGATGCATCTGGGCAACTCGGAAGAAGCAAATATTATTGGCCAGAAGTTGCAGATTGCCCAGGCGCGAACAGATATTGACGTCAGGTCGTCCTGTTACTGTAAACAAGGCAGTCAATAGCAGCTATTGGCGTGCTTTTACGGCAAGGTCACGCGCTATTGAAAATGCGCCTTTGATCCGGTCGCTGTCTTTTTTCCAGTCCCGGCGCACAACAATCTTGTTGTCTCTAACTTTTGCATAACCGTGCTGGTCCTGAATAAAATCCACCAGCCCGGCCGGATTGGCATATTTGTCTTTGTGAAACTGAATTGTTGCGCCCCTTGGGCCAGCATCAAGGCGGGCAATTCCGGCCTTTTTGCATTCGCCTTTGATACGAACAACCAGTAAAAGTGTGTTCACTTCTTTGGGTAACTTGCCGAACCGGTCAATCAATTCGGCAGCGAAGCCTTCAAGTTCCACCTTGGTACTAAGACCAGAAAGGCGGCGATAAAGACCCAGGCGGACATCCAGATCGGGCACATATTTTTCCGGTATCAGAACCGGTACACCAAGGTTAATATTGGGTGCCCATTGATCATCGGCATCGCTCAACCCCTCCATCTCACCGGCTTTGATCTTGGCGATCGCTTCTTCCAGCATGGATTGGTAAAGTTCATACCCGACTTCACGCACCTGTCCGGATTGTTCCTGCCCCAGTAAGTTTCCGGCACCCCGGATATCCAGGTCCTGGCTGGCCAATGTAAACCCGGCACCAAGGGTATCCAATGATCCAAGCACCCGCAGACGTTTTTCGGCTGATGCCGTCAGGGGCTTGCGCGGCTTGGTTGTCAGGTACGCATAGGCGCGGGTTTTGGATCGCCCCACCCTGCCCCGTATCTGGTAAAGCTGCGCCAAACCATACATGTCAGCACGATGGACAATAATGGTGTTGGCCGTTGGAATGTCCAAGCCACTTTCAACGATCGTTGTCGCCAGCAATACATCAAATTTACCATCGTAAAACGCATTCATCCGATCATCCAGTTGGCCGGCCGGCATCTGACCATGGGCCACAACATAGCTAAGTTCCGGCAACTGTTCTTTCAGAAAATCTTCAATCTCAGGCAAATCCGAAATGCGCGGCACAACATAAAACGACTGACCGCCACGGTAATGTTCACGCAACAGGGCCTCCCGTGCTGTTATGGCGTCAAACTCGCTGACATAGGTGCGGATCGACAGCCGATCCACAGGGGGTGTCCCGATTATTGAAAGATCCCGCACACCGGTCAGCGAAAGTTGTAATGTACGTGGAATAGGTGTGGCCGTCAGGGTCAGCACATGCACGTCTGAACGTAATTGTTTTAGCCGCTCTTTGTGTTTAACGCCAAAATGCTGTTCTTCGTCGATCACCAGTAGTCCAAGGTTTTTGAACCGAATACCCTTCGCAAGCAATGCATGGGTACCAATGACGATATCAACCGTTCCCTGTGCCATTCCTTCACGGGTTTGCGCGGCTTCCCTGGTGCCGACAAAGCGTGACAACTGACGAACATTGACCGGAAAGCCGCGGAAACGATCGGCAAAACTTTTAGTATGCTGGCGGGCCAGCAGGGTTGTCGGTGCGATCACCGCCACCTGCACCCCGGACATGGCGGCAACAAATGCGGCGCGCATTGCCACTTCGGTCTTGCCAAACCCAACATCCCCGCAAATCAGCCGATCCATCGGGCGACCCGCTGCCAGATCCCCCAGCACGTCTTCAATGGCGCGCTGCTGATCATCGGTTTCCTGATAGGGAAAACGCGCTGAAAATGCTTCCCACATACCAGTCGGAGGTTCCATGATCTGGGCGCTTCGTAAGATGCGTTCAGCGGCGACCCGGATCAATCGATCGGCGATTTCCAGAATATTGGCCTTGAGCTTGGCCTTTTTTGCCTGCCAGGCCCCGCCACCCAGGCGGTCAAGCAAACCCGCTTCGTGGCCATACCGGCTGAGCAGCTCGATGTTTTCAACGGGCAGGAACAGCCGGTCACCGCCGGCATATTCCAGCAGAATACATTCGTGATCCGCCCCCAATGCGTTTACAACCTGCAGCCCATTGTAGCGTCCCACCCCATGGTCAACATGCACGATCAGATCACCCGGTGTCAGTCCCTGTGCTTCGGTCAAAAAGTTTTCCGCGCGGCGTTTTTTACGTGGTGCCCGGATCAACCTATCGCCCAGAATATCCTGTTCGGAAATGACAGTCAGCCCGTTGCATTCAAACCCGTGCTCCAGTGCCCAGACAACCAGCCACACGCCACCTATACCCACCGGGATATCCAGAAAACTCGAAACCGGTTTTGCATCGTGCAGGCCCTGATCCTGCATCAATCCATGCAGACGTTCACGCGCACCTTCTGAATAGCTGGCAATTACAACTTGGTTTTCTGCGCGTCGCCCTTCGATGTGGTTGTCTAACGCGCTAAAAAGACTAACGTTTTCCAACTTACGCTCGGCGGAAAAATTACGCCCTATTCTTCCCCCTGCATCTGTTACCCCCAAGCCTGTGGGTTGGGGTAATTGTGAAAAGTGCAGTATGCGCCGTTCAGAAACTGTTTTGGTCCAGCTATCTTGGTTGAGATACAACAGGTCCGGCGGGCAAGGTTTATAAGTTGAGCCAGTCTGTGCTTTTTGTTCCAGTGCGAAAATACGGGTTTCGTATTGATCCTGAATGCTGTCCCACCGGGCCTGCCGATGGCTATCAAAATGGTCATCCAGAAACACAGTTGCATCCGGCAGATAATCAAAGATGGTTTCCAGTTCGGTATGAAAATAGGGCAACCAATGTTCCAGGCCCTGATGCTTGCGCCCGGCGCTAACTGCCTCATACAACGGATCATCCGCACCGCCACTGCCAAACTCAACCCGATAATTCTGTCGAAACCGGGTGATGGATGCTTCATCCAGAATTACTTCGCTCACCGGGGCAAGCTCAATCCCATCCAGTTTTTCTACTGTTCGCTGGCTTTCCGGATCGAACCTGCGTACCCCATCCAATACGTCACCAAACAGATCCAACCGAACCGGACCGGATTGCCCAGGGGGAAATATGTCTATAATGCCACCCCTGATCGCATAATCGCCGGCTTCCATTACGGTGGGGGCACGTACAAAACCCATTCCTGCCAGAAACTGGCGCAGCTTGTCTTCATCAATTCGGTGCATCACTTTCGCAGAAAATGCCGCGGTTTCTAATACTGAACGCATTGGAATCCGTTGCGTAGCGGCATTTAGTGTCGTCAGTAAAATATACTGTTTTGGCATGCCGTGAACCAGCCCGGCAAGCGTTGCCATTCGGTTCGCAGCGACATCAGAATTTGGTGATACGCGATCAAAAGGCAAACAATCCCAGGCCGGAAAAACCACGACCGGGATATGGGGTGCAAAAAATGCAAGCGCAGCTTTTACTGCGGCAAGTCGTTTATCATTGCGTGCAATATGCAATACCGGTGCGCCCGAAATTTCGAGTTCGCCAAGCAGTAGTTGCGCATCAAAACCCTCTGGGGCACCGCTGATCGTGATATTGGATTTATTTGACATAAAATCGTGCAAACCAGCGTATTAAGGATCAACCAAACGGGCCGACCACAAGATTTTGGTACATGCCCCACATTGCCGTGACAAATACAGACAGCATCCCGATTATTTGAGTGTACAGGCGATGGCGGGACAACCGTTTCAACAATAAAGTGTCTGCCGATTGCTCATTGGAAATTCTCCGGGCTGTGGAAAGACTAAGCAGGCCAATAAGCGATAGTGGAAAGACAAAAAAGAACAGCGCCTGTGCAAACTGAACATCGTACCAAAAACCCAGTATGGTTAACGCGGTAATGAATGCGCTGATAAATGCCATCAAAAACAAGCCTGACACCCGTCCTATATAAAGTAACCGGTTGCAATTTATACGGACAAGCTGTTCCAGATCGATCGCTGCCTGCCCGCCTTTTTGTCGGGCACGCTGAACCATATCAAATGGAACACCCAAAACCCAATGGCTGGCGGTTGACCAGACCACCGCCAAAGCAATCCAATACCAAAGATTAGAAAAGGACCGCATGTCGATCACTTCAAAAATCGTGTCAAACCAATCCAATTCAGATGTCCTTTTTCGATGGTCGCGCGACACTACTTGTGCCACGCAACAATTCCTACCCTTGAGGCATAAAGAAATCCGTGGCAATCGTATGGCGTGACAAGAAGGACACCACAGACATGCCAATTACAGTTGCGCCCTACCCCACAGGCCGTTTGCGCCGACTTAAACGATCATCAGCGCTGCGAAACCTTGTTCGGGAAAACACGCTTTCTGTCAACGATCTGATTTGGCCGGTTTTCATTCAGGAAGGCGACAATCTGGAAACGCCGATCAACTCTATGCCCGGCGTCAGCCGACTAACCCTAGATTTGTTGATTTCTGCCGCACGTGATGCTGTCGGTTTGGGAATACCCGCTATATGTCTGTTTCCCTATATTGAACAAAACCTGAAAACAGAAGACTGCGCTGATACGTGGAACCCTGACAATCTTGTTAATCGCGCAATAAGATTGCTTAAATCTGAGGTTCCGCAAATTGCAGTTATGAGCGATGTAGCATTGGACCCCTATAATATCAGCGGCCATGACGGTTTTGTTGTTAACGGTGAAATAGTGAACGATAAAACCGTCAACGCGCTGGTTAAAATGGCGTTGGCACAGGCTGAGGCCGGTGTCGATATAATTGGCCCCTCGGACATGATGGATGGGCGCATCGGCGCCATTCGACGTGGCCTTGATACCGCCGGGTATAACAATACTGCGATCATGTCCTATGCCGCAAAATACGCCTCTGGCTTTTACGGGCCTTTTCGCGATGCCGTTGGCGCAAGTGGGGCGTTGCTTGGCGACAAAAATACATATCAGATGGACCCGGCCAATTCAGATGAGGCCATGCGTTTGGTGGCCCGGGATCTGGCCGAAGGCGCGGATATGGTCATGGTCAAACCGGGGATGCCCTATCTGGATATCTGCCTTCGGGTAAAACAGGAATTTGGTGCCCCTACATTTGCCTATCAGGTGTCGGGTGAATACGCGATGATTGCCGGGGCGGCACAAAACGGTTGGATTGACGGCGACAAAGTGATGATGGAAAGCCTGATCGCTTTCAAACGTGCCGGATGTAATGGAATCCTTACATATTTCGCCCCAGCGGCCGCGCGCCTGTTAAATAACTGATCACGGGTAAATCATCGCCAGGATCACAACAGGTGATGACTCTGTTGTATTGGTACACTATAACTGGTTGTGACCCGCCATATAAGGCAGGCATCTAGAGGCCATCGGCAGATAAAGGTAAACCCATGACAAATATTTCGCGGCGATTTTTGATCGCAGGTGCAGCCAGTGCAACACTTGTGGTTGCGGGTTGTGATAACGGACTTAGTGGCAACGGCGCAGAAAGGCTCGACGCTCGGGTGGATTCTGCCCTGAATTTTCTTTCCGTAAACCATCCGGATACCCAAAGATTAATGGATAATGCAGCGGGTATGCTGATTATGCCCCTGATCACAGAGGCAGGCTTTGGCTTTGGTGCCTCCTTTGGCCGTGGTGCCTTACGGGTTGGCGATGCGACCGTTGATTATTATCAGGCTGCCCAGGCCAGTGTTGGCTTTCAGATTGGGGCTCAGCAATATGCGCACGCTCTGTTTTTCATGACAGAAGATGCGCTTGCAAATTTCCGAAATTCACCCGGATGGGCAGCGGGTGCAGATCTGGAATACGCACTAAACTCAGAAGGTAGAAATATATCTGCAGATACAACAACGGCGCTTTCGCCCGTTGTTGCCGTGGTCTTTGGTCAGGCAGGTCTTATTGCCGGGGCAACGATTGAGGGCACAAAATATAGCCGCATCATTCCGTAAAAAACAATCAGACAGACAAAATCTACAACGGCGCGACGACAGATCGCGCCGTTAGTTTTTTTTGATAAGTACCGATAGCTCTGGCCTTTTGTTCAATGGCGGTATAGGGCGCGAACAAATTCCCATGAAAGAAGTACAATGGACCTGCGAAACATCGCCATAATTGCCCATGTTGACCACGGAAAAACCACTCTGGTTGACGAGTTGCTCAAACAGTCTGGTGTGTATCGTGACAACCAAAAAATCGTCGAACGGGTAATGGATTCTAATGACATTGAGCGCGAGCGCGGCATAACCATTCTGGCAAAGGCAACGTCAGTTGAATGGAATGGGACGCGGATCAATATCGTTGACACACCGGGCCACGCTGATTTCGGCGGTGAAGTTGAGCGTATTTTGTCAATGGTTGACGGTGTGGTTTTGTTGGTGGACGCGGCCGAAGGCCCGATGCCCCAGACTAAATTTGTGACATCCAAGGCACTGGCACTGGGATTGCGCCCGATTGTTGTGCTGAACAAAGTCGACAAACCAGATGCTGATGCCGATCGTGCGTTGGACGAAGTTTTTGACTTGTTTGCAAATCTTGACGCCACCAATGATCAATTGGATTTTCCGTCGCTTTATGCCTCTGGCCGTTCGGGTTGGGCAGACGCAACACTTGATGGTCCACGAAAAGATTTGGCGGCGCTTTTTGACATGGTCGTTGACCATGTTCCCGCACCGGCACAGATTGCAAACAAAAACCAACCATTCAGAATGTTGTCGACCACACTCGGATCAGACCCATTCATCGGCCGCTTACTAACCGGACGTGTGGAAGCTGGTAGTCTGAAACCCGGCGAAACTGTCAAAGCTTTGTCCCGCGATGGCAGTAAAATTGAACAATTCAGGGTTTCAAAGATTCTGGCATTTCGGGGCTTGTCCCAACAATCTATCGAATCCGCCGACGCTGGTGATATCGTTTCACTTGCCGGAATGTCCAAAGCAACCGTTGCCGATACAATTTGCGATCTAACAGTGGAAGACGCCATCGAAGCGCAACCAATTGATCCACCGACAATTTCAGTGACATTTGGTATCAACGACAGCCCGCTTGCCGGACGGGATGGCAAAAAGGTTCAATCCCGGGTGATCCGTGATCGCCTGATGAATGAAGCCGAGGGCAACGTTGCCATTCAAATCAGTGACACGCCAGGTGGCGAGGCTTTTGAAGTGGCCGGACGGGGCGAATTGCAGATGGGTGTGTTGATCGAAAACATGCGCCGTGAAGGGTTCGAGCTGTCAATTTCGCGGCCTCAGGTACTGATGCGCGAAGTCGATGGAAAGCGACTGGAACCTGTGGAAGAAGTAACAATTGATGTCGATGATGATTTTTCAGGTGCAGTAATCGAAAAAATCAGTGGCTCACGCAAAGGCGAATTGGTGGAAATGAAACCCGCAGGAGTCGGAAAAACCCGTATTGTTGCCCATGTTCCGTCACGCGGGCTGATTGGCTACCACGGTGAATTCATGACCGATACACGCGGTACTGGTGTGCTAAATCGCGTTTTTCACGAATGGCAGCCCTACAAAGGGAAAATTCCTGGGCGGCGTGCCGGCGTACTGATCTCAATCGAAGACGGTGTTTCGGTGGCTTACGCTTTGTGGAACCTTGAAGACCGCGGCCGCATGTTCATTGGACCACAGGAAAAAATCTATAAGGGCATGTTGATCGGCGAACATACCCGTGAAAATGATCTGGAAGTGAACCCGCTAAAGGGCAAAAAACTGACAAATGTTCGTGCTTCCGGAACGGATGAAGCGGTGCGTTTAACGCCACATATTCGGTTTTCACTGGAACAGGCCATTGCCTATATTGACGATGATGAACTGGTGGAAGTTACACCAAATGCATTGCGATTGCGCAAACGCTATCTTGATCCCCATGAACGCAAACGCGCCGCCCGCACAATTTAATTTATTCGGTGGTTTCAACCACCAGTAAATCACGCTCACTGGCATTTTTGGCAAACGCAAGCGCTTCCTGATAACGGGTGGAATTGTAGCACGCGACGGCGTCTTCAACCGAAGCAAACCGGGCAACAACGTTGCGTGGACGATCGTTGCCCTCAAGCTGAACATAACGCCCTGCGCGGGCCAAAAATTTACCACCATGTTCCGCAATCGCCACCCCGGCGATTTTAGCATATTTCATATATGCTTCTTCATCGGTTACTTTTACATGTGCAATCCAAAGTGCAGGCATCTACCGCTCCAATATTTTTGTGGCAGCCTTGATAGCCGCCTCAGAATTTTCAAAATTCACCCCACCACCCTGGGCCATTGCAGGACGGCCACCGCCACCTTTCCCACCTAACTCAGTTACGGCCGCTTTTAGAACATCAACTGCAGAAACAGTTTCTGTCAGGTCATCGGTTACACCAGCAGCAACTGCAACTTTGCCTTCATTTTCGGCAATAAACAGCAAGACCCCCGAACCAATCGTTACTTTATGTGCATCAATCATGCTTGGTAAATCTTTGCCTGAGATACCTTTCATCGTCTTAGCGATGAAGTTTAATCCATTGATAACAATCACTTCTTCGGCTTCTTTGGCCCCTACTCCACCAGACATTGCCAGGTCACGGCGAAGTTGCTTCACTTCGTTTTGTAAAGATTTCCGTTCCTCCACCAAAGAATTTACGCGATCAACGACTTCCCCGGACTGGGCGCGAATTACCGACGCAATTTCACACAGGTAATCTGATTGTTTTTCCAGATATTGAAGTGCACCAGAGCCAGTCAGGGCTTCTATTCGGCGCACACCGGCACTTGAAGCACTGTCCCCCAACAAAACGCACAGGCCTATATCTCCTGTGCGTTCGACATGTGTACCACCGCATAGTTCAAGTGAATAGGTTTGCCCGTCAAGACCCTTACCACTATCTGCTTGCCCCATCGAAACCACACGCACTTCTTCACCATATTTTTCACCAAACAGCGCCTGCGCTCCGATATCCCGCGCGTTATCTGGTGTCATGATTCTGGTTTCTACAGGTGTATTCTGGCGAATATAGCTGTTTACATCCAAACTGACTTTGGCCAGTTGTTCTTTGGTCAATGCCTGAGTATGGGAAAAATCAAACCTAAGACGGTCCTCGGCATTCAAAGACCCGCGCTGCGCAACATGGTCTCCCAATGTTTCGCGCAAAGCTTCATGCAACAAATGGGTTGCTGAATGGTTTGCCCGGATGGCGCTGCGCCGGCAATGGTCTACGGACAATACGACGGCATCACCTGTGGAGATTTGCCCCTCGATTACGGTACAGCTGTGCATAAACACACCCGCAGATTTGCGTGTGTCCGTGACCTTTAACAGGGTTTTTTCCGATTTGATTTGCCCTGTATCGCCAACTTGTCCACCACTTTCTGCGTAAAATGGCGTTTGATTTACAACGACTTCCAGACTGTCACCGGTTTTGGCGCTGCTAACGGATACTCCGTTTTGCACCAATGCCAGCACTTTGGCTTCTGCACTTTCGGTTTCGTATCCCAAAAACTCGGTGCTGCCATGTTGCTGTGCAATATCCAACCAAATTGCAGCATCCGCGGTTGCACCTGACCCTGCCCATGCGGCACGGGCCTTTTTCTTTTGTTCTGCCATTGCACGATCAAATCCGGCAATATCCACTACGCGGCCTTTTTCACGCAATGCGTCCTGCGTCAGATCCAATGGAAAACCGAAGGTATCATAAAGCTTGAATGCCGCCTGCCCTGACAATTCTGCATCTTGTGGCAACATTGCAATCTCATCATCAAGCAGGCGCAGCCCGCGATCAAGTGTCGTCTTGAAGCGGGTTTCCTCAAGATTCATGGTTTCTTCAATCATCTTTTGGCCACGCGAAAGTTCAGGATACGCCTGCCCCATCTGGGCCACCAATGCGGGCACCAACCGGTGCATCACCGGGTCTTTTGCCCCTAACATATGGGCGTGGCGCATGGCCCGTCGCATAATGCGCCGCAGAACATAACCGCGCCCTTCATTGGAAGGCAGGACACCTTCGGCGATCAGAAATGATGTCGATCGCAAATGATCAGCCATCACCCGCAGGCTTTTGTTGCCATCGCCATCCGGGTCTTGGTGGGTAACATCAGCACTTGCCACAATAAGTGCGCGCATCAAATCTGTATCGTAGTTGTCATGTTTGCCCTGCATAAGGGCGCCAATACGTTCCAGGCCCATACCAGTGTCAATTGACTGGTTGGGAAGATCCGCCAACGTGCCGTCAGCGAATTGTTCATTCTGCATGAATACGAGGTTCCAGATCTCGATAAACCTGTCGCCATCTTCGTTTGCAGACCCCGGGGGGCCACCAGCTATCTTATCGCCATGATCATAAAATATTTCCGTACATGGGCCACAGGGCCCGGTAGGACCCATTCGCCAAAAATTATCATCCGTGGCAATTCGAATTATCCGGTCATCCGAAAGACCGGCTACTTTTTTCCAAATCTTCGCCGCCTCATCATCGGTATGATAGACCGTTACCAATAACCGGTCACGTTCGATGCCAAATTCTTTGGTCAGCAACTCCCATGCAAATGAAATTGCATCTTCCTTGAAATAGTCACCAAAGGAAAAGTTACCCAACATTTCAAAAAACGTATGGTGGCGCGCGGTATATCCAACATTATCCAGATCATTGTGTTTGCCCCCGGCGCGCACGCATTTTTGCGAAGACGTTGCACGGACATAGTCACGTTTTTCTAATCCGGTGAACAGGTTTTTGAACTGCACCATGCCAGAATTAACAAACATAAGCGTCGGATCATTGTGGGGAACAAGGGGCGAGCTTTCAACAATTTCATGGTCATTTTTACCGTAGTAGTTCAAAAAAGTGGACCGAATATCATTCAGGCTGGCCATGGAAACAGACTTTCGCAGGATATGTTAAGTTCATATCATTTAACCGCGCATGGCAGGGCTGTCCACAACAACAAAAGGCCGGGTACAGTCACCCGGCCTTTATCTGCATTTGACTATTTTATCCTTCCAAAAGGACATCGCCTTCGTCGGGTTTTTTGACTGGTTTGGTGTCATAATCAAAGTCCAACCCGTGGGCGGCCCTGATCTTATCTTCAATCTCAAGCGCGACCTGCGTATTTTCCTTTAGGTAGGATTTAGCATTCTCACGTCCCTGCCCGATCCTTTCATCCCCATAGGAATACCAAGAACCTGATTTTTCGACGATCCCGGCCTTAACGCCAAGATCGACCAATTCGCCCATTTTGGAGATGCCTTCACCATACATGATGTCAAACTCAACCTGTTTGAAGGGCGGTGATACTTTGTTCTTCACAACCTTCACACGGGTGGCGTTACCTACAATTTCGTCTCGGTCCTTAATGGCACCGATGCGGCGGATATCAAGACGAACCGATGCGTAGAACTTCAACGCATTACCACCCGAAGTGGTTTCAGGACTGCCAAACATCACACCAATTTTCATACGTATCTGGTTTATGAAAATAACGGTGCATTTAGATTTTGAGATGGCCCCCGTTAGTTTACGCATCGCCTGGCTCATCAAACGGGCCTGGGCTCCGACCTGGTGATCGCCCATGTCGCCCTCTAACTCTGCCCGGGGTGTAAGGGCTGCAACTGAATCAATCACCACCATGCTGACCGCATTGGATCGGACCAATGTTTCGGTGATTTCCAATGCCTGTTCACCGGTATCTGGCTGGGAAATCAATAATTCCTCCAGATCAATTCCAAGTTTTTTGGCATATAGCGGATCAAGTGCATGCTCGGCATCAACAAATGCACAGACACCACCTTTTTTCTGTTCTTCGGCAATGCAATGCAACGTCAAAGTGGTTTTGCCTGAGCTTTCTGGCCCATATATTTCTACAATACGACCTTTGGGTATACCGCCAATGCCCAGAGCAATATCCAGACCAAGCGAACCGGTTGAAGTAGATTCAATTTCGGCTGGTGGGTTATCGCCCCCCAATTTCATAATTGAGCCTTTACCAAATTGACGTTCAATCTGCGCCAATGCTGAATCTAGTGCTTTTTGTTTTTCGTTACTGCGCTTGTCTGTCATTTCTAAAATACTTGCTGTTGCCATTTTTCTGCTTCCTTATTTCACACCCTGACTGGGTCAGCAATCCTGCGAAAAGTAGCAGGCCTGCTATTTTGTTCGCCTCTTGTTCTTAATTGCCTTATGGGACCAAAAGGAGAACATTTCAAGAAAATTGTTCCTATCTCAGTCTCACAGAACGTGGTTAATGAAGTGTTTAGGCAACAACTTATTCAATGCACTCAGTTTTTGCAGCATTTGAATAGTATTCAGAATTGGGAATTAACCAGGGACAGGCCTAATGAATTTGGTTCTGTACTGTGGTCGTCAGCTCATTGAGCGAAAATGGTTTGGGCAAAAATACAGAGTTTGGAATACGGGCCTGTTGCTCAGAAAAACTGTCTTCTGCATAGCCCGACACAAATACAACCCGCACATCCGGGCGTTGTTCAAGCGCTTTGGCAACCCAACTTGGCCCATCCATACCCGGCATGATGACATCCGTGACAAAAACATCGACATTGAGCGATTGATCCTCAAGTTTTTTCAGGGCTTCCTCTGCATTTTCTGCTTCAAGCACTGTGTATCCACGCATTTTAAGCGCACGAGAGGCAAACGCTCGTACCGGCGCTTCATCTTCGACCAATAGAATCACCCCCCCGGAATTTAATTGCACCGGCTTTTTGATATCAGGGTCTTTTGCAACGGTTGCAGTGGGAATTTCTGTGTTTACAGGAAAATAAAGTGTAAAACTGCTGCCAGATCCGGGGGCGCTATCGGCAAAAATATAGCCACCCGACTGTTTTACGATCCCGTAGGCCATCGACAGTCCAAGCCCGGTTCCCTCTCCGGTACGCTTGGTTGTAAAAAATGGTTCAAATATTTTCTGAATCTTGTCCGGTGGAATACCAACCCCCTGATCAGAAACCCGAACAACAACATACTTGCCAACGGGAACGATCGCGCGGTCTTTTTCGTAAGGTTTGGTTAATTCTTCAACATTGGTTTCAATTTTAACTTCCCCACCATCCGGCATTGCGTCACGGGCGTTCACCACCAAATTCATGATCACTTGTTCAAGCTGCCGTTTATCCGCCCGGATCGAAAGTAAGTCAGCTTCATGGTCAAGAACCAATGTCACGCGCTCCCCAACCAGCCGGTTTAACAAATGCGCCAAATCGTCCAGGATATCGCGAATATCGACAATTTCTGGTTTTAGGGTTTGTTTGCGGGAAAATGCCAATAGTTGCCCGACCAAACTGGCGGCACGATTGGAATTTTGATTGATCTGGATTAGATCAGCGTAATCCGGATCATCCTTATCATGGCGCAGCAAAAGCAAATCACAATGGCCACTAATCGCTGTTAATAAATTGTTAAAATCGTGCGCAACACCACCTGCTAGTTGCCCAATGGCCTGCATTTTCTGACTTTGTACAAACTGGGCCTCCAGGGTTTTTAGTTTTGTTGCATCATTCAGAACCGCGACCAGATGAGTTTCCCCATCCTGAATTACAGGCGTAATATTAATCTGAATAAAAACGTCTTTGCTCTGATGCGTTGCCCGGACAAACTCTGAGCGCAATTCACCGGGTGTGTTTGCTGCATCTGACAGCCAGTCGGTGACACCCCGACCCAACCCTTCAACCATTTCACCCAGATACTTCCCTTTTGGTGCCTCAATGCCCAAAAGCGCGCAGGCAAGATTATTGCAGTTTAGTATTTCACCGGTTGGTGCGACCCGTAAAAGTGCAACTGGCAACGCGTCCAGCGGTTCCCTGGTTTTCGAGTTTTGTTGGACGTTTGGGGCTACCGGTAATAGAAAAACTTCCTTTCGGCCCGCGGCCCCTTCTACAATTGAAACCTGACAATTGATCGGGCCATCGGGGCTGGCAATTTCATGGTTTTGCCCGGAAACCAAAGGTAAATCATTGAACACACGGTCCAACTTAGTCTCACGACCATTAATCAATCGCCTAAAAGCTTCATTCATATACAGAATTGTTCCCGATTTCCCAATGGTCAGCATCGGAAGGCTTATCCCATCAGATGAACGACGGGAGTGGGCGCGTTCTAACATGTCTTCAAGACGCCAAAGGAAACCATTTTCGCCGATCCGGTGTACTGAAAGACGCAAATGTCCGCGCCTCATCACCACATCTTCCCGGGCCGATCCACTAACTGAAGCTTTGTTTTGCAGTCGATGCAACGTCGCCATAGGGGACGCAAAAATATTGCCAAGTGTAGCAATCAGCGTTTCCTGATTGGCGGCGCCAAATCGCTCAATCGCCGCTTTGTTGCGATAACCGATTTTTCCGTCCAAATCAGTCGTAAAGCTGGGCGATGCATCCAGTTCCACAAATGCCGAAATCGATTGATACAGGTTTGATTGCAACCTCAAACGGCGGCGGGACAGGAATAGGATCAAGGCTGATGCAATTAACAGCGTCAACCCAAACAACAGCAGTAATAGCCCGGCCTTTGGGTTGGGCAAATAAAATGCCATCCCGAACATCGCCAATGCTATGGCAATTAAATAGTGTGCCCTTGGTGCCAATCTGGCAGCAGTTTCTGACATAGGATTGCGCGATAGCGCCGGATGGGACACTGCAGTCTCCGAATTATTAGCTTCTTTGCTGCATTTGGCTGGTAAACCATTAACCACCCATTAAGCACGCAACAATAACAACCTTTAGTTGCAATCATTCTACCGCTTCCCGTCTAAGTAAAGCAACAAAAAACCCGTCACCGCCCTCTAAGGGTGAGAATTGTCGTGTTTTTTCCGCCAGCCATCCAGAATTTCTGGCTATGAAATCTTTAATCTGAAGCCCGTTTTCTTCTTCAAAAAGTGAACATGTAACATAGGCCAACACCCCGTTCTTGGTAACTAATTTGCTTGCATTTAGTAAAATATCCGCCTGCAGATTTACCAACTCGGTAAGTCGATCAGATGTTAATAGCCATTTTGAATCCGGCGAACGCCGCCAACTGCCACTTCCAGAGCAAGGGACATCGCACAAAACAAGATCAAACGATTTATCTTTTAGTTCATCGCCAGGAACCAACCCAACTGCAATACCGGCGCGTTCTGCCCGCGCGGGCAAATCGCCCATACGATCAGCATCACTATCATGCGCCGTTAGCAAAACATCGGCCCTGGCGGCCATTGCAAGTGTTTTGCCGCCTCCTCCGGCGCAGTAGTCCAGTACGTTCTGGCCATCAAAAAGCGGTAAAAAGTCAACAACGGCCTGGGATGCAACATCCTGCACCTCAACAAGCCCATCTTTATAGGCAGCGCTTTGGGCTACTTTTCGGGGGTTTTTTGTCACCTCAAGTGCAGTTCCGGATAAAGGATGCAATGACGTGTTGATACCATCTTTTTCCAAAATTTCGCGCAAGCTTGCAAGGTCTGTTTTTTTGGTATTCACCCTTAAAAACAAGGGGGCCCGGCGTTGCAAAGATTTAAGTATTGCATCTGTATCCTTACCGGCGGTTTTTTCAAACTTGGGCAAAAGCCAATCCGGACAATCCAGATGGATACCACGTTTGGCGTCCGTCAATTCGGGTGCTTGTTTTTCACCATCGCTCAAAACGTCCGGGGCATATTTTGCACCGGTAAAAATAGTGTCAATATCCACGCCATTGGCATGCGCCCAGCCAACCATCAGGCCGCGCCCGGATAGCGCGCGCCCTAAATAGGCGTAAGATTGTTTGCAACGCAGTGCTGAAAATACATGGTCACGGATTGCGGCGCGATCCCCGGACCCGGCATAGCGGTTACGCCGCCCCCAACCGGTCAACACTTTTTCAGCAGCGGTCCCGCTCAGGATCAGGTCAAGGATATCAATGGCGGCCGCGATGCGTGCAGGGGGGGTCATTTTGGGTCAACTTTGCAATGTAGGTTATTAATATTATTACATTAATCTGTAGTTTGGGCTTTCACGGGTAATCTGAACATCGTGAACATGGCTTTCCTTTAATCCAGCACCGGTAATCTTCACAAACTGACAGTTTTTGCGCATATCAGCGATGGTGGGATTGCCGGTATACCCCATGGCCGCCCGCAGCCCGCCAACCAGTTGATGCACAACAGTCCCCGCCGCACCTTTATAGGGCACCTGCCCCTCTATGCCCTCTGGTACCAACTTATCGCTGGCGGCATCCTTTTGGAAATACCGGTCAGCCGAGCCCCGGGCCATGGCCCCAAGTGAGCCCATTCCACGGTAAGATTTAAAGGAACGCCCCTGATACAGTATTAACTCACCCGGGCTTTCATCGGTGCCGGCAATCATTGAGCCAACCATGGCACAGGATGCACCGGCTGCAATGGATTTGGCAAAATCGCCTGAGAACTTTATGCCGCCATCAGCAATAACCGGAACCTCGCCCGCGGCTCTGGCGCAGTCATCAATGGCGGTAAGTTGCGGTACACCCACGCCAGCCACCATACGAGTGGTGCAGATCGACCCGGGGCCGATACCCACTTTGATGCCGTCCGCACCGGCACCGATCAGTGCCTTTGTCGCCTCTGCCGTCGCCACATTGCCTGCCAGCACCTGAACCTGATTGGACAGGCGTTTAATACGTTCAACCGCAAGTGCCACACCTTCGGAATGTCCGTGGGCAGTATCGACAACGATCAAATCACACCCCGCATCAAGCAACGCCTCGGAGCGTTCAAATCCAGCGTCCCCAACTGTGGTCGCCGCAGCAACACGCAGGCGCCCCAGTTCATCTTTACAGGCATGGGGGTTTAATACGGCTTGTTCGCTATCCTTGAGCGTCAGCAGGCCCGTCAGTTTCCCTGTTTCATCCGTTACCAACAGCTTTTCAATCCGTCGCGACTGCATCAAACTGCGGGCTTCATCCAGATCGGCCGGTTCCTGCAGAATGGCTAAATTGTCCGACGTCATCATTGTGTGCACTGGTGTTTTGTCATCGTTGGCAAATCGCATATCACGGTTGGTAACAATGCCAACGACACGGCCCGAGCCATCAACCACCGGAAATCCAGTGACACGATAGCGTTCCTGAAGCTCTTTGGCATCTGCCAGTGTCTGATCCGCCGTCAGCGTTATCGGATTAAATACGATACCGCTTTCAAATCGTTTGACACGCCTGATTTCACGCGCCTGTTCGTCAATGCTCAGATTGCGGTGAACCACCCCCATACCACCGGCTTGCGCCATGGCGATGGCCATGGGGCCCTCTGTTACGGTATCCATGGCCGAACTGAGCAATGGGATGTTCATACGGATTGACCCGGTCACAAATGTGGATGTATCGGCCGTTGACGGCAATACACTGGATTGTGCCGGAACCAGCAGAACATCATCAAAAGTAAGCGCCTCGCGAATCTCCATATCAGCCTCCTGGGAGTGGTTCGTTTGACGCCTCCCTATTTCATGGGGGCTGCAAAATGAAAAGCGATAAATACAGTATTTCAGACTTTTGAAGCGTTGGTTTTAACAGCCAGCGATCCGGCGCTCCACATTTTCATTATCCGGTATGCGATTACCGGTATGGTCAGCGTAATCCCGATCAAAGCTAACCCGGCGATGATTTTCAGCACCCCGCCAGAATTTTGTGCCATCAACAACATCATGCCGGTAAAAGCCGATATGGGGAATGTGAACGCGCCCCAAAACGGGGAAAAGCCAGCAGCGGTCAGATAGCGCACATTAACCAACATCACCAACGCCAAAACCAGTGAAAGCCAACCAAACACAGTCGCCAATGTTGTGTACCCCAGCAACATCAGGGCAATTCCCAACAACGATATTGGGGCAAGATGAATGACCATTGTCGGGCGCAATGGGGGTGGTACGGGTGTAGCGCGCATGCCGATCAGGTTGCCGACCCAAATGGTTACTGCCAATGCTCCGGTCACAATCACGATGAATTCGGCCATTTGGGTGTGGCCAAGGGCGACACCTGCCTGCGGTGACACAATGAAACCAACAAATGTCAGTTGCCACACGGGGGTCATTTTGCGTTGTGGATAAGGTGCTGACCAAAGCAGAACAACAACAATCATCGCGACAATCAGATGGGCCGTCAGGCCAACATACAAAGTCTTTTCACCAAAACAGGCAGAATACGGCACCAGAACGGCGGCAAATAACATCGCCGACATTGACCCGGCCGATATCCCCGCCCGACCCGGCATGATCCGCAAATCATCTATAAGCGCTGAGGGGCGACGAATGAATTTTGCAAAATACGCCAGCGTTGCGAACAAAAACAGCAGGGAAACAGCCCCGAGAATTATTTCGCCAACGGCCTCTGGCACCGAAAAGACCGAAGGTGCGCGGCGCCATGCCAACCCCAACCCAAACAGTCCCAGGATGGGGGGAAAGATTGCGGGCGGGGTGTTGCGCCAAAGACCGGAGGCAAATTGCATGGCTGGAAATCCTGTCGATTTTTCTTTGGCAAACCGATATTTCGGCCCCATTCACATGCAAGAATACGCATATACACAAAGTTATCAAGTCAGGTGATAGGAAGCCTACCGATAAAGCAAAGATTCCCCATTTGCAAAAATATGGACTTTGCCTGGATCAGCACCCAGTGAAATATCATTTCCCCGTAAATCGTGGACAATGCCGGGCAATTTGGCGATCACCGGATTGCCGCCGTTTTCGGACTCAAAATAGATCTGCGTCACTTCCCCCAACAGTTCGGTAAAATTGACTTTTCCAGTAAAAACCTGGCTCGTCCCGGCAGCTGTCAGGTCCTCGGGTCGCACGCCGATATTAACCTGCTTTCCCATGTCAGATGCTGCGGTCGGGATATCCGAAACAGCTACGCCACCGCCTGACAAATTAATTTTTGTCTGTGAACCTGTGCCTGTCACTTCGCCCGGCCAAAGGTTCATAGCCGGCGAGCCTATGAATTGTGCAACAAATTCATTTTTCGGGCGCTCATACAGATCAAGCGGGCTGCCGACCTGTGCAATACCTTTATTGGCCAACACCACAATGCGTGTTGCCAGTGTCATTGCTTCAACCTGATCATGGGTCACATAGATCATGGTACTGTTGGGCATGCTTTCTTTTAGCTGGGCAATTTCGATCCGCGTTGCCACACGCAGGGCCGCATCCAGATTTGAAAGGGGCTCATCAAACAGGTAAACTTTGGGGTCACGCACGATCGAACGGCCAATGGCAACCCGTTGCCGCTGACCGCCTGACAGGGCCTTTGGCAGGCGATCCAGGTAGTCTTCCAATTGCAATATTTTTGCAGCCTTATTGACCGCCGCATCAATTTCTTCTTTGGATTTTTTGGCAATTTTCAGGGCAAACGACATATTGTCCCGCACTGACATGTGCGGATAAAGCGCGTAGGATTGAAACACCATGGCAATGCCCCGTTCACTGGGGGGCACATCATTGACCACCACTCCGTCAATTTCCAACGTGCCTTCGGTAATTTTTTCCAAGCCGGCCACCATGCGTAACAGTGTCGACTTACCGCAACCAGAGGGGCCAACGAATACTATTAGCTCACCTGTCTCGATGTCCAGATTAATGTCACTCAGAACATTCACATCACCGTAAGACTTGGCGATATTGGTCATTTTTAGGTCGGCCATTTCCTGTTCCTTCTTTGAATTACTTTAACTTCAGGGCCAGGCATGGCTGCCATGGACCAAGATTGACAACCCCGTCCGCCCCTGCGTGGGAACAATTCAGTTCTTGCCCGATCTGCGCCCACGACCCGGTTGGTAATTTTGTATAAGCAGGCTCATTGCTTAGATTAAACGCACAAAAAATTATTTCATTGCCCTCACGGCGAATGAAACTAAGTACGTTCCCGTCGGCAGCCATATCGGTCATACTGCCGCGCATTAGCGCACGGTGTGCATGGCGAAAACCGATGGCTTTTCGGTAGTGGTGAACCAATGAGGTTGGATCAGCTTCTGACGCGGCGACAGAATGGCGCAAATGTTCGCTTGGGACCGGCAACCAGGTTCTGCCGGATGTTGAAAATCCACCATTTCGGTTTGATTGCGTCCAAACCATAGGCGTGCGGCAGCCATCCCTGCCCTTGAACTCAGGCCAGAATTCCAGACCATAGGGATCCTGCATATCCTCAAACGGCACGTCCGCTTCAGGCAGCCCAAGTTCTTCACCCTGATAAATACAGGCAGAGCCGCGCAGGCACATCAAAAGCGTCGCAAAAATCCGTTCGGCGGAAGCGTTAAGTGACCAGCGGGATTTGTGGCGCTGCACATCATGGTTCGAATAGGCCCAGCAGGCCCAACCATTCGCCGCAACTTTATCGACCCTTGCAAATATCTGGGCAATATCTTTGGCACCTGGCATCTCGCCAGATAACAGTTCAAATGCATAACACATTTGCATCAGATCATCGCCGGCCGTGTATTCCCCCATGATTTCAAGGCCACGCTGCGCATCCCCAACTTCCCCGACAGCGGCAGCGTTATACGGGTCCATTACCGCGCGAAGCTTGCGCAGAAAATCCAGATTTTCCGGTTGGTTTTTTGAATAAATATGTTCCTGATGATTGTACGGATTTACCGCCGGTGCGATACGGGCATTACGTTTGTCCTTGTCCAACGCCGGATTGTTGCGCAGCTGCTTATCTGCAAAATAAAAGTTAATTGTGTCCAGGCGAAATCCGTTCACACCACGTTCAAGCCAGAAACGCGCCACGTCCAGCAGGTTTTTCTGAACCGCTGGTTCGTGAAAATTCAGATCCGGCTGACTGGCCAGAAAATTATGCAAATAGTACTGACACCGACGTGGATCCCAATGCCAGGCGGAACCGCCAAAAATTGATAACCAGTTGTTGGGGGGCGTGCCATCGTCCTGTGCGTCAGCCCAGACATACCAATTGGCTTTGCTGTTCTCCTGGTTTTGCCGGCTTTCTTTGAACCAGAGATGTTCATCGGACGTGTGGCTAAGCACCAGATCAATGATTACCTTTAACCCCAGTTGATTGGCTGTTTCCACAACCGCGTCAAAATCAGCCAATGTGCCAAACATCTGGTCAACATCGCGATAATCGGACACGTCATATCCAAAGTCTTTCATAGGAGAAGTGAAAAACGGCGATATCCAGATTGCGTCCACCCCAAGGGACGCCACATAGGGCAATCGTTGCACGATTCCCAACAGGTCACCAATTCCATCCCCGTTACTGTCCTGAAAACTGCGCGGATATATCTGGTATATCACGGCCCCACGCCACCACTCGGCGCTTAGCGCAGCTTCGGTTTTTGGGTTTATCGCCTGTACAACACTCATATTAGCTACCTACTTAACCGAACCGGCCAAAAGCCCGCGCACCAGATATTTCTGCATGGAAAAGAACACCAGCAGGGGCACCGAAATCGACACGAATGCCGAAGTTGCCAGTATTTCCCAATTACCACCTCGGGTGCCCAGCAACTCAACAATCTGTTTCGTCATCACCGTGGTGTCCCCGGTACTGTCGATCAGGAATACCAGCGCCACCAAAAGATCATTCCATGTCCAGAGGAATTGAAAAATGGCAAACGAGGCAAGCGCAGGGAAACTTAGCGGGAGGATGATTTTAACAAATATCTGAAATTCCGACGCGCCGTCTACCCGGGCGTTTTCGATAATATCGCGCGGCAGACCGATCATATAATTTCGCAATAAATATATCGCCAGCGGCAACCCAAACCCGGTATGGGCCATCCAGGCACCCAAATACCCCTTTCCAATGCCGATTTCGTTGTGAAGTTTCAGTAACGGGATCAACGCCAGCTGCAATGGTACAACCAATAATCCCACAATGGCGGCAATCAGCAGGGCGCGGCCGGGGAAATCCATCCAGGCCAATGCGTATGCCGCAAATGCGGCCACGACAATCGGAATGATGGTGGCAGGAATGGTGACGGTCAGCGTATTTAAAAACGCCTTGGCCATTCCTTCCCGGTTGGACGGGTCAAACAGAACATTCTGATAGTTTCGCAAGGTGAATTCGGGGGGCGTTTTGGCCGTAACAAATATGCGTTGCCCACGGCTTCCGGAAAATGGTTCACTATTTGTCATTCGGTAATGGCCGCCTGTTGAAACGGTGATGTCACCGCCTTTTTTCAGCGCAACGGTTTCCCCGGCTTTAAATGCATCAATGGCTTTAGACGAATATCCAAAGACCGATATTTCGACCTCCCTGCCTTCATCGAACAAGTCACCTTCGATCACATAAAGATTGCCCTCTTGCACCTGCATTTCCGGGGCATCCGCCCGAAGAGTCAGGTTTTGCACTGACGGAAAAAGGGCCTTCCACCAGCCGCTGGTGGCGATCTGGTCTGATGTACGAAAAGACGACACCAGCAACCCAATTGTCGGGAAAAGCCACAATGCTACCAACAGAACCACTGAAATATGGACGGCCCAGGTCAGGCTGGATTTTGTCCCTGCGATGTTATCCATGACCGCCGCCCCCTACTGCATTTCTTTACGCGCATTGCGTACATTCCAAACCAGAATTGGTGTGACCAGAAGCATGATGATCATCGCACTTGCCGACCCGACACCCCAATCATTGGCGCGAAAAAGTTTGTCGAACATGTAATTGGCCAATACCTGGGTTTCCCATTGTCCATTGGTCATGGCGAAAACGATGTCAAAAACTTTAAGAACAACGATTGTAATGGTTGTCCATACAACCAGAATTGTCCCCATGATCTGTGGCACTTTTATTCTAAAGAACACCTGAAACGGGTTGGCCCCGTCAACAATCGCAGCTTCAATGGTTTCTTCGGGGATACCACGTAGCGCAGCCGAAAGGATCACCATGGCAAACCCGGTTTGAATCCAGACCAAAACTGCCATCAGAAAGAACGAATTCCACAACGGGATGGTCAGCCAGGTTTTCGGCTCAGTCCCACCAAAGGTCAGGTAAAGCGCATTCAGGATACCAATCTGGTCCTGACTGATCGGGCGTGTATCGTAGACCAGCTTAAAAATCACCGCCGCCCCGACAAATGAAATTGCCATGGGCATAAAGATCAGCGACTTGGCGATGTTGCCCCAGCTGATCCGATCGGTCAGCTGCGCCGCCAAAAGGCCGAACGCCGTCGAAAATGCCGGTACAAAAATCAGCCACATGATGTTGTTGCGCATGGCTTCCCAGAATTTGGGTTCATTAAACATCTGCCGGTAGTTGTCCAGACCAGCCCAGTTATAGGCCGTGGTCCCGTCAGGCAAAGTGACCCGGTCGGTCAAAGAAAGGCGCAGGGTTTCAACCACGGGATAGGCAAGATACAGCCCCAGCGCCAACAGCGCGGGCATAACAAACAGCCAGGGGCGGATCATGTTTGCCCGGGTGATATTGCGTCCGGCGTTCGGCCCACGGGCAGGGAATAAAACCTTATCCAGAAACTGGTTGGAAAAATAGAAATATCCAACACACCCGCCGACGCCCAGAATGATTGTAACGAGCCCTTGAAGCGCAGGATTCATTGTCGCCTCCCCCTGTTCAGACGCCAAAACCAGCGCCAATGGCCTAGGGACCCGGCATTGCCGGATCCCTGTTTCTTAAGTGCAGAACTATTTCAAAGCGTCCCAGGAAGACTGAATAGCATCCGCCACTTCAGTGGCAGATTTACCGCCCGCATAATCAACCATACCAGTCCAGAATGATCCGGCGCCGACACCACCTGGCATCAGGTCTGAACCATCGAAACGGAACGTGGTAGCGCCCAGCAGGATTTCATTCATCTTGGCCAGTGTTGGGTCACCAAAGGCTGCCGTATCCACACCTTTATGGGGTGTCAGGAAACCTTTACGTGCCATCCATGCTTCATGGGCAGCAGGTGTTTTCAGAAAATCAATCAGGTCACTTGCGCCCTGACTGGCATTGGTGATCGCCCAAACTGTGCCTGCACCAAGTACTGGCTTACCCAGGTCCTTGCCTGAATAAGAAGGGAAGTAGAAGAAATCGGCATCTTCACCGACAACGGTACCCTCAGGAAAGAACGCCGGAATGAACGACGCCTGACGGTGCATGTAGCACTGAACGGGCGAGCTGAACAAACCTTTCGGGCTATCCCGGAAATCAGTGGAAGCCACCGCCCCTGCTCCGCCCGCGACATAGGCATCATTTCTAGCGAACGCTCCAAATTCTTCAATGGCGGCCACAATGCGCGGATCATTGAATGGAATTTCGTTGGTTACCCAACCATCGTAAACATCTGGTGTCTGGGTGCGCAGCAACAGGTCTTCAACCCAATCGGTTGCAGGCCATCCTGTCGCGCCGCCGGAACCCAGGCCGATACACCAGGGTGTGCCACCATCGGCTACAATCTGGTCGGTCAGCGCCTTTAGCTCTTCCATGCTACCGGGAATTTCATATCCGGCATCTTCAAAGTTTTCCGGAACATACCAAACCAAAGATTTTACATCGACCTTATAGAAAAACCCATAAAGATCGTCTGCACCATCGGGGCCTGAATAGGTGCCCAGATCAACCCATGACTGCCCGGCAGCATAGTTCTCACGCACCCAGTCGGCAGTTCCATCCGCCAGCGGTGTCAAAAATCCGCGTGCTGCCATGTCGGCTGCAAGTCCAGGCTGAGGAAAGGCAGAAACATTTGCAGCAGAGCCCGCTTCAGCATCAACAAGAATTTGTTGCTCAAAACTATCCGAACCAACATACCGAACGTCATTTCCGGATTGCTCGGCATAAAGCGCCAACACTGCTTCAACGTTTTCCTGATCCGGCCCAAGCCATGGGCCAAAAACTGTCACTTGCTCCGCCATGACCATACCAGTGGACAGCGCCAAAGCCGCAACCCCGGTGAATAATTTGTTTTTCATTAGTACCTCCCAAGTGGCTTCCGCACTGGAAACCGACAACATTTTTCTAGCGCAATTGGAATCATTACCAAAGCGCTTTGAGTGCTTACAAATTCTGGCATTCTTCCGCTCCTGTCAATGTAAACTTTACAATGCGTCAATTTTATAAGGTGTAGCCAAATTTCCAGGAAACTTTTCGGCTTTGACCACAACCGATATCTGCCCTAGTGTATCCAAAGTAATTGAAAGCGCTTTGATACGATGAACCTAAAGGAACTCTCCCATATTCTCGGGCTGTCCCAGACAACGGTCAGCCGCGCATTGAACAATTACCCAGAGGTTAGTGAAGCAACACGTAAACGCGTAAAAGAAGCCGCAAGTCACCACAACTATAGCGCAAACACCTGGGCCAAGGGCCTGGCTACAGGGCGCTCAATGGCCATTGGTCACGTAATTCCAATCTCAACCCAGCACGAAATTGTAAACCCGGTATTCGCCGATTTCATCGCTGGCGCAGGTGAGGTTTACGCGCGTAATGACCATGACATGCTGTTGTCGGTGGTCGCGGATATCGATGAAGAAAGTGCCTATCGTTCCCTGGCGGCAAAGGCATCGGTTGATGGCGTAATTATCCACGGCCCGCGCGCCAACGATACACGAATTAAGCTGTTACGAGAACTGAACCTACCATTTGTGGTCCATGGCCGGGCCAGTGACGAGCATTCCGACTATAGCTGGGTAGACGTCAACAACCGGCGATCATTCCAGCGCGCAACCGAGTATTTGCTGGATCTTGGTCACATCCGTATCGCCCTGATAAACGGTCTGGAAAGCATGGATTTTGCCCGGCGACGTAAAGATGGCTATCTGGCGGCATTGGCTGACCGCAATATCGCCGGGCATTCTGAATTGTTGGTTAGCGACGAAATGACAGAGGATATAGGATATCGATCTGTCCAGAAAATGTTGCGCCTTACGCAACCGCCCACGGCGTTTCTGGTATCCTCAATGATTACAGCCATTGGTGTACGCCGCGCTATCGGTGATGCGGGGCTGAAAATGGGCCGCGATATCTCCGTCATAATCCACGATGACGAACTATCCTATCTACGCAATGGCGGCGACATCCCGATATTTACTGCAGCCCGTTCATCTGTCAGAGAAGCCGGTCGGATTTGTGCCCAGATGTTGCTTGATAATATCGCGCAAAATGACCAAGAGCCCCGTCACCGGTTACTTGAAGCAGAAATTACCATCGGCGAAAGCACCGGACCGGTAAGGCACAGGTCTTAAATTGCTTAAACGCGCTGATTTTCCAAAGGGTTTCCAGTTTGGTTCTGCAACCTCTGCATACCAGATCGAAGGGCACGCATTTGGTGGTGCCGGTGCCACCCACTGGGATCGTTTTGCGCGTTCCGGTGGTGTCGTTAACAATCAGAATGGTGATATAGCCTGTGACCACTACCATCGGTTTCACCAGGATCTTGACCTGCTGCAAGAATTTGACGCTTACCGGTTTTCCACCAGCTGGGCACGGGTATTGCCAGCGGGTAAGGGCGAGGTAAATCAAGCCGGGCTGGATTTTTACGACAAGCTGGTTGATGCCATGCTGGAAAGAAACCTTGCCCCTTTTTTAACGCTTTATCACTGGGAACTTCCTGACAGGCTGGCACTGCTTGGCGGCTGGACCAATCCTGATATTGCAAACTGGTTCGGGGATTACGTTGACATTATCATGGATCGGCTTGGTGACAGGATTGCGTCAGTCGCAACCATTAATGAACCCTGGTGTGTCACCTATCTCGCACATTATCTGGGCCAGCATGCACCCGGGTTGCGCGATTCAAGCGCGACTGCAAAAGCGATCCATAATGTTCTGTTGGCCCATGGTAACGCAACCGCGCGATTACGCGAACGGGGTCAGAAAAATTTAGGCATTGTGCTGAATTTTGAAGCCCTGGTTTCGCATAGCCAAACGGCATCAGATTTAGACGCGACCCGGCGGTATGATGCGATTATCAACCGTATGTTTATAGAGCCGCTTATGACAGGAAATTATCCAAGCGAAATATTGCACGAGTTTGGCCAACACCTGCCATCAGGCTGGCAGTCAGATATGGATTTGATCCGCCAACCAATAGATTGGCTGGGCGTGAATTATTATACCCGTCAAACCATCGCAGCAGATCCGGAAGGGTCATGGCCCCATTGCAAAAGCATGGCGACAACAGGCCCCAAGACACAAATGGGATGGGATATCTACCCGGAAGGGTTATATGAAACCCTGGTTCGGCTGAAACAAGATTATACCAAAACGTTGCCGATATATGTGACAGAAAACGGTATGGCCCGGGCCGACAGCCTTGTGAACAATACCATCAACGATATTGAGCGTCTGAACTATCTTTCAGACCACCTTTATCAGGTTCACCGAGCAATTGACGAAGGTGTGGATGTGCGGGGGTATTTTTACTGGTCGTTGTTGGACAATTTTGAATGGGCTTTGGGCTATGAAAAGAGGTTTGGGTTGATACATGTTGACTTTGAAACCCAGAAACGTACCCCAAAGAACAGCTATTTGGCGCTAATAGACGCAATTAAATGAGTCAGTAAAAAATGAACACGACCGCAGATCAACGGAAATATCTTGTCGCCGATATCGGCGGCACCAACACACGAATTGCGCTTGTCCGTGGCACACAGCTGATCGATGCAAGCTGCGCTAAATACGCCAACGCCAATTTCCGCGACCTTACGGCGTTGTTGGCCCGGTACTACGCTGATTTTGACATCGGCAAATTGTCGGGGGCCTGCATTGCGGTAGCGGGCCCAGTGCGCAATGGTTCAGCAACCATGAGCAATCTTAGCTGGTCAATTGACGCAGATTTGCTGGCGCCGGAACTGCGAACCCGAAACGTGGTGATCCTGAATGACCTGCAGGCGCAGGGATACGGGCTGGCTCTGTTATCAAAAGGTTCCTGCAAAGCAATCGTCACCGGCACAGCAACGCCAGCGGACGCAACCAAACTGGTTGTCGGCATGGGAACCGGGTTCAATGCAGCAGTTGTCCTGAACGGAACTTTGGAAACATTCGCCCCCTCCTCTGAATGCGGCCATGTCAGTTTGCCGGTGAACTCGGCTGAAGATTATGGGTTGAAACAAAGCATAAACGCCAAATTGGGCTATTGTGAAATCGACGATGTATTGTCCGGGCGGGGATTGGAACAGATCTACGGTTGGCATGCCGCCCAAAAGGGTTCGAATTCTTCGGTCACCGCGCTGGAAATAATGAATTTGGTCACAGAGGGGAAAGATCCCGTTGCAACGGCCACGGCGCGTCAGTTTATCCAACTTGCCGGTTCTGCAATTGCTGATCTGGCACTTACCCACCTGCCCTTTGGCGGCATCTATCTGGCTGGCGGTGTTTCCCGGGCTTTCGGCCCGTTTTATAAAACCTACGATTTTGAAACTGTTTTCCGGTCAAATCACAGGTTAACGAATTTGATGTCTGAATTCTCTGTTTCGATAATCGAGGATGATAATGCGGCTCTGCTTGGTTGCGCACGTTATTTGGAGGAAATAACGTAACTTCACGCTATATTAACCGCTAAATCATATGTTTACCTGAAAATTGGACATCGGGAATACTCCGGGTGGTGACCAACTAGGGCAACAAATGGCACTCCGAAAAGATTTGAGAATGCTTGTGGTTGATGACATGTCCGTCAGCCGGCAAATATTAATGCAAATGCTGGAAACCATTGGCATTGCCTCTGTTATGACGGCCTCGGATGCCCAGTCGGCCATTGCCAGCCTGGTAATGCAACCCGCGGATATTGTTATTGTCGACCTGAATATGCCCTCAATGGATGGCTTGGAAATGCTCTCATATTTGCGTGGTGACAGGCGCTGGGCGCAGATCGGGTTTATTTTAACCAGCGGTGACGATACAAACGAAAAAATTGATATGGCCTGGGGTGCAGGCATGGACCGTTTCCTGCCTAAACCTTTTGATATCAACAGATTGATAGCCTGCCTTGAAGCGGTGACAGGGCGGGTCTGACCGGCAACACCGGTCGGATCATCGGTTTTTCCACCAATCGACTGGTTTTAACCTTTCGCGTTTTCCGCGGCGGTTTTCCCACAATCGTGCCAGTTTGTGCAAACGCCCTGTGGCCATCCAGACCCATAGACGATCCAGCCGTGAACCGCGTCGATTAAACGGGCATACCCGCATGCAAATTGCACAATCGGTTTTGATCCGGGCCCAATAGCCAAAACAAGCTTCACAATTGGCCGACCATTTTCGCACGCCTTTCAAGGTTGAACGGCTGCCAACACCCAAATCAGGTGCCCCCATGGGCAAGGCTTTAGGCGGGCACGCAGTTGCGCAAATCGTGCAGTTTTCACAATAGGCAGCCATGCCCAGTTTGCGCGGGGCATCCATTTCCAGTGGCATATCGGTAAAAATCTTGGAAAACCGGATGCGGGGCCCATATTCCGGTGTTAGCACCATCTGGTTACGCCCATATTCACCCAAACCAGCCTTGATCGCATAGGGAATGACCAGTGCTGTATCATTCATTGAGGCCACCGCCTGATACCCAAGGTTACGAATATAGGCCGCCAATTGGATGCAAATTGCCGCCTCATGGCTGTATTCACGCCCCGTTGCCGCGCCAGCCAACGCTGAGGGGTATGTTTCCACCAGATCAAAATCCATCGCATGGCCCATAACAATGACCCGGCTCAACCCTTCAGGCAGTTCGTTTTCCACCGGGGACATATCACGCACATCCGGGCGCTGTGTGTAATGCCAGCGTTTATCCACGCCGGTAATTCCAACAAGATCAGCGCCAAACAGACGGGCGATGTGTTTGATGCTTTTTGCTTCCTCTGTCGCGCTGCCCAGGTCTACCTTTTGTGGTGCAACAGGTGTGTCACTTTCTATCAGGGCCTGAAATCCCTCGCGCCGCCCGTCATGCTGACTGCGGCTGGAAATTATATCACTCATGATCCAGGATGCATTGCGCAGCGCAAAATCCCGTTGTGAAAACCCGGCCCCACGTCGGGGCGCGGCCTCAATCCGATAGCTGGCAAAAAAACCGTCGCTATGCTCACTGCGCACGTCCGGGTCCCAACTGGCACGGGTAAACATATCATCCATCTGGTTGAAACGCTCAAATTCAGGGGTAATATCAAATCCTGCATCGCGATCAGTATCCAACTGCCATTGTGCGATCTGTTCCGAATTATTGGGCCATGCCATTATATGTCGTCCCTACCCTTCAAAATAAATTAACCGGATTTGCGCGTTGCCAGCAATAAACTGGTTTCACTATTTGATACCCCATCCAACCGACGAACGGCGGCCAACACCAGATCAAGTTGTTCCAACGTATCGGTTCCCATTTCAACGATCAGATCCCAACGCCCATTTGTTGTATGGATTGATGTAATTTCAGGGATACCTCGCAATTGTCGGATGATACGATCGGCGCCGCGACCTTCAATCCCGATCATCGTCAGACCGCGCACCGCAGAGGTACTGTGATCCCCCTTCGTAACGACTGTAAATCCAACTATTTCCCCGGCCTGTTGCATCCTTTCAATGCGGGTACGAACGGTAGCGCGCGAAACACCCAGTTCTCCGCCCAAATCAGAATAGGCGACGCGTGCATTATGTCTGAGCCGGGCAATGATCCGGTTATCCAATTTATCCATTATGATGAATCCAAGCTATCGTTACGGTCATTGCCGTATCATAATGCGCATTATGACGCCTGACAATGGTATCATTTCGTATAATAGTGACCGTGAAATGGAATCCGCTATGAAAAAGACAAACTGCCAGTTACTGGGTGCACCTGTGGACAGCGGCAAACGCCGCACCGGCTGCCTGATGGGTCCGGATGCCTATCGTACAGCCGGGCTTTTTGATGTCCTGTCTGACCTCGGGCTTAACGTAACGGATCACGGCAACATTGCGCGACCAGACACACAAGAACCCGCCGTTGCCAAAGGGCAAACTCATGCCGTAAAAGAATCCATCGCCTGGACCAAATCCCTGAACCAAAAGGCCTGTGAGCTGATGGGACTGGGATTGCCGATATTTTTGGGCGGCGATCACAGCCTGTCACTGGGAAGCTTAAGCGGAGTCGCACAGCACGCTGCGGAAAATGGCCGCGTCCAGTATGTCCTCTGGTTGGATGCCCACACCGATTTTCACACACCAATTACCTCAGGGTCCGGTAATCTACACGGCACCCCACTTGCCTATGTAACTGGTCAATCCGGGTTTGACGGTTTTCCCAGGGTCAAAGCACCGGTATTACAGGAAAATGTTTGTATCATAGGGCTGCGTTCTGTGGACAGCGCCGAACGTAAAGCACTGGAGGCAAGTCAGATATTATACCATGATATGCGGTCTATTGATGAAACCGGCATCGCTCGCCCATTGGCCGCTTTTCTTGAAACTGTCGCCCAGGCCAATGGGGCATTGCATGTCTCTTTCGATGTTGATTTTCTTGATCCCGGCGTCGCCCCTGCGGTTGGCACAACGGTCCCCGGTGGTGCAACCCTGCGGGAAGCTCACCTGGTGATGGAAATGTTGCATGACAGCGGCTTGATGACATCCCTTGATCTGGTGGAACTGAACCCATTTCTGGACGAACGTGGCCGAACCG
This sequence comes from uncultured Marinosulfonomonas sp., assembly GCA_964514925.1. Taxonomy (GTDB): domain Bacteria; phylum Pseudomonadota; class Alphaproteobacteria; order Rhodobacterales; family Rhodobacteraceae; genus NVTR01. The sequence goes on from CAZETX010000031.1 coordinate 33,651, forward strand.
CAAAAACCATGGTTGATCTGACCGCATCCGCCTTTGGACGCCGTGTCTTTGACCGTCCCACACGCACCTATGATTGATAAGAAGATCAGCATGAACAACACACCGTCAGCCCTTGCCATGGTACCCTTTGTCAGCGTCGAAAATATGATGAAACTTGTTCATCATATTGGTCTGGAAACTGTCCTGCTTGACCTGACAAACCGGATTGAAGCGGATTTCAAACGTTGGCCGGAATTTGACAAAACCCCCCGGGTTGCCAGCCATTCAAAGGAAGGCGTGATCGAATTGATGCCAACCTCAGACGGTGAGGTTTACGGCTTTAAATATGTTAATGGCCACCCAAAGAACACGCGCGACGGGTTACAAACGGTCACCGCTTTCGGTCTGCTGGCAGATGTAAACAATGGCTACCCGGTGTTGTTATCCGAAATGACAATTCTGACGGCATTGCGCACCGCAGCAGCATCGGCAATGGCCGCACGCCACCTTGCCCCGAAAGGCGCGGTTACCATGGCGATGATCGGCAATGGTGCTCAGTCAGAATTTCAGACCCTGGCCATGAAGACCGTGGTGGGAATTGAAACCGTGCGTCTGTTTGATATCGACAGTGCTGCCACTGAAAAATGTGCGCGTAACCTGTCGGGTCATGGCATTAAGGTCGTTGAATGCGCAACACCTGAGGCAGCAATGGAAGGTGCGCAAATAATCACGACATGCACCGCTGACAAGCAATGCGCCACCATATTGACAGACAACATGGTGGGCAGCGGTGTTCACATCAACGCCATTGGCGGTGACTGCCCCGGTAAAACTGAATTGCACCATGATATTCTGTTGCGATCAGAGATTTTCGTTGAATATCCACCACAAACCCGTGTTGAAGGCGAAATTCAGCAACTTGACCCGGACCATCAGGTAACCGAACTGTGGCAGGTCATCACCGGTGACAGGCCGGGGCGCACTGATCCACGTCAGATCACCTTGTTTGACAGCGTTGGCTTTGCAATCGAAGATTTTTCGGCGCTCTGCTACGTGCGCGAAAAGATTGTCGGCACCGATTATTTTCAGGATCTGGACATGTTGGCAGACCCGGATGATCCCCGTGATCTGTTTGGTATGCTGCAACGCTCTGGGCGCTTGGACTAGGCGTCTAGCTCTGCATCCCAATACAGGAAATCCTGCCATGTTTCATGCAGGTGATTGGGGGGGAATTTACGGCCCAGATTGCGCAATTCTTCTGCCTGCGGCTGGCGTGGCGGACGGCGCAGACGCAGACCAACCTGT
>CAZETX010000032.1:0-33716 GCA_964514925.1 uncultured Marinosulfonomonas sp.
CCTGTTGCAGGGTCGAGGTCATGAACGGGGCCGATGGGTTGCGATTGGCCGGTTTTGCTTCAACCGACTGGACGCTTAGATCGCGGCTGCTGATTGCCTGCACCGCCAGTTCAGCCTGGGTGGTGTTTTCAATGTCAAACTTTTCCAGCTTTTTACCAGCCAGAACGGTCAGACGTGCTTCATAGGTTTGGCCCCGGGGTGTCGACAGGATCGCCTTGACGCTCCAGTATTCCCGCGCATTAAACGCTTCAATTTCCATTTCCCTTTCAACGATCAGCCGCAGGGTAACGGATTGCACGCGCCCGGCCGATTTTGCACCGGGCAGTTTGCGCCACAGCACCGGTGACAGGTTGAACCCCACCAGATAATCCAAGGCGCGGCGGGCCAGATAGGCATTCACCAGTGGCATATCCACCTGACGCGGATTTTTCATGGCTTCGGTGACAGCCGATTTGGTGATCGCATTGAACACCACACGGCTGACGGGCGTGTCTTTTTTGATGATCTTGCGCTTGCGCAGCGCCTCTTCCAGATGCCAGCTGATGGCTTCACCTTCGCGGTCCGGGTCGGTCGCGAGGATCAGGTTGTTGTCGTTTTTCAGGGCGTCGGCGATGGCCTTGACGTGTTTTTTGCTGTCGCTGCCAATTTCCCATTTCATCTCAAAATCGTTCTCTGTATCGACAGAGCCATCCTTTGGCGGCAGGTCACGCACATGGCCGTAGGATGCCAAAACGGTAAAATCATCCCCCAGATATTTGTTTATTGTCTTAGCTTTAGCGGGGGATTCGACAACGACGACGGGCATGAATTTCCTCTCGACTCGGGGTCAGGCGTAATGGCGGGCACAAATGCGGGGGTTATGGGTGGGATGTCAATGCACTGGTTTCAGAAAATGTTTTAACCGGGGATCGTGGCAAAAATTTGCGCGCCAATTGATGTGCTGATTCCGATGGCATTTTCAGGCTGTCTAAACCGTCAGGTTAATCATGCCCCCGGGCTGACGGCTGATTTTGCCGTCCAGTTCAAGATTGACCAACACCGGTGCAACGGCGCCGGGGGCAAGATCCAGGTCGCGGATCAACTGGTCTTCGGCCACCGGGCAGGTTCCAAGGCGCGACAGAATCTCAGTATGCAGCCGGGTAACATCGCGTAAATCCGTACCTGGTTTTGCCTGCTTTGGATTTAGGGCAAGCGGCGGGGCGGGCTGCTGGTCGATGGGGCTTGCGTTTAAAACATCTATGACATCCGCCGCAGACCGCACCAGTACCGCCCCGTCCCGGATCAGGGCGTTGCCACCGCTGGCGCGCCCGTCAAACGGATGCCCGGGCACCGCAAACACCTCACGCCCCTGATCCAATGCCGAACGCGCAGTGATCAGACTGCCGGACCGCAGGGCGGCCTCAACCACAATGACGCCTTTGCACAATCCTGAAATAATGCGGTTTCGCTGGGGGAAATGCCGCGCGATGGGGCGCAACCCCATGGGGTGTTCTGATATGCGGGCGCCGGTTTCCAGAATTTCCTGCGCCAAAACGGCATTTTCAGCCGGGTAAACCACGTCTGCACCACCTGCCATAACCGCAAGCGTTCCCTTGGGAACGGCTGCCAATTGTGCCGCCGCATCAATACCGCGCGCCAAACCGGATACCACAACAAATCCTGCATCACCCAGATCAGTGGCCAGACGCCGCGCCATGCGGGTGCCAATGCTGGAGGCATTGCGTGCGCCAACAAGGGCAATCATTGGTTTTTTCAGAATTTCCGGCTGACCAAGGCACCAGAAAAACGGCGGCGCATCACTGATATTGGCCAGCAGATCCGGAAATTCGGGTGTACCCGTCGCGATGAGTTTTGCGCCGGCCAGTTTTCCGGCGCGCAATTCGGCCTGAACCACCGGCAGCGGGCAAATCCGATAATCCCTGACACCGGCGGCGCGGGCAATCTCAGGCAGAGCCTTTAGCGCGGCATCAGCCGTGCCATGTTCTTTCATAAGTCGGAAAAATGTCGCCGGACCAACCCGGCGTGATCGTAAGAGACGGAGCCATGATAACCATTCTTCCTCGTGGTGGGGTGGGGTGAGGGGGGGTGGGGAAGGGAATAAATCCTTGGTCATTTCTGTTTCCGTCTCTTACAGGAATCACCATGCACGTGCTTTGGTTAACGCCAGATGAATACCCGCCACAAAGCGAAGAAATAGCCAAGAAAACCCGTAATCAAGATTAAAAGAACAGCATCATCGCCGGGCAGGGCAAGGTTGTATTCAAGGATCAGCCAATAGGACATAATTGCGCAAACCGGCATGATCAGGGCCAGCAGATAAGTAGTATAATGGGGCGGCGGACCAAAGGCTGACAGGATATCCTGACCGGATTGGAAATTATTCCTGCCGCGAAACAAGATGAACAGGGTAAGCGCAATCAGGGCCACCAGCCCAAGTGAAAAGGGTAAAAAAGCAAACCCGCCAAAAAACAGCCAAGCAATCGCCAGTAACGCAACCACCGTTGTTTCAATCCGGCCCGGATTAAATTGGCGGGTTGCGCCCCAATCGGCCAAAATCATCCCGGTAATCCAGATTGACCCGGTGAGCATTGCAAAGCCGCGAAACTCAGCGAATGTCATCGCTGCCAGCCCGCCCGGTTCGGTGTTGCCCCAGTACCAGGTTGACCAAAATGCCCAGAAAATGCCGACAGCCGCAAATATCGGCACCAGCCAGACCCCCGAAAGTTTTCGCATGGCCAGCCGCAGGAAATACCAGCCAAGGATCACGTCAATCAACGGATGCCAGCTGGCGCTGGTCCAGAACCAGCTGATCGGCGGCGCCCCATGGGCGACGGGGATGACCGTGGCTTCGGTGGCCCAGCCGTAAACTGATCCAGCAAGCATCAGTGCGGCGATGGTGCCGACACGAAATTGCGACATAACAATCAGAAAGACATAGGCGAAAAACCCGTAAAACAACGCCAGTTCGCCAATTTCGACAAGCAGAATAGTGGCGTTGTCAATGCTCCGAAGGATTGCCGCCACCGGTCCTTCATTGACAAAATAGAACTCTGAAAAGAACAGAAAGATTAACCCACTGCCAAATACCAAAGCCAAACGCCGGGCAAAATCCATCAGATAGCCGAGCCACCCACGGTTAACCCGCCGATCAGCAAAGTCGGTTGCCCGACACCAACCGGCACCCATTGGCCGGCCTTACCGCAGGTGCCGACGCCGGGATCAAGCGCCATGTCGTTGCCAATGGCGCGGATGTTGCGCAGGGCGGTTGCCCCGTCACCGATCAGCGTGGCCCCCTTGACTGGTGCCGCGACCTTGCCATTTTCAACCCGGTAGGCCTCGGTGCAGCTAAACACGAACTTGCCATTGGTGATGTCCACCTGACCGCCGCCAAAACCAACCGCGTAAATACCATCCTGCATGCCGGCAACAATATCGCCCGGCTCAGCGTCCCCGCCCAGCATGTAGGTATTGGTCATGCGTGGCATCGGCGCGTGGGCGTGGCTTTCGCGCCGCCCGTTGCCGGTGGCGGCAACCCCCATCAGCCGGGCGTTCTGGCGGTCCTGCATAAAGCCAACCAGCACGCCGTCCTCAATCAAAACATTTTTGCCCGACGGTGTGCCTTCGTCGTCCACCGTCAGTGATCCGCGCCGGTCCGGTAGGGTGCCGTCATCAACAACAGTGACGCCTTTGGCCGCCACCTGCTGGCCCATCAATCCGGAAAACACCGAGGTTTTCTTGCGGTTGGCATCACCTTCCAATCCATGCCCCACCGCTTCGTGCAGCAAGATACCCGGCCAGCCGGGGCCAAGGGCAACATCCATCATCCCGGCAGGGGCGGGTTCTGCGCGCAGGTTTACCAGCGCAATGCGCAACGCTTCGCGCGCCGCGCCCTGCCAGTGATCCGGCTCAATCAACCCGATCAGACCGGCCCGCCCCCCGGCACCATGCCCGCCGCTTTCACGGCGACCGTTTTCTTCGACTATGATCGACACATTCACCCGCGTCATTGGCCGGGCATCACGCACCAATGTGCCATCGGGGCGCAAAATTTCGACTTCCTGTATTGAGGCAGCGATGGTGGCCGAAACCTGTACCACCCGTTTGTCCAGATCCCGCGCATAAGCGTCAATATCACGCAGGGTTTCAATTTTTACCGGAAAACTTGCGCCGTCCATGGGGTTTTCATCGGTATACATCCGGCGATTTGTGGCAACCGGCGCATCCGCCAGCGTGCCGCCCCCGGCACCAACCGCCAGCCGCGCGGTTTCCACGGCCCGTTTCAAAGCGCCTTCGCTGACGTCGGTTGAATGGGCATAACCGGTGGTTTCCCCCAGTACAGCGCGCAGGCCAAAACCTTCCGAGGCGTCATAACTGGCGTTTTTCACCCGTCCGTCATCAAAGGTTAAAACCTCAGAACGCCGCCGTTCAATAAACAGTTCTCCGTCATCCGCCCCGGCCACGGCCTGACGCAGCAATGCCAGCGCCCGATCCTGATCCAGACGGGTTTCAAATGGGCGAAACTGTTCAGAAGCCATGGGCTACCTCATATTTATTTGATAAATTCGCCCTTAGCGGCTGTTTGCCGCAAGGGATTTGCTTGTCTACTGCCCCCTAATATGGTTTCAAACCGCCAAGACACAACGGGATTCCCCTTAATTAGTGGGAAAGCCCGAAGCACCGCGGGCAATCCGCCGTTCGAACAGGAAGAAAAGATGCGCTTATTCACCAGACTATCGGCCCTGTGGGCATTTGTTGTGGCAACAATTACAGCCGGGGGTGCCCTGGCTCAGGACGGTATTGACGGGCTTGAGATTATTGGCAAACCGATCGACAAAGGCACCGGGTTTCAACCGGCAGCCACAGAATTGGCCAGTGACCTGCAATGGCTGGACTGGTTTGTGCATTCGATCAGCGCGATCATCGTGGTATTTGTTGTGCTGCTTATGGCGTACATCGTTTTCCGTTTTAACAGCAAATCCAATCCGATCCCGGCAAAATTTACCCATAACACCCCGATTGAAGTGATGTGGACAATCGTGCCGATCGTTATTCTGGTTTTCATCGGCGCATTTTCCCTGCAGGTGCTGTTTAAACAGCAGGAAATTCCGGAAGCGGACATCACCATCAAAGCCACCGGCTATCAGTGGTATTGGGGATATGAGTATCCGGACAGTGAATTTAGTTTTGACAGCTTCATGCTGGCCCGTGATGAGCTGGAAGAATATGGCTACAGCCAGGATGAATACCTGCTGGCCACTGACACGGCGCTGGTGGTTCCGGTGAATAAGATCATCGTTTTGCAGGTGACCGGTGCCGATGTGATCCACAGTTGGGCAATGCCTGCCTTTGGTGTCAAACAGGATGGTGTACCGGGGCGTCTGGCCGAACTTTGGTTCAAGGCAGAAAAAGAAGGCCTGTATTTTGGCCAATGTTCTGAATTGTGCGGTAAGGACCATTCATACATGCCGATTACGGTCAAAGTTGTATCCCAAGAGGTGTACGACAATTGGCTGAAGGGCGCGGTTGAAGAATTTGCGGGCGTACCGCAATCCGTAACGATTGCATCTAACAACTGATCCGCAGCGATATGCGGCACCACCGAAAGATAACCAATGTCTGACAGCACTGTCATTGCACAGGAATACGAGGCGCAGTTCGGCGATTTTTTCGCCCTGCTCAAGCCCCGTGTCATGTCGCTGGTGGTGTTTACCGCGCTGGTGGGTCTGGTGGTTGCCCCGGGGGGCGTGAACCCGGTGATTGGTTTTGCCTCTATCCTGTTTATCGCCATTGGGGCAGGGGCCTCGGGCGCGCTGAACATGTGGTATGACGCGGATATTGACGCCGTGATGAAACGCACCGCGTCGCGGCCGGTTCCATCTGGCAAGATCAGTGCTGATCAGGCTTTTGCGTTTGGCATGACCCTGTCGGTGATGTCGGTGATCATGCTGGCACTGGCGGCAAATTTTGTCGCCGCTGGCTTACTGGCCTTCACAATATTTTTCTACGTGGTGATTTATACCATGTGGCTCAAGCGCTGGACGCCGCAAAATATCGTCATTGGCGGGGCTGCCGGGGCGTTCCCGCCGATGGTGGGCTGGGCCGTGGTCACCGGTGGTATCTCGGTTGAAAGTGTTCTGATGTTCGCCCTGATCCTGATGTGGACACCGCCGCATTTCTGGGCGATGGCGCTGTTCACAAAGGAAGATTATTCCAAGGCCGGCGTGCCGATGCTGACGGTTACCCATGGCCGACCTGCCACGCGCAAACATATCGTGGCCTATACGTTGTTGCTGCTGCCAATTGCCATCGGTCTGGGCTTTTCCACGATAGGCGGCTGGTTTTATCTGGCCACGGCGGTGGTTTTGAACCTCTGGTTGCTGAAGGGTGCAATTGCGATATTGCGCCGCCCGGAAGATCAGGCAGCCGCAGATAGCTACAAATCGGAAAGATCGTTTTTCCGGTTCACCATATATTATTTGTTTCTGAGCTTTGGTGCGTTGCTGGTCGAAGCGACATTAAAATCCTACGGGATGGGGGGCTGGTCATGAGCCTGAGCAAACAACACGAATTACACAAACGCCGGTTTAGCCGCAACGCCGGGCTGGGCATCGCGCTGGGCACGTTTGTGGTGCTGGTTTTCGCACTGACCATGGCCAAGCTTAAGGACGGTGGCACCATCGAAGGCTTTGACTATCAGGCTGAACCAAATTTTGTGGAAACCCCGGAATGACGTTGCAGGGAAAAAACAGAACGCTGGTGCAACTGGTCAGTGTTGTGCTGATCATGGGTGGTCTGGCCTGGGCCTCGGTGCCGTTTTACAACTGGTTTTGCAAAGTCACCGGCTTTGGCGGCGCGACCTCGGTTGCCGAACAGGGGTCAGACGAGGTTCTTGATCAGACGATTATCATTCGGTTTGATGCCTCACTTGACCGTGACATGCCGTGGGTATTCAAACCAGTCGTGCGTGAAATGGAGCTGAAAATCGGCGAAACCGGGCTGGCGTTTTATGAAGCGTATAATCCCACGGATCGCCCGATCGCCGGATCGGCAAGCTATAACGTGGCGCCGTTTGAAGCCGGTGGGCATTTCACCAAAATCGACTGTTTTTGCTTTGAAGAGCAGGTGCTGCAGCCCGGAGAAACCGCGCTGATGCCGGTAACCTTCTACGTTGATCCGGAAATTACCCGCGACAGGAATTCCAAGTTTGTAAAACACATCACGCTGTCTTACACCTTCTACGAAATCGACCTACCCGAAGATTTTGCCGCTTTGTCGGTAAATGACGCGGAAACATCAAACTAAGATCCCAAACAGGGGCCCATACAGGGGAACACAAATGGCGCACGTAAAGAACCACGACTATCATATCCTGAACCCTTCGGTTCTGCCGCTGATGGGGGCCGCCTTTGGCGCTTTCATGCTGTTTGGCATCGTCAAATGGGTATCTCCACAGATCGAAAACAACCACCCGTGGTTCTTTGCAATCGGTCTGGCGGGCGTGCTTTATGTTATGTACGCTTGGTGGTCCGAAGTTGTCGCTGAGGCCCATAGCGGTGATCACACCCCGGTTGTCGCCATTGGCCTGCGCTACGGTGTTGTTTTGTTCATCATGTCCGAAGTGATGTTCTTTTCGGCGTGGTTCTGGAGCTTTTTTAAGCACGCCATGTACCCGATGACCGAAGGTTCCCCCAAGATTGACGGGGTTTGGCCGCCGGTTGGTATCGAAACTTTTGACCCATGGCATCTGCCCCTGATCAACACCCTGATCCTGTTGTGTTCCGGCATGGCAGCCACCTGGGCCCACCACGCAATTGCCCATGAAAACAACCGCAAAGACCTGAAGACAGGTCTGCTTGTGGCGGTGCTTTTGGGCATCATGTTCACCGCGTTTCAGGCCTATGAATACTCCAATGCCGCGTTTTCATTCTCGGGCAATATTTATGGCGCCAACTTTTTCATGGCCACCGGGTTTCACGGCTTTCACGTTTTAATCGGTACAATCTTTCTGGCTGTGTGCTGGTTCCGGGCACGGGCCGGGCATTTCACACCCGAATCCCATGTCGGCTTTGAAGCTGCTGCCTGGTACTGGCATTTTGTCGATGTGGTCTGGCTGTTCCTGTTTGCCGCAGTTTATATCTGGGGCGGCTAAACGGCTTGCCTTCGGCGAGGATATTTTGAAAAAGAAGAACGGGCGCGGGGGAGTATCCTTCGCGCCGTTTTTGTTGGGGGAGCGATGACCAGACAAATGATCGGCCCGCTGATACTTGGCGTGCTTGGGGTCGCTGTGTTGCTGTGGTTGGGCAACTGGCAGATCATGCGGATGGGTGAAAAGAACGTGATACTGGCGGAAATTGCGGCGGTAGCCGGCGCTGACCCTGTGGGCGTGCCGCTGCTTCCTGATCCGATAGGCGACAGGTTTTTGGCCGTTCAGGCACGGGGCAAATTTGAAGGCTCAGAAATCCATGTTCTGGCCAGCAATCGCGACACCGGGGCCGGGTACCGGATAATTTCGGTTTTTGTCACCCAGGGGCGCCGTCTGTTGGTGGATCGTGGTTTCATCCCGATCAAAGCTAAAAATGATCCCCGCCCGGGGGGCGCGGAGGTTACGGTTGTTGGCAACCTGCACTGGCCGGATGAGCTGGATAAATACATCCCGGAACCGGACTTGAGCGCTGCGATCTGGTTTGCCCGCGAAGTACCGGCGATGGCGGCCAATCTGGGAACAGAACCGGTGCTGATCGTAGCCCGCCAACCCACGGGCGATAATGTTCGGCCCTTTCCGGTGAACATAGAATCCATCCCCAACGACCATCTGAATTATGCGATTACATGGTTTTTGCTGGCCGCGGCATGGTTTGGGATGACAGTCTATCTGCTTTTGCGTATCAAGCGGCAAGCCAACTGAAAAAGCGCCCGAAAATGCAATATTTCTCAACCCGCGGACAGGCCCAGATCCTGAATTTTGAAGACACCATGCTGACCGGGCTGGCGCGCGATGGCGGGCTGTATCTGCCAGAAAGTGTTCCGGTGATGCCCAAAGGCGATATCGCGGCACTTGCCGGATTGCCCTATGAAGAGGCCGCGTTCCGGGTGATGCGCCCGTTTATCGGCGATACCTTCAGTGACAATGAATTTGCTGACATCATAACCCGCGCCTATGCCGGGTTTCGCCATGACGCGCGCGCCCCCCTGGTGCAGCTGGGCAGCAACCACCACCTGCTGGAACTGTTCCACGGCCCGACACTGGCCTTCAAAGATTTTGCCATGCAACTTATCGGCCAGCTGTTTCAGGCGGCACTGGCGCGACGCGGTGAGCGGGTAACCATTGTCGGGGCCACATCCGGGGATACCGGATCAGCGGCAATTGAGGCCTTTAAGGGTCTGGACGCGGTGGATGTGTTCATCCTGTTCCCGGATGGGCTGGTGTCAGATGTGCAGCGCCGCCAGATGACCACGCCGGATGCGGCCAACATCCATGCGCTGGCGCTGGCCGGGGATTTTGATGAATGTCAGGCGCGTCTGAAAGACATGTTCAATGATTTTGAGTTTCGCGATCGTGTACGCCTTGCCGGGGTCAATTCGATCAACTGGGCGCGGGTTCTGGCGCAGGTGGTGTATTATTTCACCTCGGCCGTGTCACTGGGCGCGCCGCACCGAGCCGTCAGTTTCACCGTACCCACGGGCAATTTCGGTGATATTTTCGCCGCCACCATCGCCCGTAAAATGGGCCTGCCCATTGAGCAGCTGGTGATCGCCACCAATCAAAACGATATCCTGCACCGCACCCTGATCAGCGGCTCTTATGCCACCAAAGGTGTGGCCCCTTCGATCAGCCCGTCAATGGATATTCAGGTGTCGTCCAATTTTGAACGCGCCCTGTTTTACGCCTATGGTGAAGACGGCAATGCCGTGGCCCAGCAAATGGACGCGCTGCAATCGGGGGGTGGTTTTGACGTCTCACAGGGGGCGATTGATTACCTGCGGGATCAGTACGCATCGGGCCGTGCATCAGAGGTTGAAACCACCGCAACAATACGGGAAATGCATGCCAGAACCGGTGAGGTTCTGTGCCCCCACAGTGCCGTGGGCGTAAAAGTCGCACAGGAAAACCTGAGCAGCACCGCCCCGATGATCACCCTTGCCACCGCCCACCCGGCCAAGTTTCCGCAGGCGGTTCAACGGGCAACTGGCATAAAGCCTGAATTGCCTGAACATATGGCAGACCTGTTTGACCGCCCCGAAAAGATGACGCAGGTTAACAACGATCTGAGTGAATTGAAAAAACTGGTACGGGAACGGATTAAAAATTGAGCGTAAAGTTACACACATTAGCCAATGGGTTTCGCATTGTCACCGAACAGATGCCGGGGCTGAAATCAGCCTCGGTCGGTATCTGGGTCAAAGCCGGCGGGCGCCATGAGCGCCTGCAACAAAACGGCATCGCGCATTTTCTGGAACATATGGCGTTCAAAGGCACCGCCCGGCGCAGCGCCTTGCAAATCGCCGAAGCCATTGAAGATGTGGGCGGCTTTATCAACGCCTATACCAGCCGCGAACTGACGGCCTATTACGCCCGTGTGCTTGAGGCCGACGTGCCGCTGGCACTGGACGTAATTTCCGATATCGTGCTGAACCCGGTGTTTGATCCGGCCGAGATTGAAATTGAACGCGGAGTCATCCTGCAGGAAATCGGCCAGTCACTGGACACACCGGATGACGTGATTTTTGACTGGTTGCAGGAAGCGGCCTATCCGGATCAGCCCCTGGGGCGCACCATACTTGGCCCGTCCGAAAGGGTTTCGGCATTTGGCAAAGACGATCTGTCCGGCTTTGTTGCTGAACATTACAACCCGGGCCGCATGATCCTGTCAGCGGCCGGGGCCGTGGACCATGATGCCATCGTCAAGGCGGCGGAACAGGCATTTGGGGCGTTGAAACCGGGGGCGGAAGAAGCATTGGAACCGGCCTGGTTCAGGGGCAGCGAAAGACGTGAAAGCAAACCGCTTGAGCAGGTGCATTTTGCGCTGGCGCTGGAAAGCCCGGGTTATCTGGATGAAGGTATTTATACCTCTCAGATACTTGCCGCGACACTGGGCGGGGGCATGTCGTCACGCCTGTTTCAGGAAGTGCGCGAAAAACGCGGGCTGTGTTACACAATATTTGCGCAGGCCGGGGCATTTGCCGATTCCGGCATGACCACGATCTATGCCGGAACCAGCGCCGAACAAATCGGTGATCTGGCGACCATCACCATTGATGAACTGAAACGCGCCGCCGATGATATGTCACTGGCCGAACTGGACCGGGCGCGGGCGCAATTGAAGGCCGGGTTGCTGATGGGGCTGGAAAGTGCTTCATCGCGCGCCGAGCGGCTGGCGCGGATGGTGTCGATCTGGGGAAGGGTGCCGGAACTGGACGAAGTCGTCGCCCGTATTGACGGGGTCAGTGTTGGTAATCTGCGTGATCTTGCCGGGCAGTTGATCACTGGAAAATCAGCGCTGGCGCTTTATGGTCCGGTGGATCAGGCCCCCCGTCTTGAGGACCTGCAAGCAAGATTGGCCGCCTGATGCTGATGCGCCGGCGCCGGGTCAATATAGAAACCGAGCGCATGCTGTTGCGGCCGCCAAACCATTCAGATTTCCGGGCGTGGTCTGGGCTTCGCCGCTCAGGCTCTGAATTTCTGACCCCATGGGAACCCACCTGGGCCCCGGACCATCTGACACGAAAATCTTTTACCAACCGGGTGTATTGGGCCCAGCGCTCTATCAATGGCGGCACTGCTTTGCCACTGTTTTTGATCCGGCGCAGTGACAATGCCCTGTTGGGGGCGATCACCCTGGACCATATCCGCCGCGGCCCGGCGCAGGCCGGCACCTGTGGCTATTGGGTCGGGCAGGAACATGCGCGTCTGGGCTACATGCGTGAGGCCCTGACGGCGGTGGTGCATTATGCCTTTACCAGCCTTGACCTTAGCCGGGTTGAAAGCGCCTGCCTGCCGGATAACCATGCCTCCCGCGGGGTGCTGGAAAAATGCGGTTACAAATACGAAGGCGTGGCGCAAAGCTATCTGCAGATCAACGGACGCTGGCGCACCCATGTTCTATATGCAAATCTGCGCAATGACAGGCGCGGTAAAACCGAAACCCGCTAAATCGTAACCAACAGGGGGCACAGGATGAAAACTTGGATAGCCCTGTTGCGCGGGGTGAATGTTGGCGGCAATAAAAAGCTGCCCATGGCCGATTTCCGCGACATGCTGACGGGGTTGGGCTTTGTTGATGTGGCAAGCTACATCCAATCCGGCAATGCGGTATTTAGGGCAGATGGGTCCGGGGCAACGCTTGCCGGTAAGATCGAAACCGCGCTGTCCAGACGGTTCGGTTTCCATTCCGACACATTCGTCATGCCGCTTTCCCGGTTATCCGATGCGCTGTCCGAAAACCCCTTTAAGCAGGCACAGGATGACCCCAAATCACTGCATCTGATTTTCCTCGAACAACCACAAACTGATCTGGATGAGACCGGCATGCGTGCCTTGCTGCTGCCGGGGCAGGATTTCAAACTGGGGCAGGGCGTGTTTTATCTTTATTCACCGGACGGGATCAGCAAATGCCCACTGGCGGATAAACTTACAAAATTTATCAACGGCTCAATGACCGCCCGCAATCTGCGTTCCGCCCAGAAAATTCTGGAACTGGCGACCGAAAAATGACGCTTAACCCGGTGAGTGCAGAATTTTTGACCCGGCTGCGAAAATCGCTGCCCGGCGCTGTTTTCAGGGAAAGCACAGCGACTTACCTGCAGGAACCCCGCGGCAGGTATCAGGGGCAGGCGGCCCAGATACTGGCCCCGGCAACGGTAGAGGATGTCAGCACAATTATCCGCGCCGCAAATGACGCCCGCGTCCCGGTGGTGCCGTTTGGCGGCGGCACCGGGCTGGTGGGGGGGCAGGTGATGCCGGATGGGCCGGCGCCATTGGTGCTGTCCCTTGAACGGATGAGCCAAATTCGCGGGGTGTATCCGGACGAAAACGTGATCATCGCCGGGGCCGGGGTGATCCTTGAAAACCTGCAAAATGCCGCGGCAGATGCCGGGCGGTTGTTTCCCCTGTCACTGGCGTCCCAGGGGTCCTGCCAGATCGGCGGCAATCTGGCGACCAATGCCGGCGGGGTGAATGTGCTGCGCTACGGCAATGCCCGCGATCTGTGCCTTGGTCTGGAAGCGGTGCTGCCAAACGGCGACATCTGGCACGGGCTAAAGCGGCTGCGCAAAGACAATACCGGCTATGATCTGCGCAATCTGCTGATCGGGTCTGAGGGCACACTTGGGGTGATCACGGCGGCCGCACTGCGCCTGTTCCCGGTCCCGGCGCAGGTGGGGGCGGCAATAATGGTGGTGCGGGATCCGGCAGCAGCGCTTGAGCTGTTGTCGATTGCGGCCACCCATCTGGGCAACACCATTTCAGCCTTTGAACTGATCCACGGCACCGGGCTGCAATTCCTTGCAGAAACCATGCCCCAGATCGCCCAGCCCTTTGCCACACCGCCTGAATGGTCAGTGCTGATTGATCTGGGCATGGCCGCCGGGTCTGATCCGGTTGAAAACCTAAGTCAGATTTTTGAAATGGGCATGGCGGCGGGGCTGGTCAGTGACGGGGTGGTGGCGCAGAATCTGGCGCAAAGGCAGGCCTTCTGGTCGCTGCGTGAAGCCATACCAGAGGCCAATAAACGCATCGGTTCGATTGTTTCAAATGACATTTCCCTGCCCCTGACAGCGCTGCCTGATTTCATCAGCAAGGCCGGGCAAGCCATTGCTGACAAAGGACAATTCAGGATCAATAGTTTTGGCCATCTGGGGGATGGCAACCTGCATTACAACATATATCCGCCAAAAGGCGGGCACCGGGAAAATTATCCGGGTATGGCCGATAGTTTTGGGCGAATTGTGCATGATCTGGTGGCCGAATTTGACGGCTCATTCAGTGCTGAACACGGGCTTGGGCGGATGAAAGTGGCAGAGCTGGAACACTACGGTGATCCGGCGAAACTGACCGCCATGCGGGCAATCAAATCAGCACTGGACCCCAATGGCATTATGAACCCCGGCGCGGTACTGGCCTGATCACTTGCCGTCAAAGTCGCACAGGATATGCACGTCATAGCCCAGTTTTTCAAGTAAACTACGCCCGCCAAGCTCTGGTAAATCAATAACAAATGCGCAGCCGATAATCTCTGCTCCCAACCGCTCAATCAGGCTGATCCCGGCTTCAGCCGTGCCCCCGGTTGCCAGTAAATCGTCCACCAGCAGCACCTTTTCCCCGGGTTGCAAGGCATCGCTGTGCAGCTCCATCACCGCTTCGCCGTATTCCAGTTTATATTCCTGGCTGATGGTGGCACCGGGCAGCTTGCCCTTCTTGCGCACCGGCACGAACCCCACGGTCAGCTGGTGGGCAATGGCACCACCCAGAATGAAACCGCGTGCTTCCAGCCCGACAACCTTATCGATCTGCATGCCGGCGTAGGGGTGCAGCAACTGGTCCACCGCCATGCGAAAGCCGCGCGGATCGGCAAACAGGGTGGTCACATCGCGAAACAGGATGCCCTCATGGGGGAAATCCACAATGGTACGGATGTAATCTTTGACGTCTTTTTTCAAGGTGTTGCTCCTAATATTCGGCCCGCAACAGCGTCCAGTTTACGTACCACTGCCGGATCGCGGGCCTCGGGCGCGGTCATCACGGCGTATTCCAGTGCCCGGTCACAGCCATGGGGGCAAATTTCACGTTCCGGACGCAATAATGCTGGCAGGCGCGCCACCAGCCCGCGGGCATTGGCGGCGTTTCCGGTCAGGGTTTTGATGATCTCAGTCACGTCAACTTCACCGTGGTCCGGGTGCCAGCTGTCATAATCGGTAATCATGGCGATCGAGGCATAACAAAGCTCTGCCTCACGGGCCAACTTGGCCTCGGGCATATTGGTCATGCCAATGACATCCGCGCCCCAGCTTTCGCGGTACATTTTGCTTTCGGCCAATGTTGAAAACTGCGGCCCCTCCATCGCCAGATAGGTGCCGCCCATATGGACCCTGACACCCTGCGCATTCGCCGCTTCAAATGCGGCTTTCGACAGCCGCGCGCAGGTCGGGTGGGCGACAGACACATGGGCCACACAACCGGTGCCAAAAAATGATTTCTCACGGGCGATAGTGCGGTCAATGAATTGATCCACAACAACAAAATCCCCCGGTGCCATTTCGTCGCGAAATGAGCCACAGGCAGAAACCGAAAACACATCCGTCACCCCAATGCGTTTCAGCGCGTCGATATTGGCGCGGTAGGGCACCGTTGTGGGTGAATGCACATGCCCCCGGCCATGGCGGGGTAAAAAGGCCATTTTCACCCCGTCCAGAATACCCGTTAAAATGTCGTCTGAGGGCGCGCCCCAGGGGGTTTGCACCGCCTGCCAGCGCGCGTCTGCAAGCCCGTCGATCTCATACAGGCCAGAGCCACCGATAATGCCGATCATGGTTTCCATTCGAATAACCCCCGGTAATGCCCGATATAGCTAGGACATGTATTACGCGGATGAAACCCCGGATTGGCTTTCCTTTTGGTGGTAATTCATGGCACCCATGTCAGGTGAAGCCAAATGATACCGACGCCATCAGGAATTGAGCAGGGGGTGACCATGATAGTAGGCACTAAATCCGGGTTACTGGCACTGGCGCTTGTTGTGTTATCCGCCTGCGAAAGCCAGTTGCAAAAAACATCCTACGCTGGCCGGGCACTGCCGCTAACCGAGGGTGAAGTTACATTTGTTAAGTCCTTCCTGTCTGACTTACAAAGCCGGTCAATTTCCCAGAACCGCGAATACTGCGGGTATTTTGTTGTGAACAGCGACGGCAATCTGACCACCACACCGCCCCTGCGCGGGCGCGAGGCCGGTTGCCGCCCTGCTGATGCGGAACGGGGGCTGAAAATTTTGGCGTCCTACCATACCCATGCCGCCTATGCGCCGGATTTTGACAGTGAATTACCGTCATCTGACGATTTGCGGGCAGATATTTTTGAAGGCATCGACGGCTATATTTCAACGCCGGGCGGGCGGGTCTGGTACATATCCGCCGAGCAAAGAAACGCGACGTTGCTCTGTGGGGAAAACTGCGTTGTTTCTGATCCGAATTATAAGCCCGAGACTGAATATTCGGTTGCAGACAGCTACGACCTGGCAACACTGGAAGCCCGTGAGCAGGGCAATCATGTCCTGCAAAAAAACCAGCAATAGCCCTGCCTGTGGCACATGGCAGCATTCCAAATGCGGGCCAAATGCGGGGTTCAATTGTTAATCCGTTGCTGCTAAGCAGTGCGAAACGCGAACTTTACCCTTATCACTGGACCCATTCCCTTGAAAAAATCACCGCTGGCGTCCTTCGCAGGGCGCCTTTCTGTTCCCGAAATTAAGCTAAGCCACAACCGGCTTAGCCCAATGCAGATTAAAACCGAAACCCTGTCCGGGCTGACGGTGGCATTGGCGCTGGTTCCCGAAGCCGTGGCGTTTTCCTTTGTCGCCGGGGTGCATCCGCTTGTCGGGCTTTATGCGGCCTTTATTGTCGGGCTGATCACTGCCCTGATTGGCGGGCGTCCGGGGATGATTTCGGGCGCAACCGGTGCGCTGGCCGTGGTGATGGTGGCGCTGGTGGCGCAACACGGGGTGGAATACCTGTTTGCCACCGTGGTTCTGATGGGCCTGATCCAGATTGCCGCCGGGATATTCAAGCTGGGCAAATTTATTCGGCTGGTGCCCCATCCGGTGATGCTGGGGTTTGTGAATGGTTTGGCGATTGTGATTTTTCTGGCGCAACTGACACAGTTTCAGGTGCCCGGCACCGGGGAGGCAGGGGGGCACGGTCTGGTTGGTGGCGACTGGATGGCCGGGTGGCCGTTGGCGATCATGCTGGGTCTTGTGGGCCTGACCATGGCGATTATCTGGCTTGTACCCCGGATCACCAATGCAATTCCCGCACCTCTGGCAGGGATTGGGATAGTGGCAGTTCTTGTTATTCTACTGGGTATTGATGTGCCAAGGGTTGGTGATCTGGCTTCAATCAAGGGCGGTCTGCCGCAGTTTCACATCCCGACTGTGCCGTTTAATCTGGCCACATTGGAAATAATTCTACCTTACGCTTTGATACTTGCCGCCATTGGGTTGATCGAAAGCCTGCTGACCCTGAACCTTGTTGGTGAGATTACCAATAAGCGCGGTGGCGCAAGTCAGGAATGTATCGCCCAGGGCCTGGCCAATACAGTAACAGGCGTGTTTGGCGGCATGGGCGGTTGTGCGATGATCGGGCAATCCATGATCAACGTAAAATCCGGCGGGCGCACCCGCCTGTCCGGGGTGATGGCGGCGCTGTTCCTGTTGGCATTTATTCTGGTTGGATCATCTATAATTGAGCAAATCCCCCTGGCCGCATTGGTGGGGGTGATGTTCATGGTGGTGATCGGCACATTTGCCTGGAATTCCCTGACCATCCTGCGCCGTGTGCCGCGCACCGATGCCTTTGTGATCCTGCTGGTGACCGTGGTCACGGTGGCCACTGATCTGGCGACAGCTGTGGTTGTCGGGGTGATAGTATCTGCGCTGGCCTATGCCTGGCAAAACGCAGCCCGCATCCATGCAACAATTTATGACACGGATGATGGGGCAAAGGTATACCGCATACAGGGGCCACTGTTTTTTGGTTCAGTGGAAGGGTTTAATGATCTGTTTACGCCAGAAGATGACCCTGACCATGTAATTGTAGAATTTGCCGACAGCCGTGTAGCGGACCAATCAGCGCTAACCGCGATTGAGGCATTAGCGGCAAAATATCAGGCGGCCGGGAAAAAATTGCAATTGCGGCACCTAAGCCGGGATTGTCATAAATTGCTGACCCGTGCCGGTCAGTTGATGGTGGATAGTGATGACGACCCGGATTATGAGATTGCGGTGGATTATTCGGTTCGCACCGGTGTTCTGTCCGGCGGGCATTAGTTAAATTGCGCGCCGTACCGGCGCATTTCCATAAGCCCTGCGGGCGGGCCGCTGCGCGGGGCGAGTATTTAAGCAAAGAAAAAGCCGGATCAATCGTCTGGCCGGTTAAGGCTGAATAAGGTATCAACAACCGAATAATCGCGGTAGCCAAGACGGGACAGGGGGCGGAACGTAGTCACATCAAACATGCCGTCCACGATGGCGTCATCGCGCAGATAGACGCCGGTCACTTCGCCAAACACCACTAAATTTGACGCACCCTTAAGCGACACAACCTGTGTCAGCCGGCATTCAAGCGCTGCTGGTGCGTCGGCCACGCGTGAACAGGCAATGGTTTCGCATTCCACCTGTTCCAGATCTGCCAGATCAAATTCGCTTTGATCACCGCGGCAGCCCTGGGAAGAAATGTTCATCGCATCGCGCTGCGCATATTCGACAATATTTACGCAGAACACCCCGGTTTCATCAATGTTTGCTGTGGTATCCTTACCCAGGTGCCGGTCATCTTTTTGACCCGTTGAGGCAAACATCACCTGTGGTGGGTCAAACGACACACCGTTAAAGAAAGAATAGGGCGCCAGATTGTTGCTGCCATCCTTACCCCGGCTGGATATCCAGCCGATGGGGCGCGGGGTAATAATTGCGTTAAACGGGTTATGCGGCAGACCGTGGCCTTCGCTTGGGCGGTAAAACATCTGGCTTCCTTGTTCGTTGCCCCTGAATTAACCCCGTGCTAGCAGGCATTCCAGTCCAAAATTGGTACGAATTGGGGCATTTGTGGTCACTCTACAACAGGAAACACCTGCTGACTGGTGGGAAGTTGAGGCGCTTTTTGACCTGTGTTTTGCGCCCGGGCGCGAAGCTTTGTCTTCTTACCGGCTGCGTGATGGCGTAAAGCCAGAGCAGGACCTGTGCCTTGTGGCGCGCGATGATCTGGGGGTGCTGGGCGCCGCCGTCCGGTTCTGGCCCGTGAAAGTTTCTGGTTATCCAGCGTTATTGCTGGGGCCGATTGCCGTGCATCCCACCCGTCAAAGTGAAGGGCTGGGGGCGGTTTTAATGGGCGATAGTCTGGCGCGGGCTGCCCTGGGCTGGGACCGTGTCATACTGGTCGGTGACGCACCCTATTATGGCCGGTTTGGCTTTAGTAAACTGGCGGGAGTTCAGATGCCCGCCCCCACCAATCCGGATCGGGTGTTGGGATTGGCGCTAAAAGATGGCGCGTGGGATGGGGTAACCGGGGCAGTGACAATCTGGGCATAGATCGGTCGCATTACCGACTGAGTTATTTTTGGATACGCAGATAATCATTTACTGCGGGGCGCACCGATTGGGCCCCACTGTTGCAGGCTTCTTTGATAACGTTACGCAATTCCACCAGATTGGTCCGTCGGATCAGGCTTTTGACCGGGCCGATGGAGGCCGGGCGCATCGACAGAGTGGTCATGCCAAGGGCGGCGAAACAGACGGCCTCAACCGGTCGACCGGCGTCTTCACCGCAAAATGACAAGGGCGTTGTGGTTTCATCGCATCGCTCTACCACCTGGTGAATAAATGTCAGGAAACTGACATTCAGCGTGTCGTAGCGCCGGCGAACCCGTTCATTTTCCCGGTCAGCGGCAAAGAAAAACTGTTTCAGATCGTTACCCCCGATTGAAATGAAATCTGCCATTTCAAAAAATTGTTTTGGGGCAAATGCCAGGCTGGGGGTTTCCAGCATGGCACCTATTTCCACGCTTTCCGGAACCACATGACCCATGTTCATCTCGCGGACAACTTCGTTGTTCAGGTGGGCGCGGGCTTCGCGAAATTCGTCAAACTGCGCGATAAAGGGAAACATCACCGTCAGGGGGCGGCCGTTCGCTGCGCGGATCAGGGCCTGAAGTTGCATCCGCATGACGCCCTTTTTTTCAAGGCTGACCCGGATTGCCCGCCAGCCCATGGCCGGGTTGGGTTCGTCCTGCGGGGTCATGTAGGGCAGGACCTTGTCCGATCCGATATCAAGGGTGCGAAATGCCACCCGCTTACCATCTGCCGCGTCCATCACCCGCGAATATAATGCCGCCAGATCTGAGCGCCGGGGCACTGTACTGCGGGTCAGAAACTGCAATTCAGTGCGAAAAAGGCCAACACCGTCCGCGCCGGAACTTTCAAGCGAGGGCAGATCGGCCATCAATCCGGCGTTCATATGCAATGTGACTTTGGTACCACATCGCCCGATAGCGGGCTTGTCGCGCAACCCGACATACCGTTGCTGGGCCTGGGCAACCATGTCAATTTTATCGCGAAATGCCCCGGCAACGCTTTCTTCAGGGCGCAGGTGGACGACACCCTGTTCCCCGTCGAGCATAATGTGATCACCGTTCAGGGCTTCAGTTGTTATTTTCTTGGCATGTATCAATAGCGGAATTGCCAGGGCGCGGGCTACGATAGCGGCATGGCTTCCAACCGAGCCCTCTTCCAGAACAATTCCCTTAAGGGAACGGCCATATTCAAGCAATTCACCTGGGCCAATATTGCGGGCGATCAGGATCGGATCGTCAGGCATCTCCGCACCGGTATCGCTGCCTTGCCCGGTTAGTATACGCAGCAGTTTATTGGACAGATCATCCAGATCATGCAGGCGTTCACGCAGGTATGAATCTTTAGATTTCAACATCCGGGTGCGGGCTATGGATTGCTCTTTTTCAACCGACGCCTCGGCCGATAACCCGCGCGAAATGTCTTCTTCCATGCGGCGCATCCAGCCCTTGGAATTGGCAAACATGCGATAGGATTCTAGCACTTCGGTCTGCTCTTTATCGTTGCTTCCGGCGCTGTTCAATAATTCGTCCACCGAAATACGCAGCGTATTCACGGCGCCCTGCAGGCGGATCAGTTCAGCTTTGGGATCGTCCGACACCGGGTTGGTCACCACAACGCGCGGATCGTGCAGGAAAACATGACCCTCAGTGACGCCTTCCTGACCAACACCTGCGCGCAACAAAACCGGATGTTTGTGACGGGCAGACAGGGCAGCACCTTCACCGATAAAAGCGCCCAGTTCGGTCATTTCAGCCAATACCATGGCAACAACCTCAAGCGCGTAAACTGCATCTTCCGAGAAATTCCGTGCTTCTTTGGACTGCACCACCAACACGCCCAGGGTTTCACCCAAACGCTGAATTGGCACCCCCAGAAATGACGAAAACACTTCTTCCCCGGTTTCCGGCATGAACCGAAAGCCCTTGGCTGCGGGGGCATCGGCGGTGTTAACCGGGGTTCCGGTACGGGCAACGCGCCCCACCAGTCCTTCACCAACCCGCATGCGGGTCTGATGGACAGCATCCGGGTTCAGTCCTTCCGTCGCGCACAGCTCCAACGTATCTTCGTCGCGAAACAGATAGATTGAGCACACCTCAGAC
Organism: uncultured Marinosulfonomonas sp.; assembly: GCA_964514925.1. Classification (GTDB taxonomy): domain Bacteria; phylum Pseudomonadota; class Alphaproteobacteria; order Rhodobacterales; family Rhodobacteraceae; genus NVTR01. The sequence continues at coordinate 21,434 of CAZETX010000032.1, forward strand.
TGCGTGCTGTCAGCAATAAGATGGGTGATCCTGTCCAGACGAGTCTGACCCGCGCTGTCCTCGGCCAGGGTGTCCCGTAGCCGGCGCAATAGTTTACGGCTTTCGCTTTCAGTCTGTTCGGCCATGTTGCATGGACCCTAGCCTGCATTTTCCAGTTCAAACACATCATGCAGTGCCTGAACTGCAAGTTCGAGGTATTTTCGATCAATCAACACAGAAATTTTAATTTCTGATGTGGTGATGACCTTAATGTTGATGCCCTCTTTGGAAAGCTGTTCAAACATCTGGGCTGCCACACCGGCATGTGAACGCATGCCGATGCCAACCACAGAAACCTTGGCGACATCGGTATCGGCCACCAGATCATGGAAATTAATTTCACCGCTTTCCTTGGCTTTATCCATTGCCTTTTGCGCGCGGGCCACCTGATCCACAGGGCAAGAAAAGGTCATGTCCGTGCGGCCCTCTTCTGATATGTTCTGAACGATCATATCGACATTTACACCCGCTTGCGACAGCGGCACAAAGATCGCGGCTGCAATGCCGGGCCGATCGGCCACCGAAATCAGTGTCATTTTAGCCTCATCACGGGAATAGGCCACACCGGCCACGACATTGCTTTCCATGATATCCTCCTCTGCGCAGACCAGCGTGCCGGCATTTTCATTGTTATCCTCAAAACTGGACAAAACCCGTAGTTTTACGCCATAGCGCATGGCCAATTCGACTGAACGGGTTTGCAGGACCTTGGCACCAAGGGAGGCAAGCTCCAGCATTTCTTCAAATGCGATCCTGTCCAGTTTGCGCGCTTTGTCACAGATCCGGGGGTCGGTTGTGTAAACCCCGTCGACATCGGTGAATATATCGCAGCGCTCGGCGTTAAATGCTGCGGCAAATGCAACGGCTGTGGTGTCAGAACCGCCGCGCCCCAGCGTGGTGATCCGACCCTCGGGTGACAGGCCCTGAAATCCGGCAACAACGGCCACTTTCATGCCTTCCGCAAATTTAGCATTGATGTTGTCGGTAGGAATTTCTTCGATACGGGCAGCGCTGTGGGCAGAGTTTGTTTTCAACGGCACCTGCCACCCCTGCCAGCTGCGGGCCGGGATGCTGTTTTCCTGCAATGTCAGCGCCATCAGCCCCGCCGTTACCTGTTCACCGGAAGAGACAACGGCATCGTATTCCCTGGCATCGTAAAACGGGCTGGTTTCATCCACCCAGTTCACCAGCTCATTGGTTTTGCCGGACATGGCGGAAACGATAACAATAACATCATAGCCATTGGCAACTTCACGTCCCACCCGTTTGGCGGCGCGCCGAATGCGGTCTGGCGTAGCAACGGATGTGCCGCCAAATTTCATAACTAGCAAGGGCATGGCCTGGCGCGGTCCTTTGAAAAACTCGTTATTTTCCTAAGGGGTGGGGGGGCAAAGAGCAAGGGTTGTGGTGTGGCGGGCATTGGCGTTGGTTTGCGCCGCGCTTTGCGCGTCGCGAAGCGATTTTTCTGCGAAAAATCGGGGCAGGCAGCGGCCATTCGGTGCCATCTGAAAATTTTACCTGTGAACAATTAGTAGTCCAGCGTACTGCCATCCCAATTCACAAAGCACCCCGTATTTGCGATCGATAGCTCATCAAATCGCGCAACCAGCCCGCTCACAGATTGCGCCACCGAAATCTCAGCAGCGTCGCCACCCATTTCAGTGATAACCCAACCGGGATGGTAAATGCCGACTGCGATATTCTGGTTACGCAGGTCATTGGCAAGATTCCGCCCCAGATTTATCGATGCCGCTTTGGATGCCCGGTATATGTAAGAGCCGCCATTTGCATTCGTTTGCCGGCCCATATTTGATGAAATAATAGCGACTCGGGCATTGTTTGAGGCCCGGAGGTTGGGCAGCAATGTCTGGATGGATTGGAAGACACCGGTAACGTTGGTGGCAAAAGTTGCGGCCCATTTATCGGCCGAATATTCTGTGTCGATTGTGTCAGACTTATCCAGATAGACACCGGCATTGCAGACCAGTAAGTCAACAGTGGCCCCACTAAGGCGTTCAGAAATGGCAGCCAGACTGCTTTCCTGGCAAACATCCAATTGCCAACAGGGGGGGTGTCCCTGGCGAGATGTACCAATGACCTTCGCACCGGATTTTTCATAATGCCTGAAAAGGCCCTGTCCAATACCACGATTTGCACCGGTGATGACGACAGTCATCAATTGGTTTTCCGCGTTGGCAAAAAAGGCAACGGCGCGACAGGCACACCGTCTTCCACCAGTTTTTTGGCTTCTCCGGCCTCTGCCTCACCGTAGATTGAGCGTTCAGGGGCATCGCCGTCATGGATGGCGCGGGCTTCTGAGGCAAAATCGCTGCCAACGTATTCCGAATGTTTCTGAATTTTCTTTTTAAGCTCGATGATGGCGGCCTCGGCAGGAGAAGCAGGCGCTGTCAATGCGTGCATTTCCTTGCTTGGTTCCACTGATTTTTGACGGGAAGCCGTAACCCGCGGGGCCATAATGGCCTTATATACTTCCGTCGCACCGCAGATCGGGCAACCAACCATGCCGGCATCTTGCAACTTGGTAAATGCGTCACCGGATTTGAACCAGCTTTCAAAACTATGTTCCTGCGGGCATTTCAGCGTAAATTTTATCATTTTATGTGCAAACGCCTTTGCTGGTATGGATGGGTTTCTAAACCAGTCACGACTGCTTAAGCAACGCTAATTCTGGGATCAAAGTCTTTGATCATATGACGCAATTCGCGGTTCTCTATCATTGCGGCTGCCTTCTTGCGGCTGAGCCATTTGCGTTTTCGTTGGCCCCGTTCAGGGTAAATAGCGTGGATGCGTTTCACTTTCAGGGCAAACACCGCAACAACAACGGGAAAATCATCACCGTCAATTTGCTTATTGTTTGTGAAAATACCCAAGCTGTTGCCGTGCACTTTACCTTCTACGCCGGCTTCTTCAAAGGCTTCACGGGCGGCGGCATTGGCAGGGGTGGCTTGGTCGATGGGCCAGCCTTTAGGAATAATCCAGTTTTTTCGCGACCGGGTGGTGATGATTAATACCTGAACCTTATCGTTGCGAATCCGGTAGCAAAGCGCGCCAAATTGGGTGCGAATTTCGCGCTTTCCCGCAGCGGGCAGGGTGATTGGTTGCTGTTTAACTTTACTCATTCAATTTATTTCCGTGCCATTTGCCAACTCTGTTATCGCCAATTTGTTTATAATTTTCGTTAACCTAGCAATAGTTCCAACAGCTTTCCACCGCTTTGCCGATTGATCTGTGCCAGCAAAACCTTGGGATCTGCGTTCTCAGGTAGCGAAGATGCCAACGCATCCCTGGCCCGTTTGGCTTGCAATTTTGCTTTGTTTTTAAAGGTTAACGTGGAAATAGCGCTGGCCAGATCATTGATACCATTTGCGCAGATCGCCGCATTGTCTTGTTTAAGAACAGCATAAATCCCGGCATGATTTGACGTGAATTTACCGTGGATTATTGCAGAGCCAAACTGCGTTGGCTCCACCGGCGTGTGGCCGCCAAAATCAACAAAGGAAGCACCCACAATACTAACCGATGCCGCTGAATACCAAAATGGCATTTCCCCTAATGTATCAGCCAGATACACGGTGTCATCCATGTTAATGTCATCGCCGGATGAGCGTTGCGAAAAGCTTAGTCCGGTTGTTGAAATAAGTGTGGAAATCTGCTGGCCTCGTTCCGGATGGCGCGGGGCGATGATCAAGCGCAGGTCTGGGTCAGTTTGACGGGCGCGCGCAAAGGCCGATAGAATGATTTCGTCTTCACCGGAATGGGTGGACGCCGCCAGAATTGTTTTTCCCCGATCATAGAATGTAGAGAGTCTCGTCAATTCACTTCGGTCAGGTTTGGGCAGCAATACGTTGGATTTTAGGTTCACAGGTTCACTGATTTTGGTTTCCGGCACACCAAGCATAACAAAACGGTCGGCGTTCTCCTGATCCAGCGGCGCCAGTACCGTAATGGCACCGGCCACCTTACGTGCAAGGGTCGGGAACCGCGCCCAAGTGGCGGCGGATTTTTCAGACATCCGTCCGCCAAGAATTACAAAAGAAATGTTTGATCGGGCGCAGGCCAGTACCCGTTCCGGCCAGACTTCGTTTTCCAGGGTAAAGGCAATAAGGGGCTGCCAGCGGGCCAGAAAGCGGCGCATGACTGATGGGCTGTCCAAGGGGGCCAACCGGGCGTGAATGCGTGATGATCCCCATGTTGAAATTAATTTTCTGGCCGTATAAGTGTTTGACGTAACTATGATTTCCAGATCTGGATACTTTGTTAGAACATATTCCATCACCGGTCGCGCCGAGGTCAATTCACCCAGAGACGCCCCGTGAAACCAGATCACCGGCGCGTTTATACCGGCCCCGAACCCCAGTCGCTGCACCAGGCCTTCCCATGTTTCCCTGCCGCGGATCAGCGCAAACAGGAATCGAATGATAACGAAGGGCGACAGGAAAAAGATGACTAACCTGTAGATAAACAATGGTTTTCCTGTTTGGTTTTGTGGGCAACCCTATCGTCCGCCCGCCCATTGGACAAGCCGGTGGATGTGATAGTTTAGGGAAGAAGTTGAAAACTAATTTCTTAATACTAAAGATTTAGTTTGACATTCAGAAAATTCTGTCACGATTATTTGAAAGCTGGCTAAGACCGGTCAACATGATAATCAAGGGAGAAAATAATGCGAAAGTATCTGCTCAGCGCAGTTGCGGCTGGTGCCGTGATGGCGGGCTCGCATATGGCATTTGCGGATGCCGCTGCGGCGAAAAAATGGATAGATGATGAGTTTCAGCCATCGTCCCTGTCTAAAGATGAACAAATGACTGAGATGCAGTGGTTCATAGATGCAGCGGCACCCTATGCCGGAATGGAAATCAATGTTCTGTCTGAGGGTATTCCAACGCATTCCTATGAAAGCGAAGTACTGGCCAAGGCATTTGAGGAAATCACCGGAATTAAGGTTAACCACCAAATTCTGGGGGAAGGCGAGGTGGTGCAGGCTGTTCAGACCCAGATGCAGACCAACCGGAACCTTTACGATGGTTACGTCAACGACAGCGATCTGATCGGCACCCATTCCCGCCTGCAGCTTGCCTATAACCTGACCGACCAGATGGCCGGTGACTGGGCGGCAACGACCAACCCGGGGCTTGATCTGGATGATTTCATCGGATCACAATTCACCACCGGCCCCGACGGTGATCTGTATCAGCTGCCAGACCAGCAATTTGCCAACCTTTATTGGTTCCGCAAAGACTGGTTTGACCGCGAAGACCTGCAAACAGCCTTCAAAGCCAAATATGGCTATGATCTGGGTGTTCCGGTCAACTGGTCTGCCTATGAAGACATCGCCCAGTTCTTTTCCGAAGACGTGAAAGAAATCGACGGCACCGCTATTTATGGCCATATGGATTACGGCAAACGTGCGCCCGATCTTGGCTGGCGGATGACCGACGCGTGGCTGTCCATGGCCGGTGCCGGTTCCAAAGGTGAACCAAATGGTATCCCGATTGATGAATGGGGTATCCGCATGGAGGCCGGTTCCTGTAACCCAGCCGGTGCGTCCGTTTCACGCGGTGGCGCGGCGAACGGCCCAGCGGCGGTTTACGCCATCCGCAAATGGGATGAATGGCTGCGCGCCTACGCCCCACCCGGTGCGGCTTCGTTTGACTTTTACCAGTCATTGCCTGCGCTTTCACAGGGTAACGTGGCCCAGCAAATATTCTGGTACACAGCGTTCACCGCAGACATGGTCAAGCCGCAGTCAGAAGGCAACAACACCGTTGACGGTGATGGCACGCCACTTTGGCGCATGGCCCCCAGCCCCCATGGCCCATATTGGGAAGAGGGTCAGAAAGTTGGCTATCAGGACGTGGGTTCCTGGACATTCCTGAAATCCACACCCTCTGATCGCGCACAGGCTGCCTGGCTTTACGCACAGTTTGTTGTGTCCAAAACGGTTGATGTCAAAAAGTCCCATGTTGGTCTGACCTTCATCCGTGACAGCACGATCAACGATGAAAGCTTCACTGAACGCGCACCAAAACTGGGCGGTCTGGTGGAATTTTATCGTTCCCCTGATCGTGTTGCATGGTCACCAACAGGCATCAACGTACCGGATTATCCAAAGCTGGCCCAGATCTGGTGGCAGCAAATCGGTGACGTGAACTCGGGTGCGTTTACCCCGCAACAGGCGATGGATCGTCTGGCTGAGGAAATGGACATCACCATGGCCCGGATGCAGGCCGTTGATGAAGCCGCCAATGTTTACGGTGGCTGTGGTCCGCGACTAAATGAGGAAAAGTCGGCCGAATTCTGGTTCGCAAATGGTGGCGCCAAGCCGCCGCTGGATAACGAAAAGCCCCAGGGGCTGACTGTTAACTACGATGAACTGGTTGCCCGCTGGGCCGCACAGTAACCAAACCTCCTGTTGGCCCGGCAATTGTCGGGCTGACATAAGCCGGGGTCGAAAGATCCCGGCTACCTGACACAACAAGCGCTGCATGATCTGCCACGCAGTGAATTTTGCCAGACTGGGAATGCTGCCTAAATGACGTTGGAATTAAAACAGGTCACCAAACGTGTCGGCGCGATCACCCATATCAAGCCCACCAGCCTGCGCCTTGAACCGGGGCATTTCAATGTGCTGTTGGGGGAAACCGGGGCTGGCAAAACGTCGCTGATAAAATTGATGGCGGGGCTGGAACCCATGGCCAGCGGTCAGATATTCCTGAATGATCAGGACGTCACCAAACGCAACACCCAACAACGCAACATCAGCCTTGTACACCAGTTTTTCGTCAACTACCCCCATATGACCGTTTTTGAAAACATTGCCTCCCCGCTTCGGGTTGCAGGCATGGTAAAATCCGAAATACAGGGCCGGGTGGAAGAAGCCGCGGATATTCTGAAACTGCGCCCGATGCTCAACCGTCGCCCCCATGAATTGTCTGGTGGACAACAGCAAAGATGCGCCCTGGCGCGCGCCATTGCCAAACCAAGCAACGCGGTATTTCTGGATGAACCTCTGGCCAACCTTGACTACAAGCTGCGCGAAGAACTGCGTGAGCAATTGCCAGAACTATTCGCCGGCCGCGGTGCGGTGGTGGTTTACGCCACGTCCGAGCCGGAAGAAGCCCTGATGCTGGGCGGCTACACCGCGCTGATGAATGACGGGCACGTCACCCAGTTTGGCCCAACGGCCGACATTTACCGCGCGCCAAAAGATTTGATCTCAGCCCGCGTGTTTTCCAATCCGCCGATCAATTCAGCCCCGATTACCAAGCAGGGGCAGGAATTGCGCCTTAGCCCGCAAGTTTCATGGACAGCGCAGGGGGCGGCCCTTGGGCTGGCGGATGGGGATTATTCAGTCGCCATCCGGCCCAACCATGTCACGCCCTTCAGGTCAAACGATGACCAGATTGAATTTACCGGTCAGGTTCTGATTGCCGAACTAAGCGGTTCTGAAAGCAGCGCGCATTTTACCTTTGAAACTCACAACTGGGTATCCCTGGCCCATGGCGTATTCCCCTTTAACATCGGCGAAGAACACCCGTTTTATCTGGACCCGTCCAGGTGCTTTTACTTTGCACCTAACGGGCAGCTGGTGGCCTGAACATGGCAAAGATCACCCTGTCAAAACTGCGCCACAGCTATTACCCAGATCCAAAATCGCCCGGGGATTACGCGTTAAAGGAAATTGATCTGGATTGGCAGGATGGCGGCGCCTATGCGCTGCTGGGCCCGTCGGGCTGCGGTAAATCCACGTTGCTCAATATCATATCCGGGCTGTTGACCCCATCAGAGGGCGCAGTGTTGTTTGATGACCGCGATGTCACTTCGCTGCCCCCCAACCAGCGCAACATCGCGCAAGTTTTTCAGTTCCCGGTGATCTATGACACCATGACCGCCTTTGACAATCTGGCCTTTCCCCTGCGCAATCGCGGCGTCGCCGAGGCCGACGTCAAAAAGCGCGTCGGTGAAATCGCCGAAATGCTTGAACTGACCGATATGCTGGGCAACCGCGCGGCGGGGCTGTCGCCCGACAACAAACAAAAGATATCCATGGGCCGTGGATTGGTGCGTCAGGACGTCAATGTTGTGATGTTTGATGAACCACTGACGGTGATTGATCCGCATTTGAAATGGAAGCTGCGCTCAAAGCTGAAAGAGCTGCATCAAAAGGTGCGCGCCACCATGATCTACGTCACCCATGATCAGACCGAAGCCCTGACCTTCGCCGATCAGGTGGTGGTGATGCAGGACGGTGAGATCGTGCAGATCGGCACCCCTGTAGAACTGTTTGATCGACCGGCCCACACCTTTGTCGGCCATTTCATCGGCTCACCGGGGATGAATGTACTGCCCTGCGAAACGCGCGAAGGCGGGGCCTTTGTGAACGGCGTCAATATCGCGCTTGAGGGCAACGCCCAAAGCCAGACCGGCGGGCTGACCGAAATCGGCATTCGCCCGGAATTTGTGCATTTTGGCGAGGTCGGCCTGCCCGGTATCGTCAGCAAAGTGTCCGATATTGGCCGCCACAACGTCGTCGAAGTGCAGTCAGACGATATCCGCATCCGCGCCATCGTACAGGATCAGCCCCCCGAAAAAGGCGCGCCCGTGCATCTGCAATTTCAACAGGATCAAACCCGGCTGTACCGGGATGGCTGGATTGACACCAAAGGGCAGGGGGCATCGCTATGAAAACCCAAAACCAAAAAGCCTGGTTCTTTGTATTACCGGTTCTGTTGCTGGTGGCCTTCAACGCCCTGATCCCGATCATGACGGTGGTGAATTATTCGGTTCAGGAAACCTTTGGCAATAACCTGTTTTTCTGGGAAGGGCTGGGCTGGTTCGAAAAACTGCTGCGCTCCGATCGGTTTTATTCGGCACTGGGGCGGCAGTTTATCTTTACCGGCAGCATACTGGCCATCGAAATACCGTTGGGCATCATCATAGCCCTTGCCATGCCGCGTCAGGGGTTCTGGGTGTCAATATGTCTGGTGACAATGGCCCTGCCAATGCTGATCCCGTGGAATGTGGTGGGGGCCATGTGGAACATTTTCACCCTGCCGGAAATCGGGTTGATGGGGTATTTCCTGAACAATGTTCTGGGCATATCCTATGATATGACCCAGGACCCCGCCGCCGCCTGGGCCACCATCATTATCATGGATGTCTGGCACTGGACCTCACTGGTGGTGCTGCTCAGCTACGCGGGCCTTGTGTCCATACCCGACGCTTACTATCAGGCGGCCAAAATTGACGGGGCGTCCAACTGGGCGGTGTTCCGGTACATCCAGCTGCCCAAGATGAAAAACGTGCTGACCATCGCCATCCTGTTGCGGTTCATGGACAGTTTCAACATCTACACCGAACCCTTCGTGCTGACCGGTGGTGGGCCGGGCAATTCCACCACGCTGCTGTCCATCGATCTGGTTAAAATCGCGCTGGGGCAGTTTGACCTTGGCCCGGCGGCCGCCATGTCGCTGATTTATTTTGCCATCACATTGCTGGTCAGCTGGGTGTTTTACACATTGATGATGAAGGACGACTGATGAAAAAACGGTATCTCATCCCCCTCATCTACATCCTGTTTCTGATGCTGCCGATCTATTGGCTGGTCACCATGAGCTTTAAGACAACCGGTGAAATCCTGTCCGGGTTTTCGCTGTTCCCACAGGATCTGACCTTTCAGAACTACCGGGTGATTTTCACCGATCCGACCTGGTACTGGGGCTACATCAATTCGATCAGCTATGTAACGCTGAACACCGTCATCTCAATCACCGTGGCCCTGCCTGCGGCTTACGCGTTTTCGCGCTATCGCTTCCTTGGCGACAAACAGCTGTTCTTTTGGTTGCTCACAAACCGCATGGCCCCGGCCGCCGTGTTCGCGCTGCCGTTCTTTCAGCTTTATTCGGCCGTCGGCCTGTTTGATACCTATCTGGCTGTGGCGCTGGCCCACACGCTGTTCAACGTGCCACTGGCGGTCTGGATACTGGAAGGCTTCATGGGCGGCATCCCCAAGGAACTGGATGAAACCGCCTATGTGGATGGCTATTCATTCCCGCGATTCTTTGTCAAAATATTCCTGCCCAACATCAAAGCCGGGGTCGGCGTTGCGGCATTTTTCTGTTTCATGTTTTCCTGGGTTGAACTTTTGCTGGCCAAAACCCTGACAGCGGTGGCCGCCAAACCCATCGCTGCCACCATGACCAAAACCGCATCCAGCGCCGGCTATGAACTGGGGCTGTTGGCGGCTGCCGGCACCCTGACCATCATCCCCGGCGCCATCGTAATATACTTTGTGCGAAACTACATCGCCAAGGGCTTTGCCATGGGGAGGGTGTAACCATGGGATGGATGGCCTGGACATGGCCCACAGCCTTGATCTTTATCGGGATATTCTCGGCCATGGGGATACTGACAGTGCTTGAAATCCGTTATCCCGGGGGGGCGGAACGCAAAGGTGCACTGGGCCTGACCACCACCCGTGGCGACCGTCTGTTCATCACTTTGCTGGGCACGGTCTATATATTTCTGGCCTGGATCGGGCTGTTTGGCATGCCGCTATGGGCACCCCTGGGGCTGGCAATATCCTGGGGGGTGTTTACCTTTTGGAAAGTGTGAATTTGTACCAGATTTGCTACCCCCTTGGCATTAACTAAAAAATTAGTAATGTTACCCCTACCTATTGTGCAAAAAGTGACCGTCGGAAACAGTAATGCGTAAAAAGAAAAAAAATGATTTCCTGACGGAAGTAGAGCTGGAATTTATGACCCAGCTTTGGGAACTTGGCCAGGGGACTGTGCGCAGCATCCTTGCCCGGCTCGCCCCGGATCGGAACCTGGCCTATACGTCAGGTGCCACCATCATGCGCATTCTTGAGCAGAAAAATTTCGTCACCAGTGCAAAGCAAGGCAAGACGCTGGTTTACCGGGCCCTTCTGGCAAAGGACGCCTATCAGGCGCGCTCGCTCAGAAACATGTCCGAGAAACTTTTTGATAACGCACCGGCCCTTTTGGTTGCGCGTCTGGTGGATGACGCAGATCTGTCCGAAGACGTGCTGGCCGAGATGCGTGAACTGCTGGATAGGAGATTACGGGACAATGGAAATTAGGACATTAATCGACGCCTATTTTGATGTGAACATCCTGTTGGCGTTGTCATTTGGATTTTGGTTTATCGCCCAGCGCCTGCTGGTCTGGCTGGGCCTTTCACGCGCCTACACCACCCAGCTCAGGTTGCTGAACGCGGTTTTTCTGGCCACATTGATCAGCCCGTTGCTGGTGGTTGTATTGGGCGTAATTCCGGTCACCGCACAATTCTTCACCGCCTATTCGGTGAACATCACCGACATAATAACTGCGCAGTACCTGCACGGTAATTTTCAGATGACCCCCAGCGACTTTGAACAGGCGCTTGGCTTCCGGGGGCGGGTCATCAGCCAAATTCAATCACTGGATGTTGGTTTTGGTCTGGCGATACTTGGCTTTATAGCCACCGGGTTTCTGGTTGCATCATTTCGTCTGGCCATCGGTTTCAGACGGCTTTGCACCACGGTCAGCGACGCAACGCTCTGGCGCCAGATCGGACGGTTTGAACTCCGGGTCTCAGACACGGTAAGCATTCCGTTCTCTACCCGCTGCCTGCGTCGGCGTATCATTGTGATACCTTCCTCAATCCTGTCCAACCCAACCGACCTCAGGGTCGCCCTAAGCCATGAATTTCAGCATTTCCGCCAACGCGATCTTGAATGGGAAATCGGCTTAGAGCTTTTGAAACCGTTTTTCTTCTGGAACCCGGCCTACACGTTATGGAAACGCAAATTTGAAGCCCTGCGCGAATTGTCTTGCGATCAGAATGTCATGGCCAGAAAGACGATCAATGTCGGTGAATATTGCCGCAGCCTTTTGAACATCTGCGAAAAGGGCCTGACTCCGGGCAAGTTGTTCATCGCCCGTGTACCCAGTGTCGCTTTGGTAGAAAAACGCCAGATGTTGCTTGGCAAAAGCTCGGCAAAATTGCTGGACCAGCGATTGGAATCGCTGCTTAAGGGCAACCCGGAACGCCACCCGCGGGCCCTGTTCGCGTTTTTCTTTATTCCGCTGTTTACCATTACCCTGATCGGTTCCATGGCCATTCAGAAACCTGACGGCTGGAGCTATGACCGCCTGATGCTGTCGACAATCGTAAATCTGGAACGACTGGCCGCCCGCAACGAGATCGCCAGCGCGCA
>CAZETX010000033.1:0-32403 GCA_964514925.1 uncultured Marinosulfonomonas sp.
GCGCCCGGACCTCCCCCACGGGGAGGGCGCTACACGCCCACCCCGAGGTCCGGGCACTGCCCTTTGTGTCGCACCTTCCGGGGCTCCGCCCGTTCGCGGCTGAAATGATCCCCCGGATCATTTCCAAGTCGCCGCTCACCCCCTCACTCCGGGCACTGCCCTCTGGGAAACTGCCGACTCATCCGATACAACCCGCCCCCATAAATCACCAATAAACCGTCATCCCACCGCACGGGGCCAAATCCCCCCCAAACCCCGTGTTACAAAGTTTAAACACCCCCCTCAAAACTTGTTACAAAGTTTAAAGAACGCCCCCTAAACAGCCCCGAAATGCAAAAAGGGGCCGCCCAGCGACCCCTTCTCAAATTCCGTAAAACCCCGGCAAATTTACCGACGCAGACCCAGACGTTTGATCAGGTCCTGATAGCGCTTCTCATCCTTGGTGCGGGTGTAATCCAGCAGCTTGCGGCGCAGCGCCACCATCTTCAGCAAACCACGGCGTCCATGGTTGTCTTTCTTGTGGGTTTTGAAGTGTTCCGTCAGCGTCGCAATGCGTGAACTCAGCACAGCAATCTGAACTTCCGGGCTTCCTGTATCGCCTTCTTTTATGGCGAATTCTTTCATAACCCGTTGTTTTTCTTCAGCAGTTATCGACATCGGGGGCTCCTTTAAAGCTAAGGGTGAATGGCACAAGCCGGGATGTCGTCCAGCAAAGCCCGTGGAGGATTGGTTCGCCAGTTAACCCGGCGAATGCGCGCGTATAGGGGATTAATCCGGCAATGAAAAGCCTTTAAATCACGGCTCCGTCTGCATCTGATCGGCAATTTCCGCGGCCCATTCGCCAATAATGGGGATGAAATCGATGTTGGATAAAAACTGCCCCAATATCCAGACCAGCAGCGTCGCCCCCAAAACCGTGCCCAGTCCAAATGCCAGTCCGCGCACCAGATTGAACGCGATCAGTTTCGGCATGGAATTGTGTAACCGTATGAATCTATGACTATTTAACAGTGCCACCTCGTGTCTCAGGGCGGCCAGTTCGGTCTGGGTTATTTCCGGATTTTCGCTCATATCACCTGCCCTCACCCCATGTGTTTTGCGTCGATATATAGGGTTTTAGGTAGTTTTTGCAATGTTCCTGATCCGTTCGATGCTAGGCTGAACCCGGTGGTGAATTTGGTGAGGTGAGTGATGGGTATTGCATTGCTGTTATTGGGGTTATTGCCCCTTATTTTTATGCCGGAAGCGATAGATGACGGCGCGCAGGATGATGATTTATCTAATGATTCCGGTGGTTTGCCTCCCCCTGTCGAAATTGATGGTGACGGCGGTGACATCGCCAGTCTATTGGATGACCCGGACGATCAGGATGGGGAAAATACCGACAATTCGACCGAAACTGATGGTTCAGATATTCTGGACCCCAACATAGAAATTGATCTGCCCGATGACGGCACCCAGAACCCGGACCCCGACGACATTCTGGAGCCGGTAATTGATATCGATGTTCTCACCCCAAGTGACGGAAATGAAAGCGATATTTTGCTGCCGGTGGATCAGATTAATTCGGACTCTGATACCATCTGGATCAATTTTAATGATGATGCGGGTCTGGGCTATTCAGAGATCGAAGATTTTCAGCCGGGGCAGGATGTCCTGCATGTTCTGATCGAACCCGGGGTGGTCATTGGGGCCCTGGATGTGGACCTGTTGCAAAGTGAAAATGGTTTAGATACAATGGTTTACGTTGAGCAACAGTTGGTCGCGATCCTGAAAGGTGCCGCCGATGCAACGCTGGGTGATGTCATCGTTGAAACCGGTGTTATTGCCGCCTAACCCCAACGCTCGGGCTGTTGGGCATAGGCGATATAAAGCGGATGTTTCGGATGCCCCGCCTGGGTCAGCCCCAGATGATACAGCGCCCGCCCTGTCCCCTTCAGCAAGCCTTCAACCACAGCCCCCCGACCCAAATGTGCGCCATGTGTTCCCCAGCCACAAATGATCTGATCCGCCCATTCACAGCCTTGCAAAATAGCCGCGTCGTTGTCTGGCCCCACCGGGTCAGCCGCCCGGCGCATGTCCCGCGGATCGGTGTCACGCCAGGCAAATATATTGCTCACCCGGAACCCGCCAAAGCCAAGGGTTCGCGCACGCCTTTCGCAGCGCTCAACCGTCGGGTCGTTTTGCACTTCGGTGGCAGTCGAAGGGTTCAGCATGATGAAATGCACTTTCCCCCCGTCGTCCCAGATACGGGTCAGGGAGTAGCGGTATTTTTCGCAATCCGAATAGACAGCCACACTAGCCGCATCCGCTTTCTGATGGCTGCGGCTGATCACTGGTTGAACACCCGGCTTGGGTGCAATTCCCCTGATTTATATACCCCAACGGCTACGGCTTTGCCCTGCAAAGACGCCCAGGCCTCATCGCCGTATTCTACACCCGATGTCACAACCATCCCTGGATTTCCGTTCCTTAACCGCGCCGCCCCTTCCGGGCTTGCCGTAAGCTCTGGCAGCTCAACCAGCCCCTGTTCAAGGGGCAATAGCAGCCCATCCAGTTCCGGTGTTCTGGCCAGTTTTTCCACCTGTTCAAGGGTAACGCCATCGCTTGCTTCAAACGGTCCTGACCAGACCCGATGCAGCTTTAGCACATGTCCGTAACAGCCCAGAACCCCGCCCAGATCACGGGCAATGGCGCGCACATAACCGCCTTTGCCACAGATCATTTCAAGCTCAGCATGGTCCGCATCCAACCGCGCGGTCATCTCAAGGGATTCAACAAAAAGCGGCCGTGCTGCCAGCATTACGTCTTCCCCGTCGCGCGCCAGTTTATAGGCCCGTTGGCCGTCAATTTTCACCGCGGAAAACTTGGGCGGAACCTGCATGATATCGCCGGTAAAGGCCGGCAATGCTGCCGTGATTTCCGCGTCCGTCGGGCGGGTTTCGCTTTCGTTTATCAGCTCACCTTCGGCGTCATCGGTATTGGTGGATTGCCCCAGCCGTACCACAAACCGGTAGGCTTTCAAAGCGTTGGTGATATAGGGGATGGTCTTGGTTGCTTCGCCAAATGCCACCGCCAAAACGCCGGTTGCTTCAGGGTCTAACGTACCGGCATGGCCGGCTTTTTTGGCGTCGAATGCCCATCTGACTTTGTTGACAACGGCTGTTGATGTGATGCCTGCAGGCTTGTTCACCACCAGCCAGCCGGATATATCCCGGCCCTTTTTACGACGCCCCATTATTCGGGGTCTTCACTCAGGTCGCGGCGCACATCTTCGCGCTCAAACAGGGCGCGGGTGTCGTCCATCTGGTCAAAGGTTTCATCAATGATAAACCGCAGTTCCGGCGAATATTTCAACGCCACCGCCTTGGCCACAGCGCGGCGCAATTCATGGGCATTGCGCGCCAGTGCCTCAATGGCCTCTTCCCGGTTTTTACCCCCGAGGGGTAACACATAGGCCGTGGCCACCCGCAGGTCAGAGGTGGTGCGCACCTCGCCTACGGTGATCGATAAACGGTTCAGCTCCGGGTCATGGATATCGCCCCGGGACAGAACCTGTGACAGGGTCCGCCGGATCATCTCACCAACCCGCAACTGGCGCTGGGACGGGCCCGCGCCTTCGTGATGTGTATTCTTTGACATAGCCGTGCAATTAATCCGGTTTTCGTTGCGCTGCAACCGGGCTTTGCCTAAGACCGCGCGAAAGGCTACACGCAGGCTGTCAAAAGGAGAATGGCAATGGCTGATACACCCGGAATTGTGGTGACAGGTGCCTCGGGTAAAATGGGGCAGATGTTGATCCAGACTGTTCTGGGGTCTGACAGGGTTCATCTGGTGGGTGCAATTGAACAGCGGGGCCATGCATGGATCGGCTCTGACATTGGTACGGCCATGGGGGTACAACCCCACGGTGTTATCGTCAGCGATGACCCGCTTGGGGCATTTGCAAAGGCACAGGCGGTGCTGGATTTCACCCGCCCGGCAGCGACGCTGGAATATGCTGCACTGGCTGCTCAGGCGCGCGCCGTGCATGTGATCGGTACAACCGGTTTTGGCGATGCAGACCTGAGCCATATCAACGCCGCCGCACGCCACGCAGTGATCATCCGCGCCGGCAACATGAGCCTGGGGGTCAACCTGTTGGCCAAGCTGACAAAAATGGTTGCCAGCGCGTTGGATGAAGATTTTGATATTGAAGTCGTGGAAACCCATCATAACCAAAAGATCGACGCGCCTTCAGGTACTGCTTTGATGTTGGGGCAGGCGGCGGCAGCCGGACGCGGTGTCACCCTGTCAGATGTTTCCGACCGGGGGCGCGATGGGAATACCGGGGCGCGCAAACGCGGTGACATCGGGTTTAGTGCCATCCGGGGGGGCGATATTGTCGGGGAGCATGAGGTTCTGTTTGCCGGTGCGGGGGAACGGATAGTCCTGCGCCACGTGGCCACGGATCGACGGCTTTACGCCAAAGGCGCACTGCGCGCGGCACTTTGGGGCCAGGACAAAAAACCCGGTGAATATGACATGTTTGATGTGCTGGGGCTCTAGCCGCCGCGGGTCAATTCAAAAATCTACCGCAATACCCTTACGTTCCCAATCACCATAACGCACCGGTTCCGGCCCATCACGCCCGCCCAGTTCTTCCGGTAGTTCAACGTTTTTGCGGGCATTTTTGCGCCGCTCTTCGGCCTCAGCCAGGGCGCGCTTAGCTGCAGGCGGGATATCTTTCGGATTATTACGGTCGGCCATCAGCTTTCCTTGTTCATGCGCCACAGTTGTTATAGGGGCTTGGCGCACCGGACAAGTGAATAGGAATATCGCCATGGCCCAACCCGGCCTAGCCCCGCGCCTTGCCGCGGTTAAAATACTGGATGCAATTCAGGAAGACGGAACGCTGATGTCGGAGCTGATGCCTGACGCCGTTGCCCATCTGGCAGCTGATGAACGGGCGCGCGCCGGGCGGTTGGCCCTGACCACCCTGCGCTGGATGGATCGGGCGGACCGGATACTGGGCCCGTTTCTGCGCAATAAACCACGCCTGCATGTGCTGAATGTTCTGCGCCTTGGCGTGGTTGAATTGCTGGTGGACAAAGCCGCCGCCCACGGGGTGCTGAACTGCGCCGTCAGCATCGTCAAGTTAGACAAAACCACCCAGTCGACATCGGGGTTGGTGAACGCGGTGCTGCGCAATGTGACACGGCTGCCGGATGATAAATGGGCGTCATTGCCGGTGCCAAGATTGCCTAAATGGCTGCGAAAACAACTGATTGCAGATTTTGGAAAACCTGGCGTCGTGGCGATGGAAGTCGCCCATAGTAACGGCGCGCCGCTTGATCTGACGGTAAAATCTGACCCGGAAAAATGGGCGAAGGCGCTGGATGGCACGGTGTTGCCGACGGGGTCGGTCCGGCTAACGGGGTCGGTTCAGCTTACGGCCCTTGAGGGGTTTGAAAACGGCGATTGGTGGGTGCAGGACGCCGCCGCTGCGCTGCCTGCAAAATTACTGAACACCAAACCCGGCGAGCGGGTGCTTGATATCGGGGCCGCCCCTGGTGGCAAGACCATGCAGCTTTGTCAGACCGGGGCCGAGGTGACCGCACTTGATATGTCCGGGCCCCGCATGGAGCGTTTGCATGAAAACCTGAAACGCACCGGTTTAACCGCAACACCCGTTGTAACAGATGCCCTGCATTACAAGGATGAACCGTTTGATGCCATCCTTCTGGATGCCCCCTGTAGCGCCACCGGCACCATTCGCCGCCACCCGGATCTGCCCCATGCCAAGGACAGCTCTGGTTTTGCGTCGCTGTTTGAGCTGCAGGAAAAAATGCTGGACCGCGCCATTGATCTACTGAAACCCGGCGGCCGTCTGGTCTATTGTACCTGTAGCCTGCTGATAGATGAGGGCGAAGAACAGATCAGGGATCTGCTGAAACGCAACAACGCAATCCGCATTGATCTGAGCGCCCGCGACGCGATGGGGTTGCCTGCGGATTGGAATGTCACTGAAGGCCTGCGAACACGGCCCGATTACTGGCCTGAACTGGGCGGAATGGACGGGTTTTTCATGACGGTTTTGCAAAAGCCCGCCTAGTAACCACAAAAGACCGATGACAGCGGCGCAAACAGGGCGTATGTTTGGACAAAACAACAGCCCCGAACGGGCCCCAACGCGAGGCGAAGCAGGTGCCCCCCGTGTCCCAGATTGAAGCCCTATCCGCGCGCTGGACGCGCTGGATGAACCGCTGGTATGCGGTTCGTTCCGCCCGTGCGCGCCCGGCCACAGGTTTCGTGTCACAACCCGAACCCCGCACCATCGGGTCCTTTGCCCGCGGGCGTCAGCTTGTGGCAGGAAATTACCTGTTTGCCGGTTCACTGATTGACGACAAAACCCATTCAATCTGGCAACTTCGCATGCCCGATCTTGCGTTTCAGGAAGAACTGCACGGCTTTACCTGGCTGGATGATCTGGCTGCAGTGGGGGATCAGCAGGCGCGCCAAAAGGCTCAGACATGGACAGTTGCGTGGATCGAAAATTACAGCGGCGGCAAGGGGCCGGGCTGGACGCCTGATCTGACTGGCAGGCGGCTTATCCGCTGGATCAACCACGCAATATTTCTGACCAACGGGCAGCCCTCAAAACGCACGGTGGAATATTATACATCCCTTGGGCAGCAGACCATCTTTCTGTCCAAACGCTGGAAAAGCGCCTCGGCAGGTCTACCCCGCTTTGAAGCGCTGACTGGCCTGATCTATTCCGGGTTGGCCTTGACTGGCATGGACCACCTTGTTGATCCGGCGATGAAAGCGCTGGCGCAAGAATGCCAGAGCCAGATTGATGCCGAGGGTGGCATCCCCACCCGTAATCCCGAAGAATTGCTAGAGGTTTTTACCCTTTTGAACTGGGCCGCCTCCGCCCTTTCTGACGCCGGTAAAATGGCCGCCCGCGAGCATCTGCAGGCCATTGAGCGGATCGCCCCAACCCTGCGGGCATTGCGCCATTGCGACGGCGGGCTGGCGCGTTTTCACGGTGGTGGGCGCGGGGCTGAGGGCCGCCTTGACCATGCCCTTGCCAGTTCCGGTATTAAAATGGGCGCCCCGGAGGGGCTTAGCATGGGGTTTGCCCGTCTGCACGGAGGCCGCACCAGTTTGATTATTGACGCTGCTTCCCCGCCCCAAAGTGCGGCGTCGTTTAACGCCCATGCTTCAACCATGGCGATTGAACTGACCTCAGGTCGGCGCCCGCTGATCGTAAATTGTGGTTCTGGCGTCAGCCTTGGCTCTCAATGGCGCAAGGCAGGCCGCGCCACGGCATCCCATTCAACCCTTGCGCTGGATGGTATTTCATCCTCGCGGCTAGGAAAAAGTGGCGTTATCGGGGGGCATGAACGGGAATTGCTAAGTGACACACCCCGGGACGTGCGGGTGCAGTACCTGCTTGACGATGGCGCTTACGGCATCATTGTCGGCCATGACGGCTATCTTAAAACCCATGGCCTGACCCATATCCGCCAGATTGACATGACACGGAACGGGCGCGGCATCGTTGGGGAAGACACGCTGGCCGCCATCGAAGCAAATGATGAGCAAATATTCGACAAAGCGATGGACCGCGCCAATCTTCAGGGCATTGGATTTAAGATCCGACTGCATCTGCATCCAGACGTCGACGCCGAACTTGATATGGGGGGCGCTGCCGTTTCAATGGCGCTGAAAAGCGGTGAAATTTGGGTATTTCGCCATGATGGCACCGGCAGACTTAGTCTGGAACCAAGCGTTTACCTTGAAAAAGGCCGTATCAAGGCCCGTGCGACCAAACAGATCGTTTTATCTTCCGCCACGTTAGAGTATGCGACGCGCATACGCTGGTCACTGTCCAAGGCGCAATTCACGCCCGATACAATTCGTGATCTGGAGCAAGAAAAATTCGAAACTGAATAACCCCGGGGGATATTCCAAATGACCGACCTTGTGCCTGTAAAACGGGCGTTGATATCCGTATCCGACAAAACGGGACTGCTTGATCTTGCCAAGGCGCTGGCGGAATTGGGTGTTGATCTGCTTTCCACCGGTGGAACGGCTAAGGAAATGCGCGAAGCAGGCCTGAACATCACAGATGTTGCCGATGTCACGGGATTTCCCGAAATGATGGATGGCCGGGTAAAAACCCTGCACCCGGCGGTGCATGGTGGACTGTTGGCCATTCGTGATGACGCGTCCCATGTGGCGGCGATGCAGGAACACGGTATCGGGCCGATTGATCTGCTGATCTCCAACCTGTATCCGTTTGAAACCACCCGTGACAGCGGCGCGGATTATGCTACTTGCGTCGAAAACATCGACATCGGCGGGCCTGCCATGATCCGGGCCGGGGCCAAGAACCACGCGTTCGTGAATGTGGTTGTTGATGTGCAGGATTATGGCCCGCTATTGGACGAACTGCGCAAAAATGATGGCGCGACATCTTTGGCATTTCGCCAATCCCTTGCCCAGACTGCCTACGCCCGCACTGCGGCCTATGATACGGCTGTTTCCAACTGGATGGCAGGCGCAATCGGTGTGGCCGCGCCCCGGCGTCGCGCCGTTGCCGGGACATTGGCCCAGACCCTGCGCTACGGTGAAAACCCGCACCAATCGGCGGCGTTTTATCTGGACGGAACCGATCGCCCCGGCGTCGCGACAGCGCGCCAGTTGCAAGGAAAAGAGCTAAGTTACAACAACATCAACGACACGGATGCCGCCTTTGAACTGGTCAGCGAATTTGCCCCGACAGACGGCCCGGCCTGCGCCATTATCAAACACGCCAACCCCTGCGGTGTGGCCCGTGGCGCAAGCCTGTCGGAAGCCTATCAAAGCGCGTTTGATTGTGACCGCACCAGCGCATTTGGCGGAATTATTGCGTTAAATCAAATCCTTGATGGGGAAACCGCGCAAGAGATCACTAAGATTTTTACCGAAGTGGTTATCGCCCCGGACGCCGATGCTGACGCGATTGAGATTTTCAAATCCAAGAAAAACCTGCGCCTGCTTACCACCGGCACTTTGGCCGATCCGCGTGCTGCCGGATTGACGGTTCGTCAGGTTTCCGGCGGATTGCTGATGCAGGATAAGGATAACGGCCATATCGGTCTGGATGACCTGAGAGTGGTGACAGATCGCCAACCCACCCGGCAGGAACTGAACGATATGCTGTTCGCCTGGACCGTTGCCAAACATGTTAAATCCAATGCTATTGTTTATGTGAAAGACGGGGCAACCGTCGGTGTCGGCGCTGGCCAGATGAGCCGGGTAGACAGCACCCGTATCGCGGCCCGTAAATCGCAGGATATGGCACAGGCGCTTGGCTTGACCGAGCCCCTTGCACGCGGCGCGGTTGTCGCCTCTGATGCATTTTTCCCGTTTGCCGACGGGTTGCTAAGTGCCGCCGAGGCCGGTGCAACGGCCGTTATTCAGCCCGGCGGCTCCATGCGCGATGACGAAGTAATCGCGGCGGCAAATGACGCAGGTTTGGCAATGGTCTTTACCTCCATGCGCCATTTCCGGCATTAGGGGCCCATGAACATTCGATATTTGATATGGACGGCGTTGATAATCTTTGCCCTTGATCAGGTCAGCAAAGCATTTGTTGTGCAGTATCTGGATTTAAAATCCCTAGGGTCGATGCAAATTTTTCCACCCTATCTGAACTTTCGCATGGCCTGGAACGAAGGCATCAACTTTGGTTTGTTTTCCAGCCGTTCGGATATTGCGCGTTGGCTGTTGATCAGCATTGCCGTGGTTATCTCGGTCTGGGTCGCGATCTGGGTGATCCGTGAGAAGGCAGGGCGCGCCGGGCAGATTTCTGCCGGGTTGCTGATCGGCGGGGCGGCGGGCAATGTCATTGACCGGATCATCTATGGCGCGGTTGCAGATTTTCTGAACATGTCCTGTTGCGGGTTTGACAACCCGTTTGCTTTCAATGTCGCCGATATCTCGATCTTCGCCGGGGCGTTTGGCTTGATCTTTTTCACTGGTCAGAAAAAGGCGGCGTGACGGGGCGCAAATCATAAGCTAAACAAGGGCTAACAAGGGTAGGGTGGCCTGATATGCGGGTAAATGTTGTTAAATCGTTGGCTGTATTGGTGTTTGCCCTTGGGCTTTCGGCCTGTGCAAGTGGCACGCCGCGTCTGCTGAATGTCGGGGCCAGCAATGCCAGCCCGGATGAGTTTGCGGTGTTGCCCGGTAAACCGTTGCAAACACCGGCGAATTATAGCGTTCTGCCAACGCCCACACCGGGGGGCAGCAATTTGACCGACCGCTCGCCCAAAGCAGATGCCATCACGGCACTTGGCGGCAATCCGGCGGTGCTGAACCGCGGCGGCATTCCGGTCAGTGACACCGCGCTGGTAACGCAGGCGCAACGGTTCGGTGTGGCCGCCAATATTCGCCAAACCCTTAGCGACGCCGATCTGGCGTTTCGCAAACGTCAGGGCGCGCTGTTTTTCATGCGCTGGTTTACCGGAAACCGGTATTTCGCCGCCTATCGCGGACAATCCCTAAATCAGGATCGTGAATTTCAACGCCTGCAGGCCGCCGGTATAAAAACCCCCAGCGCGCCAGCCCGCACGGGCCGTTAACAATAAGTTCATCCCTTAGTCCCCCCGATAGGCTTGAAGCGGCACCGATCAGGCGTATCTTGAGGTGTGACCATACAGATAGGAATTTTGATGCACCGGATCATTTACGGCATATTAGCTTTGCTGGCTTTTTCCCTGCCGCTTCGCGCAGCAGAGGTGACAACCTTTACCTTAGATAACGGAATGCAGGTGGTGGTTCTGGAAGACCACCGGGCGGCCGTTGTTGTGCATATGGTCTGGTACAAAGTCGGTGCGGCCGATGAGCCCCCGGGCAAATCCGGCATTGCGCATTTTCTGGAACATTTGCTGTTCAAAGGCACCGATGATCTGGGGCCCGGTGAATTGTCGGCAATCGTTCAGGAAAACGGCGGCTCTGACAATGCGTTCACCAGTCAGGATTACACCGCCTATTTTCAGCGCGTGGCCTCGGACCGGCTGGAACTGATGATGACAATGGAAGCTGACCGGATGCGTGATCTGCAAATGACCGAGGAAGATGTGGCAACCGAACGCAAAGTCGTGCTGGAAGAACGCGGCACCCGCGTTGACAGCAATCCGGGGGCATTGTTTCGTGAACAGCGCAACGCGGCGCAATATCTCAACCACCCCTACGGCATTCCCGTCATCGGCTGGCGCCATGAAATGGAGCAGCTAAACCGGGACGATGCGTTTGCATTTTACCAGCGCTATTACGCCCCCAATAACGCCATCCTGATTGTCGCCGGTGATGTAAACCCGGATGAGGTTAAGGCACTGGCCGAGAAATATTATGGGCCCCTGAAACCCACTGAAAATCTGCAGGAACGCGCCCGACCGCAGGATCCGCCACAGCTCTCTGAACGCCGGCTGGCATTGGCCGATGCCCGTATTTCACAACCCTATGTCACCCGTTCCTATCGGGCCCCGGAACGCGATAGCGGCGATCAGTTTGAAGCCGCTAAACTGGTGATGCTGGCCGAGGTTCTGGGGGGCTCTGGCGCCACTTCGGTTTTGGGGCAAAAACTCCAGTTTGAAACCGAACAGGCAATTTTCACCTCCGCTTCCTACGGTGGGGTTTCGCTGGATGATACCACCTTCGGGCTGGTGATCGCTCCAACCCCTGATCTGTCCCTTGAACAGGCAGAGGCCGCCCTTGACGGGGCCATCGCTGAATTTATGCAGGAAGGGGTTGAACCGGAACAATTCGCCCGGATCAAAATGCAGCTTCGCGCCTCACTGATCTACGCCGAAGACGATATCGCAGCGCAGGCAAACCGCTATGGGGCAGCATTGACCAGCGGGCTGACGGTTCAGGATATTCAGGATTGGCCGGATATTCTGCAATCGGTCACCGCCGATGATGTCATGGAGGCGGCACGAAAAATATTTAACAAAGACAATGCCGTAACCGGCTGGGCAATGCCCGAAACCGCGCAGGGGGATCAGCAATGAAACCGATAATTTTCCTGCTCGGACTGCTGGTTAGCTTAACCGCCCCGGCACAGGCACAGGCGCAGGTCAGCGTACAAGAGGTCACATCACCCGGCGGCATCACCGCCTGGCTGGCCGAGGAACATTCCATTCCGTTCACCGCACTTGAAATCAGGTTCCGTGGCGGCTCTGCCTTGGATGCGCCGGGCAAGCGCGGCGCGATAAATCTGATGATGGCCACACTGGAAGAAGGCGCGGGCGATCTTGATGCACAGGGCTTTGCCGCGGCACGGGAAGGGTTGGCGGCCAGTTTCCGCTTTAACGTCTATGATGACGTCACCACCATTTCGGCCAGGTTCCTCAGCGAAAATCGTGAACAGGCCATGGCCTTGCTAAAAACCGCGCTGCTTGAACCACGCTTTGATCAGGTGGCCATTGACAGAGTGCGCGAACAGGTGCTGTCAGGCATCCGTTCAAACGCCACTGATCCCAGCGATATTGCCGGGCAGAACTTTGACCAGATGACCTGGGGGGATCACCCCTACGGCAGCGATCGGCAGGGCACACTGGAAACCGTCGCGGGCCTGACGCGCGACGATATGCTGGACGCCAGGTCCCGGGTTTTCGGGTTGGACCGGATATTCGTATCCGCAGTGGGGGATATCACCGCCGGTGAACTGGGCCTGTTGCTGGATGACTTGCTGGGTGGGCTGCCGGCAACCGCTGCCCCACTTGCCGGGCGGGCTGAATATCTGCTGACCCCCGGTACCACCGTCATTGCGTTTGATACCCCGCAATCCGTGGCGCTATTTGGCCATCAGGGCATCAAACGCGATGACCCGGATTATATGGCAGCCTATGTTCTGAATGAGGTGTTCGGCGGCGGCGGTTTTGAATCCCGCTTGATGACCGAGGTGCGCGAAAAGCGTGGGTTGACCTATGGCGTCAGCTCATTTCTGGTGCCGATGGAATATGGTGAACTGGTGATGGGGCAGGTGCGTTCGGATAACTCCCGCATGGCCGAAAGCCTGCAGGTGATCCGCGATGAATGGATCAAAATTGGCCGTGATGGGTTAACCGAGCAGGAACTTCAATCTGCCAAAACCTACCTGACCGGGGCCTATGCTTTACGTTTTGACGGCAATGAACCCATCGCCAGAATACTGGTCAGCATGCAGATGATTGATCTGCCAATTGACTATCTGCGGACCCGTAACGATCAGGTGCGGGCCCTGACACTTGAGGATGTGAACCGCGTTGCCGGCCAAATTTATCGCGCGGAAAACCTGCGATTTGTGGTGGTGGGGCAGCCTGAGGGCGTTGAAAGCACAGACTAAAACGCCAGTGGTCGAATCGGGGCGGGTCATGCTAAGTCTGGTGGCATGTCCGCACCCAACCCCAACATAGGCCAAAACCCTCCGGAAATCCGGCAATTGGATGCCAATGCGGTTAATCGAATTGCTGCCGGTGAAGTTGTGGAACGGCCAGCCTCCGCCCTAAAAGAACTGGTGGAAAATGCGCTGGATGCCGGGGCGACGCGGGTTGATATCGCCTATAGCGATGGCGGTAAAACCCTGATCCGGGTGGTGGATGATGGCTGCGGTATAGCACCGGATCAGCTGGAACTGGCCCTGTCGCGCCATGCCACCTCCAAGATCGACGGCTCGGACCTGCTAAACATCCACACCTTCGGTTTTCGCGGTGAGGCATTGCCCTCGCTTGGTGCGGTTGGGCGCCTAAGCATCACGTCGCGCGCCCATGGTCACGCTGGCGCCATGATCGCGGTAAATGGCGGCACAACTGACGCCGTTCGCCCGGCAGCACTGAACGGTGGCACCATCGTTGAGCTGCGTGATATTTTTTACGCCACACCTGCACGCCTGAAATTCATGCGCACCGATCGCGCCGAGGCGCAGGCCATCAGCGATGTGGTCAAACGTCTGGCAATGGCCGAACCTTTTGTCGGCTTTACCCTGCGCGATGTCACCGGTGGCGGCGACGGCAGAATTGTATTTCAGGCGCTGGCAGAGACCGGCGACATGTTTGATGCGCTCCACGGTCGACTGGCGCGGGTGATGGGCCGGGAATTTGCCGAAAATTCTCTGAGAATTGACGCCGAACGCGAAGGGTTGCACCTGACAGGCTACGCCGCCCTGCCGACCTATTCCCGTGGCTCAGCGGTTGCGCAATACCTGTTCGTCAATGGCCGCCCGGTACGGGATAAGTTGCTGACTGGCGCGCTTCGGGCGGCGTATTTTGATTTCCTGCACCGGGGCCGGCACCCGGCGGCCGCCCTGTTCATTGATTGTGATCCACAACTGGTGGACGTGAACGTTCACCCGGCCAAATCTGAGGTACGTTTTCGTGATCCCGGAACCGCCCGCGGTCTGATCGTTTCCGGCCTGCGCCACGCATTGGCCAATGCCGGTCACCGGGCCTCAACCACCGTTGCCGGCGCGACGCTGGGGGCGTTTCGCCCGGAACCAACCGAACCGCGCATCTATCAGATGGACCGCCCGTCAGCCGGGGCAATCGGGCGTTCCTTTGACGCCATGGCCCCCGGTTTTGCCGAAGCTCCGGTATCCGGGCGAGTAGAAGCGTTAGAACAACCCGACGCACCGAACCAAAACTGGCCCCTTGGGGCGGCACGTGCGCAAGTGCATGAAAATTACATCATCGCCCAGACCGCCGATGGTATGGTGATCGTTGATCAGCACGCCGCCCATGAACGGCTGGTTTACGAAAAACTGAAAACCCAGATGTCTGAAAATGGCGTCGCCTCACAGGCGCTGCTGATCCCTGAAATTGTTGAGCTAAGCCATGGCGATGCCAGCCGGTTGCTGGAGATCAGCGATGATCTTGCCCGCCTCGGGCTGGTCATTGAACCCTTTGGCAATGGCGCAATTGCCGTGCAGCAAACCCCGGCTATTCTGGGCCCGGTGGACGGGCGCGCCATGTTGCTGGATATCCTGGATGAACTGTCAGATCAGGGCGACAGCCTGTCGGTTAAGGCCCGGCTTGAAGCCGTCCTGTCCAGCGTCGCCTGCCATGGTTCTATCCGATCTGGTCGGCGCATGCAGGCGGATGAAATGAACGCCCTGTTGCGTGAAATGGAAGCAACGCCGCATTCCGGCCAATGCAACCACGGCCGCCCGACCTATGTCGAACTGAAACTGGCCGATATTGAAAAACTGTTTGGCCG
Organism: uncultured Marinosulfonomonas sp.; assembly: GCA_964514925.1. Classification (GTDB taxonomy): domain Bacteria; phylum Pseudomonadota; class Alphaproteobacteria; order Rhodobacterales; family Rhodobacteraceae; genus NVTR01. The sequence continues at coordinate 15,229 of CAZETX010000033.1, forward strand.
GCGATGATCCAGATTGGCGGCATAACATTCCGGTTGGATGATCCTTATGTGATCGCCGCGCTGGTCGGCGCCGGAATTGTCCTGCTGATCCTGATCCTGTTGATCGTCACCTTGCGCCGGGCCGGGCGCTCGGCCGATTTAATCGCGCCGGTTTCCCAGCAAATCGGCCTGCTTGGCCAACGGGTGCAATTGCTGACCGATGGCCAGAACCAACTGGTCGGCGGGCTGACACAAGTTTCGGAAAACCAGGCCACCAGCCAGACCAACATGCTGGCCCTGATGGAACAGCGCCTTGGCGACGTCACCCGCACCATGGGTGAAAATCTGGAAGGCTCATCGCGGCGCACAGCGCAATCACTGGGGGATCTGCAGCAACGGCTGGAAACCATCGACCGCGCACAGGCAAATATTGAAAAACTGTCGGGCAACGTGCTTAGCCTGCAGGATATCCTGTCCAACAAACAGACCCGGGGCGCGTTCGGGGAAATTCAGCTGAACGACATCGTCGGCAAGGCCCTACCAAAGGACAGCTATGCGCTGCAACATACGCTGTCCAACGGTAAGCGTGCCGATTGCCTGATCCACCTGCCCAACCCACCGGGCCCCATCGTGATTGACGCCAAATTTCCGCTGGAAGCCTATGAAGCCCTGCGCGCCGCCAATACCCAATGGGAGCTGAAGGAAGCCACGGCGCAATTCAAAACCTCGGTGCGCAAGCACATTCAGGACATTTCAGATAAATACATTCTGGACGGGGAAACCGCTGACGGGGCGCTGTTTTTTCTACCGTCCGAGGCGATCTACGCAGAGCTGCACGCAAATTTCCCGGAACTGGTGCGCATTGGCTTTGATGCAAGGGTCTGGATCGTATCCCCCACCACCTGCATGGCCACGCTGCACACCATGCGCGCCATTCTGAAAGACGCCCGCATGCGTGAACAGGCGGGGGCCATCCGCACCACCCTGCGCCTGCTGCACCGGGACGTGGAACTGGTGGTTGAACGTGTGGATAAGCTGAACACCCATTTTGGTCAGGCCCGCAAAGATCTGGACGGTATCGGCATCGCCGCCGAACGGGCCGGTAAACGGGCCACCAGTCTGGACAATTTTGACTTTGAAGAAATTGAGCCGGAAACAGATCGGGTGGTTCCCCTTACCCAACCAAAATCCTGACCCCCTATTGATCGAGCGCAAACAGGCCCAGTCTTTCTATGCTATGGTGATTACATCAAAATGTTACCAATTTCTGACACCGAAACCTTCGGAGAAGTGCACATGCTGAATATCAGCCCACGTAAAATTGCCCATATTATCGTCAGAGCCCGCGAAATTAATGCGAAAGTCGCCCGTTGGGATATGCCGGGGGATGTGGCGGATTCCGATACCATTCTTGAAAGCCGCTCCAGCGACGCCACCGAACATGAGCTGCGTTCATTCATTCGCAACCTGAACGATGATGAAAAGGTCAGCCTTGTTGCCACCATGTGGATTGGCCGTGATACGTTTTCGGCGGATGACCTTGAAGAAGCCAAACAAACCGCGCGGGAAGAGGCGACAACACCCACAGAAAATTACCTGCTCGGGGTGCCGCTGCTGTCAGATTATCTTGAAGACGGTTTAGAAAAGCTTGGTATTTCCTCCATGGATGCCGAGGATGAATTTCTTTAATCCTCAGCCCGCGACATGGTCGATAATCTGAACATGCTGGGCCTGTGTATCAAATTCTGTCATCCACCTTGCCACCAGCTTTGGGTCATGGGGCGCTGCACTGACACCCACCGGAATTTCACGGTTCAACACCGCTTCCACCGCCAGTGAAACCGTAACCGACACCAATCGCGCCATTGCCGTGCCCCGCAGATCACCCCAGGCATCCAGTGTGTAAGTCTTGTGATAGATCGGCAGGCCGTCCTGTTCCGCCTTTAGCGCCACGCACAGGATCACCCGGTCAGGTTCGCCTTCAGCGTAAGCATTGTCGGCCCAGAAACCGTCGGACATTTCTTTTAATCGGGTATCGCCCTCTGGCCCCTCCAGCGTTTCGATTTCTGCGAACACATCCGCCCAGGCATCCGCCCAGCCGTTCAGCCGCAATGTGCCCCGGACAAATTCACGAATTTTCCAGTTTGGTTCAAACATATATTGTTGAATGAACGGCAGGCTGTCGCGGTTTGGGTAAACCTCAAAACTTTCGGGCAGGGGCAGGGGGGCGGTGTAACTGGTGATCGCGTCCCACGGGCGGGCAACCGCCAGCTCAGAAAATGCACGTATGGAACGGGAAGGGGACCGAAGCGCTTTTAACACCCCCAAAGGCGACCAGCTGAATTTGTAACGAAACGGATTGGGGTGTTTGGGGATGCCACCGCAATAGGAAATAAACGACAGCGTATTGTCAGCACTGTAAGCGGCAGAGGCGCGGTAATCCGCCACCAGCCAATGGGCCATCAAATGGTCAATGCCGGGGTCCAGCCCGACTTCGTTCACCAGTGCAACACCGGCCAGTTTGGCCTCGGTATTCAGCGCTACCATCTCGGGTGAAATATAGCTGGAAGATACAAAATGCGACGCCTTACTGATACACAGCTCCGCCAGCGGCACATGCCAATCACCCGGCAACATCGACACCACAATATCGCCCTGCTGCAACTCGGCCCCAAGGGCGGCAATATCAAATGCCTGAATACGGTTGGTGATATCCCCAACCGCATCCTGGGCTTTTTCAACCGAACGGTTCCAGACAGTTACTTCATGCCCGGCGGCAATCAAGCGGCGCAAACCCGGTATCGCCGACAGCCCTGTACCACACCAATGGATCGTCATTTGCCGCACCTTTCAAAACTAGCCAACATGCCTGTCAAACACCGCTTTTGCGCGCCCCCAGACCCCAGAGTCAAGGGCATCCAGCGTGCCCAGTGACGGCAAAAGCTGTGTCGCAAAATCGACCGAGCTCTCCACAGGCAACATGCTGGGCAGGTTGTCGATTGCGGTAACATCCAAGACAGGTTCCTCACAAACCCGCAAAGCAGGCGCATCCCAGGTGGTGGTCCGGTCATAGACCTTTACGGGCGAAAATTCAGACGTTGGATCACAGGCTATGTCTCCGATCACAGACAGGCGGCGGGGGGCACTTATGGCTGTAGCCGGAACAAAGACCGGGCAACCGGGGGCGGCCAGAATACAATTTAGAAAAATGTCGTGGTTCAGAATCTCAGGGAACGGCCCGCCACGGGCTGTTTCCGCGATGTCCCAGTCTGTGGTGCGAACGCCCAAAGCCTTGCACAGATCCCGCGCCCCGCTGCCAACGCGCCCCAACGCGCCGATGACGATAGCGTCTGGTCTGGGCTGTGCCGTTGCATCCAGTTCCATGCGAATGTCTTCAATCAAAGCCGCAGAGCCGGCATAGGTTGAAACCGCACCACAGGTTGCGCCGGTTTTCTGCGCCGCCCAGCATTTCAGCGACACTGCCGCCCCGGTAAACCCGGCCCAATAGCCAAAGGCCGCAACCCGCCGATCGTCTTCGCCCACCAGATATTCCAGATCATACAGGGTGCCACCGCCGGTGCGAAACCGATCCAGCAAGACACGCCCGTCAGCCTGCCCCTTATAGGCGTGGCCAAACATGATGTGGCGATTGCGCAGGGGCGTACCATCTTCGGGCAATTCCTTTAGCCCAAATATTATCGCGTCACCCGGCGCATCCGGCCAGCTGTTTTTAGCCACAATATCGCACCCGGCCCGGCGGTATCCATCAATTTGGATTGCTCTGACATGGCTTTCCTCAACGCTGACCTGAAACCCTTTTGCCAACAGATCAGCCGCACCATCCGGTGTCAGCCCAACCCGTTCTTCGTGTTCGCGCTGTTCTGCACGCAGCCATAGATGTGTCATGTTGCACCCCTTTTAGCTGGTCTAGGCCAAGATTATTGGCTTGCCAATGGGCTGCTAAAATCCAAGTGCTGAGCGGATGACTGGTAAAACCGTCGCCGCAATTACACCGACAACCGCGCCGACACCCAGCCGCACCGGCGCGCCACCAATATTCGGCGCGGCCCATCCAAGTACACCGCAAACAACTGCATAAAATGCCATTACAAAAGGGTCCATGGCACCAGCTTAGCATAACGCGCTCAATGCTAAATCAATTTTAATTGAACAAGTGTTCAAAAAACTTCTGGATTCAAAAAGCAACTCGGTTTACGGTTTGGAAAATCAGTCCAAAGACCTGTTTGAACAGGCTGGGCATTGCGGCACTGGGAGGAACGCAAATTGAAGAACGCCGCAATCGATGCGATGCCTGTTTCAATTCCTGCGCTGCTCGCGCGGAACGCCCGACATTTTGCCAGTAAACCGGCCTACCGGGAAAAAGAATTCGGCATCTGGCAAAGCTGGACGTGGTTTCAGGTCTCTGAAGAAATCCGCGCCATGGCATTGGGTTTTCTGGCGCTTGGGGTAGAGCCCGGTGATCACATCGCGATAATTGGGCGCAACCGTCCGGCGCTTTACTGGTCGATGGTCGCGGCCCAAATGGTTGGTGCGGTACCGGTGCCGCTTTACCAAGACGCGGTTGCCGAAGAAATGGCCTATGTGCTGGAACATTGTGGCGCAACATTTATCGTCGCTGGTGATCAGGAACAGGTCGATAAAGTGCTGGAAATTCAGGATAAAGTGCAGGGGATAAAGCACATCACCTACCTTGATCCGCGTGGTTTGCGAAAATACGACCACGCCCGCATGCATTCACTGCACGACATGCAGGCTGAGGGTCGGGCGGCCCATGAGCGCTATGAAGCTGAGCTGAAAAAACGCACCGATGCCATTGGCTACGATGATACCTGCGTGATGCTGTACACATCCGGCACCACCGGGCGGCCCAAGGGCGTGGTTTTGTCAAATCGCAATATAATCGAGACCTCAAAGAATACTTCGGATTTTGACCACCTTGTCGCCGGGGATGAAATTCTTGCCTACCTGCCGATGGCCTGGGTTGGTGATTTTATCTTTTCAATCGGGCAGGCCTATTGGACAGGGTTCTGTGTCAATTGCCCGGAAAGCCCGGACACCATGATGACCGATCTGCGAGAGATCGGACCAACCTATTATTTTGCTCCGCCACGGGTGTTTGAAACCCAGCTGACCAACGTGATGATCCGCATGGAAGATGCCGGCCGGCTTAAAAAATGGCTGTTCCGGGTTTTCATGGCGCATGCCAAAAAAGTCGGCCCCGATATCCTTGACGGCAACCCGGTTGGCGGCTGGGACCGGTTCAAATACGGCCTTGGCAACCTGTTCGTTTACGGGCCGTTGAAAAACACGCTTGGCTTCACCAAAGTGCGGGTTGGATACACCGCGGGCGAGGCGATCGGACCGGAAATTTTTGCCTTCTACCGCTCCCTTGGGATCAACCTGAAACAACTATACGGTCAGACCGAGGCTTCGGTTTTCATCACCCAGCATCCAGACGGTGAAGTGCGCGATGACACGGTGGGTGTCCCGTCCCCCGGCGTGGAGATCCGAATTGCTGATAATGGAGAGGTGTTCTACCGTTCACCGGGGGTTTTTGTTGAATATTTCAAAAACGCCGACAGCACGGCTGACACCAAGGACGCTGAGGGTTGGGTGGCAACCGGCGACGCTGGCTTCATCGAAGAAAGCAGCGGGCATTTGCGGATCATTGATCGTGCCAAAGATGTTGGTAAAATGGCCGATGGTCGACTGTTCGCCCCCAAATACGTAGAAAACAAACTGAAATTCTTCCCCAATATTCTGGAAGTTGTGGTGTTTGGCAATGGTCTGGACTATTGTACAGCCTTCATCAACATCGACCTGACTGCGGTTGGAAACTGGGCAGAACGCAACAATATCGCCTATGCATCCTATCAGGAACTGGCGGGCCATGCGCAGGTTTACGCAATGATCCAAGGTCACGTGGAAGAGGTGAACAGATCGGTCGCGGGCGATGAAATGTTGTCAGGCTGCCAAATCCACCGCTTCCTGATCCTGCATAAGGAGCTGGACGCCGATGACGGCGAAATGACCCGCACCCGAAAAGTACGTCGGGTGATTGTTGAGGATAAATTCAGTGGCCTGATCACCGCGCTCTATGACGGATCAACCCAACAATATACCGAAACCGAAGTAACCTATGAGGACGGGCGCAAGGGCAAGATCACCGCAACCCTTGAAATCCGGGATGCAGCAGTGGCTCCCGCACAAAAGGTGGCGGCAGAATGAACGATCTCAGCCCGCAACCTTATACAACCGCTGATGGCCGTGACATCGGTAACATCCTGATGGAAATGAAGAATATCACCCTGCGTTTTGGCGGTGTGGTGGCCATTCAGGATATCAGCTTTGACATTCAGGAAGGCGAAATTCGCGCCATCATCGGGCCAAACGGGGCCGGTAAATCCAGCATGTTAAATGTCATTTCCGGCTTTTATGTACCCCAGGATGGTGAGGTCTGGTTCCGCGGTGCCCGGCGCCCTGCAATGCGGCCCTATAAGGTGGCGCGCCAGGGTATTGCGCGCACATTCCAGAACATCGCGCTGTTTGAAGGCATGAGCGTACTGGATAATGTCATGACCGGTCGTCTGACCCACATGAAATCCGGTATCTGGGCGCAGGCGTTCTGGCAGGGTCGTGCCCAGAAAGAAGAATTTGAAAACCGTGAAAAGGTTGAGCGGGTCATTGATTTTCTGGAAATCCAAAGCATTCGCAAAACACCGGTTGGGCGTCTGCCCTATGGGCTGAAAAAAAGGGTCGAACTGGCCCGCGCGCTGGCCGCTGAACCAAAACTGTTGCTGTTGGATGAGCCAATGGCGGGCATGAACGTTGAGGAGAAAGAGGATATGAGCCGCTTTATCCTGGACGTGAATGATGAATTTGGCACCACAATCTGCCTGATTGAACACGACATGGGCGTGGTAATGGACCTTTCGGACCGTGTTGTTGTCATGGATTACGGGAAAAAAATCGGTGACGGAACACCGGATGACGTGCGCAATAATCAGGCGGTAATTGACGCCTATCTGGGGGTTAGCCATGATTGAATTTGCAAAGGTAGGGATCAATGCCTGAACAGTTTTATTTTGCCATGGAGGTCGTGCTGAACGGGTTGATGGCCGGGGTGCTTTATTCGCTGGTGGCGCTTGGGTTTGTACTGATCTTTAAAGCCAGTGGCATCTTCAATTATGCGCAGGGCGTCATGGCATTATTTGCTGCCCTGACACTTGTTGGTATCATGGACGGCGAAGTGCCTTTCAGTAAGCTGATCAACGCAGTCTTCGGTACCGACATCCAAAATTTCGGCTGGCAGGTACCGGCATTTCTGGCGATTATTCTGACGGTCGGGGTGATGGTACTACTGGCCATTGCCATCGAACGCTTTGTGCTGAAACATCTGGTGAACCAGCCCGAGATTATCCTGTTTATGGCGACCATCGGTCTGGCTTTTATACTGGAAGGCTTTGGCGATCTGATGTGGGGTGCCGAGGTTAAGATCCTTGATGTTGGCCTACCACAGGGAATTTCGGACGCGGTTGAAAGCAAGACCTTCGAATGGTTCGGCTATGGCTTGTTTATTGATAAACTGGACATGGTGGCGGCCGTCATCGCGTTGGCACTGGTGATCGCGCTGACGCTATTTTTTCAATATACCAAGCAGGGCCGCGCCCTGCGCGCCGTGGCGGACGACCATCAGGCAGCATTGTCGGTGGGTATTAGCCTGCGCTTTATCTGGGTTCTGGTCTGGTCTATTGCCGGCATCGTGGCCTTGGTGGCAGGCATGATGTGGGGCGCTAAATCGGGTGTACAGTTTTCGCTGAGCCTGATTGCGCTAAAGGCATTACCGGTTCTGATGCTGGGGGGCTTCACCTCAATTCCGGGCGCAATTGTCGGTGGTCTGATCATTGGTGTGGGCGAAAAACTGTTTGAATTTTCTGTCGGACCCTACATTGGCGGCGCGACTGAGAACTGGTTTGCCTATGTATTGGCATTGTTGTTCCTGGTGTTCCGGCCCCAGGGCTTGTTCGGCGACAAGATTATTGAAAGGGTTTGAGGAATGCGATTTTTCTGCGAAAAATCAATGCCACGCCTGGTTCCAGCTTTTGGAAAAATGCCGGCTGAAATGAAGGCGAATGTACAATGATATATCGCGAAGCAGGTGATTTTTCGGCATCCTATAAAGAGGACAGCCAGACCTTTCCGATCAGGTTTGATCGGATCGCCTATTACGTGTTTATGGCCGTCGCATTTTTGGTGGTGCCGTTTTTCATCAATGACTATTGGGGTAATGCGGTTTTGCTGCCGTTTCTGATTTATGCCATTGCGGCATTGGGACTAAATATTCTGACTGGTTATACCGGGTTGGTCAGTCTGGGCAGCGGCGGTTTTATGGCCGTGGGGGCGTTTGCATCCTACAAGCTGATGACCAGCTTTCCAGACGTGAATTTTGCCATCCATATCATCTTGGCGGGATTCATTACCGCAGCGGTCGGGGTGGCATTTGGGCTGCCCAGTTTGCGAATCAAAGGGTTTTATCTGGCGGTGGCGACATTGGCGGCACAGTTTTTTCTGGTCTGGCTGTTCAACAAGGTCGGCTGGTTCTTTAACTATTCGCCGACCGGCATCATTAATTCACCACCGCGCACAAGTTTTGGCTTTGAAGTCACCGGCCCGGCCGCCAACATCGCAGTTAAATACCTGTTCTGCCTAAGTTTTGTGACTGTTCTGGCGCTGATTGCACGCAATCTTACGCGGGGGTCTGTTGGCCGGAAATGGATGGCGATCCGGGATATGGACATCGCGGCGGAAATTATCGGGGTGAACCCTTTAACGGCGAAACTAAGCGCCTTTGCGGTTTCCAGTTTCTTCATCGGAATATCTGGAGCGCTGTTTTTCAGCGTCTATCTGGGGGCCGTCGAAGTGGCCGATACATTCAGCATTCAGAAAAGTTTTCTGCTGTTGTTCATGGTGATCATCGGCGGGCTTGGCTCAATCTTTGGCTCATTTGCCGGGGCGGCATTTCTGGTGCTGTTCCCGGTTCTTATGAAAAATGTTCTGACCATCTGGCTGGGTTGGCCCACGGATATTGCCACCTACGTTGAGATTATGTCAGTGGGTCTGCTGATCGTGGTATTCCTGATCGCGGAACCCCACGGATTGGCGCGTCTTTGGCGCATTGCCAAGGAAAAATTACGACTTTGGCCCTTCCCGCATTAGGCTGGGACCAATGAAACCTAAAATCGGATTAATAACCTTGGGAGGAAAAATACCGATGAAACTTAAACTAGCAACTCTGGCACTGGCGGCCGTTATGGCCACAGGTCCGGCCCTGGCGGAAAGTCTTGTATTTCCGTCACTAAGCTATCGCACCGGCCCCTATGCGGCGGGCGGTATTCCGTTTGCCGATGGCTATGCGGATTATTTCAACATGATAAACGCGCGCGATGGCGGCGTTGGCGGCGTGCCGATCGAAGTGATCGAATGCGAAACCGGCTATTCTACCGAAAAAGGTGTGGAATGTTATGAAAGCACCAAGGGATCGGGGGCTTTGCTGTATCAGCCACTGTCCACCGGTATCACCTATAACATCATTCCGAAAACTGCGGTTGACAACATCCCGGTGCATTCCATGGGCTATGGGCGCACCTCGGCGGCCAACGGCAAGGTGTTTGAATGGGTGTTCAACTATCCGACAAACTACTGGAATGGTGCTTCGGTGGCTGTAAAGCACATGCTTGATCAGGAAGGTGGCGATCTGAACGGTAAGACGATTGCGCTGCTTTTCCTGAACGGTGCTTACGGCAAGGAACCGATCCCGACGCTGAACGTTTTGGCTGAAAAGCACGGGTTTGATCTGACGCTGCTGCCGGTGGAAGGCGCCACCATGCAGGATCAGAAAAGCCAGTGGCTGCAAATACGGCGTGAAAAGCCGGATTATGTCCTGATGTGGGGCTGGGGCGCAATGAACCCGGCGGCCATTCAGGAAGCGGTCAATATCCGGTTCCCAATGGACAAGTTCATTGGCATCTGGTGGTCCGCGTCTGAAAATGACGTGTTGCCAGCAGGTGAGGGTGCCAACGGCTATAAGGCGCTGGCGATCCATGCCCCGGGCAGTGATTTCCCGCTTTATGACGACTTGAAGACCTTTATCTACGACAAGGGTATGAAGGCCGGCGCTGGCGATCAGACTGGAACCGTATTGTATAACCGTGGTCTTTACGCAGCGATGCTGGCGGTTGAAGCGGTGAAAACGGCTCAGGGCATCCACGGCGTGGCTGAAATTGACGCCTCGATGATGCGCGACGGGATGGAAGCACTGGAAATGACCGACGAAAAGATGGCGGCCCTTGGGTTGCCCGGCTTTGGTCCGGCGTTTTCAGTGTCCTGTGAAAACCACGGCGGAAATGGCCTTGCGGCGGTTCAGCAATGGGATGCGGCGTCCAAAACCTGGAGCCTGATCACAGACTATATTGAGCCTGATGCTGAGGTTGTGAATGCACTGATCGCCGCGGATTCCGCTGCGTTCGCTGCAGAAAACAACATCACTGAACGTTGTAACTGATCTGAAAAACACCCCCGGCGGCCTTTGGTGTCGCCGGGGATTTTTTTGAGTATTTTAGCAAAGAAAAAGCCCAATGCCGGATGCTGCTGCCAACACAGAGACCCTGTTAGAGGTCAACAATATTGAAGTGATCTATGACCACGTCATACTAGTTCTCAAGGGCGTCAGCCTGTCAGTGCCCAAGGGTGGTATCACAGCATTGCTAGGGGGCAACGGGGCCGGAAAATCGACCACTTTAAAGGCAATTTCAAACCTGCTGCGCAGTGAACGCGGCGAGGTGACAAAGGGCACAATTGAATATCGTGGCTCTGGCATTCAACATATGGATCCGGCCGATATGGTGAAAATGGGCGTTATCCAGGTGATGGAGGGGCGCCATTGTTTTGAGCATCTGACGGTTGAGGAAAACCTGATGACAGGGGCCTACACACGGCGCGACGGTCGCGCGGCGGTTGAGCGCGAACTGGAGCTGGTCTACACATACTTCCCCCGCCTGAAAGAACGCCGCCGCAGTCTGGCGGGTTACACATCCGGGGGTGAGCAACAAATGATCGCCATCGGCCGCGCGCTGATGAGCCGGCCGGAAACGATATTGCTGGATGAACCTTCCATGGGGTTGGCCCCGCAACTGGTTGAGGAAATATTTGGAATCGTCAAGCGCCTGAACGAAAATGAAGGCGTGTCGTTTTTGTTGGCTGAACAGAATACCAATGTCGCCCTGCGCTTTGCCCATTACGGCTATATTCTGGAAAGCGGTCGGGTGGTGATGGATGGGCCCGCAGATGAGCTGCGGGAAAACCCGGATGTTAAGGAATTTTACCTTGGTGTATCGGAAAAAGGCCGCAAATCATTTCGCGACGTGCGCAGCTACCGCCGGCGCAAGCGGTGGCTGGCATGAGTGCCGGGGTTTTTGATGGTTTGGAAACGCGCAGTTCGGATGAACGCCAAGCGGCGCAGACCAAAGAATTATTGGCAATATTTCGTCAGGTTGACGCATTTGGAAATACTTGCCTGACAGGTGCTGGCAAGGTTCTGAACCTTTCTGATTTGCCCCAAATATCGGTGCTGCGAAAATCTGAGTTGAGCAAGTGGCAAAGTGAAACGCCGCCCTTTGGATTTATGGCAATGTCCAACGTCACCCATGTATTTCAATCCCCCGGCCCAATTTATGAACCCGGCGGGTCAACCCCGGACTGGTGGCGTCTGGGGCGATTTCTGCATGCCAGTGGGATCGGATCAGACGACATTGTACAAAACTGTTTTTCCTACCATCTGACACCGGCTGGCGCGATGTTTGAAAGTGGTGCGCGGGCGGTGGGGGCGACGGTGTTGCCCGCCGGAACTGGCCAGACTGAGATGCAGGTGAAGGCGGCGGCGCATGTGGGCTGTACGGCTTATGCCGGGACGCCGGACTATCTGAAGGTGATACTGGATAAGGCCGATGAAATGGGCGTCCGGCTTGGCTTTAAACGCGCTGTAGTGGGCGGTGGCGCGCTGTTTGCGTCCCTGCGGGCCGAATACGCCGAACGCGGTATTGCCTGCCTGCAATGCTACGCCACCGCCGATCTGGGCAACATCGCCTATGAAAGCCCCGCGTTGGAGGGCATGATAGTTGATGAAGGCGTGATCCTTGAAATTGTTACACCCGGAACCGGTGATCCGGTTGCCGATGGCGAGGTCGGAGAAGTCGTGGTGACTTCGTTGAACCCGGATTACCCGCTGATCCGGTTTGCCACCGGCGACCTTAGCGCAGTATTGTCAGGGCAATCCCCCTGCGGGCGCACCAATATGCGCATTAAGGGTTGGATGGGCCGGGCGGATCAGACCTGCAAGATAAAGGGTATGTTTGTGCGCCCGGAGCAGGTGGCCGAACTGGTGGCGCGCCACCCTGAAATTATGCGCGCCCGGGTGAATGTCAGCCGGGACGGGCAGGCCGATGTCATGACAGTTCAGCTGGAAACCACAGGCGGCGACAGTGCCGCATTCAGTGCCAGCGTCGCGGCGGTTCTGAAACTGAAAGGCAAAGTGGAGCTTGTCAGACCGGGCGGTTTGCCCAATGATGGTAAGGTAATCGACGATCAGCGCAGCTATGACTGAGTGATCAAAACTGAACAGTAAGGGGTAAACATGACACTTCGCATTATTTTAGTGGGGCTGGTCATCGCCCTTATGTCATTCAAAGCGCAGGCCGCCGAAAATCTGGCGCTGATCATTGCCAACAAAGACTACCGGAATTTTTCAGATGCACGGGACGCCTACGAGGCGACAGAACTGAACGCAGCACTTGTGGATGCGGGTTTTGAAGTTCGCACCATCCGCAACATGAGCCGTAAGGCCATGGCCCAGCTGGCCCCGGCATTGCGGCGCGAAATTGATGCGGCAGACCGGGTGCTGGTTTTTCTCAGCGGCCATGTGTTTACCACCAGTAGGGAAAGCTGGTTCATGGCAACCGATGCGCAACCTCAGGACGGTTTGCTGGCCGGCGCCTATGGGCTGCCGATCAGTGCGGTGATAGATCTGCTGGGGGAAAAGGCCGGTTCTGCCGTGTTGCTGATCGGGGATCCGGGCAATCCGCAGCGCCTGGGTGGCGGGCTTAGCTACGGCTATGTCCCCAATGACATTGCCCAGGGCGTGACGGTCTTTACCGGTCGAACCGGGCGTTTAACTTCAATGGTCCGCGATAATCTGCTGGTGCCGGGCACCAGCACGCTTGAGGCGGCGGAAAATGCCCCGCGCGGGGTGACCGGTTTCGGGTTTCTGTCGCGCTCGGTTGCATTCATGCCAGCCACCACCGAAGCAGTAGTGACCGAAACTGCAGAACCTGTGGATGAGCTGGAACTGCTGATTTGGGAGAACGCTAAAATTGGCGGCACAGTGGCCGGGTTGTCGGCTTATCTGGATCGGTTCCCGGATGGCGCCTTTGTAGCCCAGGCCAAGGGGTTATTGGCCAATCTGCAAAAATCCCCGGCCGAGCTGGCCAGTGACGCGGAACATATACTCAAGCTTAATCGGGATGCCCGGCGCGACATCCAGCGCGACCTGTCGCTGCTGGAATTTGACCCACGCGGTGTAGATGGAATTTTTGGCCCCGGCACACGGTCGGCAATAAAAGAGTGGCAACGCACCAATGGCTATCCGGCTTACGGTTTCCTGACTGACCGGCAGATTTCGGACCTTGATACCAAGGCCTCGGTGCGGGCTGCGCAACTGGAAGAACAGGCGCGCATCCGTCGACTTGAACAGGAACGCCGGGATGCCGAATACTGGCGCAGCACCGGGCGCGATGGTGGTGAGGCCGGATTGCGGGCCTATATCAAGAAATACCCCGATGGGCTATATTCAGAAATCGCCCTGGGTCGTTTGACGGTCTATGATCAGGAACGCCGCCGCACCGCTGAAATCGCCGAAGCGAACGCCTGGGATGTGGCGCTGGAAACCGGCAGCGCCAAGGGTTTCCGACAGTTTCTAGATCGCTATCCAAATGGTGCGTTTGCAGAGGCAGCTCGTCAAAAGCTTTTGACGCTGGAACAAACACAGGCAAGTTCAGCAATCGTCGCCGAGGAACGCAAAGTACTGGGCAGCCCGATCACACGGATTCTGGTTGAACAAAAACTGGCCTCTATCGGGTTCAAACCGGGGCGTGTGGACGGTAAAATTGATGAAAGCACCCGCAAGGCGGTGCGTCAGTTTCAGCGGGCGGCTGATCTGCCGGTAAACGGCTATGTGACACAGGCGACCATTGTGCGGCTGTTGGCAGCGCGCTGACCCTAACATGCAAAAGCCGCCCGAACGGTTCGGGCGGCTTAAATCAATTACAGACGCGGTGGTTTAACCCTGACGGGCTTTGAACCGGCGCTGCGTTTTGTTGATCACGTAAACGCGGCCCTTGCGGCGCACGATACGGCAATCACGGTGCCGACCTTTAAGTGAGCGAAGCGAATTTCTGACCTTCATAGTCCCGTGTCCTCTTTGCCAGCGCGTTTGCGCCGTTTAATTCCTGTGCCCGACTGGGCGATGGTGGGCGTAACAGGTTTCGAACCTGTGACCCCTTCGATGTCACCGAAGTGCTCTACCGCTGAGCTATACGCCCGACTAAGCCAGAACCCTATGTCCCATACATTCGGGGCCTTACCCAAACGAACAAGACGCGGGGTTGGGTCCCGCGCCGGTCTGCTGGTCTATAAAAGGAGTCGGAACTGCTTTCAAGGGGTTTTGATGTGGTTAAGTTTCGCGTTATATTCGTCAGGTATAAGGAATGCGAATGCCAACAAACACATACAATTTGACACTGCCGAAAAAACGCAGCTCTTGCATCGTATTTGCTTCACCCCATTCGGGTCAGCGATATTCCAAGACGTTTTTGTCAGAATCCGTGCTGGATAAGCGCGAAATACGATCTTCCGAAGATGCGTTTGTCGATGTTTTGTTTGCTGCAGCACCCAGATTTGGCGCCCCTTTGCTTGTTGCTAATGCGCCCCGCGCCTATTTGGATTTGAATCGCAGCGCTGACGAATTGGATCCGGCCCTTATTCAGGGGATCAGAAAATCGTCGAACAATCCGCGAATATCGTCGGGACTGGGCGTTATCCCGCGCGTGGTAGCCAACGGGCGCGCGATCTACAGTGGCAAAATTACAAGAGCCGAGGCAAATCGTCGTATCGTAAATATCTGGGCACCCTACCACGACTGTCTGTCAACTCAGTTGCAAAAAAGTGCCGATATGTTTGGCAAATCAATTCTGTTGGATTGTCACTCCATGCCCCATGAGGCGATCAGCTCGCTTAATCATGGCGTTGTCGGCTGCCCGGATGTGGTCTTGGGTGATCGCTACGGGGCGGCCGCTGATCCAGATATTGTCGCCTCGCTGGAAGCTGCCTTTTCGCGGGCAGGTCTGGTGGTCGCGCGAAATACACCCTTTGCCGGGGCGTTTATCGCGCAACATTACGGCAGCCCGTCACAGGGGCGTCACGTGGTGCAGATTGAAATTGACCGGTCGCTTTATATGAACGAAAAAACCATTCTCCCAAATGGCAACTTTGATGAGCTTCAGGCGTTACTAACCCAGGTCATCGCTGAAGTTACTGTAGAGGGCCGGGATAACATGAAACTGGCAGCAGAATAATTCGCTCTCAAATGTATTTTACTGCAATGACCGGCCCTTACGAATCGCATCGCTGCCAAATTTCTTCCTGATTTTATCCGTGGCCCGTTCTGCATTGTTGCGTTTGTTTGCCTGGGGGTCCAATAAATCACCGGATAAATCGGCTTTGTTGTCGGGTAACAAATCACTTATCCCGACCCCCAGCAACCGGTAGGGACCCTGATCCCCAACCTGATCAAACAGGCTGCGGGCAGTTCGGTAAATCCGATCTGCCAGTTGCGTCGGGTCACGCAGACTAAGACGACGTGTGATCAGGCTGTGATTGGCACGCTTCAACTTTAGCGTCACCACACGACCGGCAATGGCGCGCGCCTTGGCCCGGTCCGACACCTTTTCAGAAAGCCGCCAGATATGACCATCCAATATGTCAGAACTGGATGTATCATCAAAAAACGTCGTTTCATTAGAAATGGACTTCATCGGCGCATTGGGGGAAATCCGGCGGCGATCCTGCCCGCGGGCCAGAAAATACAGCCGCTCCCCCATGCTGCCAAAGCGAACACTCAGATCCTTACGATCCCAGCGCAACAGGTCTTCAAATGTGCGAATACCGGCCTTGTTCAGCGCCGATTGTGTCACCTGACCAACCCCCCAAATCAGCTGCACCGGCTTTTTGCGCAGGAAATCAGCGGTTTCCGCCTTGCCAATCACCGAAAACCCCCGTGGCTTATCCAGATCAGACGCCACCTTGGCCAGAAATTTGTTATGGGACAACCCGATTGATCCGGTCAGCCCCAGTTCATCTTTCATACGTTTCACCAGCCGCGCCAGCATTACCGCCGGTGGGCTCCCGTGCAGCTTTTCAGTGCCCGTCAGGTCCATAAATGCTTCATCCAGCGATAATGGCTCCACCACGGGGGTCAGCTCATCCATCATCTCGCGAATGGCTTTTGACGCCTCGACATAGGCCGACATGCGCGGTTTCACCACTACGGCCTCGGGGCAAAGTTTCAGCGCCTGAAACATCGGCATTGCAGATCTTACACCCTTAATCCGGGCGATATAACAAGCCGTGGACACCACCCCGCGCCGGCCGCCACCAATAATGACTGGCTGGTCCTCTAGCTCAGGATTGTCACGTTTTTCTACAGATGCGTAAAATGCATCACAATCCATATGTGATATGCTCAGATTGAACAGTTCATCATGGGCCAGTACCCGCGGACTTCGGCAATTCGGGCAACGCGTTGCGGTTTCAAACCGGGTCAGGCAATCACGGCACAGGGTGGGCATTTTAGGGTGGAACACCTTTAAATTTCGTGGTTTAGCCCCCATATAAGCATTAATCATAAGAAATTAATAAGGGGACGAACAGTGAATTTGGAACAGTTTATAGCTGAATTTGTCGGCTCAAACGCGGTTTTTCTCGCGTTGGCCGCATTTATTATCATCTCGATCTTTCTGGGCGTGCGCATCGTACCGCAATCGGAAAAATATGTGGTGGAACGCTTTG
>CAZETX010000034.1:0-32324 GCA_964514925.1 uncultured Marinosulfonomonas sp.
CGCGCGAGGTTTTATTTTGCGATGCGCTGCCACGCAACGCCATGGGCAAGGTGCAAAAAAAGGTGCTGCGTGAATTGCTGTAAGGGCGATCTGCGCAGGGAAATTCTGCAGGTTTGGCACGGTGCAGAAATTGTCCGGGACCGGGGTGGAAATAGCATTGCTTCGGGGAACGCTTTGCGCTGCCATTCCCCCTTGCGTCCAACGCCCTGTCGCCCTAGAAGGACGGCTGATTTATAACGCATCGCCGGTCGGTGCCCCGGGTGACAAAAAAGGACATGACATGCAGGTCAAAGAGACTCTGAACAAGGGCCTGAAGCGCGGCTATGACATTAGTATCAGCGCAGCTGAACTGGACGCCAAGGTTGTTGAAAAGCTGGTCGAGGCGCAGCCCGAAGTGGAAATGAAGGGCTTTCGCAAGGGCAAGGTTCCCATGGCGCTGATGAAAAAACAGTTTGGTCCCAAAGTGTTGGGCGACGCGTTGCAGGAAGCCATTGATGGCGCCATGTCCAAGCATTTTGAAGACAGCGGTGATCGCCCGGCCATGCAGCCCGAGGTCAAGATGACCAATGAGGACTGGAAAGAGGGTGACGATGTTGAGGTCACCATGTCCTATGAAGCGCTGCCGGATGTGCCGGAACTGGATCTGTCCAAGGTAAAGCTGGAGCGTCTGGTGGTGAAAGCCGATGCGGCGGCCGTTGACGAGGCGCTGAAAAACCTGGCCGAAAGCGCGCCGAATTTTGAGGATCGCAAAAAGGGCAGCAAAGCCAAGGATGGCGATCAGGTTGAAATGGATTTTCTGGGCAAGGTGGACGGGGTTGCCTTTGACGGTGGCGCCGGTGAGGATTATCCGCTGGTTCTGGGGTCAAACAGCTTTATTCCGGGGTTTGAGGCGCAATTGGTTGGCGCCAAGGCCGGTGACAAGGTTGAAGTTAAGGTGACATTCCCGACGGAATATAACGCCGAAAACCTGGCCGGTAAGGATGCGGTGTTTGAGTGTACGGTGAAGGCCGTGAAAGAAGCCAAGCCCGCCGAGATCAATGACGAGATGGCGGTGAAATTCGGGGCCGAAGATCTGGCCAAGCTGAAGGCCGATATCGGTGAGCGGCTGGAAGCGGAATATACCGGTGCCTCACGTCAGGTGATGAAGCGCAAACTGATGGATGAGCTGGACGGGCTGGTGAAGTTTGAATTGCCGCCAAGTCTGGTGGAGGCTGAGGCCGGGCAGATTGCCCATCAGCTGTGGCATGAGGAAAACCCCGATGTTGAAGGCCATGACCACGATCCGGTTGAACCAACGGATGAACATAAGAAACTGGGTGAACGCCGGGTGCGTCTGGGCCTGTTGCTGGCTGAAATAGGCCGCAAGCAGGAGATTGAGGTGTCTGACGCCGAGATGACTCAGGCGGTGATGAACCAGGCCCGCAAATATCCGGGTCAGGAAAAGCAGTTCTTTGAGTTTGTTCAGCAAAACCCGCAGATGCGCCAGCAAATTCAGGCGCCACTGTTTGAGGACAAGGTAGTGGACCATGTGTTTGAGCAGGCCACAGTGAAGGAAAAGACGGTGAAGAAGGCAGCGCTTGAAAAGGCTGTTGAGGCGCTGGAAGAAGAATAAGCCTGTCGTAACAGATCAGCTGATTAAATCGGGTCGCCCTTTTGGGTGGCCCTTTTTGTTTGGGCAATCGGGGTGGCAGGCTGGTATTCAGGATTGGTTCAGCCAAACGAAAAGACCGCCCCAAAGGGCGGTCTGATCAAATTAATTTAGAGACTGTGTTTAGCTGGATTTCTTCTTTGACTTACGAAGACCAAAGAAGCCCATCAGACCAAAGCCAGATGCCATCAGTGGCAAAGCTGCCGGAAGCGGCACAACGCTTGGCCCCTGAGTTCCGCCGCCACCAATATTACCACTTGTCAGGGTGAAAGGAGCGTTCAAAGAACTGTCCCAGTTATCCCAGAAAGCGGTGGTATTGACGTCAACAAAGCTGAACTGATAGTCGCCGGCGTCCAGACCCGTTACCGTTACACCCATCCAGGAATAAACCAGGCTTGGATCATTGCGATATACCGTGGCTGTATCAGCGTAAAAGTAGTTATCGTCAGTCACCAATCCGGTGGGAAGCGATACAGATTTCAGATCAAAGGTAAACTGCTGCGACGCGTAAGTTGTACCATTCACCCCAACCAAGTCTAGCGCACCCTCAATCGGGATTGCTGCAAGTGTTGGCACACCATACGGATGATAGCTACCGAACCAGAAGTCCACTTCACCAGGATTTGCACCGGCAAGATATCCGTAAGATACCGTATGCGCACTTGCGGCAGTGGACAAAGCAAGGATGCTTGCCGCTGTTGCAACTGCTATCGAAAAATTTTTCATGATTATTCCCCTAATTCCGAAACAATAAAACCTATTACCAATTCCTAAACTACCAAACTTATCGTCGGTTGGAAGCCGTAACTTGAAAAATTCGCTCAAAACCGCTGAAAATCTGATTAATTGTGCAATACGGACACATTAATGACAAAATCCGCGAAAATGTGGCGGGAACTGTTCCTGATTTGTAAACAATCTGTCGAAAAAGATGGGATTGCGGATGCCCCCTGCGAGTAAACCCAAAATCAATGATAACATTTTGATATTATTACCTAAGAAATTGACGTGGTCTATTCGGTGGTGTTGCCGCCAACGGGGTGTTTCCGGGAATAATTTCAAAAAATGTGCCTGAATTTTTGTAAAATTTATGGCTGCTTCGTCGTCGGAAAGATGTGTCGAAAATCGCCACTGGTACCGGCAGCGGAAAAGTTGGCGGAAAATGCTCTGCCCGCCTGCTAAACTAAATTGTTTTCAGATGTCAGCAACGGGCGGGCATCTACTATTGCTGAATACAGGGCGTCGCAGATCAATGCCAAATCACAACAAATTTAAGGAATGCATCATATTCAAGAGCGAAAATACTTGTGAAATTTCAGATTATCTTTATCCAATGTAAAAAAATAACGGGCAGGCATATGAACGATTTGAATTTCAACGTCAAAACTGACGTTGCCCCGAGCTCTCGTGATTGGGTGCGCCATCTGGCCAGCTACCGTGAGCCAAGCCATTTTCGCAGCATCTTTGAAATTGCAGTGACGGCAATCCCGTTCTTTGCGCTTTGGACGGTGGCCTGGTGGGCGTTGTCGTTAAGTTACATTCTGACCTTGATCATTGCGCTGGCGAACGGGGCCTTTGTTGTGCGTTTGTTTGCTATTCAGCATGACTGTGGCCATTCGGCATTTTTTCGTAACCGCCATGCCGGTGACTGGGTTGGCCGGGTGTTGGGGGTGTTCACGCTGACGCCCTATGATGTCTGGAAACGGTCCCATTCAATTCACCATTCGGGTTCCGGCAATCTGGACAAGCGCGGCATGGGCGATGTTCACACCATGACGGTTGAAGAATACCGCGCAGCAACGCCGTTCAGGCGCATACAATATCGTCTGTACCGGCATCCCTTGATCCTGTTTGGTCTGGGACCGTCGTTTATTTTCCTGCTGACCAACCGTTTGCCCTTTGGCATGATGAATTCACTGAAATACTGGGTTAGCGCCATGGGGACGAATATTGTTCTGCTGGCGATCCTGGGTGTGATTGTCTATTTTGGCGGCTGGATGCCGTTATTGTTGATCTTTCTGCCCACTAGCATTGCCGGGGCCACAATCGGGTTGTGGCTGTTTTTCGTGCAGCACCAGTTTGAAGAAGCCCATTGGGAAAGCGAAGAGGATTGGCAGCTACATGACGCCGCCCTGCACGGCAGTTCGCATTATGTAATGCCCAAACCATTGCAGTGGATGACCGCAAATATCGGTATTCACCATGTGCATCACCTGTATAGCCGCATTCCGTTTTACCGCCTGACAGAAGTGTTGCGTGACCATCCGGTTCTGGCCTCGGCCCAGCGGCTGACCATTCGGGAAAGTTTTAAGTGTGTAAAACTGCAGTATTGGGATGAAAACCGACGCAAATTACTGTCCCATGCTCAGTTGAAAGAGACCTACGGGCCGATTTAGACCCGGCAGAATGGTCGCTGTTCTCAGCGGAAACCGGACGGCTGTGGGGACAACGATTATTTGATTGGTTCCGATGATCCACGTTGGATAGAGTTGTTTGAACAATACTCCCAACCGAATATTCAGGAGGCCCATTATGCCAACATCAAAAAAACGCAAACCCAAAACCGGGAATTCAGCTAATAAAGGCGTCAGTTACGGTGCCAATATCGGGCAGACCAATAGGGGTACCAACAGGCTGGCATTTATTGTGGCAGCAGTCGCTATTCTGGGCAGTGGTTATTACTGGTGGTCAGGCAAACAATCTGCGGATCAGTTAGAGGCAAATCTGGGTTCACTGGCGCAAGAGGGGCAGGTGGCGCTTGAAAATGTCCGCTCAACGCCCAATCAGGGCAATGGGCACCTGGGTGTGGGGGCGGTTAAAAATTACGTTGAGCCGTTTCCGACATCGGGTGACCATGCCGCATCGGGCGTTAAGGCCGGGTTTTATGACCGTGAGATGCCAAAGATCAATCTGGTGCACAGCATTGAGCACGGCAATATCGTGATCTATTATGATACCCCCGGGGACGCAGCGATGGACACGCTGAAAAGCTGGACCTCTCGGTATTCTGGCGCTTGGGATGGGGTGGTGGCAACCCGTTCGCCCGGTTTGGGTGATGTTGTGGTTCTGACCGCGTGGACCAAGCTGTTGCGGCTGGAAGGTTTTGACGAAGCGGCAGCGGCGGCATTTCTGGATACCTATCGCGGGCGTGGGCCGGAAAATCAGGTGCGCTAGGGGCAGGCCATTGTTCTTGCATTGATGCCGCTGGATCAACCTTTCGTTATTCACCACCCTGTGGGGTGATTGTGATCTGAAAACCGATCAGACCTGTTGTCAGAACCCCGGCACAGGAGGCTGATATGGTCAATCGACGCATGTTAATGCAAATGGCAGGGGCTGCGGCGTTGCTGCCGGCGGGCCTGAATGCCCAGCAGGATCGGCTGGCTGAAGCCCTGCGGTTGCTGATATTCGGTGATAAGCTGGATTTTGAACAAGCTGCCAGCCAGATCCGTGGCTATGGTCAGGCGGATATTGCCGCCGGTCTGATACTGGCAATGCGCTATACCCGGCATCCGCGCCAGCCAATCATTCAATTACTGGAGGAGGTTACCGGTGCGCAGGCCGGTTCTGACTGGAATGACTGGATGCTGTGGCAGGAAGCCAATCCCGCGATCGTTCCGCATGCCAGTTACCCGGCGTTGAAGCGCGATATTTTTGGCCGGATCGACGCCAATTTCCAAGGGTTTTTACGCCCGGAATTCATCACCCCCGAACGCATGAAGATCAGGCTGGAGGAAATTGTCTGGGGGGGCGTGGTTAAGGACGGTATTCCGTCGCTGGACAACCCAAAGCTTATCGCGGCTGATCAGGCAGATTACCTGCGCGACGATGATCTGATATTTGGTGTGGCGATCAATGGCGATGTGCGGGCCTATCCGTTGCGCATCATGGGGTGGCACGAGATGTTCAATGAAGTGATCGGCGGTGTTCCGGTGGCGCTGGCCTATTGTACGCTGTGTGGCTCGGGTATTTTGTTTGAAACCGATGTTGCCGGGCGCGCCAAGCCGTTTGTTTTTGGCTCATCCGGGTTTTTGTACCGATCCAATAAGCTGATGTTTGACCGCGAAACCAATTCACTGTGGAACCAGTTTACCGGCAAACCGGTGGTGGGCCCATTGGCCGATAGCGGCATTGAATTGCAGCAACGCCCGGTGGTGATCAGCCGTTGGGCGGATTGGCGGGCGCAAAACCCCGGTACCAAAGTCTTGGACCTGCAAACCGGGTTCCGGCGGGATTATGGCTCCGGGGTGGTCTATAACGACTATTTCGGGTCAGATGATCTGATGTTTCCGGTGCAGGTTGATCAAAGTGAATTTAAGCAGAAATCCTATGTATTTGGCATTCGGGTGCAGGGTGAGGCCAAGGCCTGGCCATTAAAGTTTTTCCCGGGTGAAACCCTGATCAATGATGAAATAGCCGGGCAACCACTGGTGCTGATCGGTAACGCTGAAACCCGGACGGTACGGGCCTATGAACGGGGCACGCGTGATTTTGCGCTGGAGGGGCATCTGGTTAAATCGGATGACGGCGCAGTATGGCAGGTCAGTGAAGATGCATTGACCAGCAGTGACGGGCAGGCGCTGCCAAGGGTAGCCGGGCATATTGCCTATTGGTTTGCCTGGAACAATTATCTGGGGGCGGAAAGTGAGATTTATGGCGGGTAAGGCGCCCTATCGCCCGAAGGGCTAAAGATAATGCGCGCACGGCGCGCCCCATTAAAAAGGCCGCCCTGAATGAACAGAGCGGCCATTTTTGTAATTTTCAGACTGAATTAGCTTTCGTCTGTTTCTGCTTCGGTTTCTTCAGCCGGGGCGTCGTCAGATCTGCCTTCCGGTGTGTCCACCAGTTCGTCGTCATCGGCCGCTGCAGCGCCGATATCGTCAAACAGTTCCGCGATCTCAAATTCAGCTTCAGCTTCGGCCTCGGCGGCGAGTTCCTGGATGGATTTACCGGCGGCTTGCAATTCAGCCTCTTCGAGTGAGCGCGCCACGTTCAGGGTGATCTCGGCGTCGACTTCCGGGTGCAGGCTTACAGAAAGCGTGTGTAGGCCCAGTTCCTTGATCGGACGGTTTAATGACACCTGTTTGCGGTGTACGGTGAACCCATCGGCCGTTGCCGCATCTGCGGCGTCACGGGTGGTAACCGAGCCATAAAGTGAGCCGGCGTCAGAGGCGGTACGAATCACCACAAACATCTGACCGTTCAGTTTGTCAGCCAGCGCCTGTGCTTCGGATTTTGTTTCAAGGTTGTTCGCTTCCAGCTGGGCTTTGCGACCTTCAAACGATTTGATATTGGCCTCAGAGGCGCGCAGAGCTTTGCCCTGGGGCAAAAGGAAGTTGCGGGCATAACCGGCTTTGACGGCGACAACATCGCCCATCTGGCCCAGTTTTGAGACGCGTTCTAGCAGGATAACTTGCATGATGTTTCCTTACTTCACGGCGTAGGGAAGCAGGGCAAGAAAGCGCGCGCGTTTGATGGCGCGGGCAAGTTCCCGTTGCTTCTTGGCCGAAACGGCGGTGATACGGGACGGCACGATTTTGCCGCGCTCAGAGATGTAGCGCTGCAGCAGGCGTGTGTCTTTATAGTCAATCTTTGGCGCATTATCGCTGGAGAAAGGGCAGACTTTGCGACGACGGAAAAATGGTTTAGATGCCATGGTTTAGCTCCTTTACTTCAGGTTAATGGCGGCGTGGGCCGCGGTCACGCTCATCGCGCTTTTGCATTTGGATTGAGGGCAGTTCTGCGTGCGCATCAACCTTGATCGTCAGAACCCGCATCACATCATCATGCAGCCGCATCAGCCGTTCCATTTCCTGAATGGCAGGTGCCGGGGCGTCTGAACGCAGGTAGGCATAGTGGCCCTTGCGGTTCTTGTTGATCTTATAGGCCATCGTTTTGATGCCCCAGTATTCATGGTCCACCAGCTTGCCGTCATTGTCGGCAAGTACGGTTCCAAAATGTTCAATTAGGTCTTCTGCTTGCGTGTTGGAAAGATCCTGACGCGCAATAAAGACATGCTCATATAGTGGCATGTATGTTCCGATCATGTACGGGCGCACTTCACCGGGGGGCTGGGCTTTGCCGCGTCCCACCCACGAGAGGATACGCTGTTTCAATTCTTTTGCGACAAAGCAAGCCGCGTTATACGCCATTTGACGTGGCATTCAAGGGTTTAAATGGCGGAAAAGCGCCGGGCCTGATTTCGGTGAATCCGCTGGTAAGTGCTTTGTTTTGTGAAGAAATTTACTTTTCGTTAACGATTTCCCCATTACCGGTGGGTATTTGGCGTTTTTCGACGCCATTCCGGGCCTAATATGGCCACACTTGCCCGTATTGTTTCTAATGCATGAACAATTCAGGACGAATAAGATGGTAATGCACAGTGGCAATGTAAGGGCTGGGACCAGCGGCTTAAAAAAACATTCGACATTGAAAATTTCGGAGACCCTTTGGGGCTATGCTGTCAGGAAAAGCGGTGCGTCAGATATTTGGGCGGCCATCGGTGAGTTGGTTGCCACCAGCGGATGTCTGTTTTTCGCCGCGGCGTCTTTTGGCCAGTGGCTGTTGCCCGGATCGATGTATAATGGTGCGATTTTGCCGCTGAAAATATCCGGAACCGTGGTGTTTTTTGCGGTCAGTGCGCTGCTTTACCGGATCGCCCGTCAGGGTCTTTCTGAAGTGGTGCAGATTGATACCCAGCGCCAGAAAGTATCGATACTGCGGCGCAACCGGTATGGCCATACAACTGTTAAATCCACCATTGCGTTCGCCGATATTGGCAGCGTGTTTATCAAACGCTCTAAGTCGGACTTTGTCGCCAGCAGTATGTATATTCGCCCGGCTTCCGGGCTGGCCAGCATGTTGATCGCCAGTGGATCTGCCCGTGAGCTTGAACCTTTGCTGGATCGCATCCAATCGGATTGTCGTAATCGTCGGGTTCCCGTCAAGAAACCGGTGCGCCTGAATGTGGACAGGGCAACGCCCCGGCAAACCCGCAATGCATTTGCCAGCGGTTGAGATTACGTTAAAAGCTGAAGTTGAAAGGGGCGGCCGGAAATGGCCGCTCTTTGCTTGTTCAGGGGCGATTGTTTGGCTAAAACCGGATTAAATCAAACAGGTTAGGGGCAGGTATGACGCGCGCATTTGTATTTCCGGGGCAGGGTGCCCAAAGCATCGGCATGGGGCAGGCACTGGCTGCGGCCTATCCGGCATCGGCGGCCGTTTTTGAGGAAGTAGATGAGGCCCTGGGTGAGAAACTGTCAGCGCTGATCTGGGATGGGGAGTTGGAGCAGCTGACCCTGACGCAGAACGCCCAACCAGCATTGATGGCGACGTCTATTGCCGCGTTGCGGGCGCTGGAGGCGGAAGGCCTGGGCCTGGACAATGTGGCCTATGTTGCCGGGCATTCGCTGGGGGAATATTCTGCACTGGCGGCGGCCGGTGCCATTGGTTTGGCGGATACCGCGCGGCTGTTGCGCCTGCGGGGCAAAGCCATGCAGGACGCGGTGCCGGTGGGTGTTGGTGCCATGGCGGCATTGCTTGGTTTGGATTTTGTGAGCGTTACCGAGGTTGCAGCAGAGGCGGCGCAGGGGCAGGTGTGTCAGGCGGCCAATGACAATGATCCGGCGCAGGTGGTTGTATCAGGGCACCGTGAAGCGGTGGAGCGCGCCATTGAGATTGCCAAGACAAAGGGTGCCCGCCGGGCGATGTTGCTGCCGGTATCGGCGCCGTTCCATTGTGAATTGATGGCACCTGCGGCTGACGCAATGCAGGCGGCACTGGCGGACACAGAGATTGTGGCCCCCGGCGTGCCGCTGGTGGCCAATGTTTTGGCCGGCCCGGTGACGGATCCGGATGAGATACGCGGGCTGTTGGTGAAACAGGTGACGGGTTCTGTGCGCTGGCGGGAATCGGTGGTGTGGATGGCCAGCGCCGGGGTCAGTGAAATTTGGGAAATTGGGGCGGGCAAAGCCCTAAGTGGTATGGTGCGACGGATAGACAAGAGCATTGCGACACGCACGATCGGTACAGCTGGTGATGTTGCGATGGCGTTGGAGGGTTGAACTGATGAGACTGCGTACAAAAATTGTGTTGGCCGGTGCCGGTTTGATTGTCGGGCTTGCTGTTGTTGGCTGTGAACCGATTGTAATTACAGCGATGAACCTGGTGGAGGTCACCAAGTTTTCGGTTGAGGGTGACCGATTGGTTATGAATGGTGAGATAAATTCAAAAACCTATGGTCAGTTTGAAACCATCATGGCGGAAAACCCGCAAATAAAGGTGCTGGTGGAACAGGATGTGCCGGGTTCACTGGATGATGATACGATGATCAGGCTGGCCTACCGGGTGCGAGAGCTGGGGCTGAATACGCATCTGCAGGCTGACAGTCAGATATATTCCGGCGGCGTTGATCTGTTTCTGGCCGGTGTGCAGCGCACAATGCAGTCAGGTGCCGTGATTGGTGTGCATTCATGGTCAGACGGGGTCAGGGAGGCGGCGGATTACCCGCGTGATGCCCCTGAGCATGAGCAAAATCGTAAATATATCGAGGACATGTTGGGCGGTGATGAGTTTTACTGGTTCACTATTTATGCGGCCCCGGCGGATGATATTTTAGTTATGACCGGTGAACAAATAGTTGAATACGGGCTTGTGACCGGACCGATCACTGAGTGATCAGGCATTGTCGGGCCCACATATTTACCTGTAAAACATGTGGGTCACGGGCCGTAGACCATGAGCGCGACAACCATGTTTTCGGCGTCCCCCGTCAGGTAGAGTTGTGGATTATTCCGTAATTCATCCAGCAGCGATTGCCGTTTGCTGCCGGACACGCCCGCAATATCCATCGCCTGACCGATTAAAACAGTTTGGCGGTTTTGAATTTGTTGGCTGATCCCGGTGTAATTGGTGTTCACAAATCTGGAGACCCGGGCGCGCCGGGCATCATAGGAATTATTGGCGACCGCGTTTCCGATACCCAGGATCGGCAGCAACAGCGGATTACCCAGATGGTTGGCCTGATTGCCACCACACGCCGCTAAAAACAGCAGCGTGGCCGGGATAAGGGGTTTGAAAATACGAGTCATGCTTGGATTATAGAGCGTTTATCTATGGTTATCAAAGGTATGGTGTTCCATACCGGCGAAAACCTGAGGGATGGGTTTTAGTGATTTGCGATAGCCCTTGGCCTGCAGTGGCGTTAACATCGCCCAAAACACAGGCAAAAAAAGTCAAAAAGGGCATGAATTGGGATGTTTGAATATTCATTGTTGCACTGGTCGACGTTTTTCACGGCGGCACTGCTGTTAAACCTGTCACCGGGCCCGGATATTGCATTTATCCTGGGGCAAACCGTTCGCGGTGGGCGGAAATCCGGCTTTGCGGCGATGTTGGGCATCTGGACCGGGGCGTTTGGCCATGTGCTGATGGCTGCCGCCGGGTTGTCGGTGATCATTGCCACATCGGCTTTTGCGTTTTCCATCGTGAAATGGGCCGGGGCGGCCTATCTGATCTGGCTTGGCATCGCGGCTTTACGATCCGGGGGCGGGTCTTTTATCTCAGATGATGCGACACAGAGCGCCGGGTTTTTCCCGATCTATCGACAGGGTGCTTTGGTGGGCTTGCTGAACCCGAAAGTGGCGGTATTTTTTCTGGCGTTCCTGCCGCAGTTCATTGTGGACGGGGCCGGGCCTGTCTGGGCGCAGTTGTTTTTGCATGGCATTCTGGTCATTGCGGTGGCGGCAGTGGTTGAGCCGCCGCTGGTGCTTGCCGGGGAGAAATTAACAGCTAAGCTGCGGGGTAGTGCCACATTGGGGAAATGGATGGATCGCAGCCTTGGGGCGATATTTATCGGGCTTGGATTGCGGTTGGCGTTTGAAAAAAGATAACCTGACATATAGCAGGTAAAAACTAGCAAAGAGGAATACAGGTGTTTGATTTAACAGGAAAAAATGCACTGGTGACCGGTGCTTCCGGGGGTATTGGTGCCGCGATCGCCAGCGCGTTACACGGCGCCGGAGCGACGGTGGCGCTGTCGGGAACACGGCTGGAGCCGTTGCAGGCACTGGCCGCAGAATTGGGGGAGCGGGCCCATGTGTTGCCCTGTAATCTGTCAGATGGCGACGCGGTTTCAGCCCTGCCCAAACAGGCGGCTGAGACGATGGGAACACTGGATGTTCTGGTCAATAATGCCGGGATCACCCGGGATGGTTTGTTCATGCGGATGTCAAACGAAGATTGGGACGCGGTTCTGGCGGTGAACCTGAGCGCAACCATGAAGCTGTGCAAAGGCGCGATCCGGGGCATGATGAAGGCGCGCTGGGGGCGCATTGTGAATATAACGTCGGTTGTCGGGGCCACGGGCAATCCGGGGCAGGCGAATTATGCTGCCAGCAAGGCGGGGGTCGTGGCGATGTCAAAATCACTGGCGCAAGAGGTGGCCAGCCGCGGCATCACGGTGAACTGTGTGGCGCCGGGCTTTATTGCCACGGCGATGACCGACAAGCTGAACGATGATCAGAAAGCTACGATCCTGAGCCAGATCCCGGCCGGTCGTATGGGGGCACCTGCGGAAATTGGTTCAGCCGTGCTGTATCTGGCCAGTGCCGAGGCGGGCTATGTCACCGGGGCATCGCTGCATGTCAATGGCGGCATGGCGATGCTGTGATGCGGGCGTATCTGGCAGTGGCGGCAGTGGTATTGTTGGGGGCGGTGGTGTCAACGTTTTGGTTCATGGTGATTTGGGGGCAGGAAGCGTTGTTCTATCCGGAATCATCAATGATGGTTCGGTTTGCTGGTACGGTTTTGGCGCATTTCACCAGCGTTTATTCGCCATTTGGGTTGCCGGTTGGGTTTGGGTCTTTGTTCGGGCCGGTTTCAATGGTGATGGGGTTTGCGTTCTGGCCATTGGTCGGGTTTTTATTGTGGCGTTGGGACAAGATGAAGAACAACCTGTATTTCATTGGCTTTGCAGTGGTTTTTCTGGCAGCTTCGTTTCACTGGATGTATTACAACCAGGGTATTTCGGGAATTTAAAATGGCCTGTTTCAGGGCGCTTAGCGGAGGTATCTGCAGCCGCAGGGGTTGAATTTTGTCGCCACCGTGCCGACATCCTGAGCGTGCCAAACTGGCGCACGACCTGAGGGGACAAAGCATTTGCCCCGGGCAGAGTTTGTGCTAAAGGGGGCGCAGAATTGCCGGGGGGCTAACGCTTTTCCGGGTGTGGCCTGTGAATGCAGGAATTGAACGGCCAGTTGGCCATAGGCAAAATATCGGGCACTGGCCCCATTAATTAAGTGAGGAAATAATATGAGCGACATCGCAGATCGCGTTAAGAAGATTGTTGTCGAGCACCTTGGTGTGGAAGAGGACAAGGTAACCGAAAGCGCGTCTTTCATCGACGATCTGGGCGCAGACAGTCTGGACACCGTTGAGCTGGTGATGGCGTTCGAAGAGGAATTCGGCATCGAAATCCCGGATGACGCGGCTGAAACCATCCAGACATTTGGCGATGCGACCAAGTTTATTTCCGGCGCTACCTGAACCGCACCCAAGAATTTTATCGTGGAAACGGCGTCCGGTTTGGGCGCCGTTTCTGTTTTTGCGGCTAAGTTGGTGACGCTGTCCTTTTCAAAAGCGCGCGGGCTTGCTGCGAAATGGGGCAGGGTTCTACATGCGGGGCAGGACAATTATTACCCGTAATAGACAAGGATGCCCGCCATGTTGGACAAGACCACATTTGAAGTTCAGTCAGTTGATCCGGCCACCGTCAAGGAATGGTATGATCACAACGAAATAGTGCTGGTGGATGTGCGCGAAACCTCTGAATTTGAGATTGAGCATATCGCCGGGGCCTTGTTGCTGCCGCTGTCCAGCTTTGATGCTGAGATATTTCCGACAATGCCGGGCAAAAAGATTGTGCTGCATTGTGCCATTGGCAAACGCTCGGCTGCGGCCGGGAAAATGTTGCTGAAGGAAGGCCATACCGGTGTGATCCATCTGGCGGGCGGAATTGAGGCGTGGAAGGCGGCGGGTTTTCCCACTGAAGTTCAGATTGAGCCGGTGGAAGTACCGGCCAAGCCTGCAGCGCAGGTGTTTTTGTGCCCACCACCGGGCCATATCCTGCGCGATGAATACATGACCCCGCTGGGGATATCCGAGGCTGATCTGGCCGGGTATATTGGCATTTCCGAGGATGCCGTTGCAGCGCTGACCGCTGGCAAGGCGATTGTCGGGGTGGAACTGTCGTTGCGACTGGCGCGGTATTTCTGCACGGCGGCTGATTTCTGGGTACGCCTGCAGGTGGACCATGATCTGGAACGTGCCCGTCACAGTATCGGTGAAGACATTCGCAGGGCGGTCACACCGCGTTGTACTTCCTGACGCCTGTGCCTATAGCCTTGGCCCATGGTACCGATTTTACAGGGGGCAAGGCTGACGCTGCGCGGCTTTACCTGGGCTGATTTCCCGGCATTTGCTGCCATGTGGCAGGAACCCGAAGTGGCAGAGCACATCCCGTTTGCACCGGTTCCGGCGCTGCAGTCATGGTCACGTTTCAATGGCAATACCTACCGCTGGGCCACCCATGGGTTTGGCAACTGGGCGGTGGTTGACCGCGCCGGTGGGTTTCTGGGCACAACCGGGTTTTTTATACGGGACGTGCAAAAGGGCTCACCGGTGATTGAAAGCGGCTGGGTATTTGCCGCAGCGGCGCAGGGGCGCGGGTATGGCAGCGAGGCCATCAAACTGTCCCATGACTGGTTTGATGCGCAAAGCTTTGGCGGACACAGCACCTGTATGATGGGCCCGGATCATGGGGCCTCAATCCGGGTGGCGCAAAAGGCTGGCTATCGGGGTGCGACTGTAACAGACGATCAATGGGGCCCGGTGCAGAAGATGGCGCGGTTGCGCCCGGTTTGACTCAGGCCCTGTGAAAAGCCCACAATAGAGCAGGCCCGCCCGGCCGGTTATTGTCGTAAACGGTGCGTGTCGTAAATAGTTGCAGATGTGACGGAGGTGTCGGGCAGGGCAGAAACCGCGCGCTGTATTGCGGCGGTATCCAGACAGATTGGGGATACCATGAAACTGATACCCGCACTTCAATTACAGAATGCCCGTTGTGTGACCTTGGTCAAAGGCCGGGTTGCAGAGCCGACGATCTGGCATGTTGATCCGATGGCAACCGCCGGTGCATATGCTGCTGCCGGGGCCGAATGGATACATGTGACCGATCTGAATGCAGTGACAAAAGACGGGGCAAATTCTGATATTGTTGATCAGATCATCAAGACCTGCGGAACATCAGTGCAGCTTGGCGGCGGCTTTACCACCATGGATCATATTGAATACGCGGTGGATCAGGGGGCCGGGCGGATCGTGATCGGCTCGGCTGCCGTGACCAACCCGGATTACCTGAAAGAAGCGGCGAAATATTATCCGGATCAGATTGTGCTGTCAGTGGATGTGTATCAGGGCAAGGTAACGGTGGATGGCTGGCGCAAAACCACGGCATTTGAGCCGGCTGATTTCATCGCTGAATTTGCCGGCTCGCCACTGGCGGCGGTGATGATCACCGATGTGCATAGTGATATCGGTGATCCGGACAGCTCAATGGGCTTGGTGGCCGGGCTGGCAGACGGCGTGCGCGCGCCGGTAATTGCCGGTGGGCTGGTTCACACTCTGGATGATGTGGCGCGGCTGAAATACATCCCGTCAATCGGTTCAGCTGTAATTGGCCGACCCCTGTTTGAAAAGTCCGTTGAACTGGGTGAGGCCATGGCGGCCGCTGCCCCCCAAACCGGCGAAAAGGTTGCCGAGTTCGTTTAGGGTTGAAAGCTGCCGACAGGGCAGGTGTGCCCTTGCCCCCGGCCTGCAGTGGCGTGTATCTGTAGGCCAAGAATAACCGACGAATGGGGATGATATAGATGCGCCGAGTTGTCGTGACAGGATTGGGAATGGTAACGCCGCTGGCCTGCGGTGTGGAAGAAACCTGGGAACGGCTGTTGGCCGGGCAATCCGGGGCCGGACCGATTACGCGGTTTGATGCATCCCATCTGGGCACCACCTATGCCTGTGAAATACCGCGCGGTGATGGCACAGACGGGACCTTCAACCCGGATGACTGGATGGCCCCCAAGGAACAGCGCAAGGTGGATGATTTCATCCTGTATGGCATGACGGCGGCGGTACAGGCGGTGGAAGATGCTGGCTGGACGCCGGATGACGAAGAAGAATTGCTGCGCACCGGCGTGATGATCGGATCGGGCATTGGCGGGTTACAGTCAATTGCAGAAACCGCGATTACGCTAAAGGAACGCGGCCCCCGCCGGGTATCGCCGTTTTTCATCCCCGGCGCGCTGACCAATTTGATTTCCGGTCAGGTGTCGATCCGATACGGATTCAAGGGGCCGAACCATGCGGTGGTTACGGCCTGTTCGACAGGCGCCCATGCCATTGGTGATGCGGCGCGCCTGATCATGCTGGGGGATGCGGACGTGATGCTTGCGGGTGGCGCCGAAGCGCCGATATGTGAAATTGGCATTGCCGGGTTTAACGCCTGCAAGGCGCTGTCCACCAAACGCGCCGATGAACCTGAAAAGGCATCCCGCCCCTATGACGCGGACCGCGACGGGTTTGTCATGGGGGAAGGTGCCGGTGTTGTGGTGCTGGAAGAATATGAGCACGCTGTGGCCCGGGGCGCCAAGATTTATGCCGAGGTTGTGGGCTATGGCTTATCCGGGGATGCCTATCACATCACCGCCCCGTCTGAGGACGGCAATGGTGGTTACCGGTCAATGAAAGCCGCAATGGAACGTGCCGGGCTGGTCCCTGCGGATATCGATTACATCAACGCCCATGGCACATCGACAATGGCCGACACCATTGAACTGGGCGCAGTGGAACGTCTGATGGGCGATGCCGCGGCCGGGGCGACCATGTCATCCACCAAGTCATCCATTGGCCATCTGCTGGGGGCGGCGGGCGCTGTTGAAGCGATATTCTGTGTGCTGGCGATCCGGGATTCAGTGGCACCGCCGACCATCAATCTGGACAACCCGGCGGTGCAGCCAAAGCTGGATCTGGCGCCGAATAAGAAACGTGAGCGGGTGATCAATGTGGCGCTGTCCAATTCCTTTGGATTTGGTGGCACCAATGCCAGTCTTGTTCTGAAAAAGGTAGATGCCTGATGTGGCGTAATATTGCGTCTAATGCGCTGTCGTTGTTTGTTGTTATTCTGGTGGTTATCGGCGGGCTGATTGCCTGGGGTAAGAACCAGTATGCCGCACCCGGCCCCCTGGCGGATGCGATTTGTCTGCGGGTGAAAAGCGGGACCCGGATGACCGGTGTGTCAGAGGATCTGGAAACGCGCGGGGCAATTTCTAACGGCTCAATCTTTCGGATTGGGGCGGATTACGCCGACAAAAGCGATAAGCTGAAAGCCGGTAGTTTTCTGGTACCGCAAGCGGCCTCGATGGTGGAAATTGTCGACATCATTACCCGCGGTGGTGCCAGCACCTGCGGCACCGAAGTGGTGTATCGTATCGGCATCAACAAGGCCCAAGTTCAGGTGCGCGAACTGGACCCGAGCACAAACCGTTTTGTTGATGTGCTGGCCTTTGATCCGTTGGCGGGGGAGAATCCGGCCGAATATGCCGAGGTGCGCAATGAGGCCGATACACGTTATCGGATCGCGCTGGCGGAAGGCGCGACCAGTTGGCAGGTCCTGCAGGCTTTAAAGGCGGCGGATTTTCTGAACGCTGATACCGATGACATTCCAAAGGAAGGCTCACTTGCGCCGGATAGCTATGAGGTAACCAGCGGTTCGGACATGTCGGCGCTGATTACAGCCATGCAACAATCCCAGACCAACCGGCTGGAAGAAGCCTGGGCCAATCGGGCTGAGGGGCTGCCCATCGATACCCCTGAAGAGGCGCTGATCCTCGCGTCAATCGTGGAAAAGGAAACTGGCCTGCCTGAAGAACGCGCCGAAGTGGCGGCGGTTTTCATCAACCGGCTGAACAAAGGCATGCGGCTGCAAACTGATCCGACGGTGATCTATGGCGTAACCAACGGTCAGGGCGTATTGGGGCGCGGGTTGCGTCAGAGCGAACTGCGCAAAGTGACACCTTACAACACCTATATTATCGATGGATTGCCCCCGGCACCCATTGCCAATCCAGGGCTGGACGCCATACAGGCGGCCCTGAACCCGGCGCAATCAGAGTATATCTTCTTTGTTGCCAACGGTACCGGCGGCCATGCGTTCGCCACCACCCTGAAACAACACAATATCAACGTTGCAGCATGGCGTGAGATCGAGGCAGGTCAGGGCGGCAACTAGACCCTTTCTTCTTTTTCTAAATATCTCCAAGCGGAGCGTTAAACACCCGAAGGGCTAAATATAATGCACCGCAGGTGCTCAATTTAGTTAATGGTTTCTTACCCTTAGCGCGCGGTGCTGTTTATCTAAACCTTGACTTTTGATACGATTTCAATTAGCAATAGGCCCTGGCTAGAAGGGATAAGCGCGCTGTCAAACGACAGTATCTTGTCTCGCTTGTGCGGAATTAGCATGAGAGGCACACCCAATAAATGACAATGATTAAACCCGACGGCAACGACGGGACGGCCGCAGATATTCTGTCGGCAGCAGCCGAGCAATTTCAACGCGCTATCAAAATATTTCAAAGATCAACCAACAGGATTGATTCAGGTGAGGAAACCCCGTCACCCGATACAGAAAAGCTGATCCGCAATTTCGGCAGCGCCACCACTGTCCTGTTCAAAGAGAAGCAGAAAATTGAAGACAGCATCAAAAAAGACGCCGGTATCGTTTATGACTACGCGATCGACTTTGAAAGCGCGCGCGCAGAGATTGAACGCCGACTGGCTTGCCTGCGCGACGCCACAGATACAGCAGAGGTTTCTGAATGAATTAAGCGAAGGTGCTTTGTTGGCATTGCCCTATTTGTTTGAGTTCTGGGCGCTGGATCACCAGCTGCCCCCGGGGGGGGACTGGCGCAATTGGGTCGTGCTGGGGGGGCGGGGTGCCGGTAAAACCCGCGCCGGGGCGGAGTGGGTGCGCGCGCAGGTGGAAGGGTCGTTGCCAACTGATGCCGGTCACTGTCGCCGTATCGCGTTGGTGGGGGAGACCATTGATCAGGTGCGCGAAGTGATGGTGTTTGGCGAAAGTGGCATTCTGGCTTGTTCACCACCGGATCGCCGCCCGCAGTGGCGCGCCGGGCGTCGGATGCTGGAATGGCCAAATGGCGCCACAGCGCAGGTATTTTCGGCCTCTGAGCCGGAAACCCTGCGCGGGCCACAATTTGACGGGGCCTGGGTGGATGAACTGGCCAAGTGGAAAAAGGCGGAAGATACCTGGGATATGCTGCAATTCTGCTTGCGTCTTGGGGAAGACCCGCGGGTGGTGGTGACCACGACGCCGCGAAATATCGGGGTGCTGAAAGCCATTCTGGCCAGTGGGTCTACCGTGTCGACCCATGCCCCTACTGAGGCCAACCGCGCCTATCTGGCCAATTCATTTCTGGAGGAGGTCAACAGCCGCTTTGCCGGCACGCGACTGGGGCGTCAGGAATTGGAGGGGGTATTGCTGGAGGATGCCGAGGGCGCGCTTTGGACCGCGGCCGGTCTGGACCGGATACGCGTTGAAGCGGCCCCTGAATGTAGTCGGATTGTGGTGGCGGTTGACCCGCCGGTGACCGGGCATGCTGGCTCGGACGAATGCGGTATTCTGGTGGTCGGGGCAATCACTGACGGACCACCACAAAGCTGGAAGGCCTGTGTATTGGAAGATGCAAGCGTGTCGGCGGCCAGCCCGCAGGCATGGGCAAGTGCGGCGCTGGACGCCATGGCGCGACACGGCGCAGACCGCTTGGTGGCCGAGGTTAATCAGGGCGGCGATCTAGTGGAAAGCGTCATTCGCCAAATTGATCCGATGGTCAGTTACCGGGCGGTGCGGGCCAGCCGGGGGAAGGTGGCGCGGGCTGAACCTGTGGCCGCATTGTATGAGCAGGGACGCATTCAGCATGTGCCCGGATTGGCCGCGCTGGAGGATCAGATGTGTGCGCTGACGGCGCGGGGGTTTGAGGGCAAAGGTTCACCTGACCGTGTGGATGCATTGGTCTGGGCGTTGCATGAATTGATGATCGAACCGGCAGCAAAATATACCCGCCCGAGGGTGCGAACGCTGGGGTAACGCGGAGTTTCACAATTGGTGCGAAAACTTGGGCTCTGCTTCCGGTGGGATAGTTTGAAAAGAAGAATTTTTGATCGTGATGGATCGGGCAAGGAGTGTCTTGGGCATGAAATTTAATATGTTTTCACGTGGGGCGGCGGCTGTACCTGAGGCGAAAGCCTCGGCTTCTGGCCCGGTGATTGCCTGGGGCGGTTCGGGGCGTGTGGCCTGGTCGGCGCGCGATACAGTGACCTTGACCAAGGTTGGGTTCCTGGGCAACCCGGTGGGGTTTCGCAGCGTCAAGCTGATCGCCGAGGCGGCCAGCGCATTGCCTTTGGTTTTGCAGGACAGTGAGCGGCGTTACGATACGCACCCGGTTTTGTCACTGAT
The DNA here is from genome assembly GCA_964514925.1 of uncultured Marinosulfonomonas sp. Classification (GTDB taxonomy): domain Bacteria; phylum Pseudomonadota; class Alphaproteobacteria; order Rhodobacterales; family Rhodobacteraceae; genus NVTR01. Next base: position 20,235 of record CAZETX010000034.1, read on the forward strand.
TGCCCGGCCCAATGGCTTGCAGGGGCAGGCCGAGCTGTTTGAGGCGCTTTATGGCCAGATTTTGCTGTCCGGGGATGGATATCTGGAGGCGGTAAGCGCCGGTGAGGGTGTGCCCGGAGAGCTGCATGTTTTGCGCTCGGACCGGATGAGCCTGATCCCCGGTGCCGATGGCTGGCCGGTGGCCTATGAATATTCGGTGGGCGGGCGCAAGCATCGCTATTCGGTTGGTGAGGGTGTGTCACCGATTGCCCATATCAAAAGCTTTCATCCGCAGGACGACCATTATGGCTTTAGCCCGATGCAGGCGGCGGCCGGTGCGGTGGATGTGCATAATTCGGCGTCACGCTGGAGCAAAGCATTGCTGGACAATGCGGCGCGACCTTCCGGGGCGATCATTTACAAGGGGACAGACGGGCAGGCGACCATGTCTTCGGATCAGTATGACCGGTTGCTGGAGGAAATGGAAAGCCACCATCAGGGCGCGCGCAATGCCGGCCGGCCGATGTTGCTGGAGGGTGGTCTGGACTGGAAACCCATGGGGTTTTCACCAAGCGATATGGAATTTCAGAAGACCAAGGAAGCCGCAGCGCGGGAAATTGCGCTGGCCTACGGTGTACCGCCAATGTTGCTGGGGATACCGGGGGATGCGGCTTACGCGAATTATCAGGAGGCAAACCGTGCATTTTACCGCCTGACGGTATTACCGCTGGCAAGCCGGGTGGCGGCGTCGGTGTCCAACTGGCTGTCGGAGTATATTGGTGAAGATGTGGCTTTGAAACCTGATCTGGATCAGGTGCCGGCCCTGTCGGGGGAGCGGGATAATCAGTGGAAACGGGTCAGTGAAGCCACGTTTTTGAGTGAAGCGGAAAAGCGCGCCCTGCTGGGGTTGCCAAAATTAAGTGAAGGGGTCTGAGATGGATTTTGCGGATTATGGCGCACCGGAGCGTAAATTTGCCAGACTTGGGGACAGCCTGAAGGTAACAGACGGTACCCGGATTGAGGGCTATGCCAGTTATTTCGGCAAACGCGACAAAGGGGGCGATGTGGTACAGGCCGGGGCCTATGGCGCGAGCCTTAAGGCGCTGGCCGGGGCCGGGCGGCGGGTGAAAATGCTGTGGCAGCATGACCCGGCGCAACCCATCGGTATCTGGGATGAGGTGCGCGAGGATAAGCGCGGGCTGTACGTTAAGGGGCGGCTGTTAAGTGATGTTGCCAAGGGGCGCGAAGCCGCGGCGCTGATTGAAGCGGGCGCGATTGACGGCTTGTCGATCGGCTATCGCACGGTGAAGGCAACCAAGGATGCCCAGGGGCAGCGATTGCTGTCTGAACTGGAGCTGTGGGAGGTGTCACTGGTGACATTCCCGATGTTGCCAGAGGCCCGTGTAGGGGCGAAGTCAGCTGAGAACGAAACTGACATGATACGAGAATTGGCGGCGGTCATTGAGGATGCGCGCCTGATGCTGGCCCAAGAGTAAGGCCGACCAACCCTAGAGAAAACAGGATTGTTTGATGGAAAAAACCGAGACCAAGTCTGGGGCCGGGAAAGGTGTGTCTGACGCACAGTCGCCGGTTCAGGATGTCAAGGCCGCCATGGCCGGATTTGTGGGACAAATCAATGACTTTCAGGACGAAATGAATTTGAAATTGCAAAAACAGGAAGAGCGATTGACCATGTTGGATAAGAAATCACTGATGCGGGCCCGTCCGGCCCTGAGCGCGGCCATGGAGGCAGACGCCCCCCATCAGAAGGCGTTTGAAGCCTATGTGCGGGGCGGCGACGACGACGGTTTGCGCGGGCTGGAGCTGGAAGGCAAGGCGCTGTCAACGACTGTGGCGGCTGATGGTGGCTATCTGGTGGATCCCGAGACATCCGCAACCATCAAAAGCGTGTTGAAATCCACAGCATCCCTGCGCCAGGTGGCAACCGTTGTGAATGTTGAGAGCACGTCGTTTGATGTGCTGATCGACACCACGGATATCGGTTCTGGCTGGGCCACTGAGGCGGGTTCGGTTGCTGAAACCGGAACGCCAACGCTGGACCGGATTTCCATTCCGCTGCATGAGTTGTCGGCTTTGCCTAAAGCCAGCCAGCGCCTGCTGGATGACAGTGCATTTGACATCGAAGGCTGGCTGGCCAGTCGGATCGCCGATAAGTTTGCCCGCGCAGAGGCGTCTGCCTTTGTCAGTGGCGACGGTATTGACAAGCCAACCGGCTTTTTGAGCCATCCACAGGTGGATAATGCCAGCTGGAGCTGGAGCAATATTGGTTATGTACCAACTGGTGTGGACGGTGATTTTGGTTCCGCCGACAGCATTGTCGAGCTGGTCTATGCGCTGGGCGCCCAGTACCGGGCCAATGCGACATTTGTGATGAATTCCAAAACCGCGGGCAATGTGCGCAAGCTGAAGGATGCCGATGGGCGCTTCCTTTGGTCTGACGGTCTGGCCGCTGGTGAACCGGCACGTCTGATGGGCTATGCGGTGCTGATTGCCGAAGACATGCCTGATACCGACAGTCTGGGCGGTGCCATTGCCTTTGGTGATTTTGAAGCCGGGTATACCGTGGCCGAGCGCCCCGATCTGCGCATTCTGCGTGATCCGTTCAGCGCCAAACCCAACGTGCTGTTTTACGCCACCAAGCGCGTGGGCGGTGATGTCAGCGACTTTAACGCGATCAAACTGCTGAAATTCTCAATCACTTAACCGTGGTCTGAGAATGGCCGGGCGGCGCCACGTGCGCACCCGGTCTGGTGGGCGCGCGCCATTCGGCCCCTGCGTTATCTAGCTGCTCCCCTCCGTCCGAGTGATGCGGGGGTGGTGCGCGCCCATTGCAGCGCGGGCTGTGCCCGCGAGTTTTACGAAAAGGTTGAAACCCATGATGTTAGTTGAGCAGACCTCGGTGCCGTTGGCGGCACTGCCGGTGACAGAATTTAAGGATCATTTGCAGCTTGGCACCGGGTTTACCGGGGATGTTGTACAGGACCCTGTTCTGGAAAATTACCTGCGTTCATCAATTGCCGGGATTGAGGCGCGCACCGGCAAGGTTTTGCTGGAAAAGCAATACACCTGGACGCTGACCAACTGGCGTGAGGCCTGTCGTCAGGCATTGCCGCTGGCGCCGGTTTCCAGCGTCGATGCGCTACGGGTGATTGACCGTCTGGGGGTGATCAGTGTGGTTGATCCGACATTGTACCGGCTGGAAGCGGATACCCACCGGCCGATCCTGTGGGGGGTGTCCGGCAATTTGGCGGCGATCCCGAACTCGGGGACGGTGGAAATAGATTTTACTGCCGGTTTTGGGGCCAACTGGGGGGCGGTTCCGGATGATCTGGGACTGGCGGTGTTCATGTTGGCGGCGCATTATTATGAGAACCGCGCCGGTACCGGGGACGCCGGAATGCCAATGGCGGTGACGTCACTGATCCAGCGATATCGCAATGTGCGTATTCTGGGTGGGGGTGCGGCATGAGTGGCTCGGTTCATCTGAACCGCAAGTTGGTGCTTGAAGACCCGGTTCGGGTGGATGACGGCGCCGGCGGACACACGGAAACCTGGACTGTGCTTGGCACTGTCTGGGCCTCTGTCAAGGCCGGCTCGGGGCGGGAATATGCGTCGCAATTTGTGACCCTGTCCAAGGTGCCCTACCGGATAATTGTGCGTGCAGCACCGGAAGGCGCTGCGTCGCGGCCCAAGCCGGATCAGCGGTTTGTCGATGGCAGCCGGGTGTTTCGTATTCTGGCGGTCAGCGAGCATGACAGCCGCGGCCATTACCTGATGTGCCATTCGCGCGAAGAGGTTCTGGCATGAGCTATGGTATGGCGGCAGCGTTGCAGGAGGCTGTGTTTCAGCTGTTGCAGGGCGACACGGTTCTGGGCGGATTGGTGGGGGCGGATATTTTTGATGCGGCACCACCGGGGGCAGTTCCGGCGATTTATGTGAGCCTTGGGCCTGAGGATGTACGGGACCGGTCGGATCAGACCGGGGCCGGGGTACGCCATGAATTTACCGTCAGTGTCGTCAGTCAGGCGGCCGGGTTTCGCACTGCCAAAGAAGCGGCGGGTGCGGTTTCGGATGCGCTGTTAGGGTCATCTTTGGTGCTGAACCGGGGGCGTGTGGTGTCAATGAATTTCATGCGGGCAATCGCGAAACGGGTTCAGGACGCGGATGTGCGCCGGATCGATTTACGGTTTGTTGCGCGTCTTGAAGAAACTTAAATTTTCCAATCTGGAGTGATGAGATATGGCTGCCCAAAACGGCAAGGATCTACTGATTAGAATCGACATGACCGGTGCCGGCGTGTTTGACACATTTGCGGGGCTGCGGGCCACGCGCATTTCATTCAACGCCGAAAGCGTGGATGTCACCAGCCTGGAAAGCCAGGGGGGGTGGCGCGAATTGCTGGGCGGCTCTGGCGTAAAAAGCGCGTCAATTTCAGGGTCGGGCGTGTTCAAGGATCACGCAACGGATGAGCGGGCACGCCAGATTTTCTTTGACGGGCAGGTGCCCGATTTTCAGGTGATTGTGCCGGATTTTGGCACCATTGAAGGCGCGTTCCAGCTGACGTCGATTGAATATGCCGGCACCTATAATGGTGAGGCAAGTTACGAGATTTCGCTGGCCTCGGCGGGTGAGCTGACATTCACGGCGGTCTAAGGCATGGCCAATCCCTGGACGGGCGAAGTGGCGCTGGTGCTGGATGGCCAGACGCGGGTGCTGAAGCTGACGCTGGGGGCATTGGCGGAGCTGGAGGCCGCGCTTGACTGCGACACGCTGGTGGCGCTGGTGGAGCGGTTTGAAACCGGCGCCTTCAGCAGTCGCGACGTGTTGGCACTGATTGTTGCCGGGCTGCGCGGCGGTGGCTGGCAGGGAACCGGTGCGGAATTGCTGAGTGTCGAGATTGAGGGTGGCCCGGTGCAGGCGGCCAGGGTTGCCGGGCAATTGCTGGTGCGGGCCTTTTCAACGGCTGATCTGTGAATGGACTGGGCCGGGTTGATGGCGGCAGGCATGCGCGGATTGGGTCTGCAACCGGCTGAGTTCTGGCGGCTGACGCCGGTGGAACTGATGCTGATGCTGGGCATGGGGGGTGGTGATGCGCCCCTGAGCCGGGCGCGGTTGGAAGAGCTGGCGGCGGCGTATTCGGATTTGAACAAGGACAGGATTGATGGCTGATATTTTTGGGCGGGACGGATTTGAAGAACAGGTTGAGGCGCTGGGGGATACCCTGTCGGCAACCAGCGCGATGACGGCGGCATTTTCCCAGGAGATGGAGGCGATGCGGGCCACGATCCATGATACCGGGCGCGATGTCGGGCGCCTGAAATCGTCAATCAGTTCCGGGTTGCGTGGGGCCATTGATGGGCTGGTATTTGACGGGGATAAGCTATCGGATGTGTTCCGCAATATCGGCAAATCCATGGTGGATGCGGCCTATTCGGCGGCGCTGAAACCGGTGACCGGACAAATTGGCGGCATTCTGGCCGGGGGCATTGAAAGCCTGATTGGCGGGTTGTTGCCGTTCGAAAAGGGGGCCTCTTTTTCCCAAGGCCGCGTCATGCCGTTTGCCCAGGGCGGCGTGGTGTCGGGGCCGGTGAGTTTTCCGATGCGCGGCGGGCGTGGATTGATGGGCGAGGCCGGGCCCGAGGCGATCATGCCTTTGGCGCGCGGTGCCGATGGCAAACTGGGGGTGCGCGCCGATGGCGGCGGGCGGCCGGTGAACATTGTGATGAATATTTCGACGCCTGATGTGCAGGGTTTTCAGCGATCGCGCAGCCAGATCGCGGCGCAGCTGAACCGTGCCATGGGGCGCGGACAGCGCAACAGCTAGGGGAAAAGCTATGGGATTTCATGAAGTCAGATTTCCAAGCAACCTGAGCTTTGGCTCGGTTGGGGGACCTGAGCGGCGCACAGAGATTGTGACGCTGGCCAACGGGTTTGAAGAACGCAACACGCCCTGGGCACATTCGCGCCGGCGCTATGATGCGGGTGTGGGTCTGCGGGCCTTGGACGATATTGAAGTGCTGATCGCGTTCTTTGAGGCGCGCCAGGGACAGTTGTTTGGATTTCGCTGGAAGGACTGGTCTGATTTTAAATCCTGCATCGCGTCAGCGACTGTGAATTTTCGTGATCAGGTGATCGGCCATGGCGACGGGGTAACAGCCGAATTTAATCTGAATAAGACCTATGCGTCGGGTGGCGTAAGTTATTCGCGCCCCATTGCCAAGCCGGTATTGGGCACGGTTCAGGTGGGCGTGGGGGGCACCGAGCTGGTTGAAACCGTGCATTACACGCTGGATATCGCCACGGGTATTATCAGTTTTGATCTGGCCCCGGAAGAGGGTGTCGAGATATCGGCGGGGTTTGAATTTGATGTCCCGGTCCGATTTGATGCGGACCGTTTGCACACCTCGGTGGCCAGCTTTCAGGCCGGTGACATGCCGGATGTTCCGGTGGTTGAGGTGCGCATCTGATGGGATTATCTGCGGATTTCAAAGCGCATTTGCTGACCGGTGCCACGTCTGTTTGCCGCTGTTGGGGGATAACGCGCGCCGATGGTGTGGTGTTGGGATTTACCGATCACGATGTTGATCTGGATTTTGACGGGATCAGTTTTGTCGCCGATAGCGGGTTGTCTGCGCGCGCACTGGAGCAAACCACAGGCCTGGCGGTGGACAATACCGAAGCGCTGGGGGTTTTGAGCAGCGGCCATGTGAATGAGGAAGATATTGCCGCCGGGCGCTATGATGGTGCCCAGGTTGTGGCCTGGCTGGTAAACTGGGTTGATGTGAGCCAGCGGCTGGTACTGTTTCGTGGTTCAATCGGGGAAATTCAGCGCAGTGCCGGGGCGTATCAGGCGGAACTGCGCGGCCTGAGCGAAGTACTGAACCAGCCACAGGGGCGGATCTATCAGAAATCTTGTGGTGCGGTGCTGGGGGATCTGGCCTGCGGCGTTGATCTGGGGCAGATCGGGTTTTCCACTGAACTGGCTGTTGAAGCGGTGCAGGGGCGAAAATTCTACGAATTTTCAGGGTTGAATGGCTTTGCCGATCGCTGGTTTGAGAAGGGCCGGTTTGAGGTGCTGAGTGGCGCTGCTGCCGGTCTGGTGGGGATGATAAAGAACGACCGGATTGGGGCGGCAATACGGGAAATCGAGCTGTGGGAAGCCCTGCGCGCGGATATTCAGCTGGGGGACATGGTGCGGATTGAGGCCGGATGTGATCGGCGTCGCGAAACCTGTCGGCTAAAGTTTAGCAATTTGGTGAATTTTCGCGGATTTCCGGCGATACCGGGGGAAGACTGGTTGCTGTCGGTGCCCCGTAAAAGTGGTGTCAATGATGGCGGGAGCCTGAATTCATGAGCAATGTTGTGGAGATTGCCCGGAACTGGCTGGGGACGCCCTATGTGCATCAGGCGTCCTGCAAGGGAGCGGGTGCGGATTGTCTGGGCTTGCTACGCGGGGTCTGGCGTGAGGTTTATGGTGCCGAGCCTGAGGCGGTTCCGGCCTATTCTGCGGATTGGTCAGAACCACAGCGCCACGAGGTGCTTTGGGGCGCAGCGCGCCGGCATCTGGTTGAAAAACCTGTGGCTGAACTGGCAGTCGGCGATGTGGTGCTGTTTCGCATGCGCGCCGGATCGGTGGCCAAACATCTGGGGATTGTTGGCGTGCTGAGTGATGCGCCGACATTCATCCATTCCTATTCGGGTCACGGGGTTGTTGAAAGCCCGCTTTCAGCGCCGTGGCGGCGCCGGATTGCGGCGGTGTTTGAATTTCCAGCGGGGATTAGCTGATGGCGACGATTGTATTATCTGCGGTTGGCATGGCCGCCGGCGCCTCGGTTGGGGGCGGTATTCTGGGGCTGTCATCTGTGGTGATCGGCCGCGCAGTTGGCGCGACATTGGGTCGGGTCATCGATCAGCGATTGCTGGGCGCGGGTTCGCAAGCTGTAGAAACCGGGCAGGTGGATCGGTTCCGGCTGAGCGGTGCCAGTGAAGGCGCGGTGATTGCGCAGGTCTATGGGCGCATGCGGGTTGGCGGGCAGGTGATCTGGGCCTCTCAGTTTCGCGAAAACGTGGCCACCAGCGGCGGCGGCAAGGGGCCGGCACCCCGCCCGAAGGTCACAGAATATTCCTATAGTGTCAGCGTTGCCATTGCTCTGTGCGAAGGTGAGATAACCCGGGTTGGCCGGGTCTGGGCCGACGGGCAGGAAGTGGCCCGCGATGATCTGAACATGCGGGTTTATACCGGTTCACAGGATCAGTTGCCGGATGCGAAAATTGAAGCCGTAGAAGGGGTGGGGGTGACACCTGCCTATCGTGGCACGGCCTATGTCGTGCTGGAAGACCTTGATCTGGGACAGTTTGGCAACCGGGTGCCGCAGTTCAGTTTTGAAGTGATGCGGCCCGAGCAGGAATTTGCGGCAGCAAACGCAACAGGACCTGCCAATGGTATTCAGGCGGTGGCCCTGATCCCCGGGACAGGTGAGTATGGCCTGGCCACCAGCCCGGTCTATCTGGAAAGCGCACCGGGCAATTCGGTGGCAGCGAATATAAGCACCCCCAGTGGCAAAACTGATTTTGCCACCTCGGTTGAGGCCATGGATGAGGAATTGCCAAATTGCGGTTCAGTTTCGCTGGTGGTGTCGTGGTTTGGCGATGATTTACGCTGTGACCGGGCAACGTTACGGCCCAAAGTGGAACAGGCGGATATTGACGGTCAGGGCATGCCCTGGGGGGTGTCGGGGCTAAGCCGCACAACCGCGCAACTGGTGCCCAAGGTGGATGGCCGTTCGATCTATGGCGGCACGCCGACCGATGCGTCGGTGATCGAGGCCATTCAGGAACTGGGCGCGCGGGGCAAGGATGTGGTGTTCTACCCTTTCATACTGATGGATCAACTGGCCGGGAACGGGCTGAGCGACCCGTGGAGCGGGGCAGGTGATCAGCCGCAATTGCCCTGGCGGGGGCGGATGACGTTATCGGTTGCACCGGGGCAGGCGGGCAGTCCGGATCAGACAGCTGGCGCTGATGCAGAAGTGGCGGCGTTTTTTGGCGCAGCGCAGGTTGGTGATTTTTCGGTGGCGGGCGGGGTTGTCAGCTATTCGGGGCCAAGTGAATGGTCCTATCGCCGGTTCATTTTGCATAACGCCTATTTATGCGCGGCGGCGGGTGGTGTTGAGGCGTTTTGCATAGGTTCGGAAATGCGTGGGCTGACCCAAATCCGCGGTTCTGGTGGTGCATTTGTGACGGTTTCAGCCCTGGTGCAACTGGCCAGCGATGTGCGAGCGGTATTGGGGGCGGCGACTAAGATTGGCTATGCGGCGGACTGGTCGGAGTATTTTGGCTATCAGCCACAGGATGGATCAGGGGACGTTTATTTTAACCTTGATCCGCTCTGGGCGGATGATGAGATCGACTTTATCGGCATTGATAATTACATGCCGATGTCAGACTGGCGTGATGGTGTGGCGCATGCGGATGCTGGCTGGGGTTCGATCTATAATACCGAATATTTGAAATCCAATATTGCCGGGGGCGAGGGCTATGACTGGTATTACCAGCATTCTGCGGCCGAGGCGGTGCAGAGCCGGACACCGATCACAGATGGGGCCTATGGCGAGCCGTGGATCTATCGCTACAAGGATATTCGCAACTGGTGGGGCAACGCGCATTTTGAGCGCATTGGCGGGGTGCGCTCGGGCAGCTCTACCGGCTGGTTGCCGGAGGGAAAACCGATCTGGTTTACCGAGATTGGTTGTGCGGCTGTTAATAAGGGCACCAATCAGCCCAACAAGTTTATCGATGTGAAATCATCGGAATCCGGCTTGCCAAAATATTCGGATGGTCGCCGGGATGAGCTGATGCAGATGCAATATCTGCGGGCAATGTTTGAATATTGGGGGGATGGGGCGAATAACCCGGTTTCTGCTGAATATGACGCGCCCATGGTGGATATGTCGCGGGCCCATGTCTGGGCCTGGGATGCGCGCCCGTTTCCGCATTTTCCACACCGGGTTGAAAAATGGTCAGATGCGCCGAATTATTTCCGCGGCCACTGGATTAATGGCCGCACCAATGCGCGGTCACTGGCGGATGTTGTACGTGAAATTTGTGCGCGCTCCGGTCAGGACAATGTCGATGTATCGGAGCTGTTTGGCTATGTGCGCGGCTATCTGGTTGCGGATCAGAATGGTGCGCGTGCAGCTTTGCAACCCCTGTTGCTGGCCTACGGGGCGGATGCGGTTGAGCGAGAAGGGGTGCTGACGTTCAACACCCGGACCGGACGTGCCAGTGTTGATGTTGACGGGGATAGCTTAGCGCTTCTGGCCGAACAGGAAACCCCGGTGGAGCGTAACCGGGCGGCTGTTGCCGAAACCGCGGGGCGGTTGCGGTTGAATTTCATTGATGCGGATGGGGATTATAATACCCGGACCGAAGACGCGGTGTTCCCGGATGATACATCAGAGATCGTATCGCAATCAGAGTTTCCATTGTTGCTGACCCGAACCGAGGGTCGTGCCATCACCGAGCGTTGGTTGGCGGCGTCCCGAGTAGCGCGTGACACAGTGCGGTTTTCCCTGCCGTTGTCGGGCCATGATGTGGGGGCGGGGGATGTTGTGTCACTGCAGGAAGGTTCGGCGCAGGTATTGTACCGGATTGACCGCGTGACACAGGCAGAGGCGCAGTTGCTGGATGGGGTCCGGGTGGAGCCTGAGACCTACCAGGGCAGTGATAGTGCGGATGAACCCGGTGAGGTGCGCGCCTTCACACCGCCCGTGCCAGTGTATCCGGTGTTTCTGGACCTGCCGTTGATCAGTGGCAATGAAGTAGAGCACGCGCCCCATGTTGCGGTTACGGCAGAACCATGGCCGGGTGCAGCGGCGGTGTTTTCATCCAGCAGCGATAGTAATTATGCGCTGAATACACTTGTTGAGGCGGCGGCGGTTGTGGGAGTTACCGAGGTCACATTGCAACCGGCAATCGGATCGATGCTGGACCGGGGTGTGGCGTTGAGAGTTGGAATTGGCAGTGGGGTTCTGTCTTCGGCAACGTTTGAGGATGTGCTGAACGGCGCGAATGTCGCTGCAATTGGTGATGGAACTGCAGGGAACTGGGAAGTGGTTCAGTTTCGTGATGCAGTTTTGGTGGGCGATGGCGTTTATGACATTTCGGGGCGTATCCGGGGTCAGGCAGGGACCGAGGCGCTGGCGGCGACCGCTTGGCCTGCGGGCAGTGTTTTTGTTCTGCTGGACAGCACAGTTGGCCAAATAGATTTGAACCCATCCGCGCGGGGTTTGGCGCGGCACTACCGGATCGGACCGGCGGGGCGTCCGGTTGATGATCCGTCCTATTCCTATTCGGTTCAGGCATTTGACGGTGTCGGATTGCGACCCCTGTCGCCGGCACATTTGCGCGCCGTTTCGCAAGTTTCAGGTGACGTTGATCTGAGCTGGGTGCGGCGCACCCGGATTGACGGCGACAGTTGGCAGTCAATTGACGTGCCACTGGGGGAGGACAGCGAAAGCTATCTGGTGAGTGTGGAACAGGGGGGCAATACCCTGCGTCAGACCACTGTGGTCAGTCCAGGTTGGGTGTATTCGGCTGCCGCCCAATCCGCCGATGGTGTCAGCAGCCCGTTTACAATTTCAGTTGCCCAGATTTCAGCCCGTTTCGGGCCCGGCACACAGAGAAGGATTGAGCTATGAGTAATTCACCACGTTTGGGCCTGCCACTGCTTGAAGCCGCCCAGGCTCAGAAACACGTGACCGTCAATGAAGCACTGGTGTTGCTGGACGGGATTGGGCAAATGTCGTTGATTTCAACCACGACCACAACGCCCCCGGCACTGGCAAGTGACGGTGACTGCTACGGGGTTGCCGCCGGTTCGGTAAATGAATGGGCTGGCAATATTGGTGATATCGCCATTTATTCCAATGGCGGCTGGGTATTTGTGACGCCGCAACGGGGCTGGCATGCCTGGGTGCAGGAGGCCGGGGAAACCGCGCTTTATGACGGCAATCTGTGGCGCAATGGTCTGGGTGCTATTTCGGCAAATAACGCCGCGACTGTGCAGCAGGTTCTGGAGGTTGACCATTT
>CAZETX010000035.1:0-30719 GCA_964514925.1 uncultured Marinosulfonomonas sp.
ATTTTTTGGCGATGGAAATCACCAGACGCAGGTTGGCTTCCACCATTTCCTTTTTCGCGCCACGGGCTTCTTTTTCACCCTTTTGAACCTGCTGAACGATACGGCGAAATTCAGAGATATCCACCCCGACATACTGGCCCACCTGCGCCATCTCCGCACGCAGTTCTTCGATCTTGCCGGTGAAACGCTCAATAAAAGCGCCCCATGCCCGGCCGGTTTTTTCGCCCATCCGGTCCAGCCAGTTCGGGTCCAGCTCATAGCCACGGTAGGCCTGAACAAATTCGCGCCGGTTGATGCGGGCCTGATCGGCCAGCTTCACCATGGAACCATCAATTGACATGATCCGGCGGTTGATGCCGTAAAGCTGGTCAATCAGCGCTTCAATCCGGTTGTTATGCAGGTGCAGCTCATTTACCAGCAAAACAATCTCGGCGCGAAGTGATTGATATTTCTCTTCTTTCTTGGCGCTGAATGAATTGTCTTCATTCAAAGTCGCCGACATGCGCAGGTCCTGCATTTCCGACAGTTTGACATAGTCACGCGCGATCAGTTCCAGTGCTTCCAGCACCCGGGGTTTAAGCGCGGCCTCCATCGCGGCCAGCGACATGTTGGCCTGTTCGTCTTCATCATCATCGTCATCATCGTCATTGATGATCGGGTTGCCATCTGCATCCAGCTCTGGCGTGCTGGCCCCGGCGGCGGTCGTGGGTGTTGCGGCCGCATTAACATTGGCAACAACCGGTTCCTGTTCCTCGCCATCAATGCTTTGGTCAAAGGTGGCTTCCAGATCGATCACATCACGCAGCAAAATTTCTTCGCTCAGCAATTCGTCGCGCCAGATGGTGATCGCCTGAAATGTCAGCGGGCTTTCGCACAGACCGGCAATCATCGTATTGCGACCGGCCTCAATGCGCTTGGCAATCGCGATCTCACCTTCGCGGCTCAGCAGCTCAACCGAGCCCATTTCCCGCAGGTACATGCGCACCGGATCATCGGTACGATCCAGCTTTTCGGTTTCTGTGGTTGAAACCGCCACATCCCGTGACCCGGACGTGGTGGCAACATCGGTGGGACCCTTGGCCTCTTCTTCCTCGGCCTCGTCATCTTCGATAATATTGATGCCCATTTCCGACAGCATCGACATCACGTCTTCGATCTGTTCGCTTGAAACCTGTTCGGGCGGCAGCACGGTATTCAGCTGATCATAGGTGATATACCCCCGCTCCCGCGCCTCAGCGATCATCTTCTTAACCGCCGCCTGGCTCATATCCAACTGACTATCGTCATCCTGAGGGGGTTGTTTACGCTCGGCTGTGTTCTTGGCGGCCATGCGGCACTCCTTAAAAGCAGGTGATTCGCGAATCACTGTAATTCTTCTCAATATATGCGAATCGCTGATTCGCACACCCGTTTAAGCTGATTTTGATAAGGTTTCCCTAGCTGTGTCGTTAGTTTGGCGATTTTCTGTCTTTTTGGTACGTAATCTTGTTCAACAACTTATCGAAATCTTGGCGTTCGTCTCGTTTCACCAAAGCACCATTTTCGCCTATTTCATATTCAGTTTTATCTTCAGTATGGCTGGCAATTGCTTGGTTGCGTGCCTGAGCTGCCTGCCCTAACCGCCAAGTTATACCCTCATCTGCAAGTCCGCCCAGATCAGTCGCAGCTTCTGAAATTTCCCTTTCGGCCCCGCGATTTGTTGTCAGTTTAGCAATTTCCTGTGCAACACTCAGCGCAGCAGTCTCGATGTCGCCGGGGTCGCGGACCGCGGGAATGATCTTCACATGGCTAAGGGCAAACAGTTTTTCAAGAAGCTCGGTCCCTATTTCAACTTCGATTGCCCCTCTAAAATCGGATTTGTCGTCATTTTGTGTGCGAAGAATCGCAGATTGAATCTCCCGGTGATCTGTACTCTTAAAACTCAGCGCTTCCAGAGCCGGTCCAAACTCTGCGATGATAGCTGGATTAGTAACCAAAATAGCCAATATCGCAGCCTCGCGCAAATGTTCCTGCTGCCCACTTTGGCCGGCTTTGGCCAAATAGGAATTTTTGGTAGAAGATAAGGCCCGATCAGAAGTTTTCTTACGTCCGTTCCACTGACTGTTAGAATTGGTTGCGGCTTGCTTTGGTCTAAATAGCTGCCACCGTAAATCTTTGATTTCCTGACCATAATGATTACGGATTGATTTATCCCTAATCTTCAGAATGGCCTCTCGCAACGATTTGTCTAACGCAGCTTTGCGTTCAGGACTGTCAAAGGATTTACCTTCGGTCTCGCGCTGCCACAAAAGCTGAACCATGGGAATTGCCTGATCCAAAATCGCCTGCATTGCTGTCCTGCCACCTGCTTTCAAAACATCATCCGGGTCTTGCCCGGTTGGCAGGATTGCAAAACGCAAAGATTGGCCAGCCTCCAGTAATGGCAAAGCTAAATCAACAACCCGCGTGGCGGCGCGAACGCCGGCTGTATCACCGTCCAAAGCAATGATCGGCTCCGGATGGATACGCCACATCAAGCGCAATTGATCCTCAGTTATGGCTGTTCCCAAAGGTGCAACAGTGGCGCTGAAACCGGCCTCCGACAAGGCGATTACATCCATGTATCCTTCCGCCACTATCAGGGGCAGATCTTCACCAGCAGCCGTTCGTGCCGGACCTTGGTTGTAAAGGCAACGGCCCTTATCGAACAACTCCGTTTCAGGAGAGTTCAGATACTTGGCGCGGGCATTTTCTGACATCGCGCGCCCGCCAAAAGCGATACATCGCCCCCGAGCATCCCGGATGGGATAGATGATGCGACTACGAAACCTGTCATAGGGTGCGCCGCCATCGTCGGGCTTTGCCGCAAGCCCTGCACCAAAAATCAGTGCAGGATCTATATTCTTGCCAATCAGGTGTGTCCAAAGCGCCTGCCGGTTATCCGAAGCAAATCCGATATCCCAACGCGAACATGCACCGTCATCTAACCCTCGCCCTGCCAAGTATTCGCGCGCCACAACTCCGGCGGCCGTCTTAAGTTGCAGGCGAAAAAACTGTACAGCATCTTCCATGACTGCCACCAGTTGGCTACGCTTATCTGCTTTTTGCTGGGCCTGCGGATCACGGGCCGGCATTTCCATTCCAGCTTCACGCGCCAAAATTTCTATCGCTTCAATGAAACCCACATTTTCTGTTTCCCGCACAAAAGAAATTGCATCCCCTTTGGCATGGCACCCAAAACAGTAATAAAACCCTTGCTTGTCATCGACATGAAAACTTGCGGTTTTTTCCTGATGAAACGGACAGGGTGCCCACATATCACCTTTGCCCTGATTTGATTTGCGCGCATCCCATGTCACTTTTCGGCCCACAACCTGGGTAAGGCTGGATCTTGTACGCAATTCATCAAGGAAACCGGGGGGCAGACTCATAATGTGCAATATTGGTGCAGCAACCTCCAAAGTCTAGTAACAGTGCGCTAATTGGCGCAATGTTTTTGCAAAATTGGTACGATTAATTCTCAGAGCGCCAGTAGTTGAAAAGATATAGCAGTCGGCTGACTACCGAGCCGCAATATTTTTCATAACATCATGAATTTCATGCACCGCAGTCGCAGCCATTGAACGAAACACCATAAGATCAAAGCTTTGCGCACCATTCCGAGTTAAAGATAACGGCATGTGAAACAACATGGTTCGTGCAGTATTGCCAGGTTTGAACACACCTAAACGCAAATCAACTGGCACTAACCTTGCCAAAACCGATTGGGCATTTACGCCAGTTAATCGAATTAGGGCCCATCCGTCAGATTGATCGGTTAGCACAGCCCCTTTCAGAGATCTGGGTGCTTTTCCGATAAAAAACGCCTGCCCCGCCCCCATCCAGATACACCGGGCATCCGAATTTTCAGTCATCTTGTTCACTGCTGGAAACCGCAACCCCAGTTTTTCATTCATTATAGTCGAAACAGCTTTTTCAGATCCACCTGCTGGGGCTATTGAGGTAATTGCAGGAAATGCCACCGCAACCATTTCACAATCTGCATCTGATATAGGCAAAAGTTCCGTCAGTGCGGATTTTGCTACAAGTTTAACCACGAACGCGTTCCCCCTTCGGGTCAAATACCACCGGATCCGTAACTTCGCATAGCACATCAAGCCCGCGCAAATGATCTACCATTCGCACCTTCTCACCATGTCGGTCCCGGCCGTTTTTTAGGAAAGCCAGCCCCAAAAAAAGTTCGAACATCGGCGAATATCCTACAGATGTCGTATAGCCTAGGGCGTTTTCACGTACTGTATCTGCGCCCGGTTTGAATAAGAAAGCCCCAGCGGATAATAGTTTAGCCGCTCCAACCGGACGCAAACCGACCAATTGTTCCCGCGAATTTCCGCTTAAGCCGGATCGCGCAGCCATAACCTTGCCAATGCAATCCTTTTTTGCCGAAACCATCCGCTCCATACCAATGTCAAAAGCAGTTACGCGGCCATGAATTTCCGCATGAGTCAAAAACCCCTTTTCGATACGCAACACATTCAGTGCCTCCATCCCGTAAGGCCCGCCATCCAATGCTTGCGCCCGCTCCACTAACACCCCGAACAGGCTGCTTCCGAAACGTGCCGGTACAGCAATTTCATAGGCATGTTCGCCAGAAAACGAAATCCTAAATAATCTGGCGTTTACATCGGAAACTTTGACAGCACCACAGCCCATAAAGGGATAGCTTTGTACGTCAATCTCTTGATCCAAAACGCTATTCAATAACTCTCTTGATCTTGGGCCAGCGACCGAAAATTGTGCCCATTGCTCCGTAACTGAGATCATCTGGACATCCCATTCCGGACGCAGGCATTGATGGACATATTCCAGATGTTTCATTACCTGCCCGGCTGCGGCGGTAGTTGTGGTCAGGATATAGTGATTTTTACCCAGCCGCGCGGTTGTGCCGTCATCCATGACAAAACCGTCTTCGCGCAACATCAGCCCATAGCGAACTCGCCCGACCGGTAGGGTTGAAAACGTATTTATATAAACAAAATCAAGTAGTTTCGCGGCGTCTTTGCCCTGAATATCGATCTTTCCCAATGTTGAAACATCGCAGATTCCTACTGAATTTCGCACCATGTTGACCTCACGGTCACAGGATTGTCGCCATTTCTTTTCTTCCGGCTGCGGGAAAAACATTGCACGATACCAAAGCCCGGCTTCAACCATTGGTGCACCACGATCAACACTGGTTGAATGCGAGGTGGTGAAACGTTGTGGTGCAAAGCCATTACCTTGCGCCCCGGCCCCCATGGCAGCAATAGAAACCGGCACATAAGGTGGGCGAAATGTGGTTGTTCCGGTTTCAGAAATTGTGCGGCCGGTTGCATCCGCCAGTATGGCCAACGCCCCGATATTTGAGCTTTTGCCCTGATCGGTTGCCATGCCTTGTGTTGTGTAGCGTTTCATATGTTCAACTGATGCATAGTTTTCACGCGCGGCCAGTTTCACGTCTTTAACCGTCACATCATTCTGGAAATCCAGCCATGCACGGCCTGCGCCCGGCACCGCCCAGAATGGTGACAGTCGATATTGGCTATCTTCGGCGTTTGGGGTAGCCACAATTCGCGCATTCACACCAATCTCACGTAAGATCATCTTGGCCCTGTAAGTGCCTGATTTCATACACCCTTTTGTAGAAAAAACCCCTAGCGCGGCACCCGCAACATCCATTCCAGGAACTGAGTCCGGTGAAGGTATAAAAGCAGAGATCGCTTCATTCCAAATTGGCCGGCCACCGGTGTGGCAGGTCAGGTGAAGCGACGGGTTCCAGCCTCCGGAAACAGCAAGGCAATCTGTTTTGATCCGGTGTATCAGGCCGTCTTGGCGCACCTGAATTTCCTTCACACCAAGCCGGCCCCTGGTATCTATAACTTCGGCGCCGGTAAAAATTGGGAACTCCCCGGAAATTTTAGCATCCGCCCTCGTATCGATGAGGGCCGCGATCTTAATTCCAGCACCTTGCAAATCACGGGCGGTACGGTGAGCATCATCATTGTTACAAAAGATCGATACGTTTTCGCCAGGGGCGACACCCCATTTATTTAGATAACTTCGAACAGCACCTGCCAGCATAATTCCGGGTCGGTCATTGTTCTTGAACGCAATCGGCCGTTCCAGCGACCCTGTACATAACAAGCTACGTTTTGCGACAATATTCCAAAACGTTTCCAGCGGGCAGTCGCCCGGGTCAGCCTGGTGCAGGCTAACACGTTCCAATGCACCAAAAGTCCCTTGATCATAGGCCCCGGTCACAGTTGTGCGCCGCATAATACGGACGTTTGCCATAGTTTCTAGCTCGGCAAGGATACCAGACACCCAGCCTGGTCCGGATTTCGAACCAATCCATTCATCTTCACACAAAAGACGCCCGCCCGGCTCAGGATTTTCATCCACCAGCAACACGTCCACACCGGCTCGCGCAGCTGTCAACGCAGCCATCAGGCCCGCGGGTCCGGCCCCAATCACCAGTAGATCACAATGGGCGTAAGCCCGCTCATACTTATCTGGGTTCGCTTCACCGGAAAGCGCGCCCAATCCTGCTGCTTTGCGTATTATTGGCTCATAAACCTTCGCCCAAAAGGCTTTGGGCCACATGAAAGTTTTGTAATAAAACCCTGCCGACAAGAACGGAGATAACAGATCGTTCACCGCCATCACATCTGTATTTAACGAAGGCCAGCTGTTCTGACTTCTGGCTTCAAGCCCATCAAAAATTTCCAGTACAGTTGCACGGCAATTCGGGGTTTGGGCGGCACCATGTCCAACAGTCACCAATGCATTTGGTTCTTCCGAACCCGCCGTTAATACCCCACGCGGCCTGTGGTACTTAAAGGACCGGCCCATCAGGTGAACACCATTTGCCAGCAATGCCGAAGCCAGCGTATCACCCTGATAACCGGAATAGATCCGGCCATCAAAACTGAATGTGATCAGGGTACCTCGATCAATATGCCCTTTTGCTACAATTCTCATTTAACCGGTCTTTTGACAGTAGTCGCCAATTTCGTACCAATAATTTTATGGGTCACGGTATTGCGGTGCACAACGATCCACGCAGAACAGCCGCCCGTATGATGCCATAAATCACGGGTTGGACCCGCCGGGTTTTCCCGCAAATGCAGATAATCGTCCCAAATTGCTTCGCCCGCACCCGGTGCCGGACGGTCAAGTGCAACTGCCGCTCCCTGATAACTGAATTCCCGTAAATCCCGCTCCCCACAATGGGGACATTCAATGCGCATTTTCCGTTCCTTTAATGCAGATTATGTTGGCTGCCACTGCCTTCTTCATCCAAAAGACCTTGCCCGGTACGAAAGCGGTCCAACCTGAAATGCTTTGCCGTTTCATGGGGATGACCGGTGGCAATCAGATGCGAAAACGCATATCCGGACGCAGGAACTGCTTTAAAACCGCCATAGCACCAGCCGCAATCAATATAGAGCCCGTCAATACCCGTTTTATCAATAATGGGGGAACCATCAGGTGTCATATCCATAATACCCCCCCAACTGCGCAACACCCGCGCCTTACCGATCATCGGCATCAGGGTCATTGCAGCTTCCATCACCTGCTCTTGTCGCGGTAAATTTCCCCTTTGGGCGTAGGAAGCATAAAAATCCAGATCGCCACCAAAAACCAACCCACCCTTGTCGGACTGACTGATATAGAAATGCCCCATGCCGAAACTGATCACATGGTTGATCACCGGTTTCAGCCCTTCGGTTACAAAGGCCTGTAACACATGGCTTTCCACCGGCAGACGCAACCCCGCCATTGCGGCCACTTGCCCGGAACGCCCGGCGGTTACAATCGCCACCTTTTTTGCTTTGATCATTCCCCGTGTTGTTTGCACACCGGTAACACCGCCCGATTTGATATCAATACCCGTTACTTCGCAGTTCTGGATAAGGTCGACGCCCCGTTCATCCGCTCCACGCGCATACCCCCAGGCCACAGCGTCATGGCGCGCTGTTCCGCCTCGGCGGTGAAATAGGCCACCATGCACAGGGAAGCGGCCGTTTTCAAAATCCAGATAAGGCAATAATTTTTTCACGCCATCGCGGTCAAGCAATTCAGCGTCATCACCCTGATTTATCATCGCATTTCCGCGCCGGGCAAAAGCATCCCGTTGGCCATCTGAATGAAAAAGGTTTATCACACCACGCGGGCTGTGCATGACATTAAAATTTAGTTCGTGGCTTAGCCCTTCCCATAATTTCAAGGAATGACTGTAAAATTCTGAATTGCCGGGCAAGAAATAGTTTGCCCGCACAATGGTCGTGTTTCGCCCAATATTACCACCGCCCAGATAACCCTTTTCCAGAACAGCAATATTTTTTAGACCATGCTTATTTGCCAGATAATAAGCCGTCGACAGCCCATGGCCACCGCCACCGATAATTAGAATATCATATTCAGGTTTCGGTTCAGGGTTACGCCAGACCGGTTTCCAGCCATTGTTGCCGCTAAGGCCCTGCGTGAAAACCTTGAAACCTGAATAGCGCATGAAATTGCTCCCGTCTTTCACCGCGTAGAAAAGCAGGTGCTACATGACGATGCAAGAAGAAGACGCGACCGATGATGTCGCAATTGGTGTTTCCAGTTGCGAGGGGTTCAGGCGCCACGCGCTGTGTTGCGCTCTGCGAGCGTCAGCACATGGGGGGCGCAAACCGGCTGCCACCCGGTTGTAAAAAATGGGGCGCCCGTTGCCCCCCTCCGAAACCGAGCGCCGGGCGCGCGCAGTATCGACCGGCGTACCAACGTAAAGACGCCGGAATTGCTAAGCTCAGGGCCTTCGCCGGTAGCGTTTTCGGTGCCAACACGGCAAAGCACCGGGCCCAATGCGGCCAAATTGGCATGGTCAAATGATGTGCACATTAGTCCAACGAAATTCATTTTTTTCGTTAGCCAATGTATTGGCAATCGGCGTTTTGCAGCAGTCAGCATACCAGCGAACAAGACCCTTTGGTCCAAGTCGCAGGCAGCGCAGGTATTCAGCCCCCTGATCAACCAAGACTCGCCAGATTGACGTCTGAAAAATAGCGGTATCACCACGCGGACCCTACAGGTCTGCCTGACCGAGATATCGAGCAAAGCTCTGGCAATCCTGACAATAACAAACACAATGGGTACCGTGCGAGGGTGCAACCTCTTGAACATGCCCTTTCAACTGGCCACAGCTGCATTACAACGCCAGATCGATTCCCATCGTTAAATCCTCTGAAACTTAAAATACCAAGAAAATGAACCAGCCTTTGTCAAATAAATCAATGCGCTGGATTAGACATCATGACACCTTTTGTCTGGATGGCGTCACAGCCCCTTTGCCCGATAACTTGCGGCCACCCGGCCAATCGCAACCAGATAGGCAGCAACACGCAGGTCTTTCACTTCATCACGCCCGTGCCATACTTCGCGCATGGATTGGTAAGCCGCACGCATTGTATCATCCAGACCGGACCGAACCAGTTCCAATTCTCCGGCACCGCGAAGGTATTTGTCTTTGAAATTAGGCGACAGCTTCCATTCATTGCCAGTGTCCTCTGAAAGGCGCTCAAGCTCATCGACAATCAACTGATGGCGCCCTTCTTCCTGACGACGTTGCATGCGACCAAACCTGATATGGCTTAAATTTTTGACCCATTCGAAGTAGGAAACCGTCACACCACCACCATTTGCATACATGTCGGGGATTATCACACACCCTTTTTCGCGTAAAATCT
The DNA here is from genome assembly GCA_964514925.1 of uncultured Marinosulfonomonas sp. Lineage (GTDB taxonomy): Bacteria > Pseudomonadota > Alphaproteobacteria > Rhodobacterales > Rhodobacteraceae > NVTR01. The sequence continues at coordinate 9,750 of CAZETX010000035.1, forward strand.
CATCCGCACCCGCTGTTACCGGACCATTTGCCGCTTCGATAATCAACGGGGCCTTGATTTTCTTAGCATTCCCCAGATTTATTGTTCCTTCAAGAGCCGCCGGAATCAGAATGTCACATTCGTTTTCCAATATCACTGCCCCATCTTCAACATGTGTAGCATCAGGATAACCCGTTACACCGCCATGTTTGCGGATCCAGGCAGAAACCGCCTCAACATCCAGGCCTTTTTCGTCGACCAATGCACCATCACGTTCGATAATCCCGGTAATTTTACAACCATCTTCGGCCGCCAGAAAACTGGCCGCGTGGTAGCCAACATTACCCAGTCCCTGAACGATGACGCGCTTGCCATCCAGTGATCCCGATAAACCGGAAGCCGCAACATCTTCAGGATGGCGAAAATACTCTTGCAAAGCATATTGCACACCACGCCCAGTGGCTTCGACCCGTCCAGCAATCCCGCCGGCATGGGGGGGCTTACCAGTGACACAGGCCTTCGCATTAATATCTGTCGTATTCATCCGGGCGTACTGGTCCGCAATCCATGCCATTTCCCGTTCACCGGTTCCCATATCCGGGGCCGGTACGTTCTGGCTAGGATGGATAAGATCCCGTTTGATCAATTCATAGGCGAACCGGCGGGTGATCAATTCCATCTCATGTTCATCGTACTGGTTGGGATCTACACATAGACCCCCTTTAGAGCCACCAAAGGGCGCTTCAACCAATGCGCATTTAAACGTCATCAGTGCCGCCAGCGCCTCAACTTCGTCCTGGTTGACCCCAAGTGAAAACCGGATACCTCCTTTAACAGGTTCCATATGTTCGGAATGAACTGATCTATAACCGGTAAAAGTCTGAATTTGGCCCCGTAGCCGTACACCAAAACGAACCGTATAGGTCGCATTACAAACGCGAATTTTTTCTTCCATCCCGGGCGGCAAGTCCATCAAAGCCACCGCGCGATTGAACATTAAGTCTACTGATTCACGAAAACTCGGTTCTATTTTAGTGGCCATGGGTAAAATCCTTTATTGGAAAGCGAATCAACATTTTGTCTTTCACTATCTATGCAGGATATCCGTTAACCGACTTTGTTAAAGGAAAAGCTCATGTGTTCTGAAAACAACAATTCCACGCGACTGTTGCCGATTATTTCACAATAAGCCTTAAAAACACCAAGTGTCCTCGGTTTTCACCGGTATTTATCCAAACCAAGCGGAATATCGCCAATTTTAACCATTACGCTGCACCGCATTTTGCCTGCCCCAATTTGGCCACAGGGCCCGTAGATTAAGGCATTTAGATTAAGAGCCACGCTGCCAATGGTCCATTCCGACCGCTGCTTAGATTTATAGGTGCCAAATGCTTAACGACCTGGGAAATACTAAAAACCCAATTGCCGCAACATCCGGGAATATGGGAAAGTGCCAGACATTTTTATCCCGTTTCAAACGAGATGAAAACGGATCATTGATCATTTTCTCCTTATTCCTGTTGATCATGATGCTGATGATCGCCGGCCTGGCTGTTGATCTGATGCGCGCTGAAAGCCACCGTGCCAGACTGCAAAGTACACTGGACCGCGCCATCTTGGCCGCAGCAAGCCTGGAACAAACACTTAATTCAAAAGAAGTTGTGTTGGATTATTTCAACAAAGCAGGTCTTGGCGCATTTATTGACGTTGACGATATAACAGTTGTCGAATCTCCAACCGCCAAAACAGTCACCGCAACGGCCAGTATGACGGCCGGTACATTCTTTATGAAACTGATGGGTATTGACCGTTTAACTACCCCTGCCGGCGGTATTGCCGAGGAAAGCCTGTCGGATGTTGAAATATCCCTGGTTCTGGACGTTTCAGGCTCCATGGGTAGCACTTCGGCAAGTGGCAACACAAAAATGCACGATCTGATCGATGCCGCAAATGAATTTGTCTATTTGATGCAGTGTGACCCAGATGCGGAAAAGCCCTATGATAACGTTTGCGTGGTTGAGCCGGACTCCGTTTCAATTAGCTTAGTCCCTTACGCTGAGCAGGTTCTGGTTGGTGAAGAACTAATCCAACAGTTCAATATCACCAATGAACAGACAAACTCATCCTGCGTCGATTTTGACGCCACTGATTTTCTTTCGACCACGGTTTCACTGACTGACCAGTTGCAGCGCTCTGGAACAATTGACCGGCGCTCTTACCATTCCAATGGTAACCACCATTCGAGCACCCGGTTTGCAAGGGATTACAGGCGGTCTTGCCGTACCGACTCTTATCGTGAAATTGTGCCTTTCTCCAATTCCTACGCCGATTTGCAGACGCAAATTAGCTCAATGCAGGCTGGCGGCTACACGTCAATCCATCTTGGGATGAAATGGGCGACAACATTGCTCGACCCTTCTTTCCGTCCTGCGATGGCAAGCCTTACATCTGGCGGGTCACCATTGATCACACCAGAGTTTGCTGATCGCCCATATGACTATGGCCGTCCACGGACCAAAAAAGTTGTAGTCCTGATGACAGACGGAAAGAACACGTCGTTACACTCATTAAGACCGGGATTTTATGATGGGCTTTCTCCCTTCTGGTTAAACAAAGCCAGTGGTGTCCCAAGCTACAATGAGCTTTCAGTAGAGCGCGTATTCACTGATAACGCTGGAAACCCATATTCTCTTTATTATTATGTAAAAGACCATAAGAGCCAATACTACTATTCCAGCTACGAAAACACACCCTATGGCGGCAGCGGCGGCGATGCTGTTCAGCTGACCTATCCGGAACTGTGGGATATGTTCGCTGTCGACTACTGGGATGATGAGTTTTACTGGCTGCCCGACTCTTGGCAGACCATCTGGACCTCCACTATGGATGATTACCTTGAAGACATCTGCAATGCAGCAAAAACCAAAGGTATCGAAGTGTTCACCATGGGGTTTGAAACAAGCTCTGCTTCCTCTGCAGTCCTGTCCCAGTGTGCGTCATCTGCGGCCCACCACTTTGATGTGGACGGAACTGACATTTCGGAAGCCTTCAACTCGATCGCCCGTGAAATCAATGACCTGAGATTGGTAAACTGATGTATAGCCCTAGTATATTATGCCGCCGGGTCCGCAAAGTATGGCGGCAGGAACACGGCAGCGCGACAATTGAATTTGTAATTCTGTTTCCAATGTTGATGACAATCTTCCTGATAACATTTGAAACCGGGTTGTTGATGACGCGCGGTGTCATGCTGGACCGAGCCGTGGATATTTCAATGCGCGAACTGCGATTGGGTACTTTGAATCCTATGACACCCGAAGGTCTGAAAGATAAAATATGTGAAAACACGGTAATCATTCCGGATTGCGATGAAGTTGTTCTGATAGAACTACGCAAAATCTCAACCGTAACCTGGACCCCGCTTTCTGGCCCAACAACCTGCGTCAACCGTGATGATGATATTCAACCCGTTCTGAATTTTGAAGCCGGCATACAGAACGACATGATGTTGGTCAGGGTATGCGCCGTCATGGATCCGTTTTTCCCAGGTGTAGGATTGGCTTCTAGTATGCAATTGGACGAAACCGGCGCTTACGCACTGGTTGCAATGTCTGCCTATGTAAATGAACCGTAAGAGGTTGTTAATGAAACGTTTTTTTAAAAATCCATTCCGCAAATTCTTTCGGGACCAAAAAGGCAGCCTTGCGGTGGAAGCAGTATTTGCTGTGCCGATGCTGTTTTGGGCCGCGACGGCAACCTTTACATTTTATGACGCTTACAAAGCACAGAATGCCAGCTATCGCGCTAACTATACTATTAGCGATATGCTATCGCGTGAAACTTTGCCAATTAATCAAAGCTATTTAGACGGAATACACAGAGTATTTCGGTATATGACCCATGCAGGCAGCGAGACATCTTGGATACGATTGAGCGTCGTTACCTGCACTGATTTCTGTGCCAGTGAGCAAAACCGGGTTCTTAATTTTGACTGGTCAAAAGGTGCTGCAGGTGCCCGCAGTTTAACTGCGGCAGACCTGTTGGCGTACCGTTCGGTCATTCCGTTAATGGCAACTGGAAACCGGTTAATTTTGGTTGAAACGTCTCGGCAATACGTACCACCGTTTGCGAACGCTTTGGTTAGCTTTGCAGAACGGGATCTGGTTAGCCATGTTGTGACTCGTCCCCGTTTCGCACCCCAACTATGTTGGATAACCTGTGTTTCAGGTGGCGGTTCCGACGGCGATGATGGTGATGGCAGCAGCGGAAGCTAGTCCGATTGATGCGCGGCCAGACGCATCGCAATTGCTTCCGCCATGAATTTTCCCTGACGGGCAGACGTCGCCCCCCCAACTCCAATCCGGCGCCCCATTCGCCACCAAAGCCCAGGCGACCAGTTTCGTCCCAGTTTTGTATTGGTTCGCAATAAAAATCCGTTTGCTGGTTTGAATGCAAATGCACCGCGATCGATACCAGAAATGTCGTCTAATTGGCAAATTACCTGGCCGGAACTATCGCACAATACCTCATCTGTCATCAAAATGGTCAATAGGGTCGCCCGGCGCAATTTTTCGCCTGTTACCAAAGCGATCAGGCCAAATAATATTAAAAAGATTTGCCACATAACAGTAGACGGCGGACGTGTAAAAGTAAGGAATAGAACAAATATTCCCAACCCAAAAAGTATCGACACCGACACCAATCTTCGGGCCGGTGATGGTGTAATTACCGCAATTGTATTATTCATCATTATCCTGTGCTTAGGCCGCCACATTCATGCGCCAACTGCCCGGCGGACCATATTCCAGTAAATCCGCTCTACCCGATCCTGCGACAGGCGGCCACCTTCCTGATACCAGCTATTTACACCGGTCAACATAGCGATAATTGCCATCGTCGCCAGTTTACAATCGGGGACTTTGAATTCTTTTGAGTTTTGACCGGCCTCTAATATGCTGGCCAAATAGGCTTCGTACCTGCGGCGCTGGTCTTCTACTTTCTGAAAATTTTCTGCCTCAAGGTTGCGCAGTTCCATATTCGCAATAAACACCGATTCCGGGCGCTTCAGATGGTAACAGATGTGGAACCTGCAGAATGCCTCTAACCGGGCAACAGGTGTTTCCAACATGGGTTCAGCATGTACAGCGCCCAACAAATCCGCCAAATGCTCGAACATAATATCAAATAACAAAGTTTGTTTGTCAGGTGTGTAAAGATACAAGGCACCGGCCTGAATTCCGATTTCTGCCGCTATCTGACGCATGGAAACCGCCGCAAACCCATAGCGCGCAATCAACTTTATTGCTGCTTTGCGGACCAATGGGCCGGTTATCTCAGCATGGGAACCTGTTTTTCTAGCCATATAAACTGCATATCTGAACAAATGTTCATTTAAAAGCGTTTGCTTGCAACTCCCACCGTCCAACCGGTAGATACAGGCATACTATCCAAACAGGTCTTTCAATGCGATGCCGCTTTAAAATTTTGCTTTTGACCGCCCTGCCCCTGATGGGTTGTGCTGATTTTCCAGATCTTGACGCTGCCATTGCTCAACGCGGCATTGTCCCCGGTTTTCCTGAACTGATACCAATAGACGCGGTATTACTTGCAACCGAAATCGACAGTCTGAATGCGGCAGAGCAGACAAGGATTCTCACGGCAAGAGTATCACAACTTAAGGTCCGTGCAGCCGCACTACGCCGTCCCGTGGTTGACCCGAAAACACGCCGGAAAATGGCAGCCGTCCTGCAGCGACACAACGGTTAATCAACCACATTGCGATCTCCCAAAAAACTGGCTACAGACTTACAAAAAACCAGACAGGAGACCACTGGATGAGCAAGCCGTTACGCTTGGGTATAGCCGGGCTTGGCACCGTCGGCACCGGCGTCGTAAAAATTGTGCAACGTCATGCTGAACTGCTTAAAATCCGAAGCGGTCTTGATATTCAGATCACTGCAATCTCCGCCCGGTCACGAAAAAAAGACCGCGGCGTGCGGCTAAATGAATTCGCCTGGGAAGATGATCCGGTTACCCTGGCAAAACGCAGTGACATTGACGTGTTTATTGAACTGATAGGTGGTTCAAATGGCCCTGCCAAAGCTGCAGTAGAGGCTGCAATTGCCACCGGCAAAGATGTAGTTACAGCCAACAAGGCAATGCTGGCCTTACACGGGCAGCCATTGGCTGAAATGGCAGAAACTAAGGGCTGTGTCATTCGATTTGAAGCGGCCGTCGCTGGGGGTATACCGATCGTCAAAACCCTCACCGAGGGTTTGGCTGGCAATCAAATCCGCCGGGTGATGGGTGTCATGAATGGCACTTGCAATTTTATCTTAACAAAGATGCAGGCCGAGAATTTAGACTATAACGCGGTTTTCGCTCAGGCCGCCGACCTTGGATACCTTGAGGCCGATCCAACACTGGATGTGGGCGGCATTGATGCCGGTCATAAGCTGGCAATACTGGCCTCAATCGCCTTTGGTACCCAGATTGATTTTGCCGGGGTAGAGCTTGAGGGCATCGAAAAAATCACCGTAGAAGACATCGATCACGCCGCTGACATGGGCTATTGCATCAAGCTGCTGGGTGTTGCGCAGATGACTGGCCGCGGGCTGGAACAACGCATGTCCCCCTGCCTTGTCCCCGCCAGCAGCCCGCTGGGTCAGTTGGAAAATGCCACAAACATGGTGGTGCTTGAAGGGGATTCAGTCGGCCAGATTGTCATGCGTGGCCCAGGCGCCGGTGAAGGCCCAACGGCCAGCGCTGTCATCGCAGACGTCATTGATATCGCACGCGGCAACCGTTTACCAACATTTGGCCAGCCTGCCAGTGGTTTAATAAAACCAACCCGTGCTCAGTCTTTGGTACCTGCACCCTATTATCTGCGCCTGGAGCTTCAGGACAAACCCGGTGCGCTGTCAAAAATTTCAGCGATTTTAGCCGATGCCGGGGTATCAATCGACCGCATGCGTCAATACGGACACGATAAGCCAACTGCACCTGTGCTTATTGTCACCCACAAAGTAAGCCCTGCGGCGCTACGCGATGCGATGGCAAAATTGCCCGACACCGGTGTTTTGGCCGCGGAACCTGTCTCAATTCGCATTGAGGCGGTTTAGATAGCGCTAACTACCTTGTGCCTGCTTATCCCGACGGGCTAAACAGTGCAGAACAACAAATTATCAGGATATTTCCATGCCCTCTTCCGTAGAATTTCACGACCGCCTGCTTTCCCTTGGCCTGGCCAGGGTATCAGAAGCCGCTGCAATGGCGTCCGCAAAACTGGTGGGCCGTGGCGATGAAAAAGAGGCAGATCAAGCAGCCGTTAACGCCATGCGTGATCAGTTGAATATGCTGGATATCAAAGGCGTTGTTGTCATCGGCGAAGGCGAACGCGACGAAGCACCAATGCTGTTCATCGGCGAAGAAGTCGGCAGCGGCAACGGCCCGGACGTGGACATCGCCCTTGACCCGCTTGAAGGCACAACCCTGACCGCAAAAGACATGCCAAACGCCCTGACCGTGATCGCAATGGCACCGCGCGGCACCATGCTGCACGCCCCTGATGTGTATATGGATAAACTGGCCATCGGGCCGGGATACAAAAAAGACGTGGTTTCGTTGGATATGGGCGCGGCTGAACGCGTGAAAGCGCTGGCCAAGGCCAAGGGCTGCACACCCCATGATATCACTGTGTGTATTTTAGAACGCCCCCGCCACGAAGACCTGATAGCGGAGGTGCGCAGCACAGGTGCCGCAATCCGCCTGATCACCGATGGCGATGTTGCCGGTGTCATCCACTGTGCCGAAGCCGAAATCACCGGCATTGATATGTATATGGGGTCAGGTGGCGCACCAGAAGGCGTGCTGGCCGCCGCAGCACTTAAATGCATGGGTGGTCAGATGTGGGGCCGGCTGTTGTTTCGCAACGATGATGAACGGGGCCGTGCCCGTAAGGCCGGCATCACTGATTTTGACCGGGTATATTCCAAGGACGATCTGGTCACCGAAGACGTGATCTTTGCCGCCACCGGCGTTACTGATGGTTCAATCCTCAAAGGCATCAAACGCGAACCCGGCTTTCTGGAAACTGAAACCATCCTGATGCGTTCCAAAACCGGTTCTGTGCGGCGCATGACCTATCGCAACCCTGTTCGGACCTAGATGACTGAACGGGCTTTTCTGAATGTAGAACAATCCCTTACCGGACGGCGTTGGGTTGGCCCCGGCATCGAAATTGAACGACAGGCCGAGGCCATCCAACAGGCAACCGGCCTGCCACTTGCCATTAGTCATACGCTGGCACGTCAGGGTGTCGCCCCCCCAGATGCAACCGGTTATCTTACCCCGGCATTGCGTGATCTGCTGCCGGACCCGCTAAAGCTGAAAGACATGGCAAAAGCCGCCGACCGGTTTCTGACCGCCTTGCAGAACAAACAGAAAATCGCAATCTTTGCCGATTATGATGTTGATGGGGGCACGTCCGCGGCGTTGGTCCAGACTTGGCTGGTCACCATGGGGCATATCGCAACCCTCTACGTTCCGGACAGAATTGACGAAGGCTATGGCCCCAATGAAGCCGCCATGGCTATGCTGGCAGCCGACCACGACCTGATCATCTGCGTTGATTGCGGCACCGTTTCCCACGGCCCGATCGCTGCGGCCAAGAAAGCCGATGTGATCGTTTTGGACCACCATCTAGGCGATGAAGCCCTGCCCCCTGCCCTTGCCGTCGTGAACCCCAACCGTCAGGACGAAACCGGCGATCTGGGGCATCTTTGCGCCGCTGGCGTTGTATTTCTGTTTCTGGTTCAGGCCAACAGACGCCTTCGCGAAACAGGCCAATCCGGCCCCGATCTGATGGGCTTCCTTGATCTGGTAGCGCTGGCAACAATCGCTGATGTTGCCCCGTTGGTCGGGGTCAATCGCGCCTTTGTCCGTCAGGGGCTCAAAATCATGGCCACCCGCCAGCGCCCCGGTCTGGTTGCCCTGTCCGATGTCGCAAAACTGGACGCAACCCCGACAGCCTACCATTTGGGCTTTGTACTCGGCCCCCGCATCAATGCCGGTGGCCGCGTGGGCCGCGCTGATCTTGGCGCGCGATTGCTATCCTGTTCCGACCAGTCTGAAGCCACCTCAATTGCTGAGAAGCTGGATACGTTAAACACCCAACGCCGCGAAATTGAGGCGTCCGTGCGCGACGCCGCCCTGACGCAGGCTGAAGAACGTGGTTTTGACTCCCCGCTGGTCTGGGCCGCAGGCGAGGGCTGGCACCCTGGCGTTGTCGGCATTGTGGCGTCCCGGTTAAAAGAACTGACCAACCGCCCAACCATCGTCATCGGACTGGACGGCGACGAAGGCAAAGGCTCTGGCAGATCGGTCAGTGGCATTGATCTGGGCGCGTCGGTTCAGCGGCTGGCAGCCGAAGGTCTGCTGATCAAAGGTGGCGGTCACAAAATGGCGGCCGGTCTTAGCGTCGCGCGCGATCAACTGGAACCGGCGATGGCCCGTTTAGCAGAACTACTGGAAAAACAAGGGGCGGCAAAACTCGGTCCCCGTGACCTGCGCCTTACCAGTCTGTTGATGCCCGGCGCTGCCAGTGTTGAACTGATCGAACAGCTTGAAACAGCCGGTCCCTTTGGCGCCAGCGCCCCTGCCCCTCGGTTTGTTTTTCCGGATCAACCTATCCGCTTTGCAAAACGGGTCGGCGCAAATCACTTGAAAATCAGTTTTGGTGACAAAACCACATCCCCAATTGATGCGATCTGTTTTGGTGCCTACGACAGCCAGATTGGCCCGGAACTGGAAAATCACGGTGGCAAACATTTTCACCTGGCCGGCCGGCTTGAAGTAAACAGCTGGGGCGGTAAAAACCGGGTGCAATTGCGCCTTGAAGATGTCGCACAAGCCCACGAATAATCCGACACAGAATGCAAAAAACTACTTGCCCTTCTCACTGGCTTTGCCTAAATAACGGCGCACGCCAGACAGTGGCCCGTTCGTCTATCGGTTAGGACATCTGGTTTTCAACCAGGAAAGAGGGGTTCAACTCCCCTACGGGCTACCACTGACCCCACCCAATCTGAGACCATTTGCGGGCGGCGGTATTAGTGCCCTCATTTCAAAGACATGCGCGCTTATGCTCTGGTATAAGACTGCAAACTGGCAAGACAAACGCGCCATTTAGCGCCCGCGTCTCAATACGGGCTTTCCGTATTTCCAGTTTGGGTTTTGCGATGTCAGGCCTGATTGAAAAGTGTGGCCTGCTCCGCCCAATCCAAGGGAATCCCCTGCGTCAGACACCAACCGGTGGTCAACCCGCCGGACAGATTTGCGACTGGCGCCAATTGACTGGTCGCAGGTGATTGAAACGACGTTGACACGTTAACTCCAATGGGCCTCCTATCTGGAATGTTCCCGCAATTTCTGTTGTGCCTACTGATCAGTTGCAAGTATCGCATTGCTGTCATCCAACAGGCTGTCCAGAAATGTACGCGCGACAAGTGACAATCGTTTGCCCTTCAAATGCACCGCGTACCAACGCCGAACCAAAGGAAACCCCTGCACATCTAATACGGCAATCTTCTGGCTGCTCATCTCTAGCCCAAAATTGCGTCGGGACAATACCGATATTCCCAATCCCGCCATAACCCCTTGTTTGATCGCTTCGGCATTGCCCAATTCCATGTAGGGTGAGATCTGTAAACCCTGTTCCGCAAACAGCCGATCTATTGCCAGTTTTGTACCCGACCCAGCCTCGCGCACCAGAAACTTTTCCTGACATATCCGTTCCAGCGAAATCGATTTATCACCGATCAGCGCGTGGTCAGGCGGTGCGACAACAACCATTTCATTGTCTATGAAAGGGTAGGCATTTACGGCCAGTTCGTTGGGTACCTGCCCCATAATCAACAGATCGTCCTGATTGGATTTCAACCTTTCAATCACCTTGGCGCGGTTGGTAATTGTCAGCCGTGGCTGCACAAGGGGGTGGGCATCAACAAAGGCACCCAACAAATGCGGCATAAAATACGCAGCCGTCGTAATCACAGCGATGCGAAGTTCGCCTTTTACCACGTCTTTTAATTCGCCAACCAGATCACCAAGTTCGTTCAAACGTCCTAAAATTTCCTGTGTAACCGCATATACTTTGCGCCCCGCCTCGGTCAGTTGCGTGCGTCGCCCGATTTGTTCCAACAGCGGTAACCCCAAGGTCGTACTTAGTTTTTGGACCTGCATCGACACGGTAGGTTGACTAAGATGAAGCGATTGCGCCGCAAGGGTAAAACCACCCAATCGCACAACTGTATCAAATATCTGCAATTGCCGCAGTGTAACATGGGGGATTGAACCCGTTCGGATTTCGCTTTCCATAATCTTTTCTCTATATACTAGATAGATACAATCGATTTTTCTTTATACTTATTTTAGATTAGGTTGTCGAGTACGCGGGGATACCCGCCAGAAATTAGACTGGAAATTGAACCGAAAACGGGAGTCACCATGCTAGACCAAACAAGTCGCTACAGCGATCTAACCCTGAAAGAAGAAGACCTGATTGCCGCCGGACGGCACGTTCTTGCGGCCTATAAGATGAAGCCTGCGGATGGCTTTTTCGATTATATTGGTACGGCGGCGCATTTCTGCGCGGAATCTTCGACCGGTACAAATGTGCAGACAACCACGACCGATGACTTTGCCATGGGGCTGGACGCGATTTGTTATGCTATCGACGAAGAAAAAGAGCTGATGAAAATCGCTTTCCCGATCGACCTGTTTGACCGCAACATTACCGATGGCCGCGCCATGGTCGTGTCACTGATGACCTGCATGATCGGCAACAATCAGGCCATGGGCGACGTTGAATATGCCAAGCTGCTGGATTTTTTCGTGCCACCGAATTTCCTGCGCCTGTTTGACGGGCCCAACCGTGGCATCAAAGACATGTGGCGCATCCTTGGCCGTCCGCTGGAAAACGGCGGGATGGTTGTGGGTACGATCATCAAACCAAAACTCGGCCTGCGGCCAAAGCCCTTTGCCGAAGCCTGTTATCAGTTCTGGCTGGGCGGTGATTTCATCAAAAATGATGAACCACAGGGCAATCAGGTTTACGCCCCGATGAAAGAAAGCATTCCGTTGATCGTTGATGCGATGAAACGCGCCATGGATGAAACCGGTCAGGGCAAACTGTTTTCGGCCAACATCACCGCGGACGACCCAAATGAAATGATTGCCCGCGGCGAATACGTTCTGGAACAGTTTGGCTTTCTGGCGGAAAATGTCGCCCTTCTGGTGGACGGTTTTGTTGGCGGTTGTGGCATGGTCACCACCGCGCGCCGTCACTTTGGCAATCAGTTCATCCATTACCACCGCGCCGGTCACGGCATGGTCACCGGTGAAGAATCCAACCGGGGTTACACCGCGCTGGCCCACATGAAATGGGCGCGCATGTCCGGGTCTTCCGGCATCCACACCGGCACCATGGGTTTCGGCAAAATGGAAGGCTATAACAGCGACACGGTTCTGGCCGATATGCTGATGGGCGACAGTGTGATGGGCACCCATTTCCATCAGGAATGGGAAGGTATGAAACCCACCAGCCCAATCATTTCCGGCGGTATGAACGCCCTGCGTTTGCCGGGGTTCTTTGACAATCTTGGCCATTGCAATGTGATCCAGACTTCCGGCGGCGGTGCTTTGGGCCACAAGGATGGTATCGCTGACGGCGCCACATCATTGCGTCAGGCATATGAAGCCTGGCAGGATGGCGTCGATCTGGTGGAATTTGCCAAAGAGCATAAGGAAATGCGCGGCGCATTTGAATCCTTCTCGGGCGATGCTGATTTGCTTTACCCGGGTTGGCGCGAGAAGCTGGGCGTGCATAAATAAGCCCAACCAATATCACACCCCGTCAGGTTGGCGGGGTGTGAACGTTTTCATCACGAACCGGGGATGCCAAATGGCGGACAGCACGCAATATCTGATCACTGATGAACCATATTATCAGCCAACCGGCGGCGAAGTTGCCCTCTATGAAACCGCCTATGACTGCCGCTTGCCGGTCATGGTCAAAGGCCCGACCGGCTGCGGCAAATCGCGGTTCATCGAATACATGGCGTGGAAGCTGAAGAAACCGCTGATCACCGTCGCCTGCAACGAAGACATGACGGCCGCCGATCTGGTGGGGCGGTTTTTACTGGATGAAAACGGCACCCGCTGGCAGGATGGGCCACTGACGGTGGCGGCGCGCATTGGCGCGATTTGCTATCTGGACGAAGTGGTTGAAGCCCGCCAGGACACCACAGTGGTGATCCACCCGCTGACCGACCACCGCCGGGTTCTGCCGCTGGACAAAAAGGGCGAACTGCTGGAAGCCCATGCTGATTTCCAGTTGGTGATTTCCTACAACCCCGGCTACCAAAGCCTGATGAAAGACCTGAAACAATCCACCAAGCAACGCTTTACCGCGCTGGATTTTGACTATCCGGACGAAAAAATCGAAGCCGGGATTGTCGCCAAAGAAGGTGGCGTCGACATGGAACTGGCCGCCAAACTGGTCGACATCGCGCATCGCGCCCGCAATCTGAAGGGCCACGGGATCGACGAAGGAATTTCCACGCGCCTGCTGGTTTACGGGGCGCTGCTGATCGGCAAAGGTGTGGATCCGGTTGAGGCCTGTAAAATGGCCATGGTGCGCCCGCTGACCGATGACGCGGACATCCGCGCCACGCTGGATGCATCGGTGGAACTGGTCCTCGGCTAGCCCCGCGGCATTGCTGGAGATGTGCGATGAAACCCGAAGCAAAGGTCTGGCGTGATCAGCTGAACAGCAGCGTCCGGCGGATTGACGATATCTTTGAAGATGCGCTGTGCAATGCGCAGGATGTGTTGTCGGACGCGCAAATCAAGACCTGGCTGACCGGTGCGGATCGGGTGGCGGCTTTGGGGCGTGGCACCGATCTGGTTCTGATATTCCTGGACGAAATTCCGGAAGTTGTGCGCCACAGCGATGCTGCGATCATCCCCGAAATTGCTGAAACTGCGGCCTTCCTGTCGGAATATGCCGTGGCCGGTTCCATCGCCCCATTTCTGGCAACGTTACCGGCAATATCCCGCCGTCTGAACAGCGCCCAATCCCTGCGCGGCTGGCTGGCGCTGGTCAAAAAAATGACCGTCGAGGCCAAAGAAGGCACCAAGCCCCTGATCGAACGCGCGCCTTATCTGTTTGCCCAGCTTTCCATGGCCGGGGCGACAAACTGGATCAATTACGGCATCCGGGTCTATAGCGATCATCCGCACCGTTTGCCGGACTACTTCGGCATGCAAAGTGCGGATTCCAAGGCTATGCTGGTCAAAGAACGCAACGGCACCCTGTTCATGGACCATGAACGCCAGCTGCACATGTTCACCCGCGCCCTGTGGAAAGAAGACGTGGATTTCCGCCCCTTTTCGGAAAGCTTCGACACCGAACGTAAACCGGTGCCGCATCTGGATCGCCAAGGCCTGCACATCCCGGATGTCTATGAAGACCTCGGGGCCATTTCCGGCATCAACCGTTACCGCGCCGTCATTGCCCATCTGATGGCCCACAGGCTCTGGTCCAAACCGTTTCTGGCGGACAATTTCAGCGTGTTCCAACACATCTGCATTGAGGTGTTCGAAGACGCCCGTGTCGAATATCTGGCCATGCAGAAATTCCCCGGCCTGCGCAAATTGTGGCTGTCGCTACACCCGGTTCCAAAGCCCGGTGCCTGTCCCGACGGCTGGTCAAGTATCCGCCATAAAATGGCGATGCTGTCCTATGCCATGCTGAACCCTGATCACAATTACAGCGATCCGGGGTTGTTGGAATATGTGGCGAAATTCCATGAACGGGTCACGGCGAACCCCCATGATGAAAAACTGGCCACGGATCTGGGTGTGTTCTGGCTGCGCGACAACCATGAAAACGATTTCCGCCTGCCGAACGTGTGGTTTGAGGACACCGTTGTCAGCTATCGCGATGACAATCGTTACCTGTGGATTTTTCTGGAAGAACCGGACAATGACGATGAATTTCATTCGGATCACAACACATCGGACAACGAAGAAGAAAAACCCGAAGATGGGCTGTTGCCGCCGCGCCATTACCCGGAATGGGATTATCAAATTCAGAACTACCGCCCCGATTGGGCCACCGTCTATGAGGCGATCCAACCCCAGGGCAATGCCGGCCTGATTGACCGCCTGCTGGACAAGCATCAGCGGCTGGCCAAACAGTTGAAACAGATCGTAGATATGCTGAAACCCCAGCAACGCAGGCGCGTGCGCTATCAGGAAGAAGGCGACGATCTTGATCTGGACGTGGCGATCCGGGCGGCCATTGATTTTCGCATTGGCACCACGCCGGACACCCGCATCCATCAGTACCATGAAAAGGATGGCCGGGATATTTCGGTGCTGCTGTTGCTGGATCTGTCGGAATCCATCAACGACACCCCGCCCGGCGCCGATGCCAGTATTTTGCAAACCAGTCAGGAAGCGGTGTCCCTGCTGGCCACAGCGGTTGAGGCACTGGGCGATCCGTTTGGTATTGCCGGGTTTTCGTCCAACACCCGGTTTGAAGTCCGCTATACCCATTTCAAAGGCTTCAACGAACCATGGGGGCCAGAGCCCAAGGCCCGGCTGGCGGCGATGCAGGCCGGCAATTCAACCCGAATGGGGGCGGCGCTGCGCCATGCCGGGGCCTATATGGAAAACCGGCGGGAAGAAAAAAAGCTGGTGTTGCTGCTGACCGACGGTGAACCCCACGATATCGACGTGGCCGATCCAAAATACCTGCAGGATGACACCCATTCGGCGGTTGGCGAACTGGCAAGCAAGGGTATTTCGACATTCTGTATCAGCCTTGACCCCAAGGCCGACAGCTACATCGCGGACATATTTGGGCGCAATAATTTTGCTGTCATCGATCGGGTCGAAAGCCTGCCGGAAAAGCTGCCGAAACTGTTCATGTCACTGACAAAATAACGGTTTTTCAGGTGTTTGGCACCGAAAATTGCGGCAGAAATGATGGGCCGTTCTCGGCAATAAAGTCATGCACCCGGCTGGCGACATTGGTTCGTGGCGCCCCCACAACACGCACCAGAAACCATTGCCGAATAATCGGTAATCCGGGCAGATCGACTGTTACAACTTTGCCACCCGCCAGCGCATCCCCGGCGGCATGGGCCGAAATAACCGCGATGCCCAGCCCGGCAATCACCGCCTGTTTAATTGTCTCATTAGAATTGAAAACGATTGAATCATAGGTCGTCCCATCCCCGAAACGATCCAGAAACCGTTCCATCAGAATGCGTGTCCCCGAACCCGGTTCCCGCAATATCATGGTTTCCGCAAAAAGCGCTGCCGGTGTGATGTTCTTTTGATTGACCAGCGGATGATCCGGTGGCGCAATCAGCACATGGGGATGATCGCCAAGGGAAATCGATTCCACCGGCGGATGCCGCGGCGGGCGCCCCATGATCGCGATGTCGATGGACTGATCTTCCAACCCGGCAATCATGTGTTGCCGATTGCCTGCAACAAGGTCAATCTGCACGTCCCCCAGGTCTTTCTTGGCCAGTGCCAGAATGGATGGGGCATAGTGTTTTCCGGTGCTGACCACGCCAAGTGTCACCAAACCGGATTTCCCGTTACTGATGGATTCAACTGCCCTAAAGCATTGTTCTAACGTGGAATCCATCTTGTTGATCGTGGCCAGAACCTGTTGCCCCTGCAGGGTCAGTCTGGTTCGCCCGTCACTTGAACGATCAATCAGCGTGGCCCCGATGTTATGGGCCAGCAGCTTAAGCTGGGTGGACACCGCCGGGACGGTCAGGTGAAGTTTATCCGCCGCCAACGTGACCGAGCCACGCTCATGCACCGCCGCCAATGCGCGAAGTTGTTTCAGTGTTATGGATTCCGGGTGCGACATAAATTTAATTTAACACCACTAATATTTATTTCAATATTAATTTCCCCGATTCTACGCCATGTAGGGCCAACAACTCGCGCTGGGAGGCGAATGAATGGCAGAGCATATTCCATTTGAACAGGTGACCGGCGTGCCTGCTGAACTGATGCCGGTTATGGTGGCACTTTGCCAGGTTTCCGAAAAGCTGGCACAAACCATTGCCGATGGCCCGCTGGCGGGCGATCTGGCGGCGGCAGTTGGCACCAATCTGGGTGGTGACGGACAAAAGGCGCTCGATCTGATTGCAGACGACGCTTACGCCGCCGCACTTAAGGATACCATGGTTCGTTGGTATGCTTCCGAAGAACAGGACGAAGTCGTCGAACTGAACCCCAAGGGCAATCTGGCGCTGGCCATTGACCCATTGGACGGATCATCCAATATCGATGTGAATGTTTCCATCGGCATGATCTTTTCGATCTTTGACGCGGTTGACGATCCAAACGACAGTTTCCTGCGGCCAACCGGTGAACAGATTGCTGGCGGCTATTTCATTTTCGGGCCGCAATGCGGGTTGGTGGTCACCTTTGGCGATGGCACCATGCAGTTTACGCTGAACAGCCGCACCCGCGAATTTTTGCTGGTTAACCCGCGGGTTGAAATCCCCAAAGACTCTGTTGAATACGCGATCAATGCATCCAACTACCGCCATTGGCCCCGCCCGATCCGGGCGTTCGTTGATGATTGCGTCGATGGCGCCGAGGGCCCGCGCGGCGAAAATTTCAACATGCGTTGGGTCGCATCATTGGTTGCCGAAACCCATCGCATCCTGTCACGGGGTGGCGTTTTTCTTTATCCGGGGGATGACCGCGAAGGCTACGCCCGCGGCCGTTTACGGATGGTCTATGAATGCGCGCCGATTGCATTTTTGATCGAACAGGCCGGCGGCAAGGCCACAGACGGTGTTGACCCGGTCCTGAAACAACAGGCTGGCGAGTTGCATGGCCGCACGCCTTTTGTGTTCGGTTCAGCCAACAAAGTCGACAAAATCGCCGCCTACCACGACCTTCCTGAAAATGAGACGTCGGCGCTGTTTGGTAAGCGCGGGCTTTTCCGGACTTAAAAAGGACCACATGACATGAGCAAGAAACACCCGATCATTTCTGTAACCGGTTCTTCCGGGGCAGGCACGTCAACCGTCAAAACCACGTTTGATCAGATTTTCCGCCGCGAAAAGGTGAAAACCGTTTCCATCGAAGGCGATGCCTTCCACCGGTTCAACCGCGCCGACATGAAGGCCGAACTGGAAAAGCGGCTGGCGGCTGGTGACCATTCGTTCAGCCATTTCAGCCTGGAAGCCAATGAGCTGGGCGAACTGGAACGGGTGTTCCGCGAATACGGTGAAAACGGCGCGGGTAAGACACGGTTTTATGTCCATAGCGACGAAGAAGCCAAAAATCTGGGCACCCCATCGGGTGAATTTACCGACTGGGCCGATTTCGAAAAGGACTCGGACCTGTTGTTCTATGAAGGCCTGCATGGGGCTGTCAAAACCGATGACATTAACGTGGCCGGTTATGCCGACCTGAAAGTCGGCGTTGTGCCGGTGATCAATCTGGAATGGATTCAGAAAATGCACCGGGATCGGGACGTGCGCGGTTATTCAACCGAAGCCATCACCGACGTGATCCTGCGCCGCATGGATGCCTATGTAAAATGCATCACGCCGCAGTTTTCGCAAACTGACATCAACTTTCAGCGGGTGCCGGTTGTCGATACCTCAAACCCGTTTATTTCCCGCGCCATTCCGACGCTGGATGAAAGCCTGGTGGTGATCCGTTTCGCCAATCCACGCGGCATTGATTTCCAATACCTGACCAACATGATTGACGGTTCCTGGATGAGCCGTGCCAATTCCATAGTGGTGCCGGGTGGCAAGACCGATCTGGCCATGCAGCTGATCCTGACACCGCTTATTCACCGCCTGACTGACACCGCACGCCGCGCCTGAGGGGAAGAACACAAATGTCCAATGCAACTGAAAACAACATGGCCAACGCCATACGCGCCCTGACAATGGATGCCGTGCAAGCCGCAAACTCCGGCCACCCCGGCATGCCAATGGGCATGGCCGATGTCGCAACGGTGCTGTTCAACCGCTTCATCAATATTGACCCCTCAAGCCCCAAATGGGCCGACCGCGACCGTTTCGTATTGTCCGCCGGGCATGGCTCAATGCTGCTCTACAGCCTCCACCATTTGCTGGGCTACCCGGATATGGATATGGACCAGATCCGCAATTTCCGCCAAATGGGTTATCGCACCGCCGGTCACCCTGAATATGGCCACGCGACCGGCATTGAAACCACCACCGGCCCCCTTGGCCAGGGCATTTCAACCGCCGTTGGCATGGCCATCGCGGAACGCATGCAAAACGCCAAATTCGGTGACGACGTTGTTGATCACTGGACCTATGTAATCTCTGGCGATGGCTGCCTGATGGAAGGCATCAGCCACGAAGCCATCGACATGGCCGGTCACATGGGGCTGGGCCGTTTGATCGTCATGTGGGATGACAATTCAATCACCATTGATGGCGGCACCGACCTGTCCACCTCCACAGATCAGCAGGCACGTTTTGCAGCGGCTGGCTGGCAGGTTATTTCGGTTGATGGCCATGACAAGGACGCCGTTGCCAGCGCCATTACCCAGGCCCGCACGGATGAAAGCCGACCAACACTGATCGCCTGCAAGGCCATCATCGGCTTTGGCGCACCCAACAAACAGGGCACTTCCGCCACTCACGGCGCCCCCCTGGGGGATGAGGAAATAGCCCTGACGCGCGCGGCTTTGGGATGGCCGCACGCAGCATTTGAAATACCCGATGATGTCTACTCCGCTTGGCACGGGATCGCTGCACGTGGCAAAGCAGCCCGCAAGGCATGGGAAACCCGGGCCAAAACCGCCCCGGGATCGGCCGAATTTTTCGCCGCCCTTGATGGTTCATCGCGCGACGGTCTAAGCGCGGCAATCACCAGTTACAAAAAACAACTATCCGCAGACGCCCCCAAGGTCGCAACCCGCAAAGCGTCACAAATGGCACTGGAAGTGGTCAATGCAACTGTCCCCAACATGGTGGGCGGCTCAGCCGATCTTACCGGTTCAAACCTGACACTAACATCCGGCATGACCGGGTTTTCCAAAGACAATCCCGCCGGAAATTACCTCTACTATGGCGTGCGCGAACATGGCATGGCGGCGGCAATGAACGGGCTGTGGCTGCATGGCGGTATATTGCCCTATGGTGGCACCTTCCTTGCTTTCGCTGATTACTGTCGTGGTGCAATCCGCCTGTCCGCTCTGATGGGCCTGCCAGTCACCTACGTTATGACCCACGACAGCATCGGCCTTGGCGAAGACGGCCCTACCCACCAGCCTGTTGAACAGGTGGCCAGCCTGCGGGCAATGCCAAATATCAACGTATTCCGCCCGGCTGACGCTGTCGAAACCGCCGAATGCTGGGAACTGGCGGTGCTAAGTAACGCCACCCCATCGGTACTGTGCCTGTCGCGGCAAGGCCTGCCAACCCTTCGCACCGACCACACAGCTGACAATCTGACCGCCAAAGGCGCCTATGTTCTGCGCGAAACTGACGGGAAACGTGACGTGACCTTGATTGCCACCGGTTCAGAGGTCGAAATCGCCATGAACGCCGCTGAAAAACTGGCCGCCGATGGTATCAACGCCGCTGTGGTTTCGGCCCCGTGTTTTGAACTGTTCGCCGCACAGGAAACCGGCTATCGCCGCCAGGTTCTTGGTTCGGCACCACGCATTGGCGTGGAAGCGATGGTCAAACAGGGCTGGGGTGAATTGCTGGGCGATAACAGCGCCTTTATTGGCATGAACAGCTTTGGGGCCTCAGCCCCGGCACCGCAACTATATGAACACTTTGGCATTACTGCAGACGCTGTGGTAAAGGCCGCCAAAGACCTGATTTAATAGGAGACATCACCATGACAGTAAAAGTAGCCATCAACGGCTTTGGCCGTATCGGA
>CAZETX010000036.1:0-28851 GCA_964514925.1 uncultured Marinosulfonomonas sp.
GAGATACTGGTATCGGCCATCAAACACAGGTTCTCACGGCAGCAATCGTCGTTCACAGCCAGCATACGGAACTTGCGAGATGCGCCAAACGTGTCAGACACAAAATCCAAGGATCCCATTGACCGACAGGTGATGCCTGCATCACCGAGAGGGGGCGCTCGCCAGGGCGCAAAGCCACCGGCATCGGCGTTCGTGATCCGCGCGCACGTTTGCGGCCCCTTCGCCGTCGGACGCCCAGCTTCTCCTCCGTGTAAAGCCGATACAGTTTCTTATGATTCATGATCATTCCTTTGCGCTCCGACAGCACACCGATCCGACGCCTCTCGGTGATTGCCTGCAATCAACTGCCTGCCAATGGATAGCCAAACCGCCGCCGTTTGCAGGCAATCGCCTTCATCTCCTCGCGGACTTCTGGATTATCCGGCGGCTGATCGCGCCGGACGGTCTTGGGATCGACACCGACGAGCCTGCACGCACGACGCTGCGAGATATCATGATCCCGCATCGTCTTGCGTGCTGCAGCCCGCCGTTCACTTGGCGCCGTCAGTTCTTTCCCAGCAAGTCTTTCAGAACAACGTTGTCGAGCATGGTGTCAGCCAGCAGACGTTTCAGTTTGCCGTTCTCATCTTCAAGCGACTTCAGGCGATGGGTCTCAGAGATATTCATGCCACCGTATTTGGATTTGAACTTGTAGAACGACGCTGGACTAAGGCCATGCCTGCGGCACACCTCGGCCGTCGGCATCCCAGCTTCCTGCTCCTTAATCATTCCAATAATCTGTGCTTCAGTAAAACGGCTCTTTTGCATTCGTTTGCTCCTTCAAAAGGTTGAGCAAACTCTACATCAAAGTGAGGGAAGTTTCGGGGGGCAGGTCAGCGGCACACTACCGATGAATGTCACTTCCGATTTTCTGATTAAGCAGGGTGTTCCGGGGCGTTGGTCAGATCAAAGGACTCTGATTGGAGAGAATCCGGTCAGATCAGAGGCTGCTTAAGCATACCCGATCTCCAAACTCGTACCGTGGAAAAGCCGAACCGAGACGAAGGCCTGTACAGGGCCTGATTTACCCCACATCCAGCGTCTCACAGGACATACCGCAAAGCCAGGCCATTGAACATTCGTGATAAAAGAGAGGTGAACGACCGCGTCTCAAAAAGAGCAGTGTGCGTGGCTGGGGTGGTAGGATTCGAACCTACGATACATGCTACCAAAAAGCATTGCCTTACCACTTGGCTACACCCCAACTGTGAGCGCGTATTTACGTGGTCAGTGGCGGGCCTTCAAGCCCTGAATCACTGATATTCGGGGGTCGGTATCGCATTATATCTAAATTGTTTGATCATAGTCGCCAACTGACGGTTCCTGACGGATAAAACCATCTATTTCGCTGAATATCTGGCGAAGTTCGGTCTCGCTTTCCGGGCTTTCACAGACAACAACAAGATTGGGCGTATTGGAAGAGGCACGTACAAGCCCCCAGGCGCCATTGTCCAGAATGACCCGCGCGCCGTTCACCGCGACGATTTGATCTATTTTGCGCCCGGCAAGTGTACCGCCCTTATTGAAATGATCCTGCAAACGTTCAACAATTCTATCCAGCACCTGGTATTTTTCGGTATCCGGACAAAAGGGTGACATAGTAGGGGAAGAATAGGTGACAGGCAGCGCGCGCTTCAGATCCGACATCGACATGTCAGGGTTGCGATCCAGAAGCTTGCACATTTCTACCGCGACGCGCATGCCACAATCGTACCCTCGTCCGATCGGTTCAGCCAAGAAATAGTGCCCGGACTTTTCAAACCCGGCCAGTGCGCCGATTTCCTTGACCCGGCGCTTCATGTGGGAATGGCCGGTTTTCCAGTAATCTGCCTTGGCACCGTATTTTTTCAGAATCGGGTCGGATGCGAACAGGCCGGTGGATTTGACATCGGCAACAAAGGTGGATCCCGGGTAAAGCCGTGCAAAATCCCGCGCCATGATTACGCCTGCCTTGTCGGCGAAAATTTCTTCGCCTTCGTCATCGACCACGCCGCAACGATCACCATCACCGTCAAAACCAAGTGCCAAATCGGCACCGGACGCCTTCACCGCTGCGGACATGTCGTGTAGCATTTCCATGGCTTCCGGGTTTGGATTGTAGTGGGGAAATGTATAGTCGAGCTCATTGTGCAATGGCACCACTTCAACCCCGATCCGTTCAAACAATTCAGGTGCAAAGGCCGAGGCGGTACCGTTGCCGGTACCACAAACGACTTTGAGTTTACGGGTCATTTTGAAATCACCCACCAGATCATCCAGATAGGCTTCACGCACCCCGTCAATGAATTCGTATTTTCCGCCGGGGGCCTGTTTGCCATGCCCGCCAAGCACGATTTCGCGCAATTCATTCATTTCATCGGGCCCATGGGTCAACGGGCGCTCAAAGCCCATTTTGACGCCGGTCCAGCCATTGGGATTGTGGGAGGCAGTAACCATGGCCACCGCCGGTGCATCCAGATGGAATTGAGCGAAATAGGCCATCGGTGACAGGGCAGGGCCGATGTCTTTTACATGTATTCCGGCCTGCATCAGACCAAGCATCAGCGCGTTTTTAATGGATAGCGAATAGTCGCGGTAATCGTTACCCACAGCGATCACAGGTTCAATACCACGGTTCTGCATTTGTGTGCCGAGGCCGAGGCCCAGAGCGGTTATACCGGGCAGGTTGATATCGTCGGGGTATTTCCAACGGGCATCATATTCGCGAAATCCGGTGGGGGTTATCATCGCGTCCCGTAGAAATTCCCATGTATTTTGTGAAACGGTGTTTGCGGGTTTTGCCACGGAAAAATCCTTTGAATTCAATATTTACAATCGTATTGGGTCAGCTTTGGCCAACCGGTCAAACGCCATTAATCCGTCAAGTATGGCAGGCATATGGTGTAAATGGATCATGTTTGGTCCATCACAGGGTGCGTTGTCCGGATCCTGATGGGTTTCGGCAAAAACGGCAGCAATTCCAAGCGAAACCGCCGCGCGTGCCAGTACCGGTGCAAATTCCCGTTGACCACCGGAAGAACCGCCCAGTGCGCCGGGTTGTGCTACAGCGTGGGTGGCATCCATTACAACCGGGTAGCCGGTTTTCATCATCTCGGGTAATCCGCGCATATCAACGATCAGGGTGTTATAGCCAAAGGACGTGCCACGTTCTGTGATCAGGATGTTTTTGTTACCTGTGCTTTCGATTTTTGTTACAATATTTGGCATTTCCCAAGGTGCCAGAAACTGACCCTTTTTCACGTTAATTGCAGCGCCGGTTTTACCCGCCGCCAAAAGTAAATCGGTTTGGCGACACATGAAGGCTGGAATTTGCAACACGTCAACAACTTCGGCAACTGTAGCGCATTGATTGGCATTGTGAATGTCGGTGAGCACCGGGATGTCAAAGGCTTTTTTTACGCCTTCCAATACCTTTAATCCGGCATCTATTCCCAAGCCACGACTTCCACCCAGGGAGGTACGGTTGGCTTTGTCGAACGACCCTTTGAATATCAGTTTCGCGCCGGTGGCATCACAGATATCTTTCAAGGTTCCGGCAATCATCTGGGCGTGGTCAGCACTTTCCAGCTGACATGGTCCCGCGATCAGGGTCAGTGGCAGATCATTGCCTACCGAGAGTTTTCCAATCTCAACTGTTTTCATCTAAGCAGACACCTGTTCACGCAGGACCGAAGCCGTAAGGGAGGCCATCAGATAAAGGCCGCTGAAGATAAGAAAGGCCACAACCGTGTTTTCAAATTTGCGCGGATATGTTGCTTCATCCGGTGCGATCGGGCTAACCCCAAGTGATAGATATCGGACTTGGCGGTTGGCAGAAATACGGGCGGTTTCAAGTTGCTGCAATGCTTGCTGCATCATCATTTGCCGGGTTTCCAGGTCAATTTCGGCGATGCGCATTTCACCGCTGATGCGGGCCAATGAAGCTGTATTTGTGCCGCCTTGAGTCATTTGATTGCGTAGTTCTGCCACCAAAGCCTCTAATCTCGCTATGTCGCCGGTTACACCATCAACCCGGGCCTGATTTGGACGCGGATTGTCCAGTAATTGCTGACGTTGCAACCCCTTTTCCTGAAGCTGGGTTTCAAAAGTATTTATTTGCCCCATCAGGGCGGCCATTTCTGTGTTTGCGTCAATTACACCCAGGCGTTCTTGTAGCTCTAATACCCGGTTTTGCGCCGCCAACATCTTTTGTTCCGCATCGTCAAAGCTGTCCCGAGATCCCTTCATCTGGTCGCCACGAAGTCGTTGCGTCAGGTTATCAACCTGCTCTTCTGCATAGGTGATTAGAGCCCGGGAATACTGTTCACTTAGCTGTGGATCGGCAGCGATAACTTCCATTTTCACCAATCCCTCGGTGGCGTCGTAACCGATTTTCACCATACGTTTATACAGCTTATAGGCTGCTTCATTGCTGCCGTTTTCTTTTAGGCGCAACAATGGATCAATTGCCGGATCAGCGAAATGTTCCTTGAATCCGATATCTTCATCAAGACGTAGCATTGCTTCCCTTGATTGCAGGTAACTTTGCACCGTTATGGAGTCTTGCGAAGTGGCAAAGCCGGTTCCGGAAAATAACCCGCCCAGAGAACCGCCGCCGGCTTGTGAATCGGCTTGTTGAATTAGAAATTCTGATTTTGTCGCATAAAGTGGAGTCGAGTAATTGTAATAATATACGCCAACCAAAATGGTTGGTAGAAGGACAAAGAAGGCCAAACGCATAAACATTTTAATTGTTTGTGAGCGTCGTCTTTTTGCGATGTCGCGCTGAATAATCAGTATTTCGCGTGCTCTGACGTCTTCCCCCATAACCTCCGTCGAAGGCAGAGTTTCCTTTTCGACTTTTTCTGGCAAATTAATGTCAGATTTACCTTTGGCTTGCGCCGGTACAACCAGTTCTAGGTTGGAAGACCTTTGAAACGGGTCGACATTATTTTGCCGCAGAAGCCGGACGGCGTCCAAATCTGATGTTGGTTCCAGCCCATGTTTTTGTGAAACCCGACGGGCCATACGCAACTGACGCCCGGTCAGACCTTCCGCATTTATTGCTTCCAGTTCTTTCGCGATATCACTGGCGCTTTGTTTGGTCGCGGCTTTTGCTGTTGGATAGGCCTCGTCGCCAAACCCGTCTTCGGTGTTAGAAAATAGTTCGGCAGATTCCCCACCGGGGGCGGGCGTGGTTTTGGCAAACTTTTTATCAGTATTTTGCAGAGGTTCGGCTAGGGAGCCACCCCGGCGAATGCGAAACTTCTTGCCTTTAGGTTTGGTAGTCATAAAGCACCTTTGCTTCCTCTAACGTGTCGAACATGTGAAATTGCCCGTCTTTCATAACCGCCGCAGAGCGACAGAATTTTTCAAGTGTTGACGCCTGATGCGATACGATAATCACGGTCGCATTTTCAAGTCGTTCACGCAGGATTGTACCCGCTTTTCGGTTAAATTCAGCGTCCTGTGTCCCGGGCATACCTTCATCTATCAGGTAGATATCAAATTCAAGGGCCAGCAATAGTGACAGACTAAAGCGTGATCGCATTCCGGCACTGTAGGTTCCAACAGGCATGTCATAATATTCTTCAATCCCTGTCAGCCAGCGCGTAAACGCCTCCATATAGTCAGGGTCAAGCCCGTAAAGACGGGCCACAAACCGCGCATTTTCTCTGGCTGTGTGTTTGTTTACCATGCCGCCCATGAAGCCAAGCGGAAAAGAAACCCGACATGATTTACGAATTTCCCCTTCATCTGGTTTTTCCAGACCTGCCATCATATTGATTATGGTGGATTTTCCGGTGCCATTGGGCGCTAAGATACCAAGGGAGTTGCCCAGCTCTACGCGAAAAGAAACCCGATCAAGGATTACTTTTCGTTGTTTGCCTGTCCAAAAGGACTTGCTGACGTTGTTGAACTCGAGCATTTTTTTCCCAGCTCAGTGTTGCCCCAGAAATTTTAACCGGAAAAGGTTAACGATGATCTTTTTCGACCAGTTTGATGTTACTATGTCTGTACCGGACAATACTGTACAATGATAAATACTGGTTACGGCAAGGCAGCGCCCATATTTTTGGGGGTTTTCAGCGAAACAGCGCTTGTTCTTGTGGCGGTTTACGGTCAATTATCTGCAGCAGGATTGTCGTTGAAGATGGATGGGAGGCAGTGGTGAGAGTTGTCATCACTACATTGGTATTGTTTGCCATCTGGCTATTAATGTCGGGTCTGTTCAAGCCGTTGCTGATCAGTCTGGGTGCTGCCTCGGTCATTGTGGTTGTTCTTGTCGGAAAACGCATGGATGCAGTGGATGGCGACAGGGTAGAGTTGAATTTAAGACCGATTGCATTTTTGCGTTATCTTGTGTGGTTATTGGTTGAGATATTTCGCGCGAATTGGACTGTTACGAAGATTATTCTGTCGGCTGAAATGCCGATCCGTCAGCATTTGTTTTCCGTTCCAAGTTCCCAGACCACGGAAGTTGGACAGGTTATTTTTGCCAACTCTATTACCCTGACTCCGGGGACGATTACTGTTGAAACCGAAGGGAATAATTTTTTAGTCCATGCGGTCGCTTTTGACAGTACAACTTGTGAAGAGCTGGCGGATATGGATCAACGTGTTTCGGTTACCGAAACACAAGGGTTAAATTGATGTTTCTGGTAGCGACTATAGCCCTGTTCGTCGCCATGGTATTGGTGCTGATCCGTCTTTATGGCGGGCCTACATTGTATGACAGGGTGTTGGCCGTCAATTCGTTTGGAACGCACACAGTATTATTCATCGGTGTTTTAGGTTTTTTGACAAAACGGCCGGAGTTTTTGGATATTGCGCTGCTATATGCGCTGATAAACTTTGTGGGGACAATCGCGATCCTGAAATATTTCCGCTATCGAGCTATTGGCGATATTTCACAAATGCCAGAAACCGCTGGAGACCAAAATGATTGAAAATATTTTGGCAGTTCTGAGCTGGTTTTTTATCCTGTCGGGATCTGGTTTTGTGCTTATTGGGGCCTTTGGAATTTTACGGTTTCCGGACTTCTGGTCACGGTTACATGCGGCGTCAGTCAGTGACAGTGCGGGGGTGATTTTATTGATTATTGGCATGTGTTTACAGGCCGGGGCGACATTGATTACTGTAAAGTTGCTGATCATCGGACTGTTTTTGTTTATCACCGGACCCACTGCAACCCATGCTATTGCCAATGCTGCGCTGGTAACAGGTTTACGACCTGCAGAGGGCAAAGGCCTGACCGGGGCAGAGCCTAAACCAATTGAGTCAGATCATGACTGAAACGATAATCAATCTGGTGCTTTTCAGCATGCTTGTGGCAACGGCGATTGCCATTGTTACCATGCGCCGATTATTTGCAGTTGTGATGTTGTCGGGTGTTTTCAGCCTGCTTTCAGCATTGCTGTTTGTCACGCTGGATGCGGTGGACGTTGCCTTTACCGAAGCTGCGGTGGGGGCTGGTATTTCGACGGTGTTGATGCTTGGGACGCTTGCCTTGACGTCGCGCACCGAAAAGCCAGCAACCCGATCACCCCTGATACCCTTATTTGTTGTTGTTCTGACCGGGGCCGCTATAATTTACGGCACACTTGATATGGCGAATTTTGGTTCTGCTGACGCACCCGCGCAATTGGGTGTGGCAGCGCAATACATGGCGCGAAGTCCGCAAGACATTGATGTTCCCAATATTGTGACGGCGATTTTAGCCAGCTACCGTGGCTATGACACGTTGGGGGAAACGGCTGTTGTGTTTACTGCCGGGGCCGGCGTTTTGGTGTTGCTGTCAGGATTGCGGGGCCGGCGACGTCGGGACGATGACGAAGTTGAAGAGGAAAACGCCTGATGCGACACCATCTGATCCTGCGCGTTGTTACCAAGTTACTGGTGGGCGCCATCATTTTGTTTGCATTTTATGTGCAATTTCACGGTGATTATTCGCCAGGTGGTGGTTTTCAGGCGGGGGTGATTATGGCCGTCGCCTTTATCCTTTACGGCATCGTATTTGGGTTGCGTAAAGTTCAGGCCGTTTTTCCAGTCTGGATCGTTCATCGCCTGATGGCATTGGGCGTATTGCTCTATGCCGGGACAGGTATAGTTTCGATGATTTTGGGGTATGATTTTCTGGACTACGGTGGGTTGAATGCAGCACATCCGGTTAGTGGACAGCATCTGGGGATTTTGATAATTGAGGCCGGTGTCGGGATTACGGTAACAGGCGTGATGATCGCAATTTATTATGCGTTTGCTGGCCGCCCACCACGTATCAGCGATTGGGATTGGTAATGGGGTGGGAGTATTTCGTCGGGCATCTTAACTATTGGTTATTTACCATCCTGATGATGACAGGGCTTTATATCGTTATTGCCAAAGGTAACCTGGTTAAAAAAATCGTTGGACTGAATATTTTTCAGACCGCAGTTTTTATGTTCTACATATCAATTGGAAAAGTGACCGACGGGACAGCGCCGATATTGCCCAACTATGGCCCTGTAAAGCCGGATGCAATTTATTCCAATCCGCTGCCCCATGTGTTGATCCTGACCGCCATTGTTGTGGGCATTGCCACGACGTCGCTGGGGTTGGCTTTGATTGTGCGTATTCGGGAAGAATTTGACACGATAGAAGAGGATGAATTGCTGACCATCGAAACGGCAATGGTCCGAGACGATAATCGCCAACATGGGCAAGCAATGGGTGGGCGCACCTGATGGCTGTTCAATCTGAGTTTGTGGCCCGTACCTTTGCGGATCACCTGCCGGTTTTGCAGGTGTTGTTACCGTTTGTAGCCGCCCCACTTATTGTTCTGATCGGTTCGAAGCGGTTGGCTTGGCCGATTGCGTTCGTTGCCGCATTGGGTGCATTCGTGGTCGCTTTGGCGCTGTTGTTGCGCGTGTTGGAAAACGGTGTTTTATCCTATGAAATTGGCGGCTGGGCACCGCCTTTAGGAATAGAATACAGAATTGATGCCGCGAATGCTTTGGTATTGCTGCTTGTCTCGGCCATAGGTGTGATTGTTTTGCCGTTCGCACGGGAAAGTGTGAATTCCGAGATACCAAAGCGCCATCACGCGTTGTTTTATACCATGTATCTATTGTGCCTTTCGGGTCTGCTGGGTGTTGTTGCCACCGGCGACGCGTTCAACGTGTTTGTCTTTCTAGAGGTGTCGTCGCTTTCGACTTATGTGCTTGTTTCAATGGGGTCATATAAGGATAAACGGGCGTTAACAGCTGCCTATGATTATCTGATCATGGGGACAATTGGTGCAACATTTTTTGTAATAGGCATCGGGTTTTTATATGCCGGAACCGGCACATTGAACCTGGCTGATATCGCCAGCTACATAACCGCAAACGGAACAGATCGCACTATTCAGACTGCTTTTGCCTTCATAGTGGTGGGTATGGGGCTTAAGGCGGCTGTCTATCCTTTGCATCTTTGGCTGCCAAATGCCTATACCTATGCCCCATCAGCAGTGACGGCATTTCTGGCAGCAACCGCAACTAAAGTGGCTATTTATGTGTTGCTACGATTCATGTTCACCGTTTTTCAGCCAGAGTTTCTGTTCAATGTTTCGGCGCTCAAGTTTCTGCTAATACCGCTGGCGGTTCTGGCGATGTTTGCTGCTTCACTGATTGCTGTGTTCCAGAATGATATGAAGCGCATGTTGGCTTATTCCAGCATTGGACAGATTGGATATATATTGCTGGGTATAGGATTATTGTCCCATACAGGGCTAAGCGCGGCCATTGTTCATCTGTTCAACCACGGCATTACCAAGGCCGCGATGTTTATGGGCATTGGTGCGTTGGTGTATCGATCTGGCAGCCCATTTTACGATCGATTGGCGGGTATGGGGCGGGTCATGCCATTTACCAGCTTTGCTATCGTAATTGCAGGATTGTCATTGATCGGTATCCCCGGAACAGCAGGTTTCATTAGTAAGTGGGTGTTGGTTCAGGCTGCCTTGGAAAAGGGCTGGTGGCCGATCGCTATGCTGATTGTTGGGTCTTCGCTATTGGCGGTGATGTATGTTTGGCGGATTGTTGAGACCCTGTACATGCAAAAACCCAAGGGTAATCCAAGCCGCGCCGAAGCGCCGTTAAGCATGCTGATCCCGATATGGATCATGGCGCTTGCAACCGTGTATTTTGGTTTCAACACCAGTTTGACTTTAGATGTTGCCCGCCTGGCGGCAGATGGTTTGCTGGCTGGGGCAGGGGTGCAATAAATGGAAACCAATATTGCCATTCTGCTTACGATTATTATTCCAGCGGCCGCTGCAGGATTGAACCTTATTTTGCGCAACGCGCCTGATCTGCGCGATGGTGTGACGCTGGGGGCGGCATTTGCTACTTTTGCAGCAGTTATGGTTATCCTTAGTAACGAAGGGAATGGCACAACCACACCGCTAAGTTTGATCGAAGTTCTTCCGGGATTATCAATCGCATTTAATGTTGAACCACTGGGTTTGATGTTTGCGCTTATTGCTTCCGGGCTGTGGATACTGACCCATATTTATGCAGTTGGTTATATGCGTGGAAATAATGAAGACAATCACCCCAGATTTTTCGCCGGCTTTTCACTGGCAATCTCGGCGGTTATGGGCCTGACGTTTTCCGCTAATATGTTCACGCTATTTCTGTTTTATGAAGCTCTGACGCTTTCGACATATCCGCTGGTGGCCCACAAGGGAACGCCTGAGGCAATATCCGGTGCGCGCACCTACCTGGGTATTTTGATGGGAACATCAATTGGGTTGCTGTTGGTGGCGGTGATCTGGACCTACACGGTGGCCGGAACATTGGATTTTACAACGGGTGGCATCCTGTCGGGTAAGATCGCGGGACCGATGGTGGCGGTACTATTGGCGCTTTACGCCTTTGGAATTGGTAAGGCCGCGCTAATGCCGTTCCACCGGTGGCTGCCCGCGGCAATGGTCGCGCCGACACCGGTTAGTGCGCTGTTGCATGCGGTTGCGGTGGTAAAAGCCGGTGTGTTTACAATGTTGAAAGTGGGCATTTATATCTTTGGCATTGATTTTCTGGCCGAAACTGGCGCCTCGGAATGGCTGATGTGGGTAGCGGCCTATAGTATCATTGCGGCCTCTGTTGTTGCGCTGACCAAGGATAATTTAAAGGCGCGGCTAGCCTATTCCACCATTTCACAGCTTAGCTACATTACTTTGGGTATGGCGTTGGCAACGTCCATGGGTGCGCTTGGCGGGGGCTTGCAAATCGCGACCCATGCATTGGGAAAAATAACGTTGTTCATGTGTGCCGGTTCGATCTATGTGGCGACGCACAAAACCAATGTCAGTCAATTGGATGGGCTGGGCCGGGTGATGCCATTTACATTTTTGGCATTCCTGATCGGGGCGCTGTCGATCATCGGTTTACCGCCCCTGGGGGGGAGCTGGTCAAAATGGCTGCTGATAGTGGGGGCTGCTGATACCGGCCAGCGGGTAATGATTGGTGTGCTGATGCTTAGTTCTTTGCTGAATGTGGCCTATCTGTTGCCGATTGTCGGGCGCGGGTTTTTTCTGCAATCAAATGACGATGATGTGCCGTTTGGACGAATGGAATCGCCAACACTGGTGTGGCTACCGCCGGCAATCACCGCATTTGGCTGCATCCTGTTGTTTTTTTATGCAGGAAGGATTGTAACCTTCCTGTCGCCTATAGTTGCCACGCCATGAAAAGGACAAATATGAGCGACGATCCAAAAACTTATCCCGCCCTTGGGCGTGCATTGCTTTGGGTGGACAAGCCCGGAAGTGTGACAAAGATATTCTGGGCCTTGGCTGTCATATGTTTGTTGCTTTTCCTATATGATTTTACCTTTGAAAAACATGGCAAGTTTGACGTTGAAAACATACCAGGCTTTTTCGGATTCTATGGTTTCGTGAGTTTTACCGGTTTAATCCTGTTGGCCAAAGCCTTGCGTGTCCTGATCAAAAGACCAGAGGACTATTACGCCGATAAATCAATTGACACCGAGGACTATCCGGCATCCGGCCTGGAAAGGCGCGACCACGATGCTTGATTGGGCCCCAACAGCGTTTTTGTTTATAGCGGCAGCCATGGTGGTGCCGCTGATGCCTGCCGGTAAATTCAGATCAAGCTGGATGCTGTTCATACCAGTAGTTGCCGCAATGCAAATCTGGGGATTGCCGCTGGATACCAGCCCGAGTACGGAATTTTTCGGATTTGAGATTGAACTGAAGCGCGTTGACAAACTATCCCGTGTGTTTGGTCTGGTATTTTGTCTGGCGGCGTTTATTGGCAACCTTTATGCGTGGCATCTGCGCGATACAGTACAACAGGTAGCGGCATTACTTTACGCCGGTTCGGCCATTGGTGCCGTGTTCGCTGGTGATCTGATTTCATTGTTTTTCTATTGGGAAGGTACTGCGATTGCGTCTGTGTTTTTGATCTGGGCGCGGCGGACACCGGGGGCATTTCATACTGGTATGCGATATCTGGTGATCCAGATCGGATCGGGTGTGATCCTATTGGTGGGGGTTGCATTATTTTACCGTGAGACAGGTTCGGTTTCCTTTGAGCTTATGACGTTGGGTTCACCAGCCACATGGTTTATTTTCATTGCATTCGGCATAAAAGCAGCGTTCCCGCTTTTGCATAACTGGCTACAGGACAGCTATCCGGCGGCAACGGTGACCGGCACGGTGATCCTGTCAGCATTCACCACAAAACTGGCGATCTATGCATTGGCGCGTGGGTTCGCAGGAACTGAGATTCTGATCTATATCGGTGTCATTATGACGCTATTCCCGATCTTTTTCGCTGAGATCGAAAATGATCTGCGCCGGGTACTGGCCTATTCACTGAATAATCAATTGGGATTTATGGTGGTGGGTATTGGCATCGGTACTGAAATGGCGATCAATGGAACGGTTGCCCATGCATTTGCCCATATCCTGTATAAGGCGTTGTTGTTCATGTCTGTGGGTTCGGTTTTGTATCGAACCGGCACCAGTAAAGCATCCGAGTTGGGTGGGCTTTACCGGACCATGCCGCTGACGATGATCTTTTGTCTGGTCGGAGCGGCCTCTATTTCGGCATTCCCGCTGTTTTCGGGTTTTGTCACCAAGTCACTTGTGCTGGATGAAGCAGCTGGGGCAGGGCGGTTTGTTGTTTGGGGTGCGCTGGTATTCGCATCGGCCGGGGTTTTGTCCCACTCTGGCATCAAAATTCCGTTTTTCATGTTTTTTGCCCATGACAGTGGCAAACGACCCGCAGAGGCGCCGCGTCATATGTTGTTAGCAATGGGACTGGCAGCAGCCCTTAGTATTGCAATCGGGGTGTTTCCGGCCCCGCTATATGCATTATTGCCGTACCCGGTTGATTATACGCCTTACACCAACCCCCACGTGGTGGGGCAATTGCAGCTGTTGTTATTTGCGTTATTTGCTTTTGCCATCTTGATGCGAACCGGCATTCACCCCCCGGAAATTCGCGCAGTAAATATTGATACTGACGTGAGCTATCGTAAGATCTTGCCCAGCATCATTCGTCGGGTATCTGAGTTTATTTCGCTTGTATGGAATAGAGTTCTTGGGCGTTTGGGACGACGGTTTGATCAGATCATTAGGGGGTTTTATACATCCCATGGTCCTGAGGGTCGGCTGGCCGGCAGTTGGCCGACAGGGTCGATGGTTATTTGGATAGCCTTGCTGCTTAGTGCGACGCTTATCATCAATTTTTTTGGCTAAGCAGCTTTGGCAAGGTGTTAGATTTTGCATGGGATCAAAACAAACCGTGATGGCAAATAACAAACTTAACAAAGCGCGTGAATACATGGACAAATGCCCGGATGATGACCGCGCCCGGCTGCAGTTCTATGAAGCACTGGCAGATTCTGAAGTGTTGGTGCTGCTGGAGGGCGAACCAATTGGTGAAAAAGTTAATCCACAAATTATAGCAACCGAAGATGGGGTGTTTTCGCTGGTTTTTACCAGCGATGAACAACTTGCATCTATTGCCGCGATTTCTGTGCCCTACATAAGTTTATCTGGACGGGCCGCAATTAATATGTTGGCTGGCAAAAGTATTGGCATCGCGCTGAATATCAGTACCGAGACACCGTTTTTGATGCCGGCAGACGCCGTTGACTGGTTGGCCAATATACTAAACCAATCAGCACAGCAGAAATTTGAACACCCAACAAGTGTGGCCGCGCCCGATGATATTTCAGCCGCTGTGTTTGAAAAGTTAGCGAATAAATTGGAGCAGATGAAGGGATTAGCAGATTCTGCGTTTTTGGTAAGCGCTAGCTACAGGAGCGGCTCGGTTGCTTATTTATTGGGGTTTATCAATGCTAAGCCAACCGCACAGGATGCCGTTGTACAGGCAATTAAAGAGACCATGGTGTTTTTTTCTGAGGTTGGATGTATTGTTGATGTGGCGTTCTTCCCCGCCATGGGGGAAATTCACGCGAATTTAGTGAAACACGGCTATAAGTTTGATTTGAGTGAGCCAAAATTGGTGCGTCGCAAACCTGCCGCCCCTGGTTCTGATCCGGTCAACCCACCACGGTTACGTTAGAGAGTTTTCAGTAGCCGGCTTTGCGGTTTACGATGTTGTTCATCTGTTCTCCAGCCTCGTTTAGTCGTATGTTTTCAGTGACAAATTCGGCGGCGCTTTTCGCCCTTGTGTCCGAGGCGATATGCGGTGTCACTGTCACATTGGGGTGCCCCCAATACGGGTGCGATGGGGGCAGCGGCTCTGTTCGAAAGACGTCAAGTGTTGCATGACCTATCTGGCCGGATTGCAGTGCACCGAGCAGTGCTTTGTCCTGGATCAGCGCACCACGGCCCGGGTTGATTATGCGCGCCCCTTTGGGCAACATTGCCAGTGTCTTTTCGTTGATCAGGTTTTCAGTCCTAGGCGTATGGGGCAACAGCAGCACGAGTATTTCGCTTTCACCCAGAATTCTACCTAAACCAGCCACCCCGAAATAGCAGGTTATCCCGTTCAAATTTTTCTTTGATCGGCTCCAGCCATGTACATTAAAATTCAACGCAACCAAGGCCTTGGCACAGGCCGCCCCCAATGCGCCCATCCCCAGTATCCCGATGGATCTGTCGCGCGCTAATGGTGGAATATCGGGGTTCCATTTTCCTGTTTGATCGGTGATGTGCCGGTCTATCCCCAAATGGTATCGCAACACATGGCCTGTTACCCACTCAGTCATTCCTTCTTGCAGGCCACTATCCGCCATTCGCGTTAATGGAACGGTCAATGAAGGGATTCCCACAATATTTTCGACACCCGCCCAAAGACCCAGTACCGCTTTTAGACGACTGAAATCGCTAAAGTCTGTGACCGGGCCATTAGGTGCGTAAACAATATAATCCACCTGATCCGCAGTATGGTCACGGCGAAGATCAGCACTTATGCCAGCATTTTGCAGTGCGCGCTCAATCGGCGATGAAAATTTTTCACACGCCGTTGCTGTGGCAGATAACAGTATGTTCAGTGTCATCTTTTTCCACGCGGTCGGTGGACATGGGCGCTTTGCACCAGACCAAAAGCCCCCAACAACACCAGCATTGCCGATCCACCCCAACTGACAAGGGGTAGTGGGACGCCAACCACGGGTGCCAGCCCCATCACCATGGACATATTGACAGCGAAGAACAGAAAGAAAGTAGCCGCGACGCCCAAAGTCAACAGAGCCCCAAACCGGTCGCTATTCCCTAGGGCGGACAGTATGCAGAAAAACAAGATTAAGGCGTAAAGGGCCAATAGAGATGTCGCGCCGATAAATCCAAACTCTTCTGCCAATGTTGTGAAGATAAAGTCGGTTTGTTTTTCAGGAAGAAAATTTAAACGGCTCTGCGTGCCCTGCATGAAACCGCGCCCGGACCACCCCCCTGAGCCCAGTGCGATTTTGGATTGCGTAATGTGATAACCAGCACCTAAAGGATCATTTGATGGGTCCAGAAAGGTATCAATCCGTTTATATTGATAATCTTTCAGAAATTGCCATTCTGTACCGCGTACCGCAAATACGGTGTAAATAGCGGCAATGCCAAGTAAAACAAGAACCGTAAAGTAAAGCCAATGTACACCGGCCAGGAACATTACTATGCCCCCGCCCATAGTCAGCAAAATTGCTGTGCCAAGGTCTGGCTGGCTAAGGACCAAAAATGTCGGCACCATGATTAGAGCGATGGGGATGAGCACCCAAACCGGTTTCGAAATCCGTTCGGTACCCAACCAGTCATAGTAAGCTGCAAGGATCATTACCAAAGTTATCTTGGTGACCTCGGAAGGCTGCAGTTGCATGAAACCCAGGTTGATCCAGCGTTGTGCCCCCATTCCTGTGACACCAAAAAATTTCACCATCAACAACAATACCAGCGACATACCATAGGCAAGAGCCGAAACATTTCGCCAGAACCAAATTGGGACCATTGCAATGATCAGCATTAAAACCATGCCCACTCCAAATCGCTTCATTTGAGGAGCTGCCCAGGTCGAAATGTTGCCGCCAGCGACGGAATAGAGCATCAGGAATCCGACACAGGAAACTGCGGTAATTAGTAATATCAGCGGCCAGTTCAAGTGCAGGACTTTGCGCAAACCTGTGGGGACGGTGCGGACGCGGTACTCTAGATAACTCATGTCTTTAAGCGTCCTGTTGGGGCCTTAGCCGGATCGCGAAGCACCAGGGAATTCTGAATTTCCTGAATTTTTTTACGTTGATTAGAAGGGTAAGCGGTGAGGGGTGGTAACCCACCATAGAGCGCCTGCAATACAATGTCTCTTGCAATTGGAGCGGCAACAGTTGATCCGCCACCGCCGTGCTCAACCACAACACTAACGGCGATTTTTGGTGCCACATGGGGGGCATAGGCCACGAATAGTGCGTGATCGCGCCGTTTCCAGGGTAAGTCCCGATTTTTGATTACGCCGCTGGCCCGTTCAGCTTTGGAAATATTTCTAACCTGACTGGTACCAGTTTTGCCCGCCAGCTGTTTGTCATCATCCAAAATTCGCGCGCGATATGCAGTTCCGCGTTGTTTATTGGATACTGAGATCATACCTTCACGAACGAGCCTTAGATGCTCAGGGTCAATGCCCAGTGAGGCTGGTTTTTCAAAAAAGGTTTCAACGCCGTCGATGGTTTTTATCAGGCGCGGAATAATATTATTACCAGAGGCTATACGGGCCGACATAATGGCCAATTGCAACGGGGAAGCCAGAACAAACCCCTGACCAATCCCGGCATTTAACGTATCTCCGACCCGCCAAGTGGCAGTTTGATCTTCATATTTGCTTGCCCATTCTTTTTTCCATGCCTTATTTGGCGCAATACCGGCGTTAATCGCGGACATAGGAATATCATGGCGTACACCCAGACCAAGTTGTCGTGCCATTTCGGATATTTTATCAATGCCAACACGTTCAGCAATTTCGTAGAAAAATACATCGCAGGATTGGTAGATGGCCTCCACCAATTTTACCTTGCCATGTCCGCCACGCTTCCAACAGTGAAAGCGCCTGTTGCCTAACTGCTTGTATCCGGGGCAGAATACTTTTTCTTCTGGATCAAATACGTCAGCTTTAAGCGCGGCTAACGCGACGATCATTTTGAATGTAGAACCCGGTGGGTAGGCGCCTTGAACCGATTTATTTGCAAGTGGGCGGTATTCGTTTTGGGTAAGCTCGCTGTAATCGGTTACTGAAATCCCGCGCACAAATTTATTTGGGTCAAAACTTGGGGAAGACCCAATGGCAAGAAGGTCACCGTTAGTGGTGTCAATAACTACGGCTGCGGCACTTTCGTCGCCAATCCTTGCCTGCACAAAATTTTGCAGCATTGCGTCGACCGTCAATTGCAGGTCTTTTCCGGGTGTACCCGGTTTGCGTTCCAATTCCCGCATCACCCGGCCAACGGCATTAACTTCTATTCGTAAAGTCCCAGCGCTTCCACGCAGGACGGATTCCAGCTTGGTTTCAACACCAACTTTCCCGATTTGGAATTTGGGAATTTGCAGTAGTGGCTCCGGATCATCCAGATCATCAAGATCGTATTCGCTTACCGGGCCGACATACCCAATTACATGGGCAAAATCCGCTTTCTGAGGATAACGTCGCGATAGTCCCACTTCGGTTGTGACGCCCGGCAGGGCAGGTGTATTAACGGCTATTTCTGCGAAATCATCCCAGTTCAACCGATCAGCAACTGTGACAGGTACAAAGGCGCTTTGGCGTTTCAGTTCTTTTGTGGCCCGGTCCAGATCTTCGGGCTCTAATTCTACCAGACGAGCAAGTCGGGCGATTGTGGCTTCAATATTGTCGACATCTTCGCGGACCATCACTATGCGATAATTCTGCTCATTTTCCGCAATAGGATCACCAAACCTGTCAAAAATCAGGCCACGGGCAGGGGGTAAAAGCCGGATATTTACCCGGTTTTCTTCAGCAAGCAGGCGAAATTGGTCTGCTTGCTCAACCTGCATGAACCGCATCCGCAAGCCCAAAACGCCCATGAATGAAAGCTGAACCCCGCCCAAAATCAATGCCCTGCGAGAAACAATTATGTTGCTGTTTTCGCTGTCTTTCGGGTGGGTGCTCATGATGTTGCACCCCTTTCATCTATTGCGCCAGCCTTAAGTTGACGCACACCAAGAAGCTGTGCCGAGACAAGGACTGTCAGAGGGTAGGCCAATAATGTGATCACATAATAGAAAAAATACAAACGAATTTCTGGCAACGTGATCACAAACAAGGCTTGCATCAGTAAATTCATCGCCATGATAGCTGATATCACCGTTGCTACCAACGCCCATTCAAATAGAAAGGGTAGCTCTCTGGAGTATTTTGAGCGATTTCGTAAAAATTCCAATCCGATTATGCTCAGGCTTGCCATCAATCCTGGCGGGCGCATGAAAATTAGATCATCCAGCAAAAACAGGCAGGCAACTAATGCCACCGGTACGAAGTTGGGTCGTCGCAGGACCCATGCGAAAGCAAATAATAATGTCCAATTGGCGGCGGGCCAGTTACCGTCAATGATGTTCGAAGGCAGTATCCAAACAAACATAGAAAATGCCCAGATGAGCAGAAAAATCGCCCAATACACCATCCTTCGGACACTGACAGGATCAACCATTACCGGCCTCCTGTGACTGTTCGGCTGACTGCGGTATTTCTTTTTCCCGCTCAATTGGTATGACCAGCCCACCTGGGTCGGAAACCTGTTCTGTTACCGGGTTACGTAGCACCCGTAAAAATTCAAGCCTTTCGTAATCTGCCGATAGGCGAACGCGCAGTTTTCTGTTTGGTCCAAGTGCGACCCTTCCGACCAGTAGCCCCGGGGGGAAAACCCCGCCATCACCGCTGGAAACAACGCGATCCCCTGGCCTGACCAATTCAGGTGTTTCTAAAAATTCAAGTGGTGGAGCGCTGGTATTATCCCCATATAACAGAGCCTTCTGGCCGGAAGGCTGGATAGTTACCGGAATTCGGCTATTGGAATCGGTCAATAGAATGACCCTTGATGAAGTTCGGCCGACCCCTGAAATCCGACCCACCAGTCCCAGACCATCGGTTGTGGCCCAGCCATTAACAATTCCATCCCTTTCGCCGATATTTAACAATACTGACTGTCGGAAGGGTGACCCGCTATCGGCCAATACCACACCGGTGATAAATGTGAGCTTGGGATCAAGCCGAACCTTGTTCAGATCCAGAAGTTTGGCGTTTTCCTGCTCTAATTGCAGTGCGGCTTCTTTCCAGGACTTCATACGTAACAATTCACGCCGTAATTCTTGGTTCTGTTCATACAGGTGGTTGTAGGATTGGAAGCCTTCAACCATGCTTGCTGCTTTTGTAACGGGTACCAGGGCCCAACTGAACGATGGAACTATTTTGTCAATAAGTGCTGCGCGAAAACGGTCGACACGTGGGCTGTCAATACGCCAAAGCAGAAAAAGCGAAAACAAAACCAAGACCAAGCCACCTACCAGAATACGCCTGATCGGTTTGGTGAATTGTTCGTTTGAATTTCTTCCCTTTGCCACGGCATCTCCGTAGACCGGTGGTAACCAGTCGAATTAGCTGTCGTAGTCTATCACATGACGCAATTGTTTTTCATATTCCAGAGCTTTACCTGTGCCCAGTGCCACACAACTTAGTGAGTCATCGGCGACCGATATAGCTAAACCTGTCTGTTCTCGTAACGCCAGATCCAGATCACCCAGTAGGGCACCGCCGCCGGTAAGCATTACACCCCGGTCAACGATATCAGCAGCCAGGTCAGGTGGTGTCGCTTCCAAAGCAATCATAACCGCCTCGCAAATTTGCTGAACGGGTTCGGCCAATGCCTCGGCTATTTGAGCCTGATTGATTTCGATTTCCTTTGGCACACCATTAAGTAAATCGCGCCCACGTATCTGCATGCTGGCACCACGACCATCGTCAGGCATCCTGGCCGTCCCGATTGAAGTTTTAACCCGCTCTGCGGTGCTTTCCCCGATCAGCAGGTTTTGCTGGCGTCTTAAATAGCTGATGATCGCTTCATCCATCCTGTCACCACCGACACGCACGCTTCGGGCGTAAACGATGTCGCCCAGGGAGAGGACGGCCACTTCTGTTGTACCGCCGCCAATATCCACTACCATGTTTCCGGTTGGATCTGTGATCGGCATGCCCGCACCTATTGCTGCAGCGATCGGTTCGGCGATTAATCCAGCACGTCGAGCACCGGCAGACAATACCGATTGCCGGATAGCGCGTTTTTCTACGGGCGTTGCGCCGTGCGGAACACAGACGATAATTTTGGGTTTTGAGAAGGTCGTACGGGGGTGAACTTTCCGGATGAAATATTTGATCATTTCTTCTGCAGTATCAAAATCTGCAATAACACCTTCGCGCATGGGGCGGATCGCTTCAATAGATCCGGGTGTTCGGCCCAGCATCAGTTTGGCGTCTTCACCCACAGCCAGGACCTGCTTGCTGCCATCTTTGATATGATATGCTACGACCGAGGGTTCGTTCAGGACAATCCCTTTGCCCTTTACGTAGATCAGGGTATTCGCTGTGCCCAGATCAATTGCCATGTCGGTAGTAAATAACCCAACTAAACTTACCATTCCGCGGACGTCCCATTCTAATAAAGTAACCCGACATCGACTCTGATGGTCTGCGGGTGCGCTCACTTATAGGCAAGCTATTCTCAATAAAAAAGGCCTCGTTGTGGCCAATCAGCGCGAACTTGCTCCAGGATGAAAAATTGTAGCTTTGGAGATATTCGATATGTGCAAGTTTTTCATCTAGTTTGTGCAAATACCTAGCAAGATGGCTCGAAAAATGTTCGAAAAGTATAATATTGAGGGATAATGAGATCGGCCGAGGTTATGCACCCCGACCGGTCAATTCGTTGGAATAGTTACTGAGCGTCCCGAAAATCTATTGACTTCACATCTGAATCCGGGGCCGATTTCAACCGTCGAACGAGAAGTTTGTTCAGTGCAGTGACATAGGCTTTTGTTGAGGCCACCACCGTATCGGTGTCAGCGGATTGTCCTGTCACAATGCGTCCGTCTTCTTCCAGTCGGACACTGACAGTTGCCTGTGCATCTGTACCTTCTGTGACGGCGTGTACTTGATATAGCTGTAGTCTCGCATTATGGGGGAACAACTGTTTAACGGCACGAAACGCTGCATCGACCGGCCCATCACCAGTGGCTTTAAACCGTGCGTCCTGTCCATCAATAGACAAAGTCAAATCGGCAGTTTGTGGTCCCTCGGTACCACAAATTACTACAAGGGATTTTACCTGAATATGATCGTATTCCGCGTCTGTTGAACTGTCGCGCATTAGCGCCGCCAAATCGTCGTCGAAAATTTCTTTTTTTCGATCGGCCAAAGCTTTGAAACGCACGAACACGTCTTTCAACTGGTTGTCCCCCAGTTCGTGACCCAGTTCTTTCAGTTTGGCGCGCAGCGCAGCGCGGCCTGAATGTTTGCCCATTACCAGATTGGTTTCGGACAGTCCGACATGTTCAGGGCGCATGATTTCAAATGTCTCTGCGTTCTTTAGCATTCCATCCTGATGGATACCGCTTTCGTGGGCAAAAGCATTCTTGCCGACAATTGCTTTGTTATACTGGACGGCAAAGCCGGATACAGTTGCTACCCGGCGGCTGATACTAATCAGACGTGTGGTGTCGATGCCGGTGGAAAAGGGCATGATGTCGTTACGGACCCTCAGAGCCATCACCACCTCTTCCAACGCGGTATTACCAGCGCGTTCGCCCAGACCGTTTATGGTGCATTCTATTTGACGCGCACCGCCTTCTACAGCGGCCAGAGAATTAGCTGTCGCCATGCCAAGGTCGTTATGGCAATGGGTGGCGAAAATTATGTTGTCAGCACCCGGGACCTCTGCAATCAACATCCTGATCAAATCAGCACTTTCACGGGGGGCCGTATAGCCAACCGTGTCCGGGATATTTATTGTTGTTGCCCCGGCCTTGATCGCAATTTCGACTGTACGTTTCAGATAGTCCAGCTCGGTTCTGGTGGCGTCCATCGGGGACCACTGCACATTGTCACACAAATTACGGGCATGGGTGACAGAATCGTGGATACGTTCGGCCATCTCGTCCATGCTTAAT
The DNA here is from genome assembly GCA_964514925.1 of uncultured Marinosulfonomonas sp. Classification (GTDB taxonomy): domain Bacteria; phylum Pseudomonadota; class Alphaproteobacteria; order Rhodobacterales; family Rhodobacteraceae; genus NVTR01. The sequence continues at coordinate 22,685 of CAZETX010000036.1, forward strand.
CCCGGAATGTCCCGGTGTAACGGCGATGTACCGATGAAGGTATGAATTCTAGGCTGTCTGGCGTGTTTGACCGCCTCCCAGCAGCGGTCAATGTCGTTAGGGATTGCCCGGGCCAATCCACATATCACTGATTTCTCGGACAATTTTGCGATTTCGGATACGGCTTCAAAGTCACCGTCACTGGCAATTGGAAATCCGGCTTCGATGATGTCGACACCCATATTATCCAGCATTCCGGCTATTTCCACTTTTTCGTCATGTGTCATGGTGGCGCCTGGGCTTTGTTCGCCGTCGCGCAAAGTGGTGTCAAAAATCAGGACGTGATCCTGTTTCGATGTATCGGTCATTTGATTGTCTTTCTGATTCTGTTCTTAGCGAAGGAAATTGACGCTGTTCAGCCCGTGAGCGGTCGCGCCAAAGGCACGCTCAGGGGCTAGCTAAGGAGCAGAATATCGCATAGCAAAGGTAGGGCCAAATCTGGGCCAACTATTGTGCTATGTGTCACCACGTTCATGGCGCTGACTATAGGCGCTGTTCCAGAGAATAAAACCCCTAAAAAAATCTGATATTCTCAGATTATCAGTTTAAAAATTTGCAATAACGGACCTTAAGTTACGGACCGCAATTGGAATATCTGTGTCGGGTGTCGCGCAGAAACCCAGTAACATGCCATTTACGCCGATCTCACCTGAGCAGAAATCCGACAAGGGCCGGCAACCCAATTGGACAGATTTAGTTTCTTTTGCCAATTCAGTATCTTTAATGTTCGTTGGCAAATGCAAAGCCAGATGCATGCCTGTGTTATGGCGTTCAAAATGCCCGATGTCCGAAAAATTTGTATCCAGTGCATTTAATAGAATTTCGTAGCGACGCGCATAGACTCGCCTGACACGGCGAAGGTGTCGGTGATACTTACCGTCTGCCATAAAGTTTGCCAGCGGTCTTTGTCCAACGACCGATGCGTGGCTTGGGCAGGTATTCAGGAGCATCTGCACAGCTTCCAGCAATCGCAACGGGACTGCCAAGTACCCAAGGCGAATGCCAACCGAAAACAGTTTCGAAAAGCCGCCGACATAAATTGTATGGCCGGTATTATCTAGCCCGGCCATGGCCGGGACCGGGCGGCCACTATAGCGAAACTCACTATCAAAATCATCTTCAATTATCCAACTGCTTTTGATATTTGCCCGGGCAATGAATGCTTTCCTACGCCCGCTTGGCATGGTGCCGCCCAATGGAAACTGGTGAGACGGTGTCAGGACTGTTGCCCGCAGATCAGGAGCGCTGCTGCCCGGTAGTTTGGCCCCGCCCGGGCCGATCTTGAGCCAATGGGGCTGTAACCCCAATTCATTCGCGAAATTTCGGGTTGGCCCGTATCCTGGGTTCTCAAGACCAATCCGGTCGCCAGACTGGCAAGTCAGGCGAATAGCCATTTCCAAAGCTTCACCGGAGCCTGCAGTGATGACTATTTGCTCGGCTTTTGCTGAAACACCGCGCCATTCGCTTAGATGTCGGACTATTTGTCGGCGAAGTTCGATATCCCCTAGGGGGCCAGCCGACTGGAATAGTGTCGTGGGGTTTGTCCGGGCGGTTTTGGCAACACTTTTGGCCCAGCTTTTTAACGGAAAATATGTGTCGTCCGGAGAATTCGGCTGCAATGGGAGATTTTGATCTTTAGATGTCGCAGTAGGATCAGGATCGACCGGCGCGCAATTGATCCCAATTACCGGGCCGGTGTCAGAAACGTATATGCCCGAACCAGGGCGGGCTTCGGCGTATCCTTCGGCAACCAATTGATCATATGCCGTAACCACGGTAGCGCGCGAGACACCCAAGTCAGTTGCCAGCGCCCGGCTGGCCGGCAAACGCGTACCGGCAGTGATAATATTCGCAGAAATATCCGCTTTGGCATGTTCATAAATCCGCATAAACAGCGGCCCCTTGCCCGAGGGTGATATCAGCAATGAGTTCAGTGTTTTCTTGGGCATATTGGACTGGTCATAAAACTAGAAACTGGATATTTAGTTCAGTCCGAAATTGCGGTTATTGTCAAGGACTCAACAAAAACCCGGTGGGAGCTGAAACCCCCACGGCAACACAAGTTCTAGACGGAGCAAACCTAAAGTGACACGTGCAAAATTAAATCCAACGCCTTTAACCAAGCTGAAACGCACCTATAAACGGGGGTCTTTTGACCGCGAAGTTGTCAACCAGATTTTGGATGCCGCAACGCTGTGTCATGTCGGGTATCAGGTTGATGGGCATCCTGTTGTGACACCAACATTACAATGGCGAGTGGGCGACAGGGTTTATTGGCATGGCTCCAGTGCCAGCCGGGCACTGCGCCAATCAAAGGACGCGAATGTGTGCCTGACAGCGACTTTGATGGACGGCTATGTTTTCGCACGATCAGCGTTTAATCATTCAGTAAATTTTCGTTCTGCGATGGTTTTTGGCGTGGCGACCGCGGTAACGGATCGAGATGAAAAAGAACAAAGCCTAATGGATATGGTGGATCGGTTGATCCCGGAACGTTGGGAAACTTTGCGCCCGATATCGGAAAAAGAGCTTAAGGCGACGGCCGTATTATGGATGCCAATAACCCAGGCCTCGGCTAAGATCAGAACCGGTGGACCTGTTGACGATGCAGAGGATTACGCCCTGCCGATCTGGGCCGGGACTGTGCCAATCCAAACACTGCACAGCGCACCTGTTCCTGATGAAAATGCCCCTGAAAAACTGGCAGTTCCAAATCACATTGAGGCATTTGTGAAAATAGGCGTAGACTGATCAGTTGTCGGCGGTTTCTTCAGTTGTTTCGCTCAGGGCTCCGTTGGTCCATTTACCACTGGTTTCCTGCCCTGTGGCGTAACGGATTGTTCCCTGACCTTCACGTTTTCCGGCTTTGAAAGAGCCTTCATAAACGTCGCCATTGGCGTAGGTTGCTAACCCTTCGCCGTCAATCTCTCCGTCTTTCCAGTCACCAGTATAGGTAAACCCATCCGACATGGTGATGGTGCCTTTTCCGCTACGCTGACCCAGCAGAAACGTACCAACATATTCTGAACCATCTGCGTAAGTGGCCTTGCCTTCGCCACTGCGCTGCCCGTCAACCCATTGACCAACATAGCTATAACCGTCCGGGAAGGTCATTGTTCCCTGACCGTGATTTTTAGCGTTTTTAAACTCACCTTCATAGGTTAGCCCGTCGCCGTAACTTGCAATGCCTTTTCCTTCGATGACGCCCGCCTGCCATTCGCCGTCGTAAGTATTGCCGTCAGGGTAGGTGATCTTGCCAGGGCCTTCAGCCAAATCATTTTTGAACGCACCTTCATATACAGAGCCATCCGGATAGGTCACTTTACCCATGCCTTCTATTCGGCCGGCAACCCAGTCACCTACATAGGTATAGCCGTCGGTCCCGGTGAATGTGCCGATACCCTGACGTGTATCATCTTGAAACTGACCCTTATAAATATCACCATTTGCATAGGTAACCTGACCGTCGCCCTGACGTTTGCCTTCGGACAGACTGCCGACGTAAATATCGCCATTTGGTTGGGTTAAAGTGCCTTTGCCATTGATCTGACCGGCTTTCCATTCGCCAACAAAGGTTAGGCCATCCGGTAATGAAAGCGAGCCATTGCCTTCGCGCACGCCGTTGACCAATGTCCCTTCATAGATGGCTCCGTCGGGGTAGGTGATTTTGCCTTCACCGTCTTTGATCCCGTTGACCCAACTGCCCTCATAGATATATCCATTATCGCTTTCCATGCGCCCCTGCCCATGGTGCAGTGCGCCTTTAAAGCCGCCTTCGAATTTCACGCCGTTTGCATAGGTGGCGACGCCAGAGCCGTTAATCTCACCGTTCTGCCAGCTGCCTTCGTAGGTACCGCCATCGGCGAAAGTGATTTTGCCGATGCCTTCCGGTTTTCCTTTGGCAAAAGCACCAACGTAGATTGAGCCATTTGGAAATTTGGCAACACCTTGCCCCAGAATTTCGCCTTCTACCCAACTGCCTTCGTACTCGTACCCATTGGGCAGTTGATAGGTGCCGGTGCCGTGTTGTTTGCCGTCTTTAAAGGTGCCAATATAAACACCGCCGTCATCGTACTGCTTTGTTATGACATCATTATTTTGCTGTGCGGAAAGTGGTGCCGCCAGTAAAACAAGCCCAAACAGCCCTGCAATTACTGCGTGTGTACGAGTTTTGAAATTTGACAAGTTAGCCCCCGATTGTCGACACGGCCTTATTAACCGATTATTTGGCCAAGCCTAAATCAGCAGGTTGTGAGTGACAATGTTTTTTGCGCAGTGTTGCTTTCCCTTGCAGGTATCTCTGATAAGACTTTGTGAAAAACTTGGATAAGCTTGATATGACTGACAGATTTCGCCTGACACTTGCGCAGTTAAACCCAACAGTGGGGGATTTGGCGGGGAACCGTGTTTTGGCCTTGGATGCCTGGCAAAAAGGTAAAGTTGCCGGGGCCGATCTGGTGGCGTTAAGTGAGATGTTTATCACCGGCTATAACACCCAGGATTTGGTTACAAAGCCTGTGTTTATTGACGCTGCACTGGCTGAGTTGGAAGGGTTGGCACGTGATTGCGCAGGGGGTCCGGCGCTGGCAATTGGCGGGCCGTGCCGTGAGGATGGCAAGCTTTACAACGCCTATTATGTGTTGAATGGCGGGCGGATTGTCAGCCGGGTGCTGAAGCATCATCTGCCCAATGAAACCGTGTTTGATGAGGTGCGTATCTTTGATGCGGGACCGCTTGGCGGGCCTTACAGTGTTGCCAACACCCGGATCGGCAGCCCGATTTGTGAGGATGCATGGCATCAGGATGTGAGCGAAACACTGGCAGAGTCGGGCGCGGAATTTCTTTTAATACCAAATGGTTCGCCATATTATCGCGATAAGATGGAAGTGCGGATAAACCATATGGTGGCCCGCGCGGTGGAAACCGGATTGCCGGTTATTTACCTGAACATGGTGGGCGGACAGGACGATCAGGTGTTTGATGGTGGCACTTTTGTGCTAAATCCCGACGGCGAATTGATGGTGCAACTACCGGTATTTGACCAAGTGATTTCCCATGTTGATCTGGAGCGGACCGGGGCCGGTTGGCGGGTGTTGCCCGGTGTGATGAGCAAGCTGCCGGATGCCTGGGAGCAGGATTACCGCTGCATGGTGGAAGCCCTGCGCGACTACATGGGAAAGCACGGATTTAGCAATGTTTTGCTGGGGTTATCGGGGGGAATTGATTCTGCGATTGTGGCTACAATTGCGGCGGATGCACTGGGGCCGGATAACGTTAGATGTGTCATGTTACCCTCTGAATTTACGTCACAATCTTCTTTAGATGATGCCACTGAGATCGCCAAAAACCTGGGCTGCACCTACCAGACGGTTTCCATTGCCCAGGGCCGGGCGGCGATCACAGAGACGCTGGCGCCGGTTTTTGATGGGCTTGAGGAAGGTCTGACCGAGGAAAATATTCAGTCGCGCCTGCGGGGTTTGCTGCTGATGGCGATGTCCAACAAGTTTGGTGAAATGTTGTTGACCACGGGCAATAAGTCGGAAGTGGCGGTGGGCTATGCGACGATTTACGGGGATATGGCGGGGGGCTATAATCCGATAAAAGATCTATATAAAACAAGGGTTTTTGAGACTTGCCGCTGGCGCAATGCCAACCATCGGAGTTGGATGATGGGGCCTGCGGGTGAGGTGATACCGCCCCGTGTGATCGACAAGCCACCCACCGCCGAGCTGCGCGAAAACCAGCGCGATGATGACAGTCTGCCGCCTTACGAAGTGCTGGATGTGATCCTGTGCGAGCTGATAGATAATGAGGCATCGGTGAAGGATGTGGTGGCGATGGGGTTTGAGCGGGGGGTGGTTAAAAAGGTTGAAAATCTGATCTATAGTTCAGAGTTCAAACGCTTCCAATCGGCGCCGGGGGCGCGGTTGACCATGCGCAGTTTCTGGCTGGACCGGCGTTATCCTATGGTTAACAAATGGCGTGATCCGAGCTGAAAACCGCGGTGTCTTTAAACTTTGTAACAGTTTTTGAGCCCCCTGTTTAAACTTTGTAACACCCGGAATTGGCCGATTTTTGACGAATTTCGGGAATCAGACCATAGTTCGGTTGGGTAATAAATTGTCAGG
>CAZETX010000037.1:0-5659 GCA_964514925.1 uncultured Marinosulfonomonas sp.
TGGTTTGGGACCCGGAAAAGGAAAAAACCATTGCCGCCGAGGGTCAACAATCGGCTATTGATTACAACGTGTTTGAGGGCAAACATGTGAAAGGGTTGCCGCGGTTTACGTTGTCGCGTGGCTATGTGGCGGTGCATGACGGAGAGATACGGACGCAGGAGGGACACGGCAGGTTTGTGAAACGTGAGCCAAACGGCACGGTGAACAAGGCGCTGAGCCAGTGGAAAGAACTGACCGCCCCCAACCCGGTAAAACGCACCGGTATTCCGGCAAGCGGGGTCTAATGTGTCAGGTCTGACCCCAGAAGAAAAATTGGCAATGCAGGACGCCGGACGGTACGCTATTGAGTATCGTGAGGGTGTGGGGAAGCGTTCCATTGTGCCTGAGATGGATGTTGATGAAGCCGTAAGCCGGTTTCGCACAGCGTTGCCGGAACAAGGAATGGCGGCCAACAGCGTTATTGATCAGATGGTTGAAGATGCCGACGCCGGATTGAGCCAGATGTGTTCACCGCGGTATTTTGGCTATGTGCTTGGCGGGTCGCATCCGGTTGGTGTGGCGGCTGATATGCTGGTTTCGGCATGGGGGCAGAACGCCGGCAGTGCGGCGGAAACCCCGGCAATTACCGGTATGGAGCGGGCGGTGTGTGACTGGTCGCTGGACCTGTTGGGGCTGCCGGAGGATTGTGGTGTTGGCATTGTGACGGGGGCGACGGTGGCCAATACCCAGGGTATTATGGCGGCCCGACATGCGCTGTTGCAAAATCAGGGCTGGGATGTCGAGGATCAGGGGTTGTTCGGGGCGCCGGAAATTCCGGTTTTGATCGGTGACGCTGCCCATTCGGCGCCGTTTGCCGCGCTGCGTTATGCCGGTTTTGGGGCCGGGCGGCTGAGCCGGGTGGCGGTCGATGAACAGCGTCGGGTGTTGCCCGGCGCGTTTAAAACAGCGCTGGACGCCTGTGATGCGCCGCCGCTGGTTATTCTGCAGGCCGGTCAGATTAATTCCGGCGCATTTGATCCGTTTGAAGTGCTGATCCCCATGGTTCAGGCGCGCGGTGGCTGGGTGCATGTGGATGGGGCGTTTGGGCTATGGCTGCAGGCGGTGCCCGAGCTGAGAAAACGGCTGGCCGGGGTTGAGCTGGCCGATAGCTGGGCGGTTGATTTGCACAAATGGCTGAACGCCCCGTTTGATGCGGCGCTGTGCATAACCCGTGATCGCGCGCCGCTTGTGGCGTCAATGTCGGCCCGTGGCAGTTATTTGCCCGATACATCAGAACACTGGGAACCGACGGATTCCACCTTTGAGTTGTCGCGCCGCGCCCGGGGGGTTGCCAGCTATGCGATCCTGCGGCATCTGGGGCGTGCAGGGGTGCAGGAAATGGTGGCGCGTCATTGCCGCCTTGCCCGGTTGACGGCCGACAGGTTGGCATCAGTTCCCGGTATTACGGTGCTGAATGAAATTGCCTGCAATCAGGTGGCAATTTGTTGTGGCGAGGCGGCTGAAGGCGATGAGCAAACCCGGCAGGTATTGGATATCGTTCAGAAAAATGGATTGGTCTACCCGAGCCATGGCACCTGGGGTGAGCGCCAGATCATTCGGATTTCGGTTATTGGTTACGCAACCGGTGACTTGGAAACTGATATGCTGGTTGATGAAATTACCGCCGCCTGGCAGCGGGTACGGGGGGGAAACCATGCAAGCTGAAATGACTTTGGCCAATAGCCAATGGGCGACGATTGTTCACCAGTTGAATAACGGCATGTGTGTCAGGCACGAACCCAATCCGGTGAAATACCGCGGCATTCCAATGGGCGTGGTTTGATGAAGGACGCTGACAATTCGGTAATCCGGGCTGAAAACCTGTCGCTGACGTTTCAGACCAATGACGGGCCTGTGCATGCGTTGAAGGAAGTGAACCTGAGCATTGAGCGGGGCGAGTTCGTGTCGTTCATCGGCCCGTCGGGCTGTGGCAAGACCACGCTTTTGCGGGTGATGGCAGCATTGGAGACCCCGACGGGGGGCACGATGTTGGTGAATGGCATGTCCCCGGATGAGGCGCGGCGGGCGCGGGCCTATGGTTATGTGTTTCAGGCGGCCGGGTTGTACCCGTGGCGCACGATTGCGGGAAATGTGCGCCTTCCATTGGAGATAATGGGGTTTTCAAAGGCGGATCAGGCGGCGCGTGTTGCAAAAGTGCTGGAATTGGTTGATCTGGCCGGGTTTGAAAACAAGTTTCCGTGGCAATTATCCGGCGGCATGCAGCAGCGCGCATCCATTGCGCGGGCGCTGGCGTTTGATGCCGATATCCTGTTGATGGATGAACCGTTTGGGGCGCTGGATGAGATCGTGCGCGACCATCTGAATGAGCAATTGTTGCAGTTATGGGCCAGCACCGGCAAAACCATCGCCTTTGTCACCCATTCGATCCCTGAGGCGGTATATCTGAGCACCAAGATCGTGGTGATGAGCCCGCGACCGGGGCGTATATCTGATATTATTGACAGTCCGCTGCCGCGCGAAAGACCGCTGGATATCCGCGACAGTGCCGAGTTTATTGAAGTAGCGCATAGGGTGCGCGACGGGTTACGGGCGGGGCATTCTGATGACTGAGTTTTGGGCGACTGTGGATAAACGCCGGTTCTGGTCAAATATCGTTGGCTATATCATCGTGGCGTTGCTGTTTTTTCGCGGCCCCGAAATGACCGGTTTTCTGGGTCAGACGGTCTGGGCCTATATCTGGGTTTATCCGATCTATTACATTGGCATGCTGATTTATCGCTATGGGCGCGCGACGGGGGGCGGCAAATGAAGTCGGTGTTGCCCATTCTAACGGTTTTGGCGGCAATTCTGGCGATTTGGTATGGTGCCGCCTTTCAGATGAATTCCAAGTGGAGCTATGATCAGGCCGAACGCGCCGGGGTTGAATTGTCATTTCAGGAGGTTTTTGCCGATACAATGGGGCAGGAACGCGCGCGTCTGCCGGCACCACATCAGGTTGCCGCCGAGCTGTGGGAAACCACGGTGAAAAAGAAGGTCACATCCAAAAGGTCACTGGTATTCCATGGCTGGATCACGCTGAATGCGACGCTTTGGGGCTTTGCGCTGGGGGGGCTGATCGGGTTGAGCCTGGCGATTGCCATTGTTTATTCCCGGGTGATGGATATGGGGATGATGCCCTGGGCGATTATCAGCCAGACCATTCCGATCGTGGCGTTAGCGCCGATGATCATCGTGTTGATGAACGCCATTGGGGTGCAGGAAAGGCTGGTACCCAAGGCGATTATCTCGGCATATCTGTGTTTTTTCCCGATCCTTGTGGGCATGACCAAGGGGCTGCGATCCCCGGATATGATGCAGCTTGATCTGATGAAAACCTATGGTGCTTCCGGTATTCAGAGTTTCTGGAAGCTGCGCCTGCCCAGTTCGATGCCGTATCTGTTCACCAGTATGAAAATTGGCATTGCGGCGGCATTGGTGGGTACAATTGTGGGGGAATTGCCAACCGGAGCGCTGCGCGGTTTAGGTGCGCGCATTCTGGTGGGGGATCAGTTTGGCCCGCCGATCCGGATCTGGAGCGCGCTGATTGCCGCTGCCATTTTAGCGGGCGGATTGGTGGCGCTAATTGGTCTGATCCAGCGGATCACCCTGAAACGCATGGGGATGGCGCAATGAACTGGCTGGTATTTGCCTTTGTATTCTGGGGGTTGGCGACGCTGATCAATCTGTTGATTGCCGGAACCGAGCTGAACCAGACCCGCTGGGGAAAAATACTGGTCCCGGCGCTGTTTGGCATTTCGATGCTGGTGCTTTGGGAAGGTATGGTGCGCGGCCTGGACATCAGCCCGATTATTCTGCCACCCCCCAGTGCCATTGGTGAGCGGTTTGTCAATTCGGGCGCGTTTTTGTGGAAGGATTTTGTGCAAACAGCCGTAAAGGGGGCTTTGTCGGGGTATATTATCGGCTGTCTGGCGGCGTTTTTGGTGGCGATACTGGTGGACCGGTCGATATTTTTGCAGCGCGGGTTGCTGCCGATAGGCAATTTTGTAGCGGCTTTGCCCATTGTCGGGATCGCGCCGATTTTGGTAAAGTGGTATGGTTTTGGCTGGGAAAGCAAATCGGCCGTTGTGGTGGTGATGGTGTTTTTCCCGATGCTGATAAATACGGTCATGGGTCTGCGCGAAAGCGATACCATGCAGCGCGATCTGATGCGCACCTATTCGGCCAGCTATACACAAAGCCTGATCAAATTGCGGCTGCCGGCAGCGATGCCGTTTATTTTTAACGGGCTGAAGATTGCAACGACGCTGGCGCTGATTGGCGCCATTGTGGCTGAATATTTCGGCTCACCTATTTATGGTATGGGGTTTCGCATTCAGGCCGAGGCCGGGCGATTGTCGATGGATATGGTCTGGGCTGAGATTGCCGTGGCGGCGCTGGCGGGATCAACTTTCTACGGCGTGGTAACATTGTTTGAAAAGGGCATCACTTTTTGGCATCCTTCACAACGGGGACAACAAAGAAACTAACTTGAACGACTTCAACAAACGACTTCAACACAGGGAGAATGAAGATGAAGAAACTATTTTTAGGAACGGCGGCTGCAATGGCGATGGCCGCGTCAGGTGCAGGGGCGGCTGAAGAGCTGACATTGCAGCTAAAATGGGTCACGCAGGCCCAGTTTGCCGGTTATTATGTTGCGCTGGAGAACGGGTTTTATTCGGATGAAGATCTGGATGTTACCATCAAGCCCGGTGGCCCGGATGTGGCCCCGACACAGGTTCTGGCCGGTGGTGGTGCGGATGTGGTGATTGACTGGATGCCAAGTGCATTGGCAGCCCGCGAAAAGGGATTGCCGCTGGTGAATATTGCCCAGCCGTTCAAAAGTTCAGGCATGATGCTGACCTGTCGCGCCGATAGTGGCGTTAAGGCGCCGGCGGATTTCCCGGGTAAAACACTGGGCGTCTGGTTCTTTGGTAATGAATACCCGTTCCTGAGCTGGATGAGCAGCCTTGGCATTGCCACGGATGGATCAGACGGTGGTGTTACCGTGTTGAAACAGGGTTTCAACGTTGATCCGATCCTACAGGGTCAGGCCGATTGTGTATCGACCATGACCTATAATGAGTACTGGCAGATCATTGATGCCGGGCTGACGGCCGACGATCTGGTGACTTTCAAGTATGAAGATCAGGGCGTGGCGACACTGGAAGACGGGCTGTATGTGCTGGAGGATCGTCTGAATGATGACGAATTCAAGGATGAGCTGGTTCGGTTTGTTCGTGCGTCAATGAAGGGCTGGAAATGGGCCGAAGAAAACCCGGATGCCGCCGCCGATATCGTTCTGGAATATGACGAAACCGGTGCCCAGACTGAAAAGCACCAGCGCCGGATGATGGGTGAGATTGCGAAACTGACCGCCGGATCAAACGGGGCGCTGGATGAGGCTGATTATGCCCGTACGGTTGCAACGTTGATGGGCGGGGGTTCTGACCCTGTGATCACAATGGAGCCAAGCGGTGCCTGGACCAGTGTTATCACTGATATCGCGCTGAAATAAAACCGGGCTATGGTTAAGAAATTGTGGCGCGACCCCAGGCGGGGCCGCGCCATTTTTTTGTTTTCGGCCCTGTTGGGCCTATTTAAGTTTTCGGCCCCGTTG
>CAZETX010000037.1:5759-27887 GCA_964514925.1 uncultured Marinosulfonomonas sp.
GCCGGGCCTTTGGCGAGGATATTTATCAAAAAGAGAAAATGTCGATTAGATTGAACCGATTTTCGGATTTGGCGCACCTATGGGTATGAAGGGGTGAAATGGCCGTGAAACAAAGCGAAAAGGCGTTGGAGGGGTTTTTGGTGGCGGCGGCGCGCACCGGGGATCGCCGGGCGTTGGCGCGGTTGGTTCGGCTGCGCGGGCCGCGGCTGATGGCGCATGCGGTGCGGTTGCTGGGGGATATCGAAGGCGCGCGGGATGTGGTGCAGGATGCGTGGATCGAGATCATGCGCGGGCTTGGGTCGTTGCGGGACACGGGCGCGTTTTTGCCCTGGGCGTTGCGAATCGTGACGCGCCGGGTGGCGAAGGTGATCAAGGGGCGGCAACGGGATCGGTCCCTGGCGGCGGCGTATGTTCAGGAGGTGGATATGGACGTCGCTGAAAGTGGCCCCGCAGCGGTGGACGGGGCGCGGGTGCGTGCGGCTTTGGCGCATCTGTCACGGGATCAGGCGGCGACGGTGGCGCTGTTTTATCTGGCGGATATGGATGTGGCTGAGGTGGCGATGGCCATGGATGTGCCTGCGGGCACGGTGAAAACGAGATTGATGCATGCGCGCAGCAAATTGCGTGGGATTTTAGAAAGGAACACAGATGGAAAAGCTTGATCAGATGATTGAGGAAGCACTGGAAGCCGAGGATCGGGAGATTTTTGCGCGAACCGAAGAACTGGGGTGGTTCACCCTGGGGCTGGGGTTGTTTCGCGGCAAACTGGGTTGGGTCAACTGGGTCGTGATGATCGTGCAGTCGGCGATGTTTTTGGCGGCGGTGTGGTGTGGTGTGCGGTTTTTTGGGGCGACGGATGTTCTGGTTGCGCTGAAATACGGGATTTCTGGTGGGGTGCTGATGCTGGCGGCGCTGGCGATGAAGCTAAGCCTGATGCCGCAGATACAGGCGGATCGGGTGATCCGGGAGGTGAAGCGGGTGGAATTGATGTTGGCGCGCCGCGAGGGGTGACGTCAATGAACGAAGTATGTCATGTGGCTTCTTTTTGAATCTCACGCGCCAGATCAAATACAATTTCGGCATCATCAATACGCACAAATCCGATCCCAATCTGGCTTGTTGTCCCATGGTTGGTGCGATGGGTCCTGGTGGCAAAGTAAACGTTCGACTTATATTTCGACTCTAATTCCAGATGTGACTGTGCGGTAATTGGATAGGATTTCACCTTGCGGCCCAGCATGGGCAAATCAGTACAGATTAGGGCGCGCGTGTTGGTCAATAGGTACCATGTTTTGCTCCACTGGTAGGGTTTCCCATATGGAATACCAATCATCAGGCCCACGGCAACGGCTAGGATTATTAACCCGAACATCCAGGACTGACCGCCGTCTTGTGCGGCGATTTTCATCCAGATCAATGCAAAAATAACAAGGAACCCTCCTAACAGAAGGCTGGCTTTCTGCGGCCAGTACCAGAACACTGTTGCATCCGGGCGACCCTGCCAGATGATGACCTCATTTTGGTCCAGAGTGTTTTCCCAGCCGGTTGGAGTGTCCATGGAGTTTCCTTCTAATTATTTGCCTGAGGTCGAGGTGTGCACGCCAATAATGTCGGGTTGGTAGTTAAATGAAATCGATTTTTTGTAAGGTGTTGTTTGTGGGAGTGAATTTGCCTTCTTTTGGGCGAAAGCACAATGTCTTGTTGAAGAGCCCTGTGATGGCGGATCCTGTGACGCGGGTGGAATCGATGTCGGCGCGGCGGGAGGGGTGAGGTTAACCGAAAACATGTTCTCTATGGTATTTCAGGAATACCGGGTGCGGATGATCTCGTTCCTCTGCTGGCAAATATAGTTTTCGATCACTTCGGATCAATCGATCCGCAGCCTCGCTGGGGACTTTGTTGTGGGACACCACAATGCTGTAGTCATCTGCAATGGTTATTAACCCCCGGTCAAACATCCAATGTATGGTTCCGGATAGGGCAATACCATTAATGACAATATCTGGCCCACATGCGCTGACCGGTTTGATATGGGCGGCTTCTACTTCTGGACGCCCACCACCGTTACTCAATTCTAGACCTGAAATTGCGCAACGGTTCCCGTAAGCTCGGCGGACCATTCGGGAAAATGAAGCATCACGTTTAAGTCTTGATGTAAGAACTTTCTCTCGGGTGGTTTCGCTATAGCCATGGTCGAACGCGGTTTGACCCTCAGAAAAGTGTTGTTCGAGGGCAGGTTCAAATTCCTTTGGACCGGTTCTGGGGATTGCGGAAACATCGGGAATTTCACACATGCCATAATCGACAATTTTCTGGAATTCACCAATACTGATTGATCTTACTGCTGAAACGTTGTGCCCACCTGACATTGGAGCACCAGTTGGCCCGCGCAGCGATTTTTCGAATGCAATGCCTTTTTGGTTTTGGCGTGGAACAAGGGTTTCAAAGTCAAATAGGCTGCCAGCTTCAACATCCGCAAAGTAGTGTCCCGGCTTGGAAATGTCTTCACGAACAGCAGAAATTTTCTGAATGGCCGTGTAGCCGAATGCTCCTTGCCGCCCCTGATACAGGATGACCCAGTCACCAACAGTCTTTTCAACACTGGAAAGATAGCGTTTCGGGAAATGATACACTTCACCTGGGACATCGTCGTAAATGGATTGCGGATTCTGAATGAAGATTGCGTTGGCCATTCTTTCAGCCTGCCCTCATATCCGAGACTTTACCAGGCCCTTGAGATAGTTGAGGCAAAAGCCAGCACCTACTTCCCCCGGTTCTTAATCAAATCATCCACCACGCTGGGGTCCGCCAGCGTCGATGTATCGCCTAAATTCCCATAATCATTCTCGGCAATCTTGCGCAATATCCGGCGCATGATTTTGCCCGATCGCGTCTTGGGCAGGCCCGGTGCCCATTGGATGTGGTCGGGTTTGGCGATGGGGCCGATTTCCTTGCGGACCCAGCCTACCAGTTCGGCGCGCAGATCATCTGTGTAATCCTGACCACCCATAAGCGTCACATAACAATAGATGCCTTGTCCCTTGATATCATGGGGGAAACCGACAACGGCGGCTTCGGATACTACCGGATGTGCCACCAATGCGCTTTCGACTTCGGCGGTGCCCATGCGGTGGCCGGAGACGTTGATTACATCGTCCACGCGGCCGGTGATCCAGTAGTATCCGTCTTCATCCCGCCGACAGCCATCGTCGGAAAAATAGTAGCCTTTGTAGGTCGCAAAATAGGTGGATACGAACCGGTCATGGTCGCCATAAACCGTGCGCATCTGGCCGGGCCAGCTGTCGCGGATGGCAAGGACGCCGGTGGCGACGGTGTCGGTGATCTCAGCGCCGGTTTCGGGGTCCAGAACCACGGGTTGGATGCCGAAAAACGGTAGCGTGGCGGAACCGGGTTTGGTGGCGGTGGCACCGGGCAGGGGCGTCAGCATGTGACCGCCGGTTTCGGTTTGCCACCATGTGTCGACGATGGGGACGCGGCCGCCGCCAACGACTTCGTTGTACCAGTTCCAGGCTTCGGGGTTGATTGGTTCCCCGACGGTGCCCAGCAGTTTCAGGGATGACAGGTCGTGACCCTTTACCGGATCATCGCCGTGGGCCATCAGGGCGCGAATGGCGGTGGGGGCGGTGTAGAACTGGTTGACCTTGTGCTTGTCACAGACGGCCCAGAACCGGCCCATATCGGGGTAGGTGGGCACGCCTTCGAACATCAATGTGGTGGCGCCATTGGCCAAGGGCCCGTAGACGATATAGCTGTGTCCGGTGACCCAGCCCACGTCGGCTGTGCACCAGAAGATATCGCCGTCGTGGTAGTCGAACGTATACTGGTGGGTCATTGCCGCATAGACCAGATAGCCGCCGGTGGAATGCACCACACCCTTGGGCATGCCGGTGGAGCCGGATGTATAGAGGATGAACAGCGGGTCTTCGGCATTCATTGGCTCGGGTTCGCAAACGGGGCTGGCGGCGTCCATTAGCGGTGCGTAGGCATGGTCACGCCCGGCTTTCATCGGGACATCATTGCCGGTGCGGGCGACCACGAGGGTTTGCACATCGCCACAGATTTCAAGTGCTGCATCGACGTTGGTTTTCAATGGCGTGTTTTTGCCGCCACGGGGGGCTTGGTCGGCGGTGACCACGAGGGATGCTTTGCAGCCACCGATACGTGCGCCTAGGGCCTCGGGGGAAAAGCCTGCGAAAACAATGGAATGGATGGCGCCAATGCGCGCACAGGCCAGCATGGCATAGGCGGCTTCGGGGATCATTGGCATGTAAAGCACGATGCGGTCGCCTTTGGTGACGCCAAGGGATTTGTAGACGTTGGCCAGCCGGTTCACCCTGTCGGATAGTTCGTTATAGGTGATTTTGGCGTCGACATTCGGATCATCGCTTTCCCAGATGATTGCCGTTTGATCGCCCCGCGTCGCCAGATGCCGGTCAATGCAGTTGGCGGACACGTTCAGCACCCCGTCCTCATACCATTTTATCGAAATATCAGGGTATTCGAAGCTGGTATTTTTCACCCTGGTATAGGGTTTGATCCAGTCAAGACGTTTGCCCTGTTCACCCCAGAACGCATCCGGGTCGGCAACGGAGGCGGCATACATTTCGTCATATTTGGCCTTGTCCGCATGGGAATTGGCCGCAAATTCAGGGGTAGGGGGGTAAAGTTTGGTTTCAGTCATGTCCCGGGTCTCTTATTTTGCTTGGCTGGAAAAAATTCGGTGAAGGGCGATTAAATGGCCAGATATTCAGCCCGCAGCTGTTCGTTATCAAGAACGTCTTTTGCTGTACCGTCAAATACAACCTGCCCGGTGTCAAGAATGATCGAACGATCTGCCAACGCAAGGGCACGCTTGGCGTTTTGCTCAACAATGATTGTGGTGATGCCCTGCTCTTTGATCAGGTTCAGGGTTTTTTCAATTTCATCGACAATAACCGGTGCCAGCCCTTCATAGGGTTCATCCAGCAGCAGCAGTTTGATGTCACGGGCAAGGGCGCGGGCGATTGCCAGCATTTGCTGTTCCCCACCCGATAGGGTGACGCCTTCTTGTTTGCGCCGTTCTTTCAGTCGGGGAAACAAATCGTAGATCCGTTCCAGAGACCAGCCGATGGGGGGGGCAATCTGGGCCAGTTGCAGGTTTTCTTCCACGGTCAGGCCGGAAATTATCCGGCGGTCTTCCGGGACCAGACCGATCCCTGCCTGACTGGCTTCAAAGCTTGCCATGGGGTGTATGGCCTGATGATCCAGCCAGATTTCACCTTTGGACAGGGCTGGATCCGCCAGCCGGGCGATGGCGCGCAGGGTTGAGGTTTTACCGGCGCCGTTTCTGCCTAACAGGGCAAGAATTTCGCCTTCATGAACGTTAAAGCTGACGCCTTGTACGATATAGCTTTCGCCGTAATAGGCGTGGATATCCCAAACCGAGCAATAGGCAGGCGCAGTTGCGGCGTTGTTGGCATTTTTGCTGAAATCCGGGTTGGTATTCATGTTTTTTCTCCGTGGTGCAATCTGGTTTGCACGTGGTATTTTCGAGGGTTTTGCTGGTCCTGTATCCTGTTTCTAGGTATCAGTCTCACCCAGATATGCTTCGCGCACCTTTGGATGACCCTTGATGTTTTCGGGAGTATCTTCCACCAGCGGGGTACCCTGTGCCAGTACTGTAATGCGTTCTGCCAGCGAAAAAACAACATGCATGTCATGTTCAATGATCACCATGGTGATGTCGCGTTTTTCTTTGATCTCTTTGAGCAGGTCGATGGTGTTGTTTGTATCAGCGCGCGCCATACCCGCCGTGGGTTCATCCAGCAGCAACAGGCGGGGTTGCTGAACCAGACACATTGCCATTTCAAGGCGGCGTTTGTCACCACGCGACAGGGAAGCCGCGTTCATGTCGCGCTTGTCCGCCATATTGACGTCCAGCAGCATTTGTTCGGCTTTTTCAACCAGATCAGTTTCATCCATTACAGTTTCAAATGCATGCAGGCGAAAAGAGCCGTCGCGTTTGGCAAAGCAGGGGATCATGACATTTTCCATCACGCTCAGGTCGCCAAATATTTCCGGTGTTTGAAAAACCCGGCTGATCCCCATTTGATTGATTTCATGTGGTTTTCGACCAAGAACAGATTTGCCATCAAACGAAACTGAGCCGGTGTCCGGTGTCAGTTTGCCCACCAGTACATTCAGCAAAGTTGACTTTCCGGCGCCGTTTGGGCCGATGATCGCATGCAGTGAATTCTCGGCGATTGACAGGTTTACGTTGTCCAGAGCCTGCAAACCGCCGAACCGTTTGTTGATGCCTTTGACTTCAAGAATGCCCATCATCTTTTCCTATTCGGCAGGTGTTGCAGGGGCGGAGGGGTCTTTTTTGGCCGGTTTCTTACGTGTGAGGCGGCCATAAATTCTTTGACCACCTTCGACCAGTCCGCCGGGCAGGAAAATCACCACCAGCATGAACATCAGCCCCAGTGTCAGCGCCCAGCCTTCACCGGTGAAACGCGACAGCACCCAGACAACGGCGTTTTCCAGGCCATCCGGCAGGAATTCAAACCAGCCGTGCAATACGCCTTCGTTGATTTTTGAAAAGATGTTTTCCAGATACTTGATCGCACCGGCCCCAAGGACGGGCCCGATCAGCGTGCCTGCGCCGCCAAGGATGGTCATGATCACGACTTCGCCCGATGCTGTCCAAACCATGCGTTCGGCCCCGGCCAGCGGATCCATCACCGCCAGCAAACCACCGGCCAGTCCGGCATACATGCCCGAAATGATAAAGGCTGCCAGCGTATAGGGGCGGGTGTTCAGGCCGGTGTAATTCAACCGGGTCTGGTTTGATTTCACCGCCCGCAGGACAAGCCCGAAGGGCGAGCGGAAAATACGGATGGAAAAGTAAAACGCGATGAGCCAAATCACGGCGCAAAAGTAAAACCCGACATTGAAGGTGAACAGGTGGCCCCACACTTCCCATTTGAAGGAACTGGACAGTTCCAGCCCAAACAGGTTTGGGTATTGGGCGGCACCTTCGCCATCCAGTATGCGCGGATCAGTGGCGCGCACCTGCAACCCGGTTTCGCCGTTGGTGATGGGGGTCAGGACCGAATAGGCCAAACGATAGCTCATTTCTGCCATTGCAAGTGTCAGGATGGAGAAATAGATGCCGGAACGGCGCAGTGAAATATATCCGATCACCACGGCAAAGATGCCGGATACCACAACCGCCAGAATGAGGGCAGGGATGACATTCAGTGACAGGAGTTTGAACATCCAGACAGCGGAGTAGCTGCCAACCCCAAGAAAGGCGGCATGGCCGAAAGACAGGTAACCGGTCAGGCCAAAGAGGATATTAAAGCCAACAGCAAATATACCAAAGATCGCCACCTTTGCCATCAGGTCAGGGTAGCCACCGTTGAATTGTGCCAGCGCGCTGCCTTCTGAAAACGGCTGCATGATAAAGGGGGTCAGCAAGGTGATCGCGATCACTATAACGAATAGTCTTGCATCGATTTTGTTCAGGCCCAGCATGGTTATTCCTCCATCACGCCGCGTTTGCCCATCAACCCGCGTGGACGGACCAAGAGAATGATGATGGCGACAAGGTAAATGATGATCTGGTCAATGCCGGGCAGGATGGCTTTGACCTCGTTCATGGATGCGAAACTTTGCAGGATGCCCAGCAGGAAGCCGGCCAGAACCGCGCCTGGCAGTGAGCCCATGCCGCCGACAACCACGACCACAAAGCTGAGCACAAGGAAATCCATGCCCATGTGGTAGTTGGGGGCCAGAATGGGGGTGTACATGACGCCGGCCAAACCGGCCACGGCCGCGGCGATGCCAAACATGAAGGTAAACCGCTTATCAATGTCGATGCCCAACAGGCCGACGGTTTCACGGTCTGCCATGCCGGCGCGCACCACCATGCCATAGGTCGTGAAGCGCAAGAAAGCGAACACGCTGGAAATAACCAGGGCGGAAAACAGGAAATAGATCAGGCGCCAGTAGGGGTAGATGACCCTGTTGGGTTCAAAGCCCACCAGCACGCCGAAATCCAGGGCGCCCTTGAACATGTCGGGTGCACCGGTCTGGATCGGGTTGGCACCGTAGAAATACTTAATGACTTCCTGCAGCACAATTGCCAGCCCGAACGTCACCAGAATCTGGTCCGCATGGGGGCGTTTATAGAAATGCTTGATCAAGCCGCGTTCCATGATGAAACCAACGGCAACCATGACGGGGATGGCAAACAGGATGGCCAGCGGTACCGACCAGTTGATTACTGCGTCGGCGAATTCAGCGCTAAACCATGTTTCAAGGTAGGGGACATCGACCTTTAGGGGGTTGCCTAAAAAGTCGGTCTTGGTCTCGTCGATCACCTGATAGGACAGGCCGAAAAATTTTTGCAATGTGACGGCGCAGAACGCACCGATCATGAACAGCGCCCCATGGGCGAAGTTTACCACACCCAGTGTACCAAATATCAGCGTCAGGCCCAGGGCAATCAGCGCGTAAGCGGACCCCTTGTCCAGACCGTTCAGAATTTGAAGAAATATGACGTCCATGGCCCCACCCTTTGGATTAGCTATAGCGTAGGTGTTGGGGCAGGGTTAGCCTGCCCCAACAGATTTTCAGAAAGTGATCAGGCGCCTGGGTTACAGTCACCGACGCTGGCTTCATCGCCACCAAACATTGGGTGGTTAGGGGCGTATTCGACCTGAGCGCGCGGAGTGATTTCCACCACTTCCAGCGTGTCATAGGCGTTGGTCGGGTTCTCTGCACCTTTCATGACCAGCACGTCTTTGAAGCACTGGTGATCTTCGGCACGGTAGTGCGTCGGACCGTTGCCCATGCCATCAAAATCAAAGCCTTCAAGGGCTTCAGCAACTGCACAGGGGTTAAACGAACCCGCACGCGTAACAGCATCCGCGTAAAGCAGTGTCTGAACATAACAAGTATGTGCTGAGTTTGAAGGTGGACGACCATGTATTTCACCAAACGACTTAACAAAAGCTGCGGTGCCCGCATCGCCCAGCTGCCAGTTCCAGTTCATGGAACCATACACGCCCTTGATGTTTTCACCCGCACCAGCGGCCATCAGTTCGGAATAAAGCGGCACAACGATTTCGAAGTTCTTACCGTTGACCTGTTTACCGCGCAGGCCAAACTGAACGGCCTGTGTCAGTGAGTTGATCATATCACCACCGTAGTGGTTCAGAACCAGCACATCGGCACCGGAATTCAGAACCGGCGCGATATAGGATGAAAAGTCGCCGGCGCCAACAGGTGTCAGAACGTTCTGAGCGGTTTCCCAACCGGTGGCTTCAGTGGCCGCGGCAATACTTTCCTGCTGGGTCCAGCCCCATGTATAATCGGCTGTCAGGTGATAGGCACGGCGGTCTTTACCATAGGCTTTTTCAAGCACAGGTGCGAGCGCTGCACCGGACATGTAACCGTTAAAGAAATGGCGGAAGCCATTGGCTTTGCGGTCTTTACCTGTGGTGTCATTGGAGTGGGTCAGACCGGCCATGAAGATGATGCCAGCTTCCTGACACAGACCCTGAACCGCGATGGCAACACCGGATGATGAGCCGCCGTTGATCATGGTCACACCGTCTTTTTCGATCATCGACTTGGCAGATGCCCGTGCGGCGTCTGATTTGGTCTGGGTGTCGCCGGTGACAAAGCCAACTTTGCGACCCAGAATACCAGTGCCGTCCAGCGCTTTGGAGCTGAAGGTGTTCAGCATGCCGCCGTCGCCTTCGCCGTTCAGGTGTTGAACCGCAAGTTCCTGCGCGCGCAGTTCGTCAAGACCTTCGTCGGCGTAGGGGCCGGTTTGGGGTACGTTAAAGCCGATTGTTACTGAATCCGGCCCCGGCGCGTTGGTGAAACCGGCATGTGCTGCCGACCAGGCGGCACCGGTAAAGATCGTGGGTACAGCCAGACCGGCACCAGCAATGGTACCCGTCTTCAGCAGCCCACGACGTGTGAGATTTGAGTTGGACATTTAGTTCCTCCCGTTACGTAGTTTTGCAACAAGCACCGTATATTGGGCGCAATGCGAGCCTATATTTAGGCTTTCGCGATCATGTGAGGGGATCGATAATTTCACAATATGGTGCTTATTCGAAATAAATGTTTTGTAAAAATTTACACAAATATGATTTCAATCTTGTAAATTAGTTAACAAATCACTTAGAATAGTGTGAAAAAACATGGGTTTCACGCATGCCAAATTCTGGTCTTACCGGCAGCCGTATACGTCAGACACGCATTTCACGCGGGCTACGGCAGGTCGAACTTGCCGCCAACGTAAAAATTTCGCCATCATACCTGAATTTGATTGAACATAATCGCCGCAGAATCGGTGGTAAGTTGTTGGTTGATATTGCCCGTGAACTGGATGTCGAAACTGATCTGTTGATTGAAGGAACGCGCGCGACATTGCTTAGTGTTCTGGAAGAAGCGGCGTTAGATATTTCTGAGATCAAGGCAGAAACCGATCGAACCGAAGAGTTCGCTGGCCGCTTTCCGGGGTGGGCGGATTTGATCCAAGCCCAGCACAACAAAAATCTGTCGTTGTTACAAACGGTTGAAGCATTGTTGGATCGTCTGACCCACGATCCGCAGCTTGCGGCCTCCATGCATGAAATGTTGTCGGTTGTGACGGCCATTCGGTCTACCGCGGCAATTATGGCATCCGGTGAAGAAATTGAACCGGAATGGCAAACGCGATTTCAAAGAAATTTGTATGAAGACAGTCAGCGACTTGCCAAAAGCGCCCAGTCGCTTGTTGCCTATCTTGACGAAACCGATGAAGGAAAAACAGCTGCTACGCCGACATTGCTGAAGGAAGATTTCGAAAACTGGCTGGCAAAACGGGGCTATTATTTGCCAGAGCTTGAAGGGGCGAAGGCGCTGTCGGTGGCTAAATTTCTTGCAAAGGAAGGCCAGCTTACAACGTCGGACAATTTGCAGCTGTACGCACAAAAGTTTCTGGCGCGATATCGCAGCGATGCCAAATCCCTGCCCCGTAAAGGACTGTTGTCGGTGATTAATTCAAGGGGGGTGAAACCGCTGGAAATCGCACAGAAATTTGGGTTGGATCTGGGGGTGGTTTTTAGAAGAATTGCCAGTCTTGATGAAGAAATGGACGCGCCATGCGGGTTGGTCAGCTGCGATAGCTCTGGAACCCTGACATTCGTAAAACCGATTGAAGGGTTTGCGATCCCTAAATTTGGTGCGGCTTGTCCCTACTGGCCGCTGTTTCAGTCTTTGTCCCGCCCACTGACGCCGCTGGCGATCTGTGTTCTGCAATCAGGGCATAGGGGCAAATGTTTTCAGACCTTTGCCGTTGCGCAACCCGCGTCTGAACCCAGCTTTGGTCAGGCGCCTTTGTTTGAGGCAACGATGATCATATTGCCAGCCGAAAAAAACCCTGACGCAATACCGGTTGGCTCGAGCTGTCGGATTTGTGCCCGAGATGCCTGTCAGGGCCGGCGAGAGCCATCGATTTATACTTCTGGTTTTTGACAGGCAGGAAATTCCCGGCAATAGTCCGATTCGCCAGAAGACAGTATTTGCTTTGGGGGGCAGGAATGGGCAAGCGCGTGCTGCTTATCGAAGATGAACCAAATATTATCGAAGCCGTCAGATTTATTCTTTCGCGTGACGGCTTTACTGTTGATACCCATTCAGATGGTGCAACAGCAGTGCAAGAGGTTCAAAAACGAAACCCGGATGTTGTTGTTCTGGATGTAATGTTGCCCAACCTGTCGGGATATGAAATTTTGAAGTTGCTGCGCGCTGATCTTAAAACGCGAAATCTGCCGGTTCTGATGTTAACAGCCCGAGGTCAGAAAAAAGACCGGGAAATGGCTGAAAAGTTTGGAGCGAGCAGATTTATCACCAAACCGTTTTCCAATGCAGATGTGCTTGAGGCCGTGAGGGGGCTGACGGGGGGATGAGATCGAAACAGCCATTGTTTGTCGCACGGGAAGGGTATCGCCGCCGCCGTGCCATTGATGCTGTAAGGCTTGCCCCGGTAATGGGTGCGTTTTTGGTGTTGCTGCCGCTGTTGTGGAAAGGCGGTATGACACGCAACGGGATTGTATATGTATTTGCAGTGTGGGCCGGTTTGATCGTGCTTGCCGCGGTGCTGTCGCGCCGCTTAAAGGAGCCAGAATCCGAGCCAGAGAAAAGCCAACAAAAAGGCCCCGGCAATGGTATCGTTTAATCTGCTGGTCATTGTTTGTCTGGCTTATGTTGGTCTGCTGTTTCTGGTGGCTTATGTTGCTGAGCGGCGCTCAGAGCAGGGGCGAACGGGCTGGCTGCGCTCACCGCTTGTTTATACATTATCGCTGTCTATTTATTGCACTGCCTGGACGTTTTATGGTGCGGTTGGCTATGCGGCCCGTTCCGGATTAGAGTTTGTTACCATATACTTAGGTCCGACATTGGTGATGGTTGGCTGGTGGTGGGTATTGCGAAAACTTGTTCGCATCGGCCGCACACAGCGCATTACTTCTATCGCTGATCTGATATCTTCCAGATATGGCAAGTCAAATTCGCTTGGGGTAATCGTGACGTTGATGGCCGTTGTCGGCACCACCCCATATATTGCGCTGCAGTTGCAATCGGTTTCGTTATCGTTTGCGGTATTTGCCAGTGACAGACCGCTGACCCCGACGCTGGCTGACCTGAATTCAACCGCCATCTGGGTGGCCGCGGGTCTGGCCTTTTTTACCATCATATTCGGGACACGCAGCCTGGATGCAAATGAACGCCACCATGGTGTGGTAACGGCCATTGCAGTTGAGGCAGTGGTAAAGCTTGCCGCCCTGTTAGCGGTTGGTGGGTTTGTTGTCTGGGGGGTTGCGGACGGGCCGTTTGACATTTTGGACCGTATCGAAGCGTCACCCATATCGGCTTGGGATATTCAGCCAGACCGATGGGTGACACTGATGTTTTTGTCTGCTGCTGCCTTCCTGTGTTTACCACGAATGTTTCAGGTTCTGGTTGTTGAAAATGTCAGCGAACGGCATCTGATCACGGCCAGCTGGGCGTTTCCGCTTTATCTGTTGTTAATGAGCCTGTTTGTGGTGCCAATTGCGGTTGTCGGTCTGTCAACCTTACCCGCTGGCAGCAACCCAGATCTGTTCGTGCTGACGGTGCCGCTGGCCTTTGATGCCGAGGGGCTGGCGATGTTGTCTTTTTTAGGCGGGTTTTCGTCAGCGACGTCGATGGTCATTGTTGCAACGATTGCCCTTTCGACGATGGTTTCCAACCACATCGTGATGCCCCTCTGGATGACTGCAAGGGGGGAACGTGCCTCTTTTTATGGAGATGTGCGACGGGTGGTTTTATTTTCCCGCAGGCTTAGCATCGCTGCCATTTTGGCATTGGGGTATTTGTATTTCAGGTTCTCCGGCGGAGGGGCGGCTTTGGCGGCCATTGGTCTGATTTCCTTTACCGGCGTTGTTCAGGTGTTGCCGGCCCTCATTGGGGGCTTGTTCTGGCGTGGTGCGACGCGGGTCGGGGCGACGGCTGGTTTGCTTATCGGGTTTATTGTGTGGGCCTATGCAATGTTCATCCCCAGTTTTGGGGACGGTGTTGTAATGTCCAGTACTATGCTGAGCCAGGGGCCCTGGGGCCTGGATTGGTTACGCCCTCAGGCGCTGTTTGGCATTGAGGGTATGGACCCTCTGGTGCACGCCGTTTTCTGGAGCATGACATTAAACACCGTCATGTTCGTTGGTGGATCAATGTTGAGTTTTCCAAATCCGATTGAGCGCTTGCAGGGTGCGCAATTTGTCAATGTGTTTGATCATTCTGGCGCGACAAAGGGATGGTCAGGCAGTGCGGCTGAAGCCGAAGACTTGCTGATTATGGCGCAGCGAATTATGGGCCCGGAAGAGGCGCAGGCGCTGTTTCAGTCAGAGTCACTGGCACAGGGCAGGGAAGGATATCTACCTGATGCAACACCGGAATTTATTGAGAAACTTGAACGGGAACTGACCGGTTCTGTTGGTGCGGCCACCGCGCATGCGATGTTGGGCCAGATCACAGGCGGGTCGTCGGTTTCTGTCCATGATCTGATGGCGGTTGCGGATGAAACCGCACAAATGCTGGAATATTCATATCAATTGGAAGACAAATCCAAAGAGTTGACCCGCACAGCGCGTCAGTTGCGGGATGCAAATGACAAGTTAACGGAATTGTCCGTACAGAAAGACGCATTTCTTAGTCAGATCAGCCATGAATTGCGCACCCCGATGACGTCGATCCGTTCATTTAGCGAAATACTGATGGATGGCAGCGCGGGTACCACAACTGAGCAGCAAAAATATTCAAGTATCATACATGACGAAACAATTCGGCTGACACGATTACTGGATGATTTGCTGGATTTGTCGGTGCTTGAAAACGGTCAGGTGACGTTGAATTATACGTCTGTTAGTTTAAAAGACTTATTGTCCCGTGCCATCACTGCCGCAACCACTGACGAGACGCGTCTGGATATTAAAATATTGCCAAACAAGTCTTTGGAGGGGCTGTCGATATCAACTGATAGCGATCGACTTGGGCAGGTATTCATCAATCTTGTTGCAAACGCGAGAAAGTATTGTGATGCGGCAGACCCAGAGCTGACGATAGCCGTTCAGTCCAGGAAAGGGAATGTTGAAATCGATTTTGTAGATAATGGGCGTGGCCTTGCAAAAAACAGCCAACAGGTCATTTTTGAGAAATTTTCCAGATTATCCGAACAAACCTCTGCCGGAGGGGCCGGGTTGGGCCTGGCGATATGTCGGGAAATCATGATCCGACTGGGGGGAAGCATCAATTATTTGCCGGGACAGGGGGGCGCAGCTTTTCGGGTTACTGTGCCTGTTGAGCATGAAACGACGGTGCAGGGCCTAAATAATTCTGATGAAAGTCATAAATAAACAATCTGGTAACCAATTTTTGCGATCAATTGGGTGACGCCTTTTGGGAATACAGGAATTGTCCGAGACAGAAGCATCAAACGCGCTCCGCCTGAAAATACGTGCGCCTTCCCATACCAAGGGTCAATCAGATATTGGCCCTGTCAAGGCCCTGAAAACGGCTATTGTTCGCGCCGCTGAAATCGCTGCCGGGCTACAGGTTGCGGTTGTTGGACTGGACGTGAAAAGATCAAAACTGCCCGAAATCACTGAAACGCTGGATGAACCACATCTGATATTTTCCACAAGTGGAGCGGCGGGCGTGGTTGGGTTGGCGATATGGGACATCCAACTGGTCGCCGGGTTTACAGAGCAGCTGATTACCGGCCGTATCCTGCCGACAGCAGCACAAAGCCGCGTGGTCACGTCTACCGATGCCGCGGTGTTGGGGGAAGTGTTGGTTAAGATATTAAAAAGCTTTGCTGTCGAACTTTCAAAGGAGATGCCAGGTTCATCCCTGGCCGGGTTTAATAAGTCAGGGGTGATCGAAGATGGCAGGGCAGTGTCGCTGTTACTGGAAGATCTGACATATCAGGAATACTTTGTAACGCTGGATCTGGGTGACGGTGCCAAAAAGGGCGTATTGCGGTTGATTTATCCGCTGGATACCGGGCGACAGGAGGGTGCAGGTTTTACCGGGGCGAATAGTTGGGGCCAAAAGTGGCCTAGGGTCATTTGTGATGCCAAGGCCCCGATACGCGCGGTTTTGTACCGCAAGCCTATGATTCTGAGCGACATCACAAAATTGGAAGTCGGTGATCTTGTCGAAATCCCTACTGAAGTGATTGCCGGTGTTTCGCTGGAAGGATCAGATAATTGCCAGGTTGCCAGCGGCCGGCTGGGCCAACAAAATAACCACCGGGCGGTATTAATAACTCTGGCCAATGCAACTGGCCCGCCGGAGCAGGATATCGGGGCGTTTCAGGTGGCGGAACCAAGCACGGGTGTAACTGAAACAGACAACACAATTCAACTAGACCCGCCGGTTGAAACGCCGGCACCCGAAACAGGTAGGGCGGAAATTTCGGAGGATACAGATGGGCTGGCGGTTAACTAGCATTAAGTAAAGAAAGCTGGCAACCGTCAGATTTAGGTACTAAATTTAACCCAACAATACGCCAACGACCACCATCATCAGGCCGATTGAACTGATTGCCAAGGCGCCCATATTCATCGCCACAAGTTTATGAAGCCGCGCTTCCATCGCTGATTTGTCAAGATTTTCAGAGCGCGCCTTTGCAGCGGCAAGAATGCAATACAAAAGGCCAAATACACCAACCAGTGAGATAACTGCACCGGGCCAAATCAACAAATTCATTTAGTATCCTAGCGATTACACCTGCAATGCAAGTTAGCACTAAGCAGCAATTGACGACAAGCCTCAGAACAGCTTGCTTCGTTGTAATTGGAAGGGTAAAGACGCCATCTAATATTGAGGAAGGCCCCGGCATGAATGATACCGTAACCGAAGGTTCCTATCGCGTTACAGCTGACGAATTACGTCAGTTCATTGAGCGATACGAGCGACTGGAAGCTGAGAAAAAAGATCTGGCTGATCAACAAAAAGAAGTGATGGCTGAAGCTAAGGGCCGGGGCTATGACACGCGGGTTATGCGCAAGATCGTGGCGATGCGAAAGCGTGACACGGCTGATCTGGCTGAAGAAGAGGCGGTATTGGATCTGTATAAAGAAGCGCTGGGAATGTGACCCGGTTGCGATCTATATGGAAAGCAATTTTACCCCATTGATGCGCCCGATATTTAATAGATCAGCTTCATAGTTCTGGGTGAGCTGACGAACTAAATCTTCAGTCCAGCCGGGGACATCAAGTTCTTCTTCAACCGCGTCAGCAATGGCGTATTTATCAAGAAATGCCATGACGATCCGCCGCCGTTGTGCTTCATTTCTTGGATTATGGCTTTTGAGATAGGTTGCCATCCGATCCAGCCCTTCATTTTTCATGATGGAACCAAGGATATTATTCTTACCCTCTAAGCAGAGCGTTTCGGATTGGGCAGAGACCTGCTGAATTATTTCAGGCCAGATTAAGGGTGTATCTTCGTTGCACCAAACGGTGATCGCACAATTCGGATTGTGTTCCCGTATGGAAATAATGACATCTGACCAGCGAATTTCGTCAAGCGCCACCCCATCCAGAAACTTCGAAAAATTTGTATGATTCTGATCTTTATGCTGAAACACAGCCGGAATAAATGTTGCAGGGTTTCGGATAGAGATAAAAAACTCTACTGGCCAATTTGGAAAGAGCTTACGTAAATTGGTTGGCCGTATGCTTGCCTGATCATATAGTATGCCGTTTTCAAATACTCTGGATGCCGGGCAAAGAAAATCATCAAAACTCAGCACAAGCCGTTTGGCGCTATCATCGTCGACAATTGTTTCAACCAGCAAATCGCGGACATTATTGTCCGCCGGGATACCCCGCAGTTTTTGCGCCTCTCGCAGTACAGTTTTGCGATAGCGCCCGGGCCCCGGAACACTAACACCCGCAGTCGCCAGGGCGCCCTTATTCGCGAGTAATGTTTTCAGCAGGCGATCTTCGTCGGTGCAGTGAGCGCCCAGGTGTATTGCGACCTGCATGTATTCCACTTCGGTTTTTTCAGTGCCAGACAGAGTATATTCAGTTTTCTGGACACTTAAACTTCTTTTAGGTATGCCGACCCCAAATGTCCGAGAAAAACAGTCAGATTCATTTCCGAAATAAAATTCCCTTTCGGCCAGATCGCTGGTCCCTTGGTGCTTTTGCAATTGCATTGCTCGTGACGTTGCCGATTGCCGTCGTGGTCTGGATTGCGCTTACACCAACCGAGAATATCTGGTCACATCTGGTAGAAACAACCTTGCCCAGATACCTGAAGAATTCGGCGTTTCTAGTGGTAACTGTCGGATTTTTATCGGCGGTAATCGGAACGATAACTGCTTGGATGGTCACAATGTACCGGTTTCCCGGATCACGCCATTTGCAGTGGTTGTTGTTGTTTCCACTGGCAATACCAGCCTATGTCGGTGCCTATGCATTGGTGGATTTCCTGGACTATGCCGGCCCGTTGCAATCCAGCCTTCGCGTGGCCTTTGGCTGGACCAATTCCCGCGATTACTGGTTCCCAGAAATCAGATCGCGTGGCGCTGCGGTTGTGGTGCTGACGGCGGCACTTTATCCCTATGTTTTTCTGCTGGTCAGGTCAGCATTGCGTGAGCAATCGCAAAGCGTTTATGAAGTTGCCCGGGCATTAGGGGCCGGACCTGCAAGGCGATTTTGGCAAGTTGGGCTTCCGCTTGCGCGACCAGCAATTGCTGCGGGCAGTGCTATTGTAATGATGGAAACAGTCAGTGATTTTGGCGTGGTCGCACATTTTTCAGTTCAAACTCTGACCACAGGGATTTTTACGACCTGGCTTGAAGGCGGAAACCGTAGCGGTGCGGCGCAAATAGCAAGTATTATCCTGGTTATCGTTCTGGTGCTTGTGGTTTTTGAAAAATATAGCCGCGGGAAATCACGGTTTTATCAAACGTCCAAACAGCACAAACCAATTGAACCCCAGAACATCCTTGGTATTCGCGGCTGGTTGACAACAATTGGTTGTTTTCTTCCGATTGCGATCGGGTTTATTTTGCCCGTTGGCGTGATGGCATTTCATGCATTTGAGAAGCCCGAACTTTGGGTCGATCGAGACTTATTACGCGCGCTTGTGAACACGTTATTTGTTGGGGGGATGGCCGCACTAATTACAGTCGTGGCCGCGGTTTATCTGGTTTACGGAGCACGGCTTGCATCTGGTAAAATAGCGTCCAAGCTGCTGCCCGTTACGACCATTGGTTATGCCGCGCCGGGCGCTGTGCTTGCGGTGGGGATACTTTACATCCTGTCATTGGCAGATCATTTTGTTGCCAACCTTGTGGAAAAAACAACAGGTGTAGATATTGGACTGCTGATGACTGGTTCGGCATTTGCAATTATTTTTGCATATAGTGTGCGGTTTTTTGCCATTGCTCAGGGTGCAACTGATGCCGCATTTGGCCGGGTACCGCCAACATTACCAATGGCATCCAGATCGCTGGGTAAAGGACCTGGTGAAACTTTACGCTTGGTCTACTTTCCGCTGATACGGGGCTCTGTAGGGACTGCTTTATTGTTGGTTTTTGTCGACAGTGTCAAAGAACTGCCCGCGACTTTGTTATTAAGACCGTTCAATTTCAACACATTGGCAACACGGGTTTATGAAAAGGCGTCTTTAGAGCAGATCGACGAAGCGTCGCCAGCGGCGCTAATGGTTATATTGGTGGGCGTTGTTGCGGTATTATTAGTGGTTCGTGCCAATCGAATAGTGGCCCGATAGCGGGGCCCAGATGCCGGGAGTCAAATTATTTAGGGATACGTTTGGCGATCAGGTTTTATTTGGCACTATCTGTCCGGACGAGGGCTTGCGTGCTTACATGGAACATCGTAAACCCCGCGCCAGTGCCCCTATAGCTCAGCTGGTAGAGCAACTGATTTGTAATCAGTAGGTCCGCGGTTCGAGTCCGTGTGGGGGCACCATTTCAACATTTTTTAACGTCCCGTGACATCCGTTTAAGCCTTGTATATAAGGCTAAGAATGGAACAGTTTGTCCAATCACGTTTCTTACCGTCCGCCTCTATCTTTTCGGTTTGGGGGTATAATTGGGGGTACATTGAAAACGCCAAAAACACGATACCCCCAGAATGCCCTTAAGTGATGTAAAGATTCGAAACCTCAAGCCAAAGGTTAAGACCTACAAAGTTGCCGACTTTGACGGGCTATTCCTGAGCGTGACCCCCAACGGTTCAAAGCTGTGGCGGTTGAAGTATCGCCTGGACGGAAAAGAAAAACTGTTGTCGATTGGTGTATACCCGGCAATCACCCTCGCCCAAGCCCGTAAAATCCGCGATGCGGCGCGCGCCGACATTGCTGCGGGCAATGATCCAAGTGAGGCCAAGCAATCTGAAAGGCGGAAACGCCGTGAAAGCCAAGGCCACACCTTCGCCAAGATCGGGGCCGCATTTCTGGACAAACAGCGCAAAGAGGGCAAATCACCCGCCACCCTGTCCAAAACCGAATACCACCTGAAACTGGCTAATCGGGAATTTGGCCGTAAACCAATTGCAGAGGTTACCGCGCCAATGGTTTTGCGATGCCTGAAAAAGGTCGAGGCCAAAGGCAACCATGAAACCGCCCACCGCCTTCGCGCCCGGATCGGTTCTGTATTTCGCTATGCTGTTGCCAGCGGCATTACCGAAACTGATCCGACCTATGCCCTGCGTGACGCCCTTATCCGCCCCACCGTAACCCACCGCGCCGCAATCATTGAACCAAAGGCGCTTGGCGCGTTGTTGCGGGCCATTGATGGGTTTAATGGGCAACCCACCACCCGGATTGGTTTGCGGCTGTTGGCCCTGCTTGCTCAACGCCCCGGTGAATTGCGCCTTGCCGAATGGGTCGACTTTGATTTTGACGAAGCTGTTTGGTCAATTCCCGCTGAACGCATGAAAATGCGAAAGCCCCACAATGTGCCCCTGCCAGCCCAGGCATTGGCGTTACTGGATGAACTGCGCCCCCTGACCGGTGAAGGCCGCTATCTTTTCCCGTCATTACGATCCTGGCACCGCCCCATGAGCGAAAACACCCTAAACGCTGCCCTGCGGCGTATGGGCTATTCCGGTGAAGAAATGACCGCCCACGGTTTTCGTGCCAGCTTTTCCACATTGGCCAACGAAAGCGGGTTGTGGAACCCCGACGCGATTGAACGTGCGCTGGCGCATGTTGAGAAAAACGAGGTCCGCCGCGCATATGCGAGGGGGGAGCATTGGGACGAACGGGTGAGGCTGGCGAATTGGTGGGCTGGATTTTTGGAAACGCTAAGGGCAGATTGAAGGCCAGCATGCTTTAACGAGGGGACTATTTTGCCTAAAGAAAAACAAATCTGGGATGATGGCGAGTGCTTACCTGATTACAATTTTTGGAAACGCACAGCCTACTGGACGGTGGAAGAAGGTGTCGCGCTGACTCTTGATAAAGAGCCACGACTTTTTAATCGGGAAACCCTGAAAAACGCGCCAAACGAGGTGCCGATTGTATCATCATTCTTTGAATGGCTGGAGCTTGCCAATCGGGCAATCGCTAAATCGAAGCTACCTGACCAGCCTGCACCAGAAGACTTTCTTGAATGGAGAAAACAAACCGAGTTTGATGACGATGGGGATGATTTAGCAGCTTTCATGAGGGACCAAGAATTCGGAAAACTGCTTTCATTTATCGACTACAAGGAATCTTATTTGAATTTGGAAAAAGCATATCGAACCAAGTGCAAGCGACTTGAAGAATTAGAAAATTTAGAATGGGAGTATAATGACCTTTGGGATCAAATTGAGACTGGCAAGTTTGAAGAAAGTAGTGAAAAAAAGCGTGTGAATTTCGATGGTCGAAAGAAAAAGTCGCTCCAAAAAATCCTCTTAGCAGTTTCCGTAATTAAGTATCGATTTGACCCACGCAAATTGAAATCCTCGGCACCTAAGAACATTGAATCAGCAACTGAAGAATGCGGGTTACTTGTCACAGATGAAACGATTCGATCCCACTTGCGCGAAGCAGCAGATAGCTTTCCCGAGATTATCGACTTCTTCGAAAGCGAATAAAGCGCTATTTCGGGCGATTAAACGACTAAACTGCATGCTTTTGGCTAATCGTTTTAGCGTTTTCAATTCGCCCTGAACACCAAGTAGACCAGATAAAACCGCCTCGAATGACAAAAATCGAGGCTATATCAGCATGGACTACCCAGACTTCCCGAAAACCGGCTTTGTTCGCCTATCGCAAATCCTGGCCCCCTCCGGCCCGATCCCAGTATCAAAATCCTCATGGTGGCAAGGCGTCAAAGACTGTCGCTTTCCACAGCCGCAAAAACTTGGGCCCCGCACAACGGTCTGGCGAGTCGATGACATTCGCGCGTTGTTTGAGAGTTCAGAAAATGGCTAAACGTATCAAAGCCAGCCGGGTCAAAAAAAACCTGACATATTCAATCATTGAAGCGGCTGAAGAGCTGGGCCTGTCGGTTGCCACTATTCGCAATTGGATCAAGCAGCGCCTGCCCATTCAAA
>CAZETX010000038.1:0-27822 GCA_964514925.1 uncultured Marinosulfonomonas sp.
CGATCCCCCTAGGCTCCACCAAAACCTCAACCGTATTTTGATATTTATTTGAGCGGGCCACGATGCATTTCAATGCCTCTGATATATCGGGTCACCGGTTACAAGCAGTCTCGGGTCCCCATCGGTCACACGAAATTCGCGACAATATATTGTCAGAATTGGTGAAAACAGTATTCGAACAAGTTTGTGGGCTGGGTGCCGGTCTTCTGCCTGAAACTGACTTTGGTGTCGAATGCGGCACATTCCCGCTTTGGGCCCTCACGCACTGTTTTCCGCCGGTCGGCCAAGGTCAGCTTTACCGGTTCGGTGATGCGTTGTTCTTATGTCTGCTGGACATTACAATCACGACCAAAACTGCCACTGCCCCCAGGATGTTGGGCAAAAGTGCAAGCGGCCAATAGGCGCCGATGGCACCAATAACCAATAGCGGCACTGTCACAATCCCTATCGGCCCTTCCGCGTACCACTGGATCAATGCGTTGGTTGCATAAATCCCAAAGAGTGCGAAGAACCCAATCTGCAAAACTTCGATCAACTCGCCGGAAATCAATGGCGTGTAGGCAAAAAGGAGTGGAACGATATAAAGGCCCTTGGCAATTTTCCAGCTCTCAAAACCAGTTGCCATCGGACGGGAACCGGCGATCCCGGCGGCGGCAAAAGCGGCAAGGCAAACCGGTGGTGTCACATTGGAATCCTGGCTGAGCCAGAAGATAATTAAATGTGCTGTCAGCAAAAACGTCGTCTGAAGCGCAGGATCAATCAATAAAGGTCGTATCGTCACGGCGATCTCAAAGGGCATGTTTCGGACCAATTCCCAGGCTTCGCCCATGGTCATTCCGGTTGTTACCTTTGCTGCAAGGGGGTGGTCAACCAGCGCAAACAACGCCGATTTAGCCGGATCTGAAATGCCCGAGACCAACTGTTCGACAATCAACCCATCTGCCATCAGGCCAGCCAATGCAGGTGCGGTCAGTATTGCAAGGACGATATAGGCAGCCGTGACCGGTAGCCCCATGCCCAGGACCAGCGAAGCCAGAGCTATAAGCGCAATCGCAAGGGCCAGCGATCCCTGGGACCATTGCGCAATCATCAGTGAAAAGCCGTTACCCACACCGCTTGTCACGATCGCGTTGTTCATGATCCCGATTGCGGTCAGCAGAATCGCCGTCATGATGGCCGATCGTATTCCACTAACCAGAGCCTCGGCAATCTTTGACGGCCCCATATTGACCGGCTGGAAATTCCCATCCTTGTTCAGGAATGCCACCAGACTGGTGATCCATGACGTCACAATCAGCGTCAGGATTGCCCAACAGGCCGCGTAGGAAGGCGTTACGCCCGAAAGCAAAAGCCAAATCATGACAGTCAAAGGCACCACGAAAACCAGGCCGCCAGAAATCATCTTACCCTGGTCAACAATCAAATCAGTTTCTGCACCCGCGTCGTACTTTACCGCTTCGATCCGCACGATGCACGCGACCGACAGAAAATAAAGCATCGCCGGCACAACGGAAACCGCAACGATGGTTCCGTAGGGGATCGATGTATAGCTTGCCATCACAAATGCGCCAGCGCCCATGATCGGCGGCATCAGCTGACCACCGGTGGAGGCGGCGGCCTCAACACCTGCGGCGAATTGCGGGCGGAACCCGTTGGATTT
Organism: uncultured Marinosulfonomonas sp.; assembly: GCA_964514925.1. Classification (GTDB taxonomy): domain Bacteria; phylum Pseudomonadota; class Alphaproteobacteria; order Rhodobacterales; family Rhodobacteraceae; genus NVTR01. Next base: position 1,661 of record CAZETX010000038.1, read on the forward strand.
CATCAAAGGGATTGTGATCACGCCCGTTGAAGCGGTGTTGGCAATGGCAGACCCGGATATTGTGCCGGTCAAAGCCGATGACAACACGGCGACAAAGGCTGCGCCGCCTTTGACCCGGCCAGCAACGATCTTGGAAATTTCGATGACAAAGTTGCTGGCACCTGAGACCACCAAAAAGCCGCCAAAGATCATGAACAGGGTGATGTTGGTGACCGAAATATTCCCAAGGATGCCGAACATCCCCTCATCGTTATAAAGCGTTCGGAACAAAACATCGTCCAGCGGCAGGCTTGCAGCCCGAAAAACGCCAGGCAGCATCGTTCCCAGGAACAGGATGTAACTAAGTGAGAGGATGATCAGAATTGGGATAACCCACCCGGCCACGCGCCGGGAAAGATCAATACACGCAAAAATCAGCAACAGACCGGCGGCCCAGTCGATCGCTCTGAACTGCCAGCCCTGACCCGTAACCGCAAGGGACCGTTCATACAGCCCGGTCTCTGCCCCAGCGACCCAAAGCGCGGCCCCGGCGACCAGCAAACCGTAGACAATATCGATCACCCACGCCCACGTTTTGGCGGAATTTTTTCCCCATGGGCTAAGGGTAACTGAGGCCAGAAACGCAAAACCGGCGAAATGGATGGCATTCTGCCAAAGACCCGGTTCCGTCAGGTAGACGTTCGTTAGAATGTGCCAGACGGCAAAACCCAATGCGAAAATCAGCACCAGATGCTTCGCACCCAATTGCCCTGTGGGCATGTCAAGAAGCGCGGCACGTGATTTTTGGCCGTCAACAATGGTATTTGTCATTTTACCCCGATGGCAATGGGGCCACCGCCGAAACGGTGGCCCTCAGGTTTTTTTACGCGCTAGTTTGCGACCAGATTTGCCGGGATTTCCAGACCAATTTCGGCGTAATAACGCGCCGCTCCCGGGTGCAGCGGCGCTGGCAATCCTGCCATCGCCTTTTCGATCGCCATTGCCTTTGTAGCTGGGTGGATCGCCTGCAGGAATGGCAGGTTTTCGTAGATGGTTTTGGTCAGAAGATAGACATGCTCTTCGTCAACGCTTGCGTTAACCGCCAGAAAATTTGGCTGGGCTATTGTGTTCACGTCCTCAGACTGACCCGGGTATGTGCCAGCCGCGATGGTGTAGGGAACCCAAAGATTTCGTCCACCGTCCATGGCCGCGGCTTGTTCTGCAGTCACGTCCAGAATGGTGAATTTGCCTTCGTTTGACGCCATCAATTTAGTGATGGCACCGGTGGGGGGACCCGAAGGCATACCCGCAGCAACTGCCTGACCGTTTGCCATGGCATCAGCTGTCGGGCCGTAGCCTGCCGATACCAAAGTAAAGTCTGCATTCAGATCCAGACCCAGACCCGCAAGCAAGACGGTATTGGACCCGATGGTTCCAGAATTTTGCTTGCCCATTCCCACCGACATGCCGGTAAGCGCTTTCAAATCTTCGACGGTTCCAGTCGTGGCCTTTTCGACCGGAACAATGAATTGCTCTACGTTTTGCCACAGCATGGTCACCGAGCGCAGGTTTGTCTGAGGTTCACTTACCGGGCCGGTTCCGGTAATTGCGTATGAGCCAAAAAGCCCCTGCAGAATTGCAAAATCGGCCGTGCCTGCAGACAGTGCCTGCACGTTTGCACCAGAACCAGCCGAGTTTACGGCTGTCAGTGAAAATTTCTGTTTCGGCAGCAATTTGATTTTCGACAGGGTCGAAATCGCAGTGCCAACCGGGTGATAGGTGCCGCCTGTGGACGCGGTGTTCAACACATAATTTGCATCCTGAGCAAAAGCCCCGCCCGATGCGACAAGACCAGCACTGACAACAAGCGCTTTTAACATTTTCATGACATTTCCTCCCAATTAAAGGCCGCAAATCGGCCTGGGATGTTCATGCGCAACTACAATAATTTGCGATATGAAGGAAAATGCAGGACCTGCGAAAATCTCTTTGCGGAAGTCCGCAGAGCAGGTCAGTTGTTCAGCAAAGCTTCTTTGTCGAGCCCGAGTTTGACGATTTTCTCGTTCAGCGTGCGCCGGCCAATACCAAGCGAGGCCGCCGCTTCGTCCATATGTCCGTTCTCATTCCGGATTGCGCGGCCAATCAATTCCCGCTCAAAAGCAGCGACCGCTTCGCGCAGCGTGCCGGGAAACGGTTGGTAGGAAGATTGCCCGGCAATCGCGAGCCGAACCGAACCGCCGCCACGCTTTTCTGCCAATACGCGCCGTTCAGCAACATTTTGCAATTCCCGGACATTCCCGGGCCAGTCGTAGGACAGGAGCGCTGAGATATCGTCATTGGTCAACCCAGGGACCGGAAGGTCGTAGAGTTGGCTAAGACGTTGCATATAGTGGCGAAACAAGAGCAATACGTCTTCACCGCGCTCTGTCAAACCGGGAAGCTCAATAACCAGCGTGTTCAGGCGGAACAACAGATCCTCGCGAAAAGTTCTGTCTGTGACAAGTTGTGCAATTTGATCGGAAGCGGCGCTTATTATGCGAAGCTCTACTTTTCGGACTTCGGTCTCACCGAGCCTTTGATATTGTTTCGTTTCAATTGTCCGCAGAATTTTTCCCTGTGTTTCATACGGCATTGAGTTTAATTCATCCAGAAACAGCGTTCCGCCATCCGCCTGGCTCATCAAACCAACTGGATTGTCGGTGGTGCCGAATACTGTCTCTTCAAACCGCGCCGGTGGCATCGCTGCGCAGTTGATTGGTACAAACGGCGCAGTTGGGGAGGCGCCAAGATCGTGCAATGCACGCGCCACCAGTTCTTTGCCGGTGCCGGTGTCACCCAGGATCAGGACATTTGCGTTGCTGATCGCAAAATCGAATATCAGATTCCGCACGGCGATGATCTGCTTGCTGTTACCGATAAGGATACGTTCCAAATCGGTAAGCTCCGCCAACCGATCCTGCAAACGTATGGTATGATCCTCCAACCGTTTCATGCGGATTGCATTTTTCAGAATACCCAACAGGCGGCGCGGCTCGAACGGCTTTTCAACAAAGCTGTAGGCCCCGTTTTGCAAGGCATTAACAGCCATCGGAATATCGCCATGGGCGGAAATTAATATGACAGGAACGTGGCTGATCTCGCGGGCTCTGACCTGGAATTCCAGCCCATCCATTTGTGGCATGCGGACATCGCTGAGAATTGCATCAGGCGCGTTTGCCAGGATCGCTTCCAATCCCTCAATCGCACTTTTTACAGCCAGGGCTTCATAGCCGGCGCTTTCCAACAGATGACACAGCGACACACGCATTTCGCGGTCATCGTCAATAATAAGTATCCTGGCAGTGGTCACTCCGGGTCTCCTTCGTGCAAAACGGGTAAGGTAACGATAAATTCGGCACCAATGTTTGAGTTGCCAACGTTAAGTTCACCACCGTGGTCGATGATGATCTCTGACGCGATCGCCAGTCCCAGACCCATTCCAATTCCGGAAGGTTTGGTGCTGAAAAACGGTTCCTGCAGATCTGCAAGGCTGGCACCGGCAAGCCCTGGGCCATTGTCAGAAATACGAATTTCAACGCTGTCGGTATTCTTGGTTACGTTAATATTAATTTCGGGGTGCGCTTCATTTTCGACCGCATGAATCGCGTTTTTCAGCAGGTTGGTAAAAGCTTGTTCCAGTTGAACCTGATGCGCGTGCAATTTAATAGGCACCGGCAATTCATTGGACCGAAAGGTGATCCTGGCCTTCACAAATTCCGTTCTTAACATATTCTCGACTTCTTCGATGACCGACGACAATGGCACTGTTGCTTTCTGATCCGCGCGACCGCGGGCAAAAAACCGAAATTGCGCAATAATTGCTTCCATCCGGTGGACAAGTTTGTTCAAATTGCTGGCGGTTTCGGGCGACGTAATTTCATGGCTTAACTCTGCCGCCGCAAGGTGGTTGCGAAATGCGCTGATTGGTTGTCCCAGCTCGTGTGTAACCGAAGCAGCCAAGTGTCCAAGGGCCGCCAGTTTCGCGCTTCGGGCAAGTTCGGTTTGTGCCTTTTCAAGCTGCCGGTTTGTTTCGATCAATTCTTCGCGCTGACGCTCAGACGCCGTATAAGCCAATTCGATCCGGCGGGATCGCAGAAATGTGGCAAAGCCGACAAGAAGGGCAATAATGCTGCCAAAAAAGGCAGTCGCCAGAAGCGTTTGGCGTAAAATCGTGCCCTCGGGCTGCAAATAGTAAACTGTCCAATCGCGCCAATCAGAAGAACCTGAGGCAAACAGATAGTTGGTTCCATCCACCGCGACACGTTGTTCGTCCAGCGGTGTCCAGTTCAGCGGATAAAGTGGTTCGGCCCCGAACTGACGGCTTTCCAGAATGGATTGGCGCAGCGCAGGCGTCAGATCGCTGGTTGGCCGATACAGCCACTTGGGGTTTGAAGCAAGAACCACGATATTGTCCTTGTTAATCGCGACAACTGTTTCACTATCATTTTCCCAAGAGCGCTGTAATTCGCTGACATCCAACTTGATCGCGATAACACCTTTTTGCGTATCTCCCAAAAATGAAACTGGTTCAGCCACAAAATACCCCGGCCGCCCAGAAGTGGCACCAATCGCAAAATAATCACTGCGTTTGCCCTTTAGGGCCTCTTGGAAATAGGGGCGGAAGCCATAGTTTTGATCCTGAAAACTATGTGGCTCACCGGCGTTGGACGTCGCAAGAACCAGCCCGGTTTCATCCATCAGGTAAATTGCTTCAAGCTTTGCCTCACGGGCAAGAAGCCTCAGCCTGTCATTAATATCGGGTTCAACCGCATCGGGGTTCAGTACCTCAGAATACTGTGGGTCACGGGCCAGAACGAAAGGTAAATGCTGGTGCTGGCGCAACGTCTCATTTAGGGCGCGCAGATACAGTACCAAGCGGTCTGATGCCGCCTGGATTTCAAGCCGCTCGAAATATCGCTGTGCCCCGAAAAATGTTGCGATTGTCGCCAGCAGTACCGTAACGATCAATACGCTAAAAATGCTTTTTCGCATCCTCCCCGGCGCACGCGCGATATTTGTTTCTACGGTCATTTGGCTCTCCATCGGTGGCACTGTGATACGGGATGGCACCCTGTGTAAATAGCGTAAGAAAGGTCCGCCATGTCGCGGCCTGCGGAAACCCGCAGGTCTGGAAATTTCTAAATGACCGTAACGCGGGACTGCCACTATTGGCGTCACGTGATCAGCACTTTTGAATATTCCCGGCTGTCGGGTCTATGTGAAACTTTGCCGGTGAGGCCCCCCATACATTCCTTAACCTCATCAATTAATACCTAATTGATGATTGATCTGTCCGGGATTATTGCAGAAACTGCCGGTGAATTACGAATTTGCAAGAATCCCGCCAATAGACCCCCGATGACAGAACCCAGAATTGGACCCGACCATGGCAAAAGCTGAAAAACACATCCCATCTGCTCACGAACAGGCGTTTCTGGATACGGTGACCAATGGTAAATATGACCGTCAGATCATCACCGGTATCAAAAAATTCATCGAAGGCAACGCGCCCCAGGACATGCAGGATTTCTATTCACCTGCCGAGCTTAAGGCGATCACCGATCTGGATGGTACAGACCGTGACGTGCAGGCGCGTATGCCGATCAAAATCACCCGGCATTATTTTGAACTGGCGGTGAACAGCCCGGCCATTCAAACACTGGTTAAGGCCAGCCCGAAAGAAACCTATGATCTGGACGGCGCCCAGGACCCCGGCAAACAGATGTCCTATAGCCCGGTTGAGGGTCTGATCCACAAATATGAACTGGGGCTGATCTATGTCGCCTCAACCTGCTCGGCCCATTGCCGGTTCTGTTACCGCGAAGAACTGATCGCCAAAAAATCCATTGAACGGGCTGATGGCACCTCGGCCCCCAAGGGTCTGGCGCAGATCAGCGAAATCGTAGCTTACGTCAAAAAGCACAACCGCGAAGTGGCCGATAATGGCGGGCGTCACCCGGAAACCGGGCGCGAAAAACTGCGCGAGATCCTGATGTCAGGCGGCGACCCGATGGTGTTGGGCAACAAAAACATCGCCCAGTGGCTGGCGGCATTATCAGAGGCCGGGGTTGAATCGATCCGCCTTGGCACCAAGGAACTGGCATTTTTCCCCGAACGGTTTGACGACACGTTTTTCGCCATGCTGGACGAATTTCACGAAGCCTATCCGCAAACCAACCTGCGGATGATGGTGCATTTCAATCACCCGGATGAGTTTCTGAAAAAGGCCCCGGACGGCAATTATATCGACAACCCGGCAGGTGGTCTGGAATGGATCGACGCCACCCGCGCCTCGGTCAAGGAATTTGGCCGTCGCCCATGGATCAATATCGACAACCAGTCACCGATCATCAAAGGCATCAACAATGACCCGGACGCTTTGCGGATCATGCAGCGCGAATTGAAACGCAACGGCGTGGAAAACCACTATTTCTTCTGCGGCCGCGATATCGTTGGCCACAAAGCCTTCAACGTGCCCATCGAAGAGGCATGGCATGTGCTGAACGAAAGCCAGAAAGGCCTGTCCGGGGTTGAGGCCCACGCGCGCCTGTCAATCACCCACTATAAGGGCAAAACCGAAGTGTCCGCCGTCACCAACAAACCCATGCCCGGCGTGCCCGGCGGTGAAAACGGTGTGGTGATCCTGAAACTGCTGCGCTCTGCCGAAGACGCCAGGGACCGCTGCAAGGTCACCATTGTCGGGCGCAACCCGGAAGCCATCTGGTTTTCAGGCTATGACGACCGGGTGATCTATGACGAAGCCGAACTTTATTCGATGTACGGCATTGAACCGGCAACCCTGCAGGCCGCTGAATGACCTATGTGGTCACCGATAACTGCATTCAGTGCAAATACACCGATTGCGTTGATATCTGCCCGGTGGATTGTTTTTATGAAGGCCCGAATTTTCTGGTGATCCACCCGGATGAATGCATCGATTGTGACGATTGTGTAGAAGCCTGCCCGGCGGATGCGATCTATTCCGATGACAATCTGCCGGAGGATAAGAAAGAATTTCTGCAACTGAACGAAGAACTGGCGCAAATCTGGCCCAGCATCACCGATCAGAAAGACCCGCTGCCGGATGCCAAAAAATGGGACGGGGTGGCTGGCAAACTGGAACATTTGCAAAGATGAGCAAAAGTGAAAAACTGTACGCGCGGGCGCTAAAGGTCATGCCCGGCGGCATCAGCCGCAATACCATCCTGCGCAAACCCCACCCGATTTACGCCGCCTACGGGCAGGGCTGCCGGGTCACCGATATCCAGGGCGTCACCCGGATCGATTTCGCCAATAACGTCGCGTCCCTGATCCACGGCCATGCCCACCCGGCGATTGTGGCCGCGGTCACTGAACAACTGAGCAAAGGCAGCGCCTTCACCGTCGGCACCGAAGCCGAGGTGGTTTACGCCGAACACATCATCGCCCGCAATCCGGGCTTTGAGAAAATGCGTTTTGTGAATTCCGGCACCGAAGCGGTGATGAGCTGTATCAAAGCCGCGCGCGCTTTCACCGGGCGGGCGAAGATTGCCAAGGTAGAGGGTTCATACCACGGGCTTTATGATTATGCCGAAGTTAGCCAGACCGCCGGCCCGGCCAACTGGGGCAACGCACGCGAACCCCGTTCAGTACCGGTTTCCCACGGCACGCCGCAGGGCGCGCTGGATGATGTGGTGGTCATTCCGTTCAATGACCCGGAACTGGCGGTAAGCATACTGGACCAGCACCGCGATCAGCTGGCGGGCGTCTTACTTGATCTTTTGCCCCACCGCATCGGCGTCATTCCGGCCAGTGACGCGTTCGTTGCCGCAATCCGCAAATGGACCCGCGACAATGGTGCGCTGATGATTTGCGATGAGGTCATAACTTTCCGTTCCAACTATGGCGGGGCGCAGGAATGGTACGGCGTAACGCCGGATCTGACCGCCCTTGGCAAAATGATCGGTGGCGGTTTTCCGGTGGGCGCGCTGGCCGGACGCGCCGATGTAATGGAGGTGATGAACCCGCTGTCAGACACGCTGTTATTCCCGCATTACGGCACATTTTCCGCCAATCCGATCACCATGACGGCCGGGCGCGTGGCGATGGAACTGTTTGACCAAGGGGCGGTGGATGATCTGAACGCATTGGCGGATTACGCCCGCAGCAGTATCGCCCAGGCCATCAAAACCGCCGATGTGCCCGCCTGCGTGACCGGCAAAGGGTCGATGTTTCGCGTGCACCTGAAGCCTGAGGCACCGACAAGCTATCGCGCAGGCTATGCATCTGCACAGGAAACGCTGGCGCTAAAAGCACTGCTTGATTACCTGTTTGGCCACGGCTTTCTGATGATCGAAACCTGCTCGGGCACGCTGTCCACGCCGATGACCCGCGCTGAAATTGACCAGTTTGCCGATACCCTGCTTGCCGGATTGCAGCACATCAAACCGCAGCTTGGCTGATCCAGTCGGTAAATTCCTTAACGCCGGTGCGGCTGTTACCCGCCGGGGTGACGACAAAATAGCTGTTTCTGGTTTTCAGGCTTGTACCGGAAACCCGCACCAGACTGTTATTTTCAAGCTCATTTTCAATCAGATAAGCCGGGATCAATGCCGCGCCAAGTGACGCAACCGCCCCTGATATCAACATGGAAAACTGGTCAAAATGCGTGCCCGACTGGGCGGATTTTCGGTCAGTTTTCGTGTTGTCAAACCAGTCTGGCCATGCGGTTGACCTTGTTTCCAGGTGCAGCAGCGGCAACCCGGGCAAACCAAGCCCATCGGTAATGCCGTGGCGGTCGCGAAATTCCGGTGAGCAAACGGCGATCATTTCTTCTTCAAATATCCGCACCATTTTTGTGTCCGGCCAGTTGTCGGTACCAAAATGAATGGCGATATCAAACTGTTCGCGGGTCATGTCAAACGGTTCCAGGCGGGTGGCCAGATTGATCGCAATGCCGGGATGCAGCGCGGTAAAATCCGGCAGCCGCGGGATCAGCCAGCGGCTGGCAAAAGTTGGCAGCACCGCAATGCGCAGGGATGCCCCCTGTTCACCCGATGCAACGGCGCGCAACAATGTCTGGCGGATATTTTCCAGATCCACCGCCAGCTCTGCTGCCAGATTTCGCCCGGCACGGGTCAGCACCACCCGCCTGCCGACGCGGCGGAAAAGGTCAGTGCCAACGATTTGTTCCAGCTCTTTAACCTGTCGGCTGATGGCACTTTGGGTAAGATCCAGCTCCTTGGCTGCCAGCGTAAAACTTTGCTGCCGGGCGGCGCATTCAAAACTGCGCAGTAGCGTGTGGGACGGCAATTGGCGTCGCCGGGTGGCTGATACCGACAAAACGTGGCTCCTGCTGATTCACTATTTAGGGCAGTTTGCGCTATAGATTTGTCGGTGTCTGCACCGGAAATGGCAAAATCAGCGCCACTATTAATACTTTTTTAGGAAATATTCACAAACCGGGGCTATTGTGCAGAAAGTGGTAAATTCCGGCGGATAGCCGAAACAATGCTGCGGTAACCGTCGATATTGTTTCCAATAATACTGGTAAAAACCATCGGAAAAACCTGATTTATTGTTGCACTATCAAGGGTCTAGGCAGCTAAATATCGCCAAATATGTTGACACATACAAGATTTTTGCAGATATTCACCGGAAGTCAAAGTATCCAAGCAGAAACCCAAAACGGGGGGGCCGTCTGCTACGAGTTCTGCTGGGGTAAGCGGATTCTCAAAAAAATTGTTTCGACGTAAGGAATGACATGAGAATTCTAAAGATCGCCGCCGCAGCCCTGATATTGGGCGCCTCAGGTGCAACCGCTGCAACAGTGTACAACAACCCCTTCATCGCGGGTGGTGCTGGCTTTGAAACCACCGAATATGTGCAGGCAAACACCTTCAGTGTAGCCGCAGACACAGATGTGCTAGGCGGATCTGTTGCAATTGCCGGTCTGGGAAATATCAATGCCTGGGACCGGACCTTTAACTACTGGTTCTTTGACGATGCCGGTGGATTACCGGGAACCACCCTGAATTCCGGGACGATAGATTACAGTTCTGCGGCGGTTTACAACAGCAACGTCACCGACACCGGCGTCGCCTGGGGATTTGGTGGCAATATATTCACCATCGACTTCAACCTGAATTCTGTGTTCTCCGCGCTTTCCGGGGTTCAATATTGGCTGGGCATCCAGCTTTCTTCAGATTTCGCCCGTGACGATATATACTGGGTCCATTCAACTGCGCCCACTGGCAACGCCGAGTCGCAATTAGGGACGTTCGACAACTGGGGTGCCTATTCCCCCGGCCTGGCTTTCTCATTGGAAGGCATCGATACAATTTCTGTGGTGCCCCTGCCCGCCGGCGGGGTACTATTGCTGACCGGTCTGGGTGGCATGTTTTTTGCGCGTCGACGTAAGCACGCCTGACACCAACACCGCACCCAGATCAGAAATTCAAAGGCCATCCAATCGGGTGGCCTTTTGCTTAGCGCCACGGGGCAGGCCGCCTAGCGATCAAACTTGGTCGACAAAATAATCGACGACATGGTTTCATCCAGCCCCTCAAGACAGCCGATCTGATCCAGCACCCTATCCAGTTCGGCCATTGTCCGGGCCGATACCACCGCCGCCAGATCATAGACGCCGCTGATCGAATGCAGTGCGGTGACCTGATCAATGGCATCCAGCGCATTTTCCACACTGGTGCGGTGCCCGGGTGGAAACCTGATCATCACCAGTGCCCGCACCCGGCTGCCCAGATAATTGGCCGAGAGTTTGACAGAATACCCTTCAATAACGCCGTTCCGCTCCAACTTTTTCAGCCGCATTTGCGCTGCCGTGCGCGAGCTGGATAAACGCCGGGCAATCTCGGAAACCGGCATGCGCCCGTTATCGCGCAACAGCGCGATCAGCTGCTCATCTTTGTCTGGCAGGGTGTCCATTTTTGGTCATTTCCTCTTCTAACATAGTTATTTCATCTTTTTACTACTACATAAAGGGCAATCCACCTAATTGATACAGCGCCCGTATCCCGGCTATTTTTAGCGAAAATTCAGCAGGGAGCAGCAAAATGAACGCCACCGATACCCTAAACGCCGCCGGTTTCAGCGCCGAAGAACTGACAGACGGCACGCTGGTTGTGCACACACCCATTGATGGCAGCGAAATTGCCCGCCTGAAAACCGATGACGCGGATCAGGTGGCCAATAAGATCGCCCTTGGGGTTTCAGCGTTTGAGAAATGGCGCACCGTCCCGGCCCCGCGCCGGGGTGAGCTTGTGCGCCAGATCGGTGATGCCTTGCGCGCCGAAAAGCAAAACCTTGGGGCGCTGGTGACGCTGGAATGCGGTAAAATTCTGCAGGAAGGTCTGGGCGAAGTACAGGAGATGATCGACATCTGCGATCTGGCGGTGGGGCTGTCTCGCCAACTGTTCGGGCTGACCATTGCCTCAGAGCGGCCGGGCCACGCCATGCGCGAAACCTGGCACCCCATGGGGGTGTGCGGCATCATCACCGCGTTCAATTTCCCGGTGGCGCCGTGGTGCTGGAACGCCGCATTGGCGCTGGTCTGTGGCGACCCGGTAATCTGGAAACCCTCTGAAAAAACCCCACTGACCGCGCTGGCGGTTCAGAAAATCTGTAACCGGGTGACGGATAGTTTTGAAGACGCGCCCAGGGGCCTGATCCAAACCGTTATCGGTGAACGCGCCGCTGGCGAAGCACTGACATCGTCCCACGATGTGGCAATTATTTCGGCTACCGGTTCCACCGCCATGGGCCGGGCTGTTGGGGCCAGAATGGCCGAACGTTTTGGCCGCTGCATTTTGGAACTGGGGGGCAATAACGCCATGATCGTCGCCCCCTCGGCTGACCTTGAAATGGCCCTGCGCGCGGTGGTATTTTCCGCGGTTGGTACCGCCGGTCAGCGCTGCACATCCCTGCGCCGCCTGATCGTGCATGACAGCATCTATGATAGGCTGATGCCGCGCCTGAAAGCCGCCTATGACGGTTTGCCCATTGGTGATCCGTTGCAGGACGGTGTGCTGGTCGGCCCGCTGATTGACAGCGCTGCTGCCGATGGTATGACCCGCGCGCTGGAACAGGCGGTTGCCGATGGTGCAACCGTGCATGGCGGCGGCCCCGTGCTGGGCGACACATTTCCAAATGCCGCCTACCGGGCCCCGGCAATCGCAGAAATACCCGGCCAAAGCGCCATTGTGAAACGCGAAACCTTCGCGCCTATTCTATACGTGATGAAATATTCCGATCTGGACGCCGCCATCGCGATGCAAAATGACGTACCACAGGGCCTGTCTTCCTGCATCTTTTCCACCGACGTTCGCGAGACCGAATATTTCCTGTCGGCTGTCGGGTCTGATTGCGGCATTGCCAACGTTAATATCGGCCCCTCGGGCGCTGAAATTGGCGGCGCATTTGGCGGTGAAAAGGAAACCGGCGGCGGGCGCGAAAGCGGCTCGGATGCGTGGCGCGGCTATATGCGCCGCCAGACCAATACCGTCAATTATTCCCGCGACCTGCCATTGGCGCAGGGCATCAAGTTTGACATATAGGGCAGGATTATCACATGGAATTCAAAACGATAGCCGTCCTTGGCCTTGGCAAGATCGGCACGCTGGCCGCCAAAATGCTGCACACATCCGGGTTCGACGTTACCGGCATTGATATCGCCGCCCCGCGCGAAACCCTGCCCTTTACCGTCAAATCAGTCGACGTAACCTCAACCGAGGCATTGGCCGCAGAATTTGCCAATGTCGACGCGGTATTGTCCTGCCTGCCGTTCAGCCTGAACATCGCGGTGGCCTCCACCGCCCACGCTGCCGGCATCCACTATTTTGACCTGACCGAAGACGTGCCAACCACCGAGGCGATCATCAAACTGGCCAAAACCGCGCGCGGCTTGATGGCGCCGCAATGCGGTTTGGCGCCGGGTTTCATCGGCATTGTCGGGGCGTCACATGTGGAAATGTTTGACACCTGCCGCTCAATCCGCATGCGGGTTGGGGCGCTGCCACAAAACCCCACGGGCCTGATGGGCTATGCATTCAACTGGTCCCCCGAAGGCGTGGTGAACGAATATCTGAACGATTGCGAAGTCATAGAAGAGGGTCAGCGCAAATGGGTTTCGGCCATGGAATGGCTGGAAACCATCTATATTGACGGCACCCAGCTGGAAGCCTTCACCACCTCGGGCGGGCTGGGCACCATGTGTGAAACCTATCTGGGCAAGGTCGCCAATATTGACTACAAAACCATCCGCTATCCGGGCCATGTGGAATTGATGAATTTCTTTTTCCATGAGCTGCTGATGCGTGAACAGCGCGAACTGGCCGGGGAAATTCTGGTCAATGCCAAACCACCTGTGGCGGATGATATCGTCTATGTGCACGTCGCCTCAGAGGGCAATATCAACGGGCGTTTGCAGCGTCAGGAATTTGTGCGAGGTTATCGCCCGCTGGACATCGCCGGTCAGAAACAAACCGCCATCGCCTGGACAACTGCCGGTTCCGTGGTGTCGATTATCGAAATGGTACGGGATGGCAAAATCCCGAATAGCGGATTTCTGAAGCAGGAAGATGTGCGGCTTGGCGATTTTCTGGCCACCCGCACCGGGGCATTGTTCACCTAATCCTCATAGTGCCCGTCAGATACAAATGTACCGCCATGGTTGGCCTGAAACGGATCATCAAATGCCACAGGATCGGTGTCGGCCTCAATCTGCGCCCGATAGCTTTCGGCACTGTCGCGCGGCATATAGCCGATATGACCCGACAGGGTATTATCCGCGACTTTTTCCAGATTGTCCGACACCCCGTAAATAATGGTGTGTTCAACCGACGGGGCCAGCAGGCAGCGCTGGAACAGGTGAACACAATCGGGATAGCTTAGCCATGTTGCCAGATGGCGGCGATCCTTTGGTTCGGGCACACAGGAATAGATCCGCACCGAAACGCTTTCCAGCCGATATTTGTCCCAATACAGCTGCGCCAGCGCCTCACCATATGCTTTTGACGCGCCATAATTACTGTCGGGGCGGATTTTTGACGCCGGCGTCATGATCGTGCTGCGCGAATGGAAACCAACACTATGCAGCGAACTGGCCCAGACCATCCGCTGCACAGCGTTTTTTCGACAGCCCTCAAACAGGTTATACAGGCCAACAATATTGGACTGTAAAATATCGTCAAAACCGCGTTCCAGGCTGATACCGCCCATATGCACCACCGCGTCCACGTCTTTGGTCAGCTCCAGCATCGCGCCCCGGTCCGACAGATCACATTGCACAATTTCCTCGTGGGCCGCTGCCTTTCCCATGGGTTCGCGATCGGTCAGCCGCAGGCTCACCGCCATATCGGCCAGCTCGCGGCGCAACATGCCACCCAAAGCCCCCGCAGCCCCGGTGATCAGCAACCGATTGAATTTTGCCATATGCTGACCCCCTTTATGTTCCGGACTCATCCAACAGCGTCAGAATTTGCGCGCAATTGCCCACCTGTCCGTTGCAGCAATCCGCCAGCAGAAAACTGACCATCCGGTTCACACTGTCCAGATTGGCCGAGTAATGAATTTCGCGCTGATGCCGGCTGGCGCTTAGCAACCCGGCGCGTTTCAGGATCGCCAGATGCCCGGACAGGGTGGACGGGATAATACCCAGCGCGCGCGATATTTCCCCCACCGGCAGGGCATTGGGCGTAGCACTGACCAACAGGCGGAAAATGCTCATCCGGCTATCCTGGGCCAGCGCGCCAAAGGCGTCAATTGCATCCGTCTGGTTCATAATTCGATAATGGCCGAAATATCGAAACTTGACAAGCACACAGCGCCGCGCCTAAACACATTGATAATTCGGGATATACCGATGTATTGTCTAAACAGAAAGTCACGCCTTGCACGATACACCCAACATCAACGACGCGGCCTTTCGCAACTCTGACCCCGGCCTGTTGACGTCCAAAACCCCCAGCACCCATAAACCACGCATCCTGATACTTTATGGCTCGCTCAGAAAACGCTCCTTCAGCCGGTTGATCAGCGAAGAGGCGGCGCGCGTTCTGACCCACTTTGGCGCCGAAACCCGTACCTTTAACCCAACGGGCCTGCCGCTGCCGGATGATGCGGATGCAAACCATGACAAAGTGCATGAGTTGATGGATCTGGTGACATGGTGTGAAGGCATGGTCTGGTCTTCCCCGGAACGCCACGGCGCCATGACGGCCGTTATGAAGGCGCAGATTGACTGGATACCCCTGTCACTGGGTTCGGTGCGCCCGACACAGGGCAAAACCCTGGCCGTGATGCAGGTGAACGGGGGTTCACAAAGTTTCAACACCGTCAATCAGCTGCGTGTGCTGGGCCGCTGGATGCGTCTGCTGACCATCCCCAATCAGTCCTCGACCCCCAAGGTTTTCCTTGAATTTGATGACAATGACCGAATGATACCGTCTTCAAACTACAACCGAATGGTGGATGTGATGGAAGAACTGGTCAAATTCACGCTGCTGACGCGCGACATCAAAGACCACCTTGTGGACCGCTACAGTGAGCGCAATGAAACCGCGCAAGAGCTGATGGACCGGGTGAATAAACGCTCATGAATACCGGCGCAGCTCAGTTACTTGAGGCACCGGAACTGGCCGATATCAAAGAGTCCGCTAAAGCGCTGCAGGGTATCATCGTCAACACACCGCTGATCGAAAACGCGGATGCAAACCAAACCCTGTCCACACGCCTGCTGATAAAGGCCGAAACCGCCCAGCGCACCGGCGCTTTCAAATTCCGCGGTGCCTATAACCGAATGCGCCAGATGAATGCTGCTGAACGTAAGCGCGGCGTTATCGCCTATTCTTCCGGTAACCACGCACAGGCCGTTGCCCTGTCGGCACGGCTTTTGAACACGCGCGCCCTGATCGTCATGCCGGATGATGCCCCGGTTTCCAAAATGCAACGCACCCGCGAACTGGGTGCTGAAATACTGACCTATGATCGCGAAACACAATCCCGCGAAGATGTGGCCCAAGCCATACTAATTGACCGCGGGCTGATCATGGTGCCCCCAAATGAAGACCGCCGGGTCATGGCTGGCGCTGGAACGGTTGCACTGGAAATGACCCAACAGGTAAAACTGGCAAATGCCAGACTGGACGCGGTTCTGGTCCCCTGTGGCGGTGGCGGCCTGACAGCGGCAACAGCCATCGTGTTAAACGCCCTGTCCCCTTACACGCAGGTTTTCGCGGTGGAACCAGAACAGTTTGACGACACACGCCGATCCTTTGATGCCGGTTACCGGCTCTCCAATCCGAAAGGCCGTCAAACAATCTGTGACGCCATCATGACCGATCAACCCGGCGCGCTGACATTCCCGATCAACCAACGCCTGTTAACCGGCGTTTTGACTGTCAGCGATGACGACGTCCGCCGGGCCATGTTATTTGCCTTTGAAAACTTTAAAATCGTAGTGGAACCCGGTGCGGCGGTGGCTTTGGCGGCGGTTTTGGCGCAAAAGATGGATGTGGCGGACAAAACCGTCGCCGTTATCGCCACCGGCGGCAATGTTGACACGGGCATATTTTGCGCAACGCTAAATGCTGCCAACACGTTGAATTAACAGGATTTAAGCCATGCAACGCCGACTATTCGCCGAATTCCTTGGCACCTTATTCCTGCTGGCAACCGTGGTTGGTTCCGGCATCATGGCCCAGCAGCTTGCCGGCGGAAACACCGCCATTGCGCTGTTGGGCAATACCATTCCGACTGGCGCAATTCTGGTGGTTCTGATCCTGATCTTCGGCCCGATATCCGGGGCCCATTTCAACCCGGCGGTTACCCTGTCCTTTGCCCTGCGCCGCGAAATTTCAACCCGTGACGCCACCGCTTATATCGCGGTTCAGATCATCGGCGCCATTGCCGGGGTGCTGGTGGCGCATCTGATGTTTGAAAACCCGTTATTTGATCCCTCAACCAAAGCCCGGACCGGACCCAGCCAGTGGTTCAGCGAATTTGTCGCCACTTTCGGGCTGGTGGCCACCATCCTTGGCACGCTGAAATCCAGACCCCAGGCAGTGCCCTACGCGGTCGGGCTTTATATCACCGCCGCCTACTGGTTCACCGCTTCCACTTCGTTTGCCAATCCGGCCGTCACTATCGCGCGTTCCCTGTCCAACACGTTTGCCGGAATTGACCCGGCCCATGTGGTGGCCTTCATCATCGCTCAGATCATTGGCGCGGGTATTGCGACTGTAACTTTCAGATGGCTGTTGGCTGACTAAGCAATCGCGGGGCGTTTTCTAACGCGCTGCCTGCGTGCAAGGGGCTACACCCCGGAAAACTTGGCATCAGGCCGGTTTCAAACAGCTTGAGACCCGATTGCGATTAGTGGTACCGTTTTCCTTAATAAGTCAGGGATAACCTGACCACAGGCATCTATGTTGGAAAATAATGCGGACAGATATTGCAATTGCTTACCATTTGGGTGCCCCCCATACGGATAACGAACAGCTGATCTGGTCGCTGCGCAAGGATGGTCAGTTGCTGACGGCAAATGGCGTTACCGTCCCCCGGCCCCGGGAATACCGCCGCAAGATCAATGATGCGATTGCCAAAGATCAGGAAAAGAACCTGCCACCGGATGAGCGTGAGCTGTTGTTGTCAACGCTGACAAATCAGGGGCCGGTTGGCCGGATCTGCCTTTCCAGCACTAAATTCATGGGGGTCGCATCCTGGATGTTCAATGGTGCCGTATTTTACCAGAATGCCGGTGTGCGAACCAAAGAATTGCGCGATCTATTTCCTGATAATCCTTGCGAATTTTTTCTGGCCCTCAGCAACCCGGCGACGTTTATACCGGATGTGTTTGCCAGCCAGAACGCCAAAAATTATCCTGAATTCGTTGGTGAAATGGCGCTGGACGAAATTCGCTGGTCCGACGTTATCAGCCGAATTCAAACCGCAAACCCGGATTGCCCGATCACCATCTGGTGCAATGAAGACACGCCGATTATCTGGTCCACGGTCCTGCGGGAAATATCGGCGCTTGATCAGAAAACCCGTTTTCTGGGGGATCTGGATATCGTGCGCAACATTATCACCCCTGATGGGGCCAATCGGCTGGAACAATACCTGACAGAGCGCCCGGCCCTGAATGAAATGCAGCGCCGCAGGGTGCAGTCGGTGTTTCTGGAAAAATTCGTCGTTGAAGACGCGGTAGAAGTTGAAATTGACCTGCCCGGCTGGACCGACGAAACCGTAACAACGATGACGGAAATATACGAAGAAGACATCGAAAAAATTGAGCGCATGCCGGGGATAAACTTTATCTCCCCCTAAGGGGCCGGATTAAAATAATGAACATTCTTGCCATCACCACCATGCGCAACGAAGGCCCCCATTGCCTTGAATGGTTTGCCCATCATCTGGCGGCGGGTGTCGGGCATTTTCTGGTCTATTCCAATGATTGCAGCGACGGCACCGACGCCATGCTTGATCTGTTGGCCGATGCCGGGCTGCTCACCCATGTACAACTGCCCCCCGGCAAACGATCGGTGCAATGGCAGGCGCTGAAACATGCCTCAACCCAGCCGCTTTACCTGAATGCCGACTGGGTGCTGGTTTCTGATTGCGACGAATTTATCAACCTTCAGCCACCGCTGACATCCCTGTCTGATCTGATCGAAAAACTGCCCGGCGCTGACGCCGTTGCGATGCCGTGGCGACTGTTTGGCAATGCCGGTAACGTTGACATGCAGGATCGCCTGACAACCGAACGTTTTCAGCAATGCGCGCCCATAGATATCGCCCTGCCGCTGGCGCATTTCTTCAAATCCCTGTTTCGCCCGGCCGCGTTTCGCCAGATCGGTGTCCACCGTCCGAAACGCAAGAAAAACCAGACCCCGAAATGGGTTGATTGCGGCGGCCAAAAGCTGCCCGACAGTTTCGCGCAAAACGATAACCGGATTAACCTGTTCGGGATGCCTGTCAGCAACAATCTGGTTCAGCTGAACCACTATTCAGTGCGGTCTTGCGAAAATTTCATGGTGAAACGGGCCCGCGGCCTGCCCAACCATATGGAACGTGACATTGGCTTGGGGTATTGGGTTGAACGGAATTTTAACGCACAAACCGACAGCTCAATAAACCACATGATCCCGGCAACCCGTGCCAAACTGGCAGAGCTGCTGGCAATCCCCCGCCTCGCAAACCTGCACCAGCAATCCCTTGCGGCCCATCAGCAAATATTCAACAAAATGATGTCGGATCCGGATCAGCTGCGCCTGTTCTGGCAACTGGTGTTAAGCGGTTCCAGCCAGCCACCTGACCCCGGCCAGACCCGGGCCCATATCCAGCGCATCAGCCGGAACATCCAGGCTTAACCCTTTGCCACACCGATTGCCGCGATCCCGGTCAGGCAATTCAGCAGCGTCTGGCGTCGGCAGCGCTGGGGAACTGCCAGCATAACCCGGCGCAGGGGCGCAGGTGTACCCAGCGAGATACAGCGAAGACGGGTTTCAAGCGGCGGCGCCAACAGGCGTTGCGGCAGGATCGAAACCCCAAACCCATTGGCCACCAGATGTTCTATTGCATCAATTGAATCCAGCTCGATATCGGGTTCCAGAAACAGCCCGCGCTGGGCCAGATGGCTGGCGATCTGCTCCCCCAGCCATGTGTTGCGATCAAAGGAAATAAACGGGTTCTGCCGCAGGATATCGGCCACTTTTGACAGCCCGGTATTTGATTTTGAGGTTACCAGAAACAGCGGCTCGGCGCCAATCTCATGCATCCGGACCATGGGGTGTTCCTGTACCGGTGCCGACAGGTAGGCAAAATCAATCTGGTGGCTTTCAACCGCCTTTGCCAATTGCCCGGACAGCCCGGAATGCACCGAGACCTGCAGTTCCGGAAAATCGGTGCGCAACCGCTCCAGCACCACCGGCAACAGGGTCTGCAGGGTTGTCGATACAAACCCCAGCGTCACCCGGCCAGAAATATCATCGGTTTCCGCCAGCGATTTAAGGTCATCCAGCCGGTCGACGATCTCACGCGCCTTTTCGGCTATCTCTTGTCCCAGCGGGTTTAACACCGCGGGTCGGCGGTTTTTCTCAAACAGCGGCGCGCCCAGTTGTTGCTCCAGCTGTTTCATCTGGATGCTGACGGCTGAATGGCTCAGGTTCACCCAGGTTGCCGCAGCGGTGAAACTGCCGCTGTTCTTGATGGCCAGTAATGTGCGCAGATGGGCTGTTTGCATAGGGTGTTGTTAAATTATTTAACAACTAATGTGAAATCGTTTCGTTATCTTTTATCTTTTAAACACATTAGGTTACCCCTGAAGGCAGATTCGCAGGGGGATTTCGCGCCATGTCAGACCCGCAGACCAAGGCCACCGGCCCGCTTGCCGGCCTGCGTGTGCTTGATCTGTCGCGCATTCTGGCCGGCCCCACCTGCACCCAGCTGTTGGGGGATTACGGGGCGGATGTGATCAAGGTTGAAAAACCCGGACTGGGGGATGACACCCGCGGATGGGGGCCGCCCTATGTGCAAAACAGCGCCGGACAGGACAGTACCGAAAGCGCCTATTACCTGTCTTCAAACCGCAACAAACGCTCAATCGCTGTTGATATTTCAAACCCGGACGGGGCCGGTATCATCCGCAAACTGGCGACAAAATGCGATATTCTGGTGGAAAACTTCAAACTTGGCGGGCTGGCAAAATACCGACTGGATTACCCGACAATACACGCTGACAATCCGGGGCTGGTTTACTGTTCCATCACCGGTTTCGGCCAGACCGGCCCCAATGCCGCTCGCCCGGGCTATGACCTGATGGCGCAGGGCTTTGGCGGCATCATGTCGCTGACCGGTGAACCGGCAGGTGAACCAATGAAGGCCGGTGTCGGTGTCGCGGATGTCATGTGTGGCATGTATGCTGCCACCGCCATTCTGGCGGCCCTGCGCCACCGGGATCAAACCGGGCAGGGCCAGCATATCGACATTTCCCTGGTGGACACCCAAATTGCATGGCTGGTCAATGAAGGGGTGAATTACCTGACATCGGGCAAACTGCCCGAAAGACGCGGCAATCAGCACCCCAATATCGTGCCCTATCAGGTGTTTCAGGCCAGTGATGGCCATGTCATCGTCGCTGTCGGCAATGACAGCCAATTCGCCCGGTTCTGTAAGGTTATCGGGCAGGAAACGCTGGCACAAAACCCGGATTACGCCACCAATATCGCGCGGATCACAAACCGCGTGGCACTGATAAAAATACTTACCGGCACTTTGCAAACCCTGTCCAAATCCTTCCTGTTAAAGGCCCTGCAAGCCGCCGACGTGTCTTGCGGTCCGATCAATGATCTGGCCGAGGTATTTGCCAGTGATCAGGTCGCCGCACGGGGCATGAAAATCACCATGGATCACCCGCTGGCCGCCACAGGCTCGGTTGATCTGATCGGTAACCCGGTCAAATTTTCCGCCACCCCGGTCAGCTACCGCCATGCCCCGCCAACCTGCGGCGCAGACACCGATGCAATTCTAGATGACTGGCTGAAAACCCCCGATACCGCGGTGAAAAAGGCCATATGATGTTCCAGCTTACTCAGGATCAACGCGCATTACAGCAAACTACCCGGGAACTGGCACAGGGCCCGATCAGGGCCCGCGCCGCAAAGGTTGACCAAACCGAAGAATACCCGTGGGACAATGTAGAATTGCTGACACAGGCCGGCTTCATGGGCATGGCCATCCCCAAGGAACACGGCGGTCAGGGGCGCAGTTATCTGGACGTGGTGCTGGTGGTGGAAGAGATTGCCAAGGCCTGTGGTGTCACCGCCCGCATCGTGGTTGAGGGCAACATGGGGGCCATCGGCGCCATCACCGCCTATGGCTCACAGGCCCAGATAGATCGGGTGGCACCGCTGGTTTTGGCCGGTGACAAACCGGCGATTTGCATCACCGAACCCGGCTCAGGCTCTGCCGCCACCCAGATGACCACCACGGCGATGAAAACAGGCGACACCTACATCCTGAACGGCATGAAACACTGGATCACCGGTGGCGGCGTTTCCAAGGCGCACCTGATTTTTGCACAGGTGGAAGAAAACGGTGAACACCTTGGTATTGGCGGTTTCATCGCTGTGCTTGGTGAAGATACCGGCCTGAGCATCGGCAAACGCGAACCGGCCATGGGCCTGCGTGGCATCCCCGAAACCGAGGTGCATTTTAACGATCTGGAAATTGACGCCAGTATGGCCGTGATCCCGCCTGCGGGGCTAAAGCGTGGCTTTGCCGGGCTGATGAACGCCTATAATGGCCAGCGCGTCGGGGCCGGAACAGTTGCCCTTGGCATCGCCGCCGGGGCCTATGACCACGCCTGTAACTATCTGAAATCCCGCGAACAATTTGGCAGGCCCATTGCCGAATTTCAGGGGTTGCAATGGATGCTGGCCGACATGAATGTCGCCCTTGAAGCCGCGCGCATGATGCTGTGGCGCGCCGCTGCCAGCGCCCAATATACCCCCGGTGGTTTCCCTGATCCGATGCTGGCGGCACAGGCCAAACTGATCGCCTCGGAAACCGCCGTGAAGGTCACAAATGACGCGCTGCAAATGCACGGCGCCGCTGGATATTCGCGCAACCTGCCGCTGGAACGCATGGTGCGGGATGCGCGCATGTTCACCATTGGCGGCGGCACCGCGCAGATGCTGCGCAATCTGATCGCCAGCAAAGCCCTTGGTATGAAACTGCCCCAGACCCGCGATGGCTATGCGCGATTGGCAAGCCAATGAAAGACACCGCCATGACCACAACAGCCGCCAAAGCCATCGCCTTGGGTCTGGCCGATGCCGGGTGTAAACACGCCTTTGGCATGCCCGGTGGTGAAGTTCTGGTGCTGCTGGACGCGCTGGACGCCGCGGGCATCCGGTTTACCCTGTGCAAACACGAAAACGCCGCCGGTTTCATGGCCGAAGGCAGCTGGCAGGCCACCGGTGCCCCCGGAATTTTGCTGACCACCATCGGCCCCGGTCTGGCCAACGGGGTGAACGCCATTGCCAACGCCTATCAGGAACAGGTGCCGCTGATTGTGCTGTCCGGCTGCATCGCCCCGACGCAGGCAGCGGAATTTACCCATCAGGTGATTGATCAATCCGCCCTGTTGGCCCCGATCACCAAGGCGCAGTTTCAAATCGCCCCCGGCACCGCCGCCAATGTCATTCAAAAGGCGCTGTCCATCGCAAGGGCTGACCCACCGGGCCCGGTACATATTGATCTGCCCGACACATTGGCATGCGACGCCACGCCATTTTTTGACGCACCCACACCCGCCACGCAGCGCGCCGTTCTGCAGGATGGCCCAACCCTGCAAGCCGCACTGTCCCGCCTGAAAACTGCTGAACGCCCGATCATTCTGGCCGGTATCGGCGCGGTTCTGCACGGCGCCGGCCCTGATATTCTGGCGCTCAGCCAAGCCCATAACATCCCGGTTGTCACCACCTATAAAGCCAAGGGAATTATCCCGGAAACCCACCCAAACGCCTTGGGCGGGCACGGGCTGTCACCGCTGTCTGACAAATCCATCCTGCCGCTGATGGCGGCCTCGGACTGCATCCTGTTGCTGGGCTATGACCCCATTGAAATGCGCTCAGACTGGATACGGCCATGGCGCGCAGAACAGGCGCTGGATTTCAGCCATGCCGACATTCAGCACGGCATGCATGGCAGTGCCCTGTGCTTTGTCGGCGATGTTGCCGCCGCCACCCGCGCCCTGAATAACGGGTTGCAAACACCGCTGCAAAATATCTGGCCTGATCAGGCCCCGGCCAAGGCGCGCGCGCACCTGGCGCAGGTTTTCGCCCCGCGTCCCAACTGGGGGGCGCATGCGGTTTTTGGCACGCTTGAAAGCCACCTGCCCGACACCGCCGTCGTCACCGTTGACAGCGGCGCGCACCGCATATTGCTCAGCCAGATGTGGCACAGCAACCGCCCCGGTCACCTGCTACAGTCGGCCGCGTTTTGCACCATGGGCATCGCCGTACCATTGGCCATCGGCTATAAATTCGCGCGCCCTGAAACCCCGGTTGTCGCCGTTGTTGGCGACGCTGGCATGGATATGGCACCGGGTGATCTGGCCACCCTGCGCGACAGGGAACTGCCCCTGACCATCATCGTTCTGGTGGATGACGCTTTAACCCTGATCGGGCGCAAACAGGCGGCCATGCAACTGCCTGAAATTGGTGTGGGTTTTGGCGCCACAAATTTCCCCGCTCTGGCACAGGCCTATGGCGGCTATGGTGAGGAAATTACCGAATCGATTCAGTTGGCTCAGGCTTTAAAGGACGCAAAAACCCGGCAATCATTTTCACTATTGGCCTGTAAAATCCATAAAAATAACTACGATGGAGCATTGTAAAAATTGAAATACGATTTTGATTAACAAACCAAAATTTCTGAGTAGCGTAGTAGGTAAAATCATTTCCAATCACAAAACTTCAAAAGGGAGAATAAAATGAAGTTCACAAAAATCGTCGCTGCAGTAGCGGCGCTGACACTGTCTGCAGGTGCCGCAATGGCCCAACAGCAGTTCGTTTCAATCGGTACCGGTGGCGTCACCGGGGTCTATTATCCTACAGGTGGTGCGATCTGCCGTCTGGTGAATAAGGACCGCAAAGAACATGGCATTCGCTGTTCGGTGGAAAGCACCGGCGGGTCGATCTACAACATCAACACCATCCGTTCAGGTGAGCTGGAATTTGGTGTGGCCCAGTCTGACTGGCAGTTCCACGCCTATAACGGCACCTCCAAGTTCGAAGAAGCAGGCCCGTTTACTGACCTGCGCGCGGTGTTTTCAGTTCACGCTGAACCGGTGACCATTCTGGCACGTCGTGACAGTGGCATCGACAACATCACCGACATTCCCGGCAAACGTTTCAACGTCGGCAACCCCGGTTCCGGAACGCTCGGCACATGGGAAGTCATCGAAGGTATCATGGGCTGGGAACGCGGCGATCTGGCACTGGCAGCACAGATGAAATCATCTGAAACCGCCGGCGCGCTTTGCGACAATTCCATTGACGGTTATTTCTGGCTGGTGGGTCACCCATCTGGTCTGACAGCTGAAACCGTGGCATCCTGTGACGCGAAAATCGTACCAGCGGTTTCCCCGGAAATTGACGCGCTTGTCGCGGAAAAACCTTACTACCGTACCGCCATCATTCCGGGCGGCATGTATCCGGGCAACCCTGACGACATTCAGACATTTGGTGTTGGCGCAACATTCGTCACCCGCGCTGATGTGTCCGAAGAAGCCGTGTACCGTGTTGCCATCGCCGTTCTTGGCAATCTGGATGATTTCCGCAAACTGCACCCTGCATTTGCCAATCTGAAGGCCGAAGAAATGATCAAAGATTCTCTGTCAGCTCCGCTGCACCCTGGTGCGATCCGGGCCTACAAAGAACTGGGTCTGATGGACTGATACGACCAAAAAAAATCAGGCGGGGGCCTTGGTCCCCGCCTTACGAAATGTGAAAATTCATACCGATAATTGACCTGGGATTTACCCGGGCTGGGAGGGAAGAATGTCCAAGACCGAACCCCAAGGGGCAAGCCAAACCGCCGATATAGACTCATTTGCTGATCTTGATGTCGGCGCGCGCAATCCGGAAAACTGGCAAGGCACACTGATCGCCGCCGTTGCACTGATCTGGGCGTTTTTGCAAGTTTACAACGCCTCCCCTTTGCCGGGTATTCTGGCCGTCAAAACCGGGATCAACGCACTTTACGTCCCGTCTGATGTGTCCCGTATCATCCACCTGGCCTTCGGTCTGACCATGGCCACGCTGGCCTTCCCGCTGTTCAAATCATCTTCGCGTGACAGTATTCCCTGGTATGACTGGGCGCTTGTTGCCGCCGGTATCGGCGCGACCATGTGGCTGATATTTGACAAAAACGCCATTGCTGATCGTTCCGGTCTGCCGACAACCGGCGACCTGATCGCATCAGCTGTTGGTATCACTGTTGTTCTGATCGCCACATTCCGGGCCCTTGGCCTGCCGATGGTGATCGTGGCCACGGTGTTCCTGCTCTATGTTTTTTACGGCGACGCTCAGTTCTGGCCCGATGCCATGCAATGGAAAGGCGCCAGCTTTGGCAAAGCCATGTGG
>CAZETX010000039.1:0-26911 GCA_964514925.1 uncultured Marinosulfonomonas sp.
AGACCACGCCGCCGCGAAATTCCTTGGTCAGGAACGAATAGATCAGCATCATGCCAACCGGCAGCACCAGGAAAAACCCGATCATCACCCAGGAAGGCAGCATCAAAAGCGGGCCCAACCCCGCATAGGTGCTGGTGTTTGAGGTGCTGGTTTTTGCCAATCCGCCCGCCATCAGTCCACCAACAGGCGCGCGGCACCTGCCTCAAAATTAAGGCCAACGGCCTCACCTGTTTCGGGGATAAGGGTGCCTTCGGAATTTTGCAGCCTTACGGTGACTATTTCACCATCCTCCAGCCTGACATCCACATGCATGTCGGTGCCAAGATAGGTCTGGCGCGTCGCCACGCCTTGCAACAAACCGTCCCCGACCTTGGTCAGCGAAACCCGTTCCGGGCGCACAGACAGGTGGCCGTTACCGGCAATCGCACCACCTGCCGCCGGACAGGTGAACTTTACCCCACCCGGCAGGGCGCAGGCGGCCATATCGCCCGCCACATCGGACACCACCACATCAATCAGGTTGGTTTCGCCAATGAAATCGGCAACGAATTTGTTCAGTGGTGCTTCATAAATCTCGCGTGCCGATCCAACCTGCTGCACCCGGCCATCAGCGATCACCGCGATCCGGTCTGACATGGTCAGGGCTTCTTCCTGATCATGGGTGACAAAAACAAATGTAATGCCGGTATCTTTTTGAATTTGTTGCAATTCCCGGCGCACGGCCTGGCGCAATTTAAGGTCCAGCGCTGAAAGCGGTTCATCCAGCAACAACACTTTGGGCTTGGGTGCCAATGCACGGGCCAGTGCCACACGTTGCTGTTGTCCACCCGAAAGCTGCGACGGCAACCGGTCGGCAAAATCGGTCAACTGCACCATTTCCAGAACTTCATTGGCGCGGGCGCGCGCCGCCGATTTATCCTGACCCAGTTGCAACAGCCCAAACATCACATTGGTGGTCACATCCATATGCGGGAAAAGCGCGTATTGCTGAAACACGGTGTTCACCGGGCGCTTGTTTGGCGGCAGATCGGCAATGTCATCGCCATATAGCTTGATCGCGCCTTCCGAGATTTCTTCAAACCCGGCGATGGTGCGCAACAGCGTGGTTTTGCCGCAGCCCGACGGGCCGAGCAGCGTAAAAAATTCGTTGTCCCGAATACTAAGCGACACATTCCTGAGGGCGACAAATTCGCCGTAACGCTTGGTCATGTTTAGTACGTCAACGGCAACATCGGTCATGTGTATTCGCCCCCTGAGCGCCAACCAAGTACCCCTTGGATTAGCTAGTTAATCGTACTATTATTCAAAAGGGGGGTATATAACCCCAAAGAGGTATCCATGAAGAATTCCACAGATACTCTGGAATCCTTACTGGCCGCGGCCATCGCCAGCCTTGGCAGTGACGGATTTTCGAGCCACCTGAATACCTGGCTCTGGGCCTGCCTGCCCTATGATAACATTACAATCCTGGCCTACTTTCCCAACCAGTCGCCGGTGCCGATGATGTTTCAAAGTCGCCAGCCCAAGGTCCACGAAAACATTGATCAGATTTACCTGGCCGGGGCCTATCTGTTGGATCCGTTCTATGATCTGCATTTGAAAAAATCGCCCGCCGGGGTCTACCGGCTCAGCGATATCGCCCCCGACAAATTTCGCAGAAACCAATATTATCTGGAATATTACGGCAACACGACGCTGGTGGATGAAGTTGTCTTTGTGTCCTATCCGGTGGCGGGCATTTCGCTACATATCTGCCTTGGGCGCGACAGCATGTCCAACCGGCGTTTCAGTGCCCGGGAACTGGCCAATGCCAACCGGATTGCGCCGCTGGTCGATGCGTTGGCAACGGCCCATTGGCAGGATCTGACATCGGGCGGTGAAATTGCGGCCGGCAATTTTGTCACCAGCCTGATCAACGCCACCAAGCGTGCGCACGGTATCGCCCTGAGCCCCAGACAGGCCGAGGTCGCCATGCTTGTTTTGCAGGGGCATTCCTCGGTTTCAATCGGGCTGAAGCTGGGGATCAGCTTTCAGACGGTCAAAGTGTTTCGCAAGCAATTGTATCGAAAATGCAAAATCTCGTCACAGGCCGAGTTGTTCAATTTGATGCTGCCCATTCTGGGTTCGCTCTGAAAATTTATATACACTTGGAAGTTAACGGACTTTCGAGGCAATTTCTTTAATTACTTTTTTTTTGGAGAGGTGACCTGAACCTCCAAAACTCCTCCATTTTTTGTACAGTCCGCCCAACCAATGAACGGACGAATGAAGAATAAAATCAACGACGAACAATTCTTAGGGTGCTGTCAGACGAATGCGAACCAGTCTCAGATACCGCTAAACCCTGTGAACCTTCGCTGCTGGTGATTGTAATATCTTCACCCGCAATGATCGTGATCTTGGGGTGAAGAACGGTAGTTTCGGAGTGGTAGAAGAAATTGATAATGACCAACTTCGTGTGCGCATGGATACCAATGGCGGAGGAGGTGGGATTCGAACCCACGGTAGACTTTCACCTACGTCGGTTTTCAAGACCGGTGCATTCGACCACTCTGCCACTCCTCCGACGAGGGCGAGCTTTAGCGATCAATTCTCGATTCTAAAAGACCTGATTTCAGGGCCGAATATTGCCGAAGGTGAATGCAAAGCTTTTCATGTTGCGATTGTAAGGTTAGGATGCGCCCAAGACCGGACAATTCAGTTCGGCAATATCGGGCAAACTGACGGCGAATGCCGCATTTTACAAAGGGCAAGGAATGGCAAACCCGCGCAACAGGCGACTGGCATTGGCATTGGTGGGCATCACATTTCTAAGTGCCTGCGAAGAAGGTCAGCAAATCAATCTATTTGGCGACAGATCAGGTGATACCCCTGCCCTGACCGCGGTAACCGCAGATGGTATTGCCATCGAACAAGACATTGAATCACCAGAGGTATTTCAACAATCCGATACCGGCCTATGGGATGGCCGGCCCTCCCTTGGCGGCGTCTGGATCGCCCATTCGGACGTTGTTGATCCGGAACGCGTGATGATCCGCAATGAAGACAATGGCAAATTTATCATCGGCGCGCTTTTCCGGCGCGAACGTGAAAACCCCGGCCCGCGTTTTCAGGTGTCCTCTGACGCGGCAGCTGAACTTGGCATGTTGGCCGGCGCCCCCAGTAATCTAAGCGTGGTGGCGCTGCGCCGGGTGGAAGCGCCTGTTGCCGCCCCAGCCGCCCCGGCCGCTGATGTCCTGGCTCTGCCGGAAATGGAAATTGCAACACTCGACACCATAGCGCCTGCCGAAACCATTGAACCAACCTCAATTGATCCGGTGGCCGCCCTTGCCGCATCCGCCATCGAAGCGGCAACCGCTGCCAATCCAACCGCCTCACTGCCTGCCCCTGGCAATGCTGCAGATGCAGCCCTTGCCGCTACCCCGCCTTCCTCGGCCCCACTGCAGGCGACCATTCCGGTGGCCATATCGCCACCCCCGGTCGCACCGCAACCAGTTGCAACACCCGCCCCCCGTTCAGCCCTGGAAAAACCTTTTGTCCAAATCGGGATATTCAGCGTTGAATCCAACGCCAATGACACCTCAGCGCTGTTGCGGTCCTCTGGTATCATTCCGACCATAAAAATCTCCAATTCCAGCGGTAAAACCTATTGGCGCGTGGTTGTCGGCCCAATGGGCAGCCCCACAGACCGTGCGGATGTGATTAAGAAAGTCAAAGGTCTCGGCTTTCCTGACGCCTATGCGGTAACCAACTAAATCACGGGAAAACGCATCTGATGTTTCAGCACATTCTTCGGGTTTCAACTTTTTTCATCGCGCTGGTGGCCTGTTCAGTACCAGCAATTTCGGCCTATGACACACTGGCGCGCGCCGCCTATGTCTATGATGTGACCACCGGAACCGTGTTGCTGGAAAAAGACGCCGATATTCCCCTGCCCCCGGCCTCAATGTCAAAACTAATGACCCTGAACATGCTGTTTGAAGCCTTGCAGGACGGGCGCATCACCCTTGAAACCCGGTTTGGTGTCTCCAGTAAAGCCCGCGCCATGGGCGGCTCCAGCATGTTTCTGAACGAAAATGACCGACCC
The DNA here is from genome assembly GCA_964514925.1 of uncultured Marinosulfonomonas sp. Lineage (GTDB taxonomy): Bacteria > Pseudomonadota > Alphaproteobacteria > Rhodobacterales > Rhodobacteraceae > NVTR01. Next base: position 4,088 of record CAZETX010000039.1, read on the forward strand.
ACGGTGGAAGAACTGATACAGGGCATAATCGTGTTGTCCGGCAATGATGCCTGTGTTGTCGTCGCCGAAGGTCTGGCCGGCAGCGAAGATGCCTTTGCCCGGCTGATGAACAACCGCGCCAAAGATCTGGGCATGAACAATTCAACCTTTGCCAATGCCAGCGGCTGGCCCAACCCAAACCAGCGGATGAGCATGCGCGATCTGGGCATTCTGGCAACCCGCCTGATCGAAGAATTTCCCGAATATTACGGCTATTTTGGCCAAAAAGAATTTGCCTATGACGGGCGCACCCCGGACAACCGGTTCAATCGTAACCCGTTGCTCAACCTGAATATCGGCGCCGATGGCCTGAAAACCGGCCACACAAATGAGGCCGGATATGGCCTGGCCGGTTCGGCCCTGCAGGGCACCCGCCGCATCGTCTTTATCATCACCGGGCTGAACTCCGAAAAAGAACGCGCCGAAGAGGCAGAGCGCATCGTGAACTGGGCATTTCGCCAATTCGTTCAGAAATCCGTCATGGATAAGGGCGCAGAAGTGGCCCGTGCCAAGGTCTGGATGGGGGATATTGATGAAATTGGGCTGATCACCGGCGAAGAGATATCGCTGCTGCTCCCCGCGCTTGAACGCGAAGCCCTTAGCGGTGAAGTGGTATATCGCAGCCCGCTTGAGGCCCCGATCACCAAGGGTCAGGAAGTCGCCGAACTGATCATTTCGCTTCAGGATCTGCCAAAGGCCCGCATCCCGCTATTTGCCGACCGCGACGTGATACGCGGTGGTTTCCTGCCCCGGGTACGCACCGCTGTAAATATACTCTATCGCCGGTATGCCGGGGGCGTTCGGGACCTGTTTTAATGGCCGGCGGACTGTTCATTACCTTTGAAGGCATCGACGGCTCGGGGAAATCCACCCAGGCAAAATTGCTGGCCGAGCGTCTGAAAAGCCGTGGCATAAACGTGGTCCTGACCCGTGAACCGGGGGGCTCGGAAGGCGCCGAACAAATCCGCTCGCTGGTGCTTGAGGGCGACCCCGACCGCTGGTCGGCAGAAACCGAAATCCTGCTCTTCACCGCGGCGCGCCGCGACCACCTGGAAAAAACCATCACCCCGGCCCTTGCCGCGGGCAAAGTGGTCATCTGTGACCGATATGCTGACTCAACCCGGCTCTATCAGGGCATCAGCCGCGGCGAATTGCGCGCCACCGTCGATCAGCTGCACACACTGATGATCGGGCGCGAACCTGACCTGACCTTCATCATAGACATGGACCCGGCCACCGGCCTGTCCCGCGCCCTGTCGCGCCAAACTGCCGAAGAACGCTTTGAAGGCTTTGGCGAAGACATGCAGATCAAAATGCGCGCCGGGTTTCTGGCACTGGCGCGTGAATTTGCCGATCGCTGCGTGGTGGTGGATGGCAACCGCGACATGAACACCGTGGCCGATGAGGTTGAGGCACTGGCGCTGGCGCGCCTGACATGAACGCCGACGATCCGCTCCCCCAGGCAGATCAGGTCCAGGGTGCCCCGCACCCCCGCGAAACTTTGCAACTACACGGCCAGCAAGCGGCCGAGGCGACGTTTCTGACTGCTTTTAACGCCAATAAACTGCACCATGGCTGGCTGATCACCGGGCCGCGCGGCATCGGCAAAGCCACACTGGCATGGCGCATCGCCCGGTTTTTGCTGGCTAATCCCGCCACCGCTGACGGGCTGTTTGGCGACGGGTTGCCCGCCCCGGATAATCTGGACATTGCCACTGATCACCCGCTCAACGCCCGCATCACTGCCCTGTCCGAACCCGCGCTTTACCTGCTGCGCCCGATCTGGGACGCCGATAAAAAGCGCCTGAAATCCGGCATTACCGTGGATGAGGTGCGCAAGCTCAAGGGCTTTTTCAACCTGTCAGCCGCAGATGGCGGACGCCGCGTGGTTATTGTAGACAGTGCAGATGACATGAATGTCAGCGCCGCCAATGCGCTACTGAAACTACTGGAAGAACCCCCCGCCGATGCCACCATCCTGCTGGTCAGCCACCAACCAAGCCGCCTGCTGCCCACCATCCGCAGCCGCTGCCGGGAATTGCGCTGCACCACGCTTTCCGCCGACGATATGGCGCGGGCCATGACCGCAACAGGTGCCGATAACACAGACAGCAAAGCACTGGCCGAACTGTCCGGCGGCTCTGCAGGTGAAGCCGTGCGGCTGACCAATCTGGACGGCATGCAGGCCTACGCAGAAATCATCGCCCTGTTCGCCACCCTGCCCCGCCTTGACCGGCCCCGCGCCCTGAAACTGGCCGAAAGCACCGTTGGCAAAACCCGCGCTGCGCATTTTGACATGACCCTGCGCCTGCTGGATCTGTTCCTTGCCCGCACCGCCCGCACCGGCGTCACCGGCCCCCCCATCGTTCAGGCCGCCAAGGGTGAATCTGACCTGATGCAGCGTCTGGCCCCCAACGCAGCTGCGGGCAGTAAATGGGCCGAACTTCAACAGCTGCTCAGCGCCCGATCACGCCATGGTCAATCGGTCAACCTTGACCCTGCCGCCCTCATCCTTGATATGGTTTTCAAGATCAATGACACGGCGGCAAAACTGGCCGACCGCTAGGGGCCGGATGCCAGACACATACGAAATCACCGACAGCCACTGTCATCTGGACTTTCCGGAACTGATGCAGGAACTGCCCGATGTGATCCAGCGCGCCCGTGCCGCCGGTGTTACCCGCATGGTTACCATCTGCACCAAACTGGTTGATGAACCGCAGGTCCGCGCCATTGCCGAGCAGCATGATCCGGTATTCTACGCCGCCGGCACCCACCCGATGCACGCCGCCAAAGAACCGCTGCTGGCGGTGTCTGACCTCACCGCACTGGCCGCGCACCCCAAATTCGTCGGCATCGGCGAAACCGGGCTGGATTATCACTATACCGCTGACAGCAAAGACATTCAGCAACAAAGCCTGCGCATCCACATAGAAGCCGCGCGTCAGACCGGCCTGCCCCTGATCATCCACGCCCGCGCCGCCGATGATGACATGGCCGAAATCCTGACAGCCGAACACCGGGCCGGGGCCTATTCATGCGTCATGCATTGTTTTTCCTCCAGCCGCGCATTGGCGCAGGCCGCCCTTGATCTTGGGTTCTACTTGTCCATGTCCGGCATCACCGCGTTTCCAAAATCAACCGAACTTCGTGAAATATTCGCCGACGCCCCGCTGGATCGCATCCTTGTGGAAACTGACGCCCCCTATCTGGCCCCGCCGCCCCACCGTGGCAAACCCAATGAACCGGCCTTTAGCGCCCATACCGCACGCCGCGGGGCTGAAACATTTGGCATGGATTACCAGGACTTCGCCGCACAGACCCAGCAAAATTTTGACCGCCTGTTCGCCAAGGTCGCCAACTGGACACCGGCGCGCTGATGGCACGGCTCACCTTCACCATACTGGGCTGCGGCTCCTCGGGCGGGGTGCCCCGGCTCGGTGGCCACTGGGGCAACTGTGACCCGAAAAACCCGAAAAACACCCGCAGACGCTGCTCCATGCTGGTGGAACGCCACGATACCGGCGGCACCACACGGGTGCTGATCGACACCTCACCCGACATGCGCGCGCAACTGCTGGACGCCAATGTCGGCCTGCTGGACGGGGTGGTATTCACCCATTCCCACGCCGACCATGTGCACGGCATTGATGATCTGCGCATGGTGGTTTTCAACAGCAAAAAACGCCTGGATATCTGGGCCGACAACCCCACACAGGACGCGCTGCTATCGCGTTTCGGCTATGCCTTTGTGCAACCCGCCGGCTCACCCTACCCGCCGATCCTTGACCTGCATGCCATTGAAAATGACATAAAAATCCATGGCGACGGCGGCACCATCACCCTGATCCCGTTCAAAGTCGCCCATGGCGGCATGGACGCGCTGGGGTTTCGCATTGAAAATCTGGCCTACCTGCCGGACGTGTCCGACATCCCCGACGCTGCACTGCCCGCGCTCACAAATCTGGATTGCTGGGTGGTGGATGCCCTGCGCCGCACGCCGCACCCAACGCATTTTCATCTGGATCACACGCTGGACTGGATCACCCGGATCGCCCCCAAACGCGCGGTCCTGACCAACATGCATATTGACCTTGACCACGCCACACTGGACGCCGAAACCCCCGACCACATCACCCCGGCCCATGACGGAATGCAAATAACCTACGAGGTCTGATTTGGGCACATTGCTAAACGTCATCGCGCCGGTTTTCATCGTCATGGGCTTTGGCTACGTGGCCGCCTGGCGTGAATACCTCAGCAAGGCCGCCATCGACGCATTGATGCGCTTTGCCCAGAACATCGCCGTGCCCTGCCTGCTATTCCTTGCCATTTCCAGAATTGACCTGGCGGCAGATTTCAACGCGCCCTTGCTGCTCAGCTTTTACATCGGCGCGTTTTCCGGCTTTACCCTTGGCTTTCTGGGCGCGCGCCACCTGTTCAAACGCTCGCTTCCCGACAGCATAGCCATCGGGTTTTGCGCGCTGTTTTCCAACACCGTGCTACTGGGCCTGCCGATCACCGAACGGGCCTATGGCGCGAACGCCCTGTCCGGTAATTTCGCCATCGTTTCGATCCACGCGTTGGTGATCTACATCTTTGGCACCACATTGATGGAAATCGTGCGATCCCGCCAGAACGGTAAGACCAGCGCACTACTACCGAAAATCACCACTGCCCTGTTTCACAACCCGCTTCTGGTTGGCGTTCTGTTGGGCTTTGTCGTCAATATCACCAACTTCCCAACCCCCGCCGTGGTCCTGTCCGCCCTTGAAACCATCGCCACCGCCGCCCTGCCCACCGCGTTGTTTGCACTGGGCGGCGTGCTGCTGCGCTACCGGCCAGAGGGCGACATGAAAGTCATCGCCTGGGTCACCGGCATCTCGCTGATCGTGCACCCGCTGATCACCTACCTGCTTGGCACGCAGGTTTTCGCACTGGACCAGTCCCACCTGCGCAGCGCCGTCTTAACGGCCGCCATGGCGCCGGGGGTCAACACCTACCTGTTTGCCAATATGTACGGCACCGCGCGCCGGGTCGCGGCCGCCTCTGTGCTTATCGCCACCGCCCTGTCGATCATTACGGTCTGGGTCTGGCTGGCGATCCTGCCCTAAGCCATATTTAGGGCCTCAGACGCCTTCAATAATCACAAAATCACTGTCCGATGTCGCGCGGCGAATTTTCGCAGCCGCCTGATAATCCTCGCACTTGTAACAGGCCAGCGCGGTTTCATAATCCGGAAACTCCACCACAACATGGCGGTCTTTTTGCGGGCTTTCCGGTGTTTGTGACTGGCCGCCGCGCACAATAAACCGACCGCCAAACCGCTCAACAACCGGTGTGTCCAACCGAATATATTCGGCATATTCATCCGGCTTGTTCACCGTGATATGCGCTATCCAATAGCCCTTCGCCATTTCATGCCCCTCTTTTGATAGTATTCGCAGCAACCCTAGGCCCCGCCCTGCCCCGTGAACAGGACAATCCGTCGCTGGTCAGAAAGCTGGACAATTTAACCCGCAATAGCGACACTACCGGGAAATTCAGAACCACCCAAGGGAAACAACATGCACCTCACACGACGCACCCTGCTCAAAAGTGCCGGCGCCGGGTTGGCACTGGGCAGCATTAGCGCGCGCAGCGCCTGGACCCAAAGTGAACTGTCGTTTGGCACCATGCAGGTGCAAACCTTTTCCGATGGTCTTTTGAACCTGCCGGGCGATTTCATCTATGCCAACATGCCCGAAGACGAACTGGCCGTCATCCTTGAAAATCACGGCCTGAAACCCGGCCCCATTCGGTCCCCGCTTAACATCACATTACTGCGGAGCGGTGACAATCTGGTGCTGTTTGACACCGGCTCGGGCCCCAATTTTCAGCAATCCGCCGGCCTGTTGGGCGAAGCGCTGGATGCCGCCGGCGTTGCCCCGGATGACATCACCCATGTGGTTTTCACCCATGGCCACCCCGACCACCTCTGGGGGGTGCTGGATGATTTTGACGAAGCCCTGTTCCCACAGGCCCAGCACATGATGGGCAGCGTGGAATGGGATTATTGGATGGACCCAAACACCGTTGACACCATCAGTGCCGCGCGCACCACCATGGCCGTGGGCGCAAAGCGGCGCATGGAAATGCTGCAGGACGCCATCATACTGTTTGATGACGGTCAGGAAATCCTGCCCGGTATCGCGGCGCGCGCCAGCTATGGCCACACACCGGGGCATATGTCGTTTGAACTGCGCTCAGGCAGCGAAAGCCTGATGGTGCTGGGCGATGCCATCACCACGCCCCATGTTGGTTTTGAACGCCCGGGCTGGCTGTCAGGCTCCGATCAGGATCAAACCGCCGGTGCCGACACCCGCACCTTGTTGCTGGATCAACTGGCCAGTGAACAGATGCACCTGATCGGCTATCACTTGCCGGATGGCGGCTTTGGCCGGGCCGAGCGTCAGGGCGACACCTACCGCTTTATCCCGCTGTAAATCCGGCCAGTCCCAGCGCCCGTAGCAACGGCTGATTATCCGCAACCGACTGGCGGATCGACGCCCCCGTGGCCCGGTCACCAATCGCGCGCCAGCCGGTCTCGCTCAGGCCCAGTATCCGCGGGATCAGCATTGGCCACAGGTCCGCGTCCGCAACCGCAAATTCGCTCCAATACTGGCCCTGTACACCAATAATATTCGCCTCCAACCCCGGTTCATCCGCGGGCACCGGCAACCACTCAACCGTGTCTTCCAGTGACACGCTACCAGCCCATCGGGCCCCGAACTCTGCGAACTCCTCAGAATGCGCCATGTCAAAATAAACGTTCTGCGCCGGGCACATAACCACCTTATACCCGCTGCGTGCCGCCTCCAGCCCGGGGCCCTGCCCGGTCCATGAAAACAGGATCGCATCATTGCCGATACCACCATTGCCGCCCTTCACCGCCTCTTCCCAGGCGCAGGGCCGCGCGCCATGTTCCGCAACTATCCGCCCCGCGCGCTGCATCATCCACCCCTGCAAATCATCCAGCGTATCCAGTCCCTCACGCGCCATCAATGCCTTTGCCGCCCCTGAATTGCGCCACGCCTCAGGCGGGCGCTCATCACAGCCCAGATGCAGATGCGCGAACGGAAATATGTCAACGACCTCCGCCACCAGATTTTCGATAAACCCCCAGGTGAACGGCATCGCCGGGTTCATGGTATTGGCCAGATAGCCCTGAATGGACGCTTCCGCCGTATTGTCCGCAGGGTCGCGTAATTGCGGATAAATCCGGGTCAGCGCATAGGCATGGGCCGGTATTTCAATCTCCGGCAAAACCTCAATCTGCAACCCTGCCGCCCGCGCAATCAGCTCCGCTGCAAACGCCCGCGAATAGCTGCCCCCGACCGGCCCGGAACCTCCACCAAATATCCCCGGCACCAGCTCACCGACCCCGCGCAACCGGGTTTTCTGCCATATCTCAGGGTAACATTTCACCTCAAGGCGAAACGCCTCATCATCGCTGAAATGCCAATGAAACCGGTTCAGCTTAAACAGCGCCATCAGATCCAAAAGCTGCAATATCGTCCCGGTTTCAAAGAAATGCCGCGCACAATCCAGATGCTGCCCGCGCCATGAAAATCGCGGTTCGTCGGTGATCGTCCCACAGGGGATCGCCCCGCCATGGTTGCACTTCAGGTTCAGCAAACTAATGCCGGCGTAAAACACGCCCGCGGCTGTACCGGCAGCAATTGTCACCGCCTCAGACGTAATCGTCAACCGATACCCTTCATCGCCAGCATCATAATCCGTACACACCCGCAACGGAACGTCACCGGCCAGAAACGCCCCCAGCCCGGTGCGCCCGGCCAGATCGTTAATCGCGTTGAATACTTCGGCAAACCCGGTGCCATCATCCGGGGTAAATCCATCACCACAGGGCAAAACCCCTTCTGCGGGCTCCCAGGAAACGGGTGCCGGAACCAGCCGCAAACCATCTGATGGCGCGCCATAATCCGGCGCAATCGCCACAACTTCCGGTGCGTCATAGACCACCCTGACCGGCACAATACTACCATCCGCCAGTTTCAGATGCGCCCCCTGTGGCAACCAGCTGATATTGAAAATCTCAAACTGTTCATCGGCAAAACCCACTGAAAACTCGGCCTGCGCCACATCAATCAGAACCTCGCTATAGCCCCCGACTCCGAACAGCTTTTTGCACCCCGCCACTGCCCGCGTTGGGGCCACCATACTAAAACACAGCACCGCCCCATCCGGCATGCCGGCAATTCTGCCAATAAAATTCCGCCCGTCCTGAACACTCAGGACCCAGTTCAAGTCACCGCCCATCCAATTTCCTAAACCTGCATTTCCGCGACAAAATCATAGGCGTCACCGCGATAGGTCCCCACTGAATACTCAATCACCCGACCGGTTTGCAAATAACCGGTTCGCGCGATTTTCAGCGCCGGGTCCGACACTTCCGCCCCCAGTTGACCGGCCTGTGCCGCTGTCAGTTTGGTCGCCGATATCCGCTGAATGGCCCGCACCGGGCGCACCCCCAACCCGTCCAACACCTCATATAGCGATGTGGTTACTTCCCCCGGATTTGGCAGAATATCCGGCGGCAGCGAACTATGTTCAATCGCCAGCGGCACCCCATCGGCGCGGCGCAACCGCACCACCCGCGCCACTTTTTCACTGGATCGCAGACCCAGTGTCACAATCTCTTCCGGAGAGGGATCAAAAAAACCCGCGTCAAGCACATCCGAGCTGGAAGATTTCCCCCGCCGCAGCAAATCTTCGGTGAAAGACGTCAGCCGCGACAGCGAATGTTCCAGCTTTTGCACCCGGGCGGCAACAAATGTGCCAGAGCCATGGCGCTGCACCACCAGGTTCTCGTTCACCAACACTTCAATGGCCTTGCGGATTGTCACCCGCGACAGCTGTGCGATCTCTGCCATCTCGCGTTCCGAAGGCAGCGACGTTTCCGGCCCCAGAACACCATCCCCAATGGCCTGCGCCAGATGTCGGCCAAGTTGCAAATAGCGCGGCCCGCCATTTGGCAGGCACCAGCTTTCCTGTGCAATCAGCTCAGCGATACGGTTCGGCGCGGCATTCATACATAGCCCTCCCAGACCGCTGCCACTATAAACACAAATAATACCAATTCAAGAGTGAGTGTTAAATTTTGGCGGATATCGTCACATTAACCGGGAAATAAAAGTCAATCTAAACCATATATTTTCTATTATATTGTTATTTTTCAAGGTATTAATAATTGGCATCAAAGTGGTTTACACGTTATCCAAAATTGGTGCTAAGATGGGCTAGTATCGATTCGAAGTGGTATTAGAATTCGATAATGTTGCGATAGTCGCATCGGGGGGAAATATGGCGAGCAAAGCAGATGTTCAGTTTGCGGAAAACAGTGTAGAAACTGCACCTGCTTCGCGTATCCCCAAATCGCAATTTAAAAAACTTACAGATTCCAAAACTGCTTTTGCCTGGATGCTGATCGCACCCGCCGCTGTCTATCTGATGATCATTGTGGTCTGGCCCCTGCTGGAAACCATCCGGCTGTCCTTTACCGACGCAAATATCGGCGGTGAATCCTATGTTGGCTGGGAAAACTACGAAAAGCTGGCAAATTCCAATAAATTTCGCGCCACCATTGGCCGCACATTCTACTGGATGTTCATTTCGGTGACTTTCAAACTGGTCATGGGTCTGATTGGCGCAACCCTGCTGAACGCCAATCTGCGCGGTAAGGGTGTCTTTCGGGTTCTGGTGATGCCGCCCTGGATCATCCCGGTTGCCATTGGCTGTATCGGCTGGCTCTGGCTTTATAACGGCCAGTTCGGCGTCCTTTCAGGTGTCTTGCAGAAAATCGGCGTCATCGACGGCGCGTTTGAATTTCTGGCCTACAAAAACAGCGCATTTTATTCAGCCGTCGTTACTGATGTCTGGGTCGGCACCCCCATGGTCACAATCTTCTTCCTGGCGGCCATGCAGGGGGTGTCTCGCGACTTATATGAAGCTGCCTATGTTGATGGCGCGTCCCGGTTTTACCGTTTCCGCCGCATCACCCTGCCGCAGATCATGCCGGTGATCATCTCCATGGCCCTGCTGTCAGCCATCTGGACATTCAACTCATTTGAAATCGTCTGGATCCTGACCGAAGGCGGGCCACGTGGTGCCACCACCACCCTGATCATTGACACCTACAAAACCGCCATCGCCAACTTCAAGTTCGGCAAAGGTGCGGCCCGCGCCGTGGTGATCGTGGTGCTGCTCAGCTTGTTTTCCATCGCCTACATGGTGGTGCTGAAGAAGCTTGAGAAAAAGTACGGGGTATAAAGCTATGATGGACCGCTACACAGTGCTGGAAAAGATCCTGCTTTATATCGTCATCGCGATCTTCCTGACCTTCATCCTGCTGCCGTTCTTTGAAATGTTCATGACATCGCTGCGCCCGCTGTCGCACCTGCGCACGGCACCTTACCAGTTCTGGTCGGATAAAATGTCATTTGACGCCTACAGAACCATGTGGACAACGGTGCCAAAACTGCCGCGTTATATTTTCAACGGCGTCTTTATCGCCACGGCAGTAACCACCTTATGCATGATTTTCGTGATCCCGGCGGCCTATGCTTACGCCCGGTTTGATTTCAAAGGCAAAACCGTCACCCTTGGCATGTTCCTGGGCGTCAACATGTTCGCCGGCGCTGTTCTGCTGATCCCGCTTTACCGTTTGCTGCGCACTCTGGGCCTGCTGAATACCTACTTTGCCATGATCATCCCGGGGGCAGCATTCCTTGTTCCCATGGGCATCTGGCTGCTCAAATCCTACCTTGAAAAAATTCCACGCGAACTGGAAGAAGCCGCCTATGTCGACGGCGCCAGCCGCTGGTACACATTGCGCCGGGTGATGTTGCCACTGGCCGCACCGGGCCTGATCGTTGTCGGTGTTTCGGTCTTCATCGGCGCCTATGCCCAGCAATTTCTGTTCGCCATTACCTTCAACCAAAACCGCGATTACATGCCGCTGCCGGCAGGCGTGTTTGAATTCATAGGCTACCAGGATGTCATCTGGAATGAGATGATGGCCGCCAGCCTGATAGGGGTGTTGCCCGTGATGTTAATCTTCCTGTTCATGCAGAAATATCTGATTGCAGGATTAACAGCTGGGGCAATCAAAGAGTGACCGACCGGTCGCATCTGCAAGCGTGACCAACAGGGTCGCAAACTAAGTTCAAACGGAGGAACGAAACCAATGAGAAAGACACTAATTGCACTGGCTGCAGCCGGAACGGCGATGACCGCCGGAACAGGTGCATATGCACAGGAACTGCACATGATCATGTGCGGCGGCGAAATCCGCGAAGCCGACCAAAAGGTTATCGCTGATTTTGAAGCCTCCAACCCCGGCGTAACAGTAAACGCCGAGGCCGTGCCATGGGGCACCTGTCAGGATAAATCCAAAACCCTCGCCGCCGCAGGTGACGCACCCGCACTGGCCTATATGGGCTCACGCGAACTGGCATTACTGGCGGAAAATGACCTGATCGTGCCTGTGACACTGTCTGAAGAAGAACAGGCGGCCTACCAGCCCGGCGTTCTGGCAACCGTCACAAATGGCGGCCAGTTCTGGGGCATCCCGCACGCGTTTTCAACCAAAGCGCTGTACATGAACTGCGATGTCATCGAAGCATCCGGTCAGGCCTGTGAAGCGCCAGCCACATGGGACGACATGTTCAACCTTGCCAAAGGCGTAAAAGACGCATTGGGCAGCGAAGGTGTTGCCGGTATCGGCCTTGCCGCCAAAGACTTTGACAACACAATGCACCAGTTCCTGAACTACCTGTATTCAAACGGCGGTGTGGTGATTGATCCGGTAACCGGCGCGTCTGCAATAGACAGCAAGGAAACCCGCGAAACACTGGCATTCTATGGCAAGCTTGTCGAAGTCGCGCAGAACGGGCCAACTGCCTGGGAACGCGATGCAATGAAAGACCTGTTCAACGACGGTAAAATCGCGATGTTCATCCAAGGCCCATGGGGACGCGGACAGCATAACGAAGATATCAATCAGAAAATCGTTGCGATTCCAGCCGGTCCAAGTGGCGTCAGTGGTACCATCCTGATCACCGACTCCATCGCTGTGTTTAACGGCACCGGCGTGGAAGAACTTGCCACCAAACTGGCGCAGGCACTGACATCCGGTGAAGCCCAGTACGATCTGGACAGCAGCTGGGGTCTGACACCCATCCTGCAATACGAAAACCTCGGCGTTGCTGATCCCTATTACATCAACGATGATTTCTGGGAAAAATTCACTGCCGGTATTTCCACAGGTGGACCAGAACCGATGGTAACAGACGTCAAAGGCCTTCAGGCCGTGTTTGTGAACATGATCCAGGGCATCGTTCTTAAGGACGATACAGTGGACAATCTGGTTACAATCGCCGGCGAAGAACTGACAGAACTGTTGTCAGAATAACTAAACAATTTTGGGCGGCCGCTCGTGGCCGCCCATTTCCATCTTGGGGAATTGATATGGCGACCTTGGACCTTAAAAACATCAACAAATCCTTTGGGGCAACCCAGGTTCTGTTTGATATCGACCTTGAGATCAAAGACAAAGAATTTGTCGTCTTCGTTGGCCCCTCGGGCTGCGGAAAATCCACGTTGCTGCGCATCATATCAGGTCTGGAACTGGCCACAGATGGCGCGGTCATTATTAACGGCGCCGACGTGTCCGATGAACATCCGGTTGATCGTGGCATCTCCATGGTGTTCCAGTCCTACGCGCTCTATCCGCATCTCAGCGTCTATGAAAACATCGCCTTTCCCCTGCGGGTGCAAAAACAAAGCAAAGAAGACATTGACCGTCAGGTCATGGATGCTGCCCGTATCCTGAAACTGGAAGAACGCCTGCAATTCAAACCCGGTGAACTATCCGGCGGTCAGCGTCAGCGGGTGGCCATTGGTCGCTCGATTGTGCGCAAACCCAAGATATTCCTGTTTGATGAACCGCTGTCCAATCTGGATGCCGCCCTGCGCGGTGACATGCGCGTTGAACTGTCAACGCTGCATAAAAATCTTGACGCAACAATGGTTTACGTCACCCATGACCAGATCGAAGCCATGACAATGGCTGACCGGATCGTGGTTCTGAACGCCGGTCGCGTTGAACAGTTTGACACGCCACTGGCGCTTTACCACCAGCCGAAAACCAAATTTGTCGCCTCTTTCATCGGTCAGCCCAGCATGAATTTCATCGCCGCTACCGTTACCGGCATTTCCGCCGACGGGCTGGACCTGAAACTGGCAGGTGATGTCAAAATGGTGCTGCCCGTGGCCACCGACGGCATTTCCAAAGGCGACAAGCTAGAGGTGGGCATGCGCCCAGAGCACATCAGATACGCGCCAAAAGATGGCAATCTCAGCATCAAAATCAACATACTGGAACGACTGGGCGGTGTCTCCATCACCTACGGCTCGGTTGCCGGGTGCGAAAAATTCTGCGCCGCACTGGATGGCGAAGCCGCCATTGCCGAGGGCGATACAATTTCGCTTAAGGTTGATCCCGCCGATTGCCACGTCTTCACGGCCTCAGGTGACGCGCTCGCGCGCCAGAAACTGCCCGAACTGGTATAGGAAACACCATGCGCATCGCCATTTGCGGATTAGGGTTAAGGGCCGAACACGTCCTGTCGATCATGAAATCCAACATGCCCGAGATCGAATTTACCGGCTACTACGACCCATGGGCACAGCCCCCCTTTGCCGTCGGCAACCCCGACATGGCCAAATTCGACGATCTGGCCAACATGCTGCACGTCACCAAACCCGATCTGCTGTTCGTTGCCTCACCCAACCACATGCATCTGGAACATATCCGCATCGGGCTGCAAGCAGGCGTCAGGATTTTCGCCGAAAAACCCGTGGTAACAACCATTGACGATACCTTCGCACTGGCCGAACTCTTGGCAAAATACGGCACCGACCGGGTGATCATCGGCCTTGTGCTGCGCTACTCGCAACATGTGCGTGACCTCAACATTGCACTGGCCGCCGGCCAGATCGGCGACATTACCTCAATTGAGGCCAGCGAATATATCGAACCCTCCCATGGCGCATTTTTCATGCGCGACTGGCGGCGAAAATCCGAATATGCCGGTGGCTTCATGCTGGAAAAATGCTGCCACGATCTGGATGTTTACAACATGGTCACCGGCTCGCGCCCCAAACGGGTCGCCAGCTTTGGCGGGCGGCGTTCATTCCTACCGAAACACGCCCCCGCCGACGGTGTTGATGACGCCGTTTACAAACGCAAAACCAGCCGCTGGGAAAGTCAGGATGACGCCTTTAACGTTGACGGTGACGTGGTCGATCACCAGACGGCGATCATCGAATATGAAACCGGCGCGCAGATGACCTTTCACACCAACGTCAACGTGCCCGATGAACACCGCCGGTTCTGCGTCATGGGGGCCAGGGGCATGGCCGAAGGCGACTTTGTGCGCGGCTACCTGCGCGTCACCGATGCGCGCACCAGCAAACGGCTGCAGGATATTGATTACAATGATAATTCCGAACTGCAGGGTGCCCATTACGGTGCGGACGAAATGATGTGCAAGGACATCATCGCCCACCTGCGCGGCAGCAATGAAAAGCTGCCTGTGGGGGTGGTGGACGCGCTTGTCGCCGGCATCGCCGCCATGGCCCTGGATGAGGCACGGCTGACCGGATCAGTCGTTGATCTGAGCCCCTATTGGGAAAAATTTGACGCCTACGGGTTGCGCTAGGATGGGATTTGAAATGACAGGCAAAATTTCCAAAAAACCCGGCGCGCTGATGGCCTCAGAAATCAGCCAGGCCCCCGACAGGTTCGCCGCCATCGTCCGGCGCGACCTTGCAGATATGCTGGCATGCCTCAACCTGCCCGACGCCCGCGCCATCTACACCATTGCCCGGGGCAGCTCTGATGCGGCGGCCAATGTGCTGTCCTATGAATTTATGTCCCACCTGAAAATCCCGGTCACCTCGCTGCCACCCTCGGTGTTTTCCCTCAAAGATGGCGTCGCCATGGATCAGGCCACCGGCCTTGTCATCTCACAATCCGGGGCCAGCAGTGACCTGCTCAGGGCCTGCGCGGGCATCAAACAACGGGGCGGCAATACCCTTGTTCTGACCAACACCGCCGGTTCCCCGGCCAGCCAGATCGCTGACGTCACCATTGACATGGGCGCCGGGCCCGAACTGGCCATTCCCGCCACCAAATCGGTGATCTGCACCATCGGCGCCGGCATGGCCGTTCTGGCCGCATTACAGCCCGGTTATCAGCAACAATGCCGCCTCGCCGCCACCGCCATGCAATCCATAAAGGGCACACAACTCCCCCAACTCGCCGCCCTGACCAGGGCACTCACCGCCTCAGGTTCGGTCTTTGTCATCGGCCGGGGATGTGGCTACGGTGCCGCCCAGGAAATCGCCCTGAAATTCAAAGAATGCGCCGCCCTCCACGCCGAGGCTTACTCAGCCTCCGAAGTTCTGCACGGGCCATTGCAACTGGCCACCAAACCCCTGACGGTCCTGATCCTTGATACCGGCGAAGCCGACACACAGGACAGCCTGAACACCGCTGAAACGCGCTTCAAAGCCATCAACGCCCCGGTATTCCGCGTGCGCCCGTCCGATCTGGGCATCACAACCCTGACACCCGCCGCCAGCGCCGCCGTATTGCTCTATGGCCTCTACCCGGTGGTCCACGACGTCACACTGGCCCTGGGTCTGGACCCGGATGCACCTGAAACCCTTGCCAAAATCACCGATACCGTGTGAAGAAGGGCGGATTTGTATTTCCAAACCAAATATCCGTTTAACACCGCCGCCCGGCCCCGCACCGGGGGGATTTCCTGATGGTCCTCGCCGGTGGCATAGACCTGGGCGGCACCAAGATCGAAGCCACGATCTTTGACGCCGACTGGGCACCAATTGACAGCCAGCGCATCGCCACCCCGCGCGACAGCTACGCCGACATGCTGGCTGCCCTTGCCGCGCAAACCCGCTGGATCATTGACAAAACCAACCGCACCGACCTGCCCATCGGCATTGGCGTGCCCGGCCGCTCCGACCCGGATACCGGCATCGCGCTTACGGCCAACCTGCCCGCCACAGGCCACCCGTTGCGCGCCGATCTGATCGCCGCCGTCGGGCGTCCGGTCATCTTTGGCAATGATTGCGACCTGTTTGCCTACTCAGAGGCCGTACTTGGCGCCGGCGCACCCTATGACACCGTCTTCGGCCTGATCCTTGGCACCGGCATCGGCGGCGGCATCTGCCATGACAACAGGCTTTACCAAACCCGCAACGGCACCGCCGGCGAAGTCGGCCACCTGCCCCTGTCGGCGCGACTGGCACAGGAATACGGCCTGCCCCTGATCACCTGCGGCTGCGGCAATCGCGGATGTTACGAAACCCTTGGTGCCGGCCCCGGCCTGACCCGGCTGGCCAAACACCTGACCGGCTTAGACCTGCAACCCCGGGAAATCGCCGCCAACGCCCGCTCCGGTGATGCAGAAGCTGCGCAAATCATGCAGATCTGGGCGCAAATCATCGCTGAACTGATCGGCAATCTGCAACGCACCATTGACCCTGATTGCGTGGTTCTGGGCGGCGGCCTGTCCAACATCCCCGGCATTTGCCAAACCATCACCCGGGCCCTGCCCAAGGCACTGTTGCCCGGATCCAAACCGCCGCTGATCACCCTGGCCAGATATGGCGACAGCAGCGGCACACGCGGGGCGGCACTGGCAGCCCTGCGAGAATTGGAACCCCAAACCGGCACCACCACCAACCACCCCGGCCGGTCCGTTGAAACGGGGGGCGCATAATGGCCACGCATTGTAATTACTGGCTGACCCCAACCCGGTTATTTGATGGCACCACCCTGTCCGAAAACACCGCCCTGCATATCCGCGACGGCCAGATCAACGCCGTGGCACCGCTCAGCGACATCCCGAAAGACGCGGATACCCAGCCCCTCAACGGCACCCTTTGTCCGGGCTTCTTTGACATTCAGATCAATGGCGGCGGCGATGTGCTGTTCAACCACCAGACCAATGCCGACGGGCTGGCCCGGATCGCCGCCGCCCACCGCAAATCCGGCACCACCCACTGGCTGCCCACAGTGATCACCGATGAACCTGCAACCATGGTCGCAGCCACCAGCGCCGTGATTGAAAACCACGGGAATTTCGGCGTCGCCGGCCTCCATATCGAAGGCCCCCATATCGCGATTGAACGCAAAGGCACCCATAAAAGCCAATGGATACGCCCGCTGGATGACACCACCCTCAACCAGCTGAAACGCCTGCAAAGCGCAAATATCCCAACCCTGATCACCGTGGCACCAGAGGCAATGCAGCCCGGTGACATTGCCAGACTTGTCCAGCTGGGGGCCGTGGTTTCGCTGGGTCACTCCAACGCCAATGCCACCCGAACACAGGCCGCCCTTGATGAGGGGGCCACGCTTTTTACCCATCTTTTCAATGCCATGTCGCAAATTGAAAACCGTGAACCAAACATTGTCGGCACCGCCATAAACAGCGACTGCTACTGTTCAGTCATCGTTGATGGGGTGCATGTCGATCTGGGAATTGTCGGCATGGCCGTGCGTGCCCGTCCGCTCCCCGACCGAATGATCATCGTCTCGGACGCCATGCCAACGGTTGGCGGCAGTGGCGAATTTGAGCTTTATGAAAACACCGTCAAACTGGTGGATGGCAAGCTGATCAATCAGGAAGGCTCACTTGCCGGGGCCCATACCACCCAGTTTGAAGAACTGCGCAATATGGTACAGAAAATCGGCATCCCGCCGGAAACCGCCCTGCGCATGGTCACCCAAAATCCGGCCAGAGCGATGGGGCTGGGCGATAGCATCGGCAGCCTCAAACCCGGCCAGCCCGCGGATCTGGTGCTGATAGAACCGGATTTTTCAGCCATCACCCCGCTGAAACTCAGACCCGCCAGATCAACGGCGCGCGCCGCCTCTTAATCCTCGTCCATATAGGCCTCAAGCGGCGGGCAAACGCAGATCAGGTTGCGATCGCCATACACATTGTCCACCCGCCCCACGGGGGGCCAGTATTTGTCCACCCGATACGCGCCGGGGGGAAAACACGCCTGTTCGCGGCTATAGGGCCGGTCCCAGTCCGCCACCAGATCTTCCACCGTGTGCGGGGCATTTTTCAGCGGGTTGTTTTCAGGGTCCATTTCACCCGCCTCAATGGCGGCAATTTCGGCCCGGATCGACAGCATCGCGTCACAAAACCGGTCCAGCTCGGCCTTGGTTTCGCTTTCCGTCGGTTCCACCATTAATGTGCCCGAAACCGGCCAGCTCATGGTCGGCGCGTGAAACCCGCTATCCATCAGCCGTTTGGCAATATCATCCACCGTAACATGGGCGCTTTCCTCAAAGGGCCGCGTGTCCAGAATGCACTCATGGGCCACCCGCCCCTGACCGCCCCGGTACAGGATTTCGTAAGACCCTGACAGGCGCTTGGCCAGATAATTGGCGTTCAGAATGGCGATCTTGGTGGCCTGTGTCAGCCCCGCGCCCCCCATCATCAACACATAACCCCAGCTAATCGCCAGAATAGAAGCCGAGCCATAGGCCGCCGATGAAACCGGCCCCTCGCGCCCGCCGGTCATGCTGTGCCCCGGTAAAAATGGCGCCAGATGCGCCTTAACGCCAATCGGCCCCATGCCGGGGCCACCGCCACCATGGGGGATGGCAAACGTCTTATGCAGGTTCAGGTGTGACACATCGCTGCCAATCTCACCGGGTTTGGCCAGCCCAACCATGGCATTCAGGTTGGCCCCGTCCAGATAGACCTGCCCGCCATGCTCGTGCACGATATCACAGACATCGCGCACGGTTTCCTCAAACACCCCGTGGGTGGACGGATAGGTGATCATGCAGGCCGCCAGATTATCACCAGCAGCGGCGGCTTTTTCACGGAAATCATCCAGATCAATATTACCGTTTTCGCCCGATCTGGTCACCACCACCTGCATCCCCGCCATCTGCGCGCTGGCCGGGTTGGTGCCATGGGCCGAACTTGGGATCAGGCAGATATTGCGCGCCCCGTCGCCGCGTGAACGGTGATAGGCCGAAATGGTCAGCAATCCGGCATATTCCCCCTGCGCACCTGAATTGGGTTGCATCGACATGGCGTCATAGCCGGTCATTTCACACAGTTTTTCGCTCAGATCATCTATCATCTGGCAATAACCCGTCACCTGATCCGCCGGTGCAAACGGATGGATATTGGCAAACTCAGGCCAGGATATCGGGATCATTTCAGCCGCTGCATTCAGCTTCATAGTGCAGGACCCAAGCGGGATCATTGAGCGGTCCAGCGCCAGATCACGGTCCGCCAGACGCCGCATATAGCGCATCATCTCGGTTTCCGCCCGGTTCATATGGAACACCGGATGGCTCAGATACTCACTGCTGCGCGCCAGTTCCGGGGGCAACCTGTGGTAATCGGCCGGGAAATCATCGCGGCTGTGGTTCAGCCCAAAGGCCCGCCATACCGCCTCCAGATTGGCCGGGCGCATGGTTTCATCCACCGTCAGACCCAGCTTGGTATTCCCGATTTTGCGCAGGTTGATGCGTTCTTCCAGCGCCGCGTTGTAAATCACCCCCTGCATCGGGCCGACATCCACAGTTATCGTGTCAAAGAAAAACTCCGGCTCAACCGTAAAGCCCCCGGCCTCCAGCCCGCGCGCCATGCGGTCGGCCTTGCGATGCACCCGCTGGGCAATCGCCTTCAGCCCCTCAGGCCCATGGAACACCGCATAAAACGACGCCATCACCGCCAACAACGCCTGCGCCGTGCAGACGTTACTGGTGGCCTTTTCGCGGCGGATATGTTGCTCGCGGGTTTGCAGGGACAGCCGGTAGGCCGGGTTGCCATGGCTATCAATCGACACCCCGACAATGCGCCCGGGCATGTTGCGTTTTAACTTGTCGTGGCACGCCATATACCCCGCCGCCGGGCCACCAAAACCCATGGGCACACCAAAACGCTGGGTGGTCCCCACCGCAATATCCGCCCCCATGGCACCGGGTTCCTTCAGCAGCGTCAGCGCCAAAGGATCAGCTATGATAATGCCAATGGCCTTTGCCCCGTGTAAGGCCTCCATCTCAGCGGTAAAATCCGTCAGATGCCCATAGGTGCCGGGATACTGAAATATTGCCCCAAACACCGCACTGGCATCCAGCGTATCGGGTGCCCCAATGATCACCTCAATCCCCAAAGGTGCCGCGCGGGTCTGCATCACCTGAATATTTTGCGGATGACAGTTTTCATCAACAAAAAACACCTTGGATTTTGACTTTGACACCCGCTCGGCCATGGTCATCGCTTCCGCCGCCGCCGTGGCTTCATCCAGCAGCGACGCATTGGCAATATCCAGCCCGGTCAGATCACAGATCATGGTCTGGTAATTCAGCAATGCCTCAAGCCGTCCTTGGGAAATTTCCGGCTGATACGGCGTATAGGCGGTGTACCAGGCCGGGTTTTCCAGAATATTTCGCTGAATGGCCGGGGGCGTCACCGTGCCATGAAACCCCTGCCCGATCATGGTGGTAAACACCTGATTTTTCTTGGCCACCTGCCGCATTTCATACAGAAACCCGCGTTCTGACTTTGGCTTGCCAAAATCCAGCGGCTCCTTTTGCCGAATTGAGGCGGGCACGGTCTGGTCGATCAGCTCATCCAAAGAACTGACGCCCAGTTCCTTCAGCATCGCCGCAATCTCGACCTCGGACGGGCCAATGTGGCGCAGGTTGGCAAAATCATAGGGCAGGTAATTATTCGGGGTAAACGGCATGGTGAAGTGTCCTCAGGCGATATGTTTATTATAGGCGTTTTCGTCCATCAAATCGTCCAGCACCGACATATCCTCAATCTTCATCTTAAAGATCCAGCCATTGCCGGTGGGGTCCTCATTGATGGTGGCTGGCGCGTCTTCCAAAGCGCTGTTCACCTCAACAATTTCTCCATCCAGTGGCGCCAGTATATCGCTGGCCGCCTTGACGCTTTCGATCACCACAACCTCATCGTCCTTGGACACGGTGGTCTCGACATCCGGCAATTCGACAAAAACAATGTCGCCCAGCTGCTCACTGGCATGGGCCGTGATGCCAACAATTACCAGATCGCCTTCAACTTCCAGCCATTCATGTTCTTCGGTATATTTCATCGGGGTTTCTCCTGTTTTTCAGCGTTTATAGGTGGCCGGCCGGAACGGCATCGGCGCGATGGTGGCAGGCTGGCGTTTGCCGCGAACCTCACCGTAAATCTTAGTGCCCTCGGCCCCATGTTCAATGCCCACATAGCCCATGGACATCGGGGCACCGATGGTCGGGCCAAATGCCCCCGAAGTGACCGTGCCGATCACATCACCACCGCTGTCACCTGCAAATAATTCAGTCCCGGCACGCATCGGCGCGCGCCCCTCAGGCAGTATCCCGACCCGTCGCCGGGTCGCGCCATCCTCCAGCTCGGCCAATATACGCACCGCACCGGGAAAACCGCCCGCCCGCGCGCCACCGTTGCGGCGCACCTTTTGAATGGCCCATTCAATCGCGCCCTCCACCGGGCTGGTTGTGGTATCAATATCGTTGCCATACAGGCACAGCCCGGCTTCAAGGCGCAGGCTGTCGCGCGCCCCCAAGCCTATGGGCATGACATCGCCACTGGCCAAAAGCGCCCTGGCCAAGGGCACAGCAAACTGGTTGGGCACCGAAATTTCATAACCATCCTCACCGGTATAACCGGAACGCGACACCCAGCACTCCGCCCCTGCCAGTTCCAGCGTCGCCACATCCATAAACCGCATCTCTGCGGCCTTCGGGTTCAGCGCCGACAATGCCGCTTCTGCCAACGGCCCCTGCAGCGCAATCAGCGCCCGGCCCTCAATGACCTCAATGTCACATGTATCGCTAAGATGCTGTTTAATATGGGCAATATCCGCGTCCTTACAGGCGGCATTGACCACCAGAAACAGATGATCGCCGCGGTTGGCGATCATCAGATCATCCAGAATACCGCCCGCGTCATTGGTGAAAATCCCATAGCGCTGCCGCCCCTCAGCCAGCCCCAGAACCGATACCGGCACCAGCGTTTCCAGCCCGCGCGCTGCGTCCTCCGGCACCCCGGATCTGGCCCGCAGGATCACCTGCCCCATATGGCTGACATCAAACAGGCCGGCGTTTTCGCGGGTGTGAATATGCTCTTTCATCACCCCCATGGGGTACTGAACCGGCATTTCATAGCCGGCAAAGGTCACCATTTTGGCGCCAAATTCAACATGTGTGTCGTAAAATACCGTGCGCTTCAGATCGGCCATATCGCCCCCAAAAATCCAAGCCGGTCAAAATCCGTCCGGCACCAATCGCGCAGAAAACCTGCCCGTGATGCCCCCCCTGTCCTTTCGCCTGAGATCGCTATCCCTTCGGCGGATGCCTATGCGCACCTCTCTCCAGAGTATCGTCACAGCGCAGGTCCTGTTGCCTGAGAGTTTGACGGGGCTGTTGCTCCTTCGGCACCGGAAAGTTCCGGTTTCTCCCTACGCTGACGGGCGCAGGTTAGGGCAGGTTCGCCGTCCAGACAACCCCCTGTGTGCAATCGTATGCAATGTTACTTAAATGGGTGCCTGCGGCACATTTCCATTAGCCCTTCGGGCGATTTGCGCTGCGCGCGGCGAGTATTTGGGCAAGGAAAAACCAAC
>CAZETX010000040.1:0-25245 GCA_964514925.1 uncultured Marinosulfonomonas sp.
GGCGGGCTGAAGCCCGCCCTACGTTTTTCGGATGGTTCTAATTGTTACGCTCGGTTTGCGCGCTATTTGACGAGCGGTGCGTTGAAAACGCACCCTACGGTGTTTTGTTTGGTGTCATTGGAATGTTTCGGCGTAAAGCTTGCGCAACAGCGGGCTGCGGCGGCCGAATATCGTGTCGGGTATGGCGCTGCCCGGTAGTTCCCAGATGTGGTAGCCAGAATTGAGGAAATGGTGGCCGATATTTATCATCCCCAGTTCGCGGCAAATCTGCGCGCCGCCGGGGGAGCAGGAAACCGTGCCAATGCCATGCAAAACCACATCACGTTCGGCAAGCTTTTCAAGGAAGTTAACAAATGATGTGAGCAGTAGCGCGCTGGCGCTTTCGTGGCCGGATCGCACGATTAATACCGGGCTGTAGCCAAAATACCGGCCCGGAAAAATTGGCCGGTGAAACCGATCCACAGACAATTGGGTTTCAAGCATTTGACCTGCCCGGAACAGCGCCTCATCTTCCGGCAACAGAAACAGAAGCGACCATTTGGCAACCATTTCGCCCTTAAACATCACCGCCGACCAGTTATCGCGGAAGGTTTCATAGATTGGAAGAAAAACGTCTGCATTCGCCTCAAGCCCCGGGGGCAGGTCCGGCAGCTCTGCTTCTGCCAGTTTGATCGACGCAATGCTGGCAGCTTTCCATGAGCCGCCATAGTGTTCTTTTACCAGGGCGTCATCGAGCAGCCGATATGCGCCCGTGCGGGTTTTTTGATACCGGCTGTCCCAGTTTTCGCGACACGCCAGTATGTCTGCCCGCCCCCAGCCCAGCCGGTCGGATAAACGATGTTCCAGATCACCCCGTATGAAGGAAACCGAGCGCTCATATTTGCCGACCGCATCGGTGCTGACGCCCAGCAATTCGGCAAGCTGTTCCTGTGTCATCCGGCCGTGTTGGCCGTTTGAGGCACGGAATTTGCGCAATTTGCGGGCAAATAATGACTTGGTTTCGGACATAGGGCCCCAGTGGAAAGATTGAACTGCCCAAGGATGGCCCCAAGCCGGTGACATGACAAGCGACTTACGACTGGCTTACGGGTTTTGCGGATGTCGTCGGTGGAACCAACGCCGGTGGGTGTCATTGTATCAAGACAACGCCAATAGGAGCTTTTGACATGACCCGAGGTGCAACCATTCTTGCCGGGATACTGGAGCAAATCTTTCCGGGGGTGGGTTTTGGTGAAAAACACCGGACAAAGCCGCAACCGAAAGATGAAATCCGGCCCAAACGGATTGGCCGCGCGCCGGGCTGGTCTGAGCAGCGCCACGCTGTTCGCGGGATGTCCAACAGGGGTGATTAGGGTGGATACCAGCATTGCCTTACGGGTTTGGCGCTGTTGGCTATCCAGCCCGGTCACAGGAGTCGGTTTTCCAAACAACCGAAAATCCGCCGATCCCTGATCTATTACCACTTTTTCCTGACACCTGCCCTGCAACGCGCTAACACCCTGACAACTGGGCAGTGAGTGGGGTTGACGGGCATTTCAGGGGCGTCGACATTTGCGGCGCGTATGGAACAGCACGTAGCCGAGGGCATTATTGAAAGATGTCAGGAACCAAGGGCGGTTGTCGCTTCGGTTATTGGGGCGTTTCCGCATGCCTATGGCGCCGAGGCCGCGTTTGCGCTAACGGCAGTGGCGGCGGGGCTGGAGCATCCGGTTTTGCAAAATCAGGACGATTATTTTCCGCAGCGCCAGGAGCTGTATCGCTGTGCAGCATTGCTGGCAGCGGATATTTGCGCGGTAGAGGTGATAACCCAGAAGCGCAGCACCTGTGCGGCAATCAGCGCCTTCTGGGACCGCTCGGATGAGGTGTTTTTTCAGACCGGAAGCAGCTGACCGGCAGGCCCCCGCGCAACCGCTAAATCGTGAATTGACCCGGGTGGCGACCGTGGGGCATCTTAGCGCGCGGGGAATGGCAACAGAAATCGGGCAGATCATGCGGATTATACTTTTGGCGATTGTACTTTTGACGGCGTGGTCCGGGGTGGCGACGGCACAGTCGATTGAACGGGCCTGTCTAAGATCGGATCGGGACGCGCGCAGCCGGGTCCTGTGTGGCTGCATTCAGGATGCAGCCAACCTGACGCTGAGTGCGCGGGATCAGAAGACGGCGGCGACATTTTACCGCGATCCGCAAAAAGCACAGGACCTGCGCCAGTCCCCAAACCGCGCAAACCGGCGCTTCTGGGATCGGTATAAGGAATATGCCGAGGTGGCGCGAACCTTCTGTGGCTGAATTTGACCATTATGATGTGGTGATCATTGGTGGGGCGATGATGGGGGCATCGGTGGCCTGGCATCTGGCCTGTGCCAGCGATTTTCAGGGCCGGATATTGGTGATAGAACGGGATCCGAGCTATGCCTCAGCCGGCACCAGCCTGTCCAACAGCTGTATACGCCAGCAGTTTTCCACAGAGGTGAATGTGCGGGTTTCGCAATATGGTGTGGATTTCGTTCGGAGTTTTCGAGAGTTGGTTGCCGGTGATGCCCCCGACATTCCTTTTCACGAGTTTGGATATCTGTATCTGGCGGACACCGCCGAATTTGCCGATCAGTTGCGGGTCAATCAGGCGCTGCAGGCCGGGCTGGGTGCCGGGACGGTTATACTGGAACCCGATGAAATCGCGGCGCGGTTTGGGTTTTTCGACCTGTCGGGGATCAAACTGGCGTCCTTTGGTACCCGGGATGAAGGGTATTTTGACGCGATCAGCATGTTTGACAGCTGGCGACGCATGGCGCGCCGGGCCGGAGTTGAATTTATGCAGGGCGAGGTTTGCGCGGTTCATCACGGGGGCGCACGCGTTATTTCAGTGGGGCTGGAAAGCGGCGAGATCATCGGCTGCGGGACCGTGGTGAATGCCGCCGGCACACGGGGCGCGCAGGTGGCGGCACTGGCCGGCCTGGACATCCCGGTGGAGGCCCGCAAGCGCTATACCTATGTTTTTGATGCACAAAATCCGTTGCCCCAGGTGTTACCCCTGACTGTTGATCCCAGTGGCGTGCATATCCACAGTGACGGTGCGCTATACATGGCCGGTGGCGCGCCTGACAACGATGTGGCGGTTGCGCCGGATGATTTTGGCGTTGACCATGATTTGTGGGAAGAAAAATTCTGGCCCGCCATTGCCACCCGCATCCCGGCATTTGAGGCCGTCAAACTGGTGAATTCATGGCTTGGGCATTACGCCTATAACCGGCTGGATCAAAACGCCATTATCGGGGCGCATCCGGGCATGGAAAACTTCATCTTCGTGAACGGGTTTTCCGGCCATGGGTTGCAACAGGCCCCGGCCATGGGGCGCGGTGTGGCCGAGCTGATCTGCCATGGCTGCTACCGCACACTTGATCTGTCAGAACTGGGGGTTGAGCGGGTGTTGCTGGGGCGGGGCCTGCGCGAAACGGCGATTATTTAGGACGCGGGCAGGCTGGCCAATAAACCGTCACTGGCGGCCTCTATCAGGTCCAGTGCGGCGTCAAAATCCCGGGTATAATAGGGGTCTGGTACTTCGGTGACGCCGGTTTGGGGTGCGTGGTCCAGAAACAGCCGGACCGGCGTGGTATTACCGGCGGGGCGCAGGGCTTCGATGTCGGATTTATTGGCGTTGTCCATGGCGATGATCAGATCAAATGCCTCAAAATCCGCAGCACTGAATTGACGCGCGCGCAGATCCGCCAGATCAACGCCCCGGCGCGCGGCTGACCGGATCATCGGTTCATAGGGCGGATTGCCGATATGCCAGTCAGAGGTGCCGGCGCTGTCGATCGTCACCCCGGCCCCTGTGGCCGTGGCACGCGCGCGCAACACCGCCTCGGCGGCGGGGGAACGGCAAATATTGCCAAGGCAGACGAACAGGATACCGGTCAGGTTAATACCCCGCGCTGGCGCATGGAGCGGGCATAGAGCCACAACAATATGATGATGATCGCAATGGCAAGCGAGAACCAGACCACCCCGACCCCCACCAGTTCAAGGTAATTCACGTCCGACAGAACATAGGTGTAAAGCGTGGTGCCAAGCATGCCGATAAGGGACACCCCAAAGGCAATGACCGCGCGACCTGAGCGCAATAACAACAGGATCGAGCCAAAAACCGAGGCCCAGACCGCCAGCGCCCATGCGGTCATGACCCAACTTGGGAAACTGTTAAAGTAATTCAGCTGCTCCGGGGTGAAACTGGACATATAGCTGGCGTTTCGGCTCACAGTCATCACATAGTCAAACGCGCCTGCCCCGTTCCAGAGCAGCGATACAATACCGATAACCCAAAGATGCCAGGGGGTTTTCATCGTCAGTCTCCTAAATACGCAGGGCTGGGCCCGTTTCGGTGAACTTAGCACAAAAACGGGGCGGTTTGAACGGTTTTGCGCGCGCGCCGTGTAATCAGCCGCCGGAGCCGTTGTCCATTTGCATGGGCGCTGAACCCGGTTTCCGTGTCTGATCCACCGGGATTTCAACCGTAATTTCCCCGGCAATTTCAAACCTGAGCGTCAACCTGACCGTTTCACCGTCGGCCACTTTACGGGTCAGACCCATGAACATCAGGTGATCGCCACCGCGCGCCAAAATATGTTTGCCCCCGGCCGGGATGGTAAAACCACCTTCAACCTTGCGCATCTGCATAATGCCGTTGCCTGCGTCAATATTGGTGTGCATTTCAACCCGTTTGGCAACTTCTGAATCCAATGCAATCAGCCGGTCTTCCTGATCACCGGTGTTAATGATGCGCATAAACGCGCCGCCTGATTTTGCAAGAGGACCAGAGCTGCGGAAATAACCATCTTCAATCTCAATGCCACCCGCAGTTGCGATTTGAAACGACCCAATAACAACCAGCATTGCCATGACAATCAGAGAAACAAACTTATCCATGCCGTGGTCATATGACGTAATATTACGAAAGAAAAAGCGGCAAATTGACCGACTGGTTCTGGCGCCCCACTTTCTTCTTTTCCTAAATATCCGCTGCCGGCAGGCATTCCGAGGGGCCAATTGGGCCCCGAGACAAAAATAATGCCCCGTCAGGGGCCCCTTCAGGAAAAAGCCCCGCCAAATGGCAGGGCCGGTTTTTCAAATCACCAACGGTTGGATCAGGCGGCAGCCTGGGCCTTGGCGATGTCTTTCTTGATCTTCAGGGCGGATGTCGACAATTCAACATCCTTGGCTTTTGCCAGAAATCCGTCAAGGCCCCCGCGGTGGTCCACCGTGCGCAAAGCCGCCGCCGAGATCCGCAATTTAAAGCTGCGCCCCAACGTGTCGGACATCAGCGATACATCGTTCAGGTTCGGCAGGAACCGACGACGGGTACGGTTTTTGGCGTGGCTGACATTGTTGCCAGACATCGGGCCTTTTCCGGTTAATTCACAACGGCGCGCCATGTGTCGGCTCCTTCGGCTAGAAAACAGCTGGGGCAAACCCCAATTTCAGATGACGGGGTGTAAGCGCAGATCGTGCGCGCGTCAAGCGCTAGATCAGTGGTTTTTCAGCTCTTTCAATACCCTGTCGGCCGCACTTTGCGGC
The DNA here is from genome assembly GCA_964514925.1 of uncultured Marinosulfonomonas sp. Taxonomy (GTDB): domain Bacteria; phylum Pseudomonadota; class Alphaproteobacteria; order Rhodobacterales; family Rhodobacteraceae; genus NVTR01. The sequence goes on from CAZETX010000040.1 coordinate 5,572, forward strand.
GACAGTTCACCAGAACCCACCTTCGCCCCCATTGAATACATGGCGTCGCGCATTGGTTTCGCCTCCAACCGGGCCAAAAGCCCCTGACGTACCTCTTGCTCAAACCAGTGCTGGGCCTGTATTTTTCGCCGGTTTTCCCAATGGTTATTGGCCTTCCGCCATTCTGCAAGCTCGGATATCGCGGCCCATGTTTCTTCCAGGCCATCGCCTTGGATCGCCGAAACCATCATTGCCCGGGGGTAACCATCCGGGTCCTGTGCCCGTTTGCGCAGCAACCTGAGCGCCCCGGCATAGTCGGCACAGCTTCGCGTGGCGGCGGCCTTTAGGTCTCCATCGGCCTTATTGATCAGAATCAGGTCGGCGATTTCAATGATGCCGCGTTTGATGCCTTGCAGTTCGTCCCCCCCCGCCGGGGCCAGCAGCAGCAGGAAGATATCCGACATCTCGGCAACCATGGTTTCAGACTGCCCGACGCCAACGGTTTCAATCAGCACAACATCATAATCGGCCGCCTCACACAGGGCCACCGCGTCGCGGGTACGCCGTGCCACTCCGCCCAGTTCAGTCTGACTGGGGGACGGACGGATAAAGGCGTTCATATCGCGGCTTAGGCGCTCCATCCGGGTTTTGTCGCCCAATATCGACCCCCCGGACAGGGTTGAGGACGGATCAACCGCCAACACAGCCACTTTCAGCCCCATACCGGTCAGCATCAGGCCGAAACGTTCGATAAAGCTGGATTTGCCCACCCCCGGGGTTCCGGACAGCCCGATGCGCAGCGCCTGACGCTGGCTGGTTCGGGCAACCTCAAGCAATTCATTTGCAGCGATACGGTGATCTGCGCGGCCACTTTCAGCCAGTGTGATGGCGCGCGCCAGCGCCCGGCGTTCCCCCGCCATCAACCGCTTTGCCAGATCTTTTTCGCCCATGTCCCGCCCTGCCCCCGTGTTTGGCACCTGTTTTGCCCGGTTAGCGCCTCTGATGTCCAGTGCGATTGCACCTACGGCCACTGGCACTGCCGGGCAGGATCACAGATAAGGGGCCATGCAATTGCCCGATCTGCCCATCACCGACGTTCTGCCCGAGCTGCTGAAGGCATTGCGTACCCGTGGTGTCGCCGTTCTGCAGGCCCCCCCCGGTGCCGGCAAAACCACGGTTGTGCCACTGGCAATGCTGTATGCCGGTTTCTGTGAGGGCAGGATCCTGATGCTGGAACCCCGCCGTCTGGCCACCCGGGCCGCCGCCGAACGCATGGCCGACACGTTGGGGGAAAATGTGGGCCAGCGTGTGGGCTACCGCATGCGCGGCGAAAGCAAGGTTGGCAAAGCCACCCGAATTGAGGTGGTCACTGAGGGCATTCTGACGGCAATGATCCAGTCTGATCCTTCGCTAAACGGCATCGGCGCAGTGATCTTTGACGAATTTCATGAACGCTCACTGAATGCCGATCTGGGTCTGGCGCTGGTCTGGGAGGCCCGCGCCGCCCTGCGAGAAGATCTGCGGGTTCTGGTGATGTCGGCCACGCTGGACGCCGCCCCGGTGGCGGATCTGCTGGGCTGCCCGATTGTCACTTCCCAAGGGCGGGCATATCCGGTGCAGACCCATTGGCTGGACCGCCCGCTGCCAAAAACCCAGCGGTTTGAAGATGCTCTGTCCGATCTGGTGGTCGATGCCGTAGCGCAAAGCGATGGTGGAATTTTGGTATTCCTGCCGGGGGAAGGCGAAATACGCCGCGTTGAAACCCGCCTGAGGCGGCGCCTGCCGGCGGATTGCCATTTGCATCCCCTGTTTGGCGCCATGGATTTTCGTGCCCAGCGGGCCGCCATTGCCCCTGCCAAAACCGGGCGCAAAGTTGTGCTGGCCACGGCCATTGCCGAAACCTCATTGACCATCGCCGGGATCAGCGCGGTGGTGGATGGCGGGCTGGCGCGCCGGGCGCGGTTTGATGCCGGATCCGGCATGTCGCGGCTGGTGACCGAAAGGGTAACCAAAGCCGAAGCTGTGCAGCGCCAGGGCCGCGCCGGACGGCTGGTGGCCGGGCAATGTTTCAGGCTTTGGACCAAGGGGCAAGACGGCGGCATGGCCGGCTTTCCCCCTGCTGAAATCGAAGCAGGAGACCTGAGCGCGCTGGTGCTGGATCTGGCCCTGTGGGGCGCGCGGGGCGTTGAAAACATGGCGTTTTTAACCCCACCCAACCCCGGCGGGCTGGCGGCGGCGCGGGCTTTGTTGCACGATCTTGGTGCACTGGATACTGACGGTGCCATTACCCCCCATGGCCGAAAAATCGCCCACCTGCCTTTGCACCCAAGACTGGCACATATGTTGGTGCTGGGGGGCCGAGATGCTGCACTTTTGGCCGCCCTTCTGGCCGAGCGCGACCCGTTGCGCGGGGCCGGTGCGGATCTGCTATTGCGCCGGGAAGCGTTAAAAGGCCGACCGCCTGTCGCCAATCGTGCCGGTCTGGAGCGTATTCAACGCGAAGCTAAACGTCTGGAAAAATTTGCCGGTTCAGCACCCGGTTTGGGCTGGCCGGAGCTGGCCGCGCTGGCCTATCCGGATCGCATTGGTTCGCGCCGGGACGGTGAGGCCCCCCGCTGGATCCTGTCCGGTGGCAAAGAGGCGATCATGGACGCCCACGATGCGCTGGCTGGTGCCCGGCTGATCGTGGTCACCGATCTGGATGGCGATGCGCGACAGGCGCGCATACGGCAGGCAGTTGCCATCAGTGAAAGCGAAGTTCGCAGCCTTTATGGCGACCGGATCAGCTGGCACAACCATTGCCAGTGGTCCCGCCGTCACCGCCGGGTTACGGCGCGCCAACAGGAAAAACTGGGGGCGATCTGTCTGCAGGACCGCAACTGGAACGACGCCCCCGACGCCGAAGTTGCCCGCGCGGCGCTGGACGGGGTTCGCGATCTGGGCCTGCCGCTAAGCGACGCTGCCCAGCGCTACATTGCCCGCGTCAAACTGGTGCGCGCTGCAGGCACTGATTTACCCGACATGTCACAGGATGCGCTGATGGCAGGGCTTGAAAACTGGCTGTTGCCGCATCTGGCCGGGGTGCGCAATGCCGCTGATATTCGCGCCCTTGATCTGCTGCCTGCCCTGCGCCAATCCCTGAACTGGGATCAGCAACAGACGTTGGACAGGCTTGCCCCGGCGCATTTCACCACCCCCATGGGGCGTAAATCCGCAATTGATTACAGCGGCGAGGCCCCGGCGGTATCCCTACGATTGCAAGAGGTATTCGGTCTGACCCGCCACCCCGAAATTGCCGGCCAGCCCCTGCGCATGACGCTGCTGTCCCCGGCTGGTCGCCCGGTGCAAACCACCCTTGATCTGCCGGGGTTCTGGGCCACATCCTATGCCGACGTGCGAAAAGACATGCGCGGCCAATACCCAAAGCACCCCTGGCCGGAAGACCCGGCTCAGGCCGACCCGACCCTGCGGGCCAAACCCCGAAAATCCTAAGCTTTTTTTCTTTGCTTAAATACTCTCGCCGAAGGCATCCCGGCGTCTAACCCATCCCCCATGGCCCGTGCTGTTTGGTGCCGCCATCCAGCCGCTCAAACCCGTGCGCACCAAAGAAATCCCGCTGTGCCTGAATGATATTGGTGGTGCCCCGCCCCTGCCGCATGGTGTCAAAATAAGCCAGCGCACCCGAGAATGCCGGAACCGGCAACCCCTGAAGCGCCCCACTTGCCACCACCTTACGCAGGGCCTGTTGCGAACCTGCCAGAATATCCCTGAAGGCCGGTGCAAACATCAACTGCCCAAGCGGCAAACCCGCGCGCGAGGCCTCTGACATATCATCCAGCATGGCTGACCGGATGATGCAGCCGGCGCGCCAGATCTCGGCAATTCGCCCCAGATCAAGGCCCCAGTCATATTCTTCGCTGGCAGCAGCCAACAGGTTGAACCCCTGGGCATAGGCGATGATTTTGGCCGCCAGCAGCGCCGCTTCCAGATCGTCTTCGCTTAGCGATTGTGCGCCCGTTGCCGTCGCGCCGGTGGCAAAATACCCCTGCCCGGCCAACCGGATTTTTTTCATTGACGACCAGGAACGCGCGGCGACCGCGGCTTCAATCGTCGATGCCGATTGCCCCAGCCCCAGCGCTTCTATCACGGTCCAGCGCCCGGTGCCTTTTTGCCCGGCTTTATCCAGGATCATATCCACCATGGGCGCGCCGGTTTTGGGGTCTGTCGCCCCCAGCACTTTGCCGGAAATTTCCACCAGATAGGATTGCAGCTGGCCTTGGTTCCAGCGCTCAAACATAGTGCTAATCCGTGCCGGGTCATAACCCTGCCCGTCGCGTAATATCCCATAAACCTCTGCGATCATTTGCATATCCGCGTATTCAATACCGTTGTGCACAGTTTTCACGAAATGCCCGGCCCCGTCCGGGCCCAGCAGATCAACACAAGGATCACCTTTAAACCTTGCCGCAATGGCGCGCAGGATTGGTTGCAATTGTGTCCAGCTATGGGGCGTCCCCCCCACCATCATCGAGGGGCCAAGCCGCGCGCCTTCTTCGCCACCGGACACCCCCATACCGACAAAATGCAGATCATTTTTTGCCATTTCTGCGCTGCGCCGCCGTGTGTCGTGGAAATTGGCGTTGCCGCCATCTATGATCGTATCCCCGGGCGACAAAAGTGGTGTAACCGCTTTGATCATCGCGTCCATGGGCTTACCTGACGGGATCATGAACAGGATAATCCTTGGGGTTTGCAGCCCGTCCACAAAATCGGCCAGGGTTGCGTAGGCGTGCAGATTGCCGGACAGGTCATCCGCCTCTTTGATGAAATCCCCGATCCATGAGGTTTCCCGGTTGGTCACCGCCACCTCAAACCCGTTATCGGCCATGTTGAGCGCCAGCGCGCTGCCCATGGTTCCTAACCCGTAAACGCCGATCTGTGCTTTGGTCATTTGGTCAATCCCTGTTGCATAATTTGCATCTGCCTTACCCTAGTGCCCACCCCTGGATTGGCAATGGCGGCGCAGAGGTTTTTCGCGTTGCACAGGATATGATTCCGCCTTATCGGAGCCCATGACAGCCGATCAAACTGTGAAACCCGGGGACCGAGCTTATGTCAGACAATCCACAAAATAACCAATGGCTAACCCTTGATAAGGACCTGCGCCGTATCGGCCAGCTGGAACAGGCTGTGCAATACGTGTCGCGCCCGGTTGTTGGCGCCGGCATTGCGCTGGGGTTTATTGCGCTGGCAGCACTGGCGGCGGCCTGGCTGTTTCGCGATTCTGAGGGTGCATTGGTGATTGTCGCGGCTGCGGCCCTTGGGGCCTATATGGCGCTGAATATCGGGGCCAATGATGTTGCCAATAACGTCGGGCCAGCCGTTGGGGCCAATGCGCTGACCATGGTCGGTGCGATTGTGATGGCGGCGGTTTTTGAAAGTGCCGGTGCACTGTTGGCGGGGGGGGATGTGGTATCAACCATCTCTAAGGGTATCATTGACCCGGCCAGTGTCAGTGACAGCCGCATCTTTGTCTGGGCGATGATGGCCGCGCTGATGTCAGCCGCGCTTTGGGTCAATCTGGCGACGTTTTTTGGTGCACCTGTTTCCACCACCCATTCGGTTGTCGGGGGCGTCATGGGGGCCGGGATCGCGGCCGCCGGTTTTGCCGCCGTCAACTGGCCAAACATGGCGAAAATTGCCGCCAGCTGGGTGATATCACCGGTTCTGGGTGGGCTGGTTGCTGCGCTGTTTCTGGCATTTATCAAAGCCCGGATCATGTATCAGGACGACAAGATCGCCGCCGCGCGCAAGTGGGTGCCGGTATTAATCGCGATCATGGCCGGGGTATTTGCCGCCTATCTGTCCGTTAAGGGGCTGAAAAAAATCATCAAAATCGACATGCAGACCGCCCTGATGATCGGAGCTGGTATTGGCGTGCTTTCCTATGCGCTGGCGCGCCCGTTTATCCGGCACCAGTCCGAGGGCATGGAAAACAAAAACAAATCGCTGAAGGTTTTGTTCCGCCTGCCATTGGTGATATCGGCGGCGTTGTTATCTTTTGCCCATGGTGCCAATGATGTGGCCAATGCGGTGGGCCCGCTGGCCGCGATCGTGCACGCCGAAAATGTCGGCGAATTTGCCGGTAAAGTGTCAATCCCGATCTGGGTGATGATCATCGGGGCGTTCGGTATTTCGTTTGGGCTGTTTTTGTTTGGGCCGAAACTGATCCGCATGGTGGGCAGCCAGATCACCAAACTAAACCCGATGCGGGCCTATTGTGTGGCGCTTTCGGCGGCGATTACGGTGATATTCGCGTCCTGGCTGGGCTTGCCAGTCAGTTCCACCCACATTGCCATTGGCGGCATATTTGGTGTTGGGTTTTACCGGGAATGGCAGGAAGAACGCCGCGCCAAGCAAACAAATGTTCGCAAAGTCGCGCCAGAGGAACGGCGGCGGCGCAAACTGGTGCGGCGCAGTCATTTTCTGACCATCATTGCCGCCTGGGTGATCACGGTGCCGGCGGCGGCTTTGTTGTCAGGCGTAATTTTTCTGGGTTTAACAGCGCTGTTTGTTTAGCAATACCGGGCGATTTAGCCCAGAAAATAGTTCTTGAAGCTATAGCTGCTGAAGGTTCTATTCAGCCTAAGCGCGGGAGGCACCCGCGATAACAGGAGCGATTTATGGCCGGAAAACATAATCACGTTGACCCCGAGGCCGGGGACGCCAAGGTTTTCTGGGCGGTTTTTATCAACCTTCTTTTGACCGTCGCCCAAATCGTCGGCGGGGTGCTGTCGGGTTCGCTAGCGCTGATTGCCGATGCCATACACAACCTGTCGGACGCGATTTCGCTGGCCATTGCTTTTGTGGCGCGCAAAATCGCCCGCCGCGCCCCGGATGCGGCCATGACATTTGGCTATGGACGGGCCGAGATTGTTGCCGCGCTGATCAATTACACCACCCTGATCGTGATCGGGGTTTATCTGATCTATGAGGCAATCCTGCGGTTTTTTGACCCCATCGGGGTGGATGGCTGGATGGTGGTGATTGTGGCAAGTATTGCGCTGCTGATTGATCTGGCAACGGCCTTGCTGACATTTTCCATGTCCAAAACCAGCATGAATATCCGGGCGGCATTTTTGCATAATGTGGCCGATGCGCTGGGCTCAATCGCGGTGATTTTAGCCGGTACTCTGATCATCTGGTATGACTGGCGGCTGATTGATCCGATCGTGACGCTGTTGATTGCCGGGTATATCCTGTGGATGGCGTTTTCGGAAATTGGCGGCGCGATCCATATACTGATGCTGGGCAGCCCGGAAGATATGGATATTGCCGAGGTTCTGACGGCGGCGAGCGCGGTTACCGGGGTAGCGGGTTTGCACCATGCGCATCTGTGGCAAATGCAGGAACACGAAGTGGCGCTGGATGCGCATCTGGTGGTTCAGGCCGGGCAATGGGACAGGGCGGACGCCATCAAGGCCAAGGTGCGCGGAATGTTGCAGGACCGATTTGATATCAGCCATGTGACGCTGGAACTGGAGAGCGCTGAACATGCCTGTACGGACGCCGAGATCATTGGCCATAGTGAGACATCCCCGGAAGCGGACGATCACGAACACTAGAATATGCGCCTTGACCGCCGGGGTTTCTGCGCCTGGCAACCCGTTGCGCCACCGGATCATCGCGCTTTTGTCTAAACAACCGAAATCTGTCGCTCAGGTTGCTGACATGCTGCCAATTAGACGGCCAGCGGTTTCAAAACATCTGGCGCTACTGACCCATGCCGGTCTGGTCCGCCATGAAAGCCAGGGCACCCGCAATCTGTACAGTCCGGGTGAGGCCGGGTTTAACGCCGCCCGCCATTGGCTGGATGGTTTCTGGGACGATGCCATGGGCCGCTATAAACTGGTTGCGGAAAACACCCCACCGGGTGCCTGCAATGAATGAGCCCCTGCGCCGGACCCTGCGGCCGCAATGACCGATTGAACATGCATTTGAAGTGTTCTCCGCACAGATTGAGCAGTGGTGGCCAGCCGGTCACCGCAAAATGGACGGCGCAACACTGCTGTTGGAAGCCCGTGAAAACGGGCGTTTTTTTTGAGCGCGCCGATAATGGTGAGGTTTCCCTGTTGGGCGATGTGCGGGCCTGCGCCCAACCGTTTCAGCTTTACCCGGCACATGGGTAAAATCACCCAACCCACTTTGGTGGACATACGATTTCAGCGCGATGGCGCGGGCACTATTGTCAGGCTGATCCATCAGGAAGCCGGGGTCGAAATGGGCGACGCATGGGGTGAAAAAGCTGCGCTGTTTACCAAGGGCTGGGGCCACGTTCTGAAAGGGTGTTCTGCGTTCGCTGAAAACAGTTGGCGCGCATGTGCCGGCCAGTTGCGATTTCTAGTATCACAGAGAAACAACCATGGAACTGAGTCTTTCGGGGCTGAACTGGATTGCCATACTGGCTTGCGTGGTGCTGGGTCAGGTGTTTTTAACCCTCTGGTTTACTGCGCATTTGGGTGAGCATTGGGCCAAAGCCTATGGGGCGGCCAACCGGGCGCAACACACCAAAGAGGTGCCGGTTTGCACCTATGCAATTCAGCTGGGCTGCATGGTGTTGCCGGCTATGGGGTTGGCAATGCTGCAGCGGGTGTTGGGTATTGCGGGGTTCGGCGCAGATCTGCAGATCGGGTTGTTGGTGGCGCTCAGTTTTGCACTTGCAACGGCATTGCCGGGCTATGCCTTTTTGAGGCGCTGGGACGCAGGTAAACTGGCCATTTCCAGCCAGTTTGCCCTGATTTTGATCCTGTCCGTCATTCTGGCGGTTTGGCAGTAACCCAGCGCAACACGATTATTCCGCGAATAATCGCCCTTAGACGCCCAGACACCAGCGCATGATGGCTTTTTGCGCGTGCAGGCGGTTCTCGGCTTCGTCAAACACCACAGATTTAGGGCCGTCCATCACTGCGTTGGTGACCTCTTCTTCGCGGTGCGCGGGCAGGCAATGCATGAACAAAGCCTGCGGGTTGGCCCCGTCCATCAGCGCGTCATCCACCTGATAGGGGCGCAGCTGATTGTGACGGCGTTCGCGCATGGACGGGCTGTCATGCATGCTGACCCAGGTGTCGGTGACCAGCAGATCAGCGTTTTCCACGGCCTTTTGCGGATTGGGCTCAAGGGCGATTGTCGCGCCTTTTGAGCGGGCCAGTTCAATGAATTCCGCCTCGGGTGTCAGGGTTTCGGGCCCGGTGAAAGTGAAATCAAAGCCAAACTGACCGGCGGCGTGGATCAGCGAGGCACAGGTGTTGTTACCGTCCCCGGACCAGACCACTTTCTTGCCCTTAATCGGGCCGCGGTGTTCTTCAAAGGTCATGACATCGGCCATCACCTGACAGGGATGGGTGCGGTTGGTCAGGCCATTGATCACCGGCACCGAGGCATATTCGGCCATCTCATGCACGGTTGCTTCTTCAAAGGTGCGCATCATGATCAGGTCAACATAGCGGCTGAGCACCCGTGCGGTATCGGCGATGGTTTCGCCATGGCCCAGTTGCATGTCGGTACCCGACAGCACCATGCATTGCCCGCCCATCTGGCGCACCCCGACATCAAAGCTGACCCGTGTTCGGGTGGAGGGTTTTTCAAAGATCAGCGCCACCATGTGATTTTTCAGCGGTTGATCGGCGTCAGGCGTGCCTTTGGGCAGGCCAATGCGTGCGTCTTTCATGGTCCGGGCATGGTCGATCATAGTCCGCAAATCAGCCGGGTCAGTGGTGTGGATGTCAAGAAAATGGTTCATGGCGTGGCTTTCTTTGTTCTGTGGCGGGGTGGGGCTGCGTGCCCTGCCGGGTTATTTGATAAAATGAAAAACTGGGGTCATTGCAGGGAGGTAGCGGCGGCATCAAGGCGCTCAATTGCCGTTGTGATATCCGCATCTGTAATGTTCAGGGGCGGCAACAGACGGACAACATTATCCGCCGCCGGGGCGATCAGGATGTTCTGGGCGTAAGCTGCCTGCAGCACATCCATATTTTCGGGTTTGCATTTTAGCCCCAGCATCAGGCCAGTGCCGCGCACCGCTTCAAAAACCTCCGGATGGGCAGCGACCAGACCTTCCAGTTTTTGCCGGAACAGGCCGGATTTGCGGCTGACATCGGCCAGAAATTCCGGATCTGCTACGATGCCCATCACCGTCAGACCCACAGCACAGCCCAAAGGATTGCCCCCATAGGTGGAACCATGGCTGCCCGCCGTCATGGCGCGGGCGGCGTTTTCGGTGGCCAGCAGCGCCCCAAGGGGGAAGCCACCGCCAATGCCCTTGGCCACCATCATGATGTCGGGTGTGATACCGGCATATTCATGGGCAAACAGCCGGCCGGTGCGCCCCATGCCGCATTGCACCTCATCCAGGATCAACAGCGCACCACTGGCGTCACACAGCGCGCGGATGTCCTTTAGCGCCTGATCTGAAAGCGGCATGATGCCGCCTTCGCCAAGGATCGGTTCCACCAGAACGGCGGCGGTTTTTTCGCTGATGGCGTCGGTAAGGGCGGCACTGTCGCCAAAGGGCAGATGGGTGAAGCCGGGCAAAAGCGGCGCAAAGCCTTCGGTCATTTTTTCTGATCCGGCAGCGGCGATACCGGCGGATGAGCGGCCATGGAACGAGCCGTGGAAGCTGATGATTTCATGGCGATCCGGCCGGTCGGAAACATACCAGTATTTGCGGGCCATTTTGACGGCAAGCTCACAGGCTTCGGTACCGGAATTGGTGAAGAACACGGTATCGGCAAAGGTCAGATCCACCAGCTTTTCGGCCAACGCCTGCTGTTCTGGGATCTGATAAAGATTGGACAGGTGCCAAAGCGCGCCCGCCTGATCGGTCAGGGCCCTGACCAGCGCCGGATGGGCGTGGCCCAGCACGTTGACCCCGATGCCGGCGGCAAGATCCAGAAAACGTCGTCCGTCGGTTGCCACCAGCCAGCTGCCTTCCCCATGGGTAAAGGCGATCGGGGCACGAGCATAGGTGGGCAGGATCGGGTCAATCATGGGTTTGGCCTTTGAAATTAAGCCCAAGGGGTGCCTCAGGCACGGGGGCAAGTCAATAATGTCGGTGGTTGAAATGCACGCAGGGCGCGCCGGACGGGCTTAGCGTCGGCGTCGGAACGGTGCTGATATGGCAAATATTTGCGTCATGGCGCGGTTGGTAGCCCGGAAATCAGGTGCTGTCCAGCATGTGGTGGGGTAATTTTTCTGCGAAAAATTAGGGTGGCGCACGCGTTGGGGCAGAATGTGGTAAATGCGAAGGGAATACTTGTGTCCACCCCCGGTGACGCGGTAAGGTGGGGACCGACCCATTTGAGGATAAAGACATGGCCTGGACTGATGAGCGCGTGGATGTGCTGAAAAAAATGTGGGGCGAAGGCCAGTCGGCCAGCCAGATTGCCAAGGAACTTGGCGGTGTGACCCGCAACGCGGTGATCGGCAAAGTGCATCGGCTGGGCCTGTCCAACCGCACCGGTGGTGGTGGCACTTCCAAGGCAGCACCCAGGGACAAAGCCAAGGCCACGCCCAAAGCCAAAACCGCCACCAAGGCCGCTGAGATACCTGTACCGGTTAAACGGCCTGTCGGCCATTTGCGCCGGGCGATCATTCCGGCCGGGCAGCCCCTGCCACCCCAACCTTCGGCCAATGAAATCAGCCCGGAAGCGCTGGCGTCAGTTCGGGAAGTGGAAAAGACGGCCAAAAAAATCGGCCTGATGGAATTGACCGAGCGGACCTGCAAGTGGCCCATTGGCGATCCGGCAACCGATGAGTTCTGGTTTTGCGGATTGGCGGTTAAAACCGGCAAGCCCTATTGCGAGGCCCATGTCAGTGTCGCGTTCCAGCCGATGTCATCGCGGCGCGACCGGCGACGTTAGGCAACACCTGACGACAGGCTGCATAACTACTTTTGGCTATAGCGGACTTGGTCTGATCAGATATTCGCCCACCGGAAACAGCGCATTTGCAAAAACATTTGCTCTCGGGCTGGAAGCGGTGTGCGCTAATGTTTAGATCGGTAATCACGGGAAAACTCCCCTAATAAAGGGCGACGCATATGTCTTCTATAATTTCGATCCGGAATCTGACAAAAATCTACGGTGACGCCCCCCCTGCCCTGAGCGATGTGTCCCTTGAGATTAAGCAGGGCGAAATTCTGGCATTGCTGGGGCCCAATGGCGCCGGCAAGACCACCTTGATTTCGGCAATCTGTGGCCTGGTCAGGATCAGCTCTGGTTCGGTTACTGTTGATGGGCATGATATTGAAAAATCCTACCGCGCCGCGCGCAGTCTGATCGGGCTGGTGCCCCAGGAAATTACCATTGAGCCGTTCGAAACTGTCTGGAATACCACCCGGTTTTCCCGCGGCATATTCGGCAAGCCACGTGATGATGCCCATATTGAAAAGGTGCTGCGCTCACTGTCGCTATGGGACAAGAAAGACGCCCGCAATGTCACCCTGTCCGGCGGCATGAAACGCCGGGTGCTGATTGCCAAGGCGCTGGCCCATGAGCCGCGTATTTTATTTCTGGATGAGCCCACCGCCGGGGTCGATGTGTCCCTGCGCAAGGACATGTGGGAACTGGTGCGCGGCCTGCGCGACGATGGTGTCACCATCATTCTGACCACCCATTACATTGAGGAGGCCGAGGAAATGGCCGACCGGATCGGGGTGATCAACAATGGCAAGCTGGTGCTGGTGGAAGAAACCGCGACACTGATGAAACAGCTGGGCCGCAAGAAGATGCTGCTGGAGCTGCAAAAACCTATCAAAAAAGTGCCGGCGTCGCTGAAATCCTATGGGCTGGAGCTGACCAATAACGGCGCATCCTTGCACTACGAATATGACACCCAGGCGGAACGCACCGGCATCACAAGGCTGCTGGCGGATCTGTCAGAGGCCGGGATTTCGGTGCGTGATCTGAGCACTTCGCAAAGCTCACTTGAGCAGATATTCCTGACCTTGGTGGAGGATGCAGCATGAACTGGTACGCCATAAAAGCCATCTATGTATTTGAGATGACACGCACATTTCGCACGTTGGCGCAATCAATCCTGTCCCCGGTCCTGTCCACGGTTTTGTATTTCATCGTTTTCGGGGCCGCCATTGGCGGGCGTATTCAGTCGGTGGACGGGGTCAGCTATGGTGCGTTTATTGTACCGGGGCTGATCATGCTGACCCTGCTGCAGCAGACCGTCAGCAATGCGTCCTTTGGCATATATTTCCCCAAGTTTATCGGCACCATCTATGAACTACTGAGCGCGCCGATGTCGTTCATTGAGATTGTCATCGGTTATGTCGGGGCGGCAGCCACCAAGGCGATTGCCATTTCGCTGATCATTCTGGCGACATCCACACTGTTTGTTGATTTGCAGATCGCGCATCCGTTCTGGATGATCACGTTTATGATCCTGACCGCCGTTTCATTTTCATTGCTGGGGTTTATTATTGGCATCTGGGCGAAAAGCTTTGAGCAATTGCAGCTGATCCCGCTTTTGGTGATCACGCCATTGGTGTTTCTGGGGGGGTCGTTTTATTCAATATCCATGCTGCCCGAGGCCTGGCAGACCGTCACCAAATTCAACCCGGTGCTGTATCTGATTTCCGGGTTTCGCTGGTCGTTTTTTGAGGTGGCGGATGTGCCGGTGGGGGCGTCTGTAATCGCGGTTATCGGATTTCTGGCACTGTGCATGGGCATTGTCTGGTTGATATTCAAAACCGGCTGGAGGTTGCGCCAATGACCGAGACCCCGAAAAACACCGATCGGCGGCGCTTTATCGTCGGGCTGGGCGCGGTGGTGGTGATACTTTATGCTGGTGTGCGCTCAGACTGGGTGCGCCGCCTGTTGCCGGACAAGCCGCTGCCGTTTCAAAAAGTTGACGCGCCGGCGGGTTATCGCAAGCTGAGCGGCGGCGCGATAACCGGCGGGTTTGATCCGCTGGTCGGACTGGGCGAGGATAAGCCTGAGGCGTTGTTGCTGGCTGAGCAAGAAGTAACAGAAGACCTGTGCAGTTCGTTATTTGCGCAGAACCCGGCACAGTCCGGGCAGGTTCCTGTGGCGTATTTCTTTGATTATCAATGCCCGATTTGCCGGCGTCTGACACCGCGTTTGCGGGTTTTGGACGGGGTGTCGATCAGCTGGCACGATTTGGCCACGCTTGGGGAAAGTTCACAGATGGCGGCCAAAGCATCCATCGCGGCGCGCAATCAGGGGGCCTATGACCAGTTCCATGACCGGCTGATGCGGGCCAAGTTTGAAGCCACCGAGGGTTATGTTTCGCTATTGGCAGAAAGTGTCGGCATTGACGCTGAGCGTCTGATTACTGATCTGAACAGCCCGGCAGTGGCGCAGGAAATGTGGCGTTCGCGCGCATTGGCCAACCTGTTTGGCATGCTGGGCACGCCGGGGCTGGTGGTGGGGCGCACGGTGATAATCGGTGATATCACCACGCCGGATCTGGAACAGTTGGTGGCACTGGAGCTGAGCGATCCGGGGCAATGTGTGTGACGACCGGGTGGTAATACCCGGCCGTCACGGGGAATAGTCACCAGCCGCTTTGGGAGGCCGGTGACAATTCACAACCGGGAACATTTCCGGAGGTGAAATCTAAGTTCTAGCCCTTGGCCGAAACTTGGGAGGGGCTAGTTTGCTAGCTGGGTGCAGCTATTTCCGGTGACTTCACCAGCAGGAATTCAGTTGATCAGACCAGTGTTAAAATTCTGTCGGTTCTTGTGTCACAACCACGCCTTTGCCCTTGGGGCAACGGTGATCTTGGCGTCCGGTAATTTAATGGCGGCGGATTTACCGGTGCTGTAACCCGCCAATGACGGGGGGCCAGCGGTGCAAGAACGGCGGCGCTTGTGATCAGATTCATGGCAAATACCCTGGTTTCTTGAAGCTTTGGAAGAATTGGGCAGATCAGGCCGCCACGGGCTGTTTGCGTTTACGGCGGCGCAGGAATATGCCCGCCCCCAGCACACCAACGCCGTACAGGAACCCGGCAGCTGGTAATGGGACCACCGAGAGCGTGGCAAATTGCATGGTTTGAGCGTAGGCCAAACGATTGCTGGCATAGCCGCCGTCATACAGGATTGTATTGTTTGGCCCTTGCGTCGCGCTGCTGACGCGGCTGAGCGCCTCAAGCCCGCCACGGGTTGGACGCAGCAAAATGTAATTATTGCTAGGGCTACTACTGCTGCCACCACGGTTTCCTGCTGCATCGTAAGATACAATACCGGCCCGCTCATTAAACCAGACCTGTCCCTGAGTACCGTCAATGTTCAAACCGGTAGCCGTTGCAATCAGCGCGCCATCATCCAGTTGCATGGTCTGGTTCAGCAATGTCGCCAGACCCGCCCCCTGTGGGCGTTGCCAGATATTGTTTAAGGCAAAACTACTGGAAATTCTTTGGGTGACACCATTGGTTGAAAAACTGAAATCCCAAGCCAAAATGTTGGCGGCCACAAGCGGGCCAATCGTATCATCAGTTTGCACCGTACCAGCAACGACCACGTTGGTCGGCCCCACCGGATTGCCACCCGAAGGAATTGTGTAATAGCTACCGGTTCCCCCGACGTTTGAACCGCTGGTGCCCAATATCAGGTTGATGTTGTATGTTGCTGCCTGCAATGGTGCAGCTACACAAATTGCCGCAATACTGGCTAATATTTTGTTCACAATCCGTCCCCTTTAATCCCATTGGTTCCAGACCGTTACCTCTGAAACAACTGGATTTGATTTTCTTGCTCAATCCCTTGTAATCAAGGCCAAATTCGTGAAATTTGCTGAAAATACGTGAAATTGCGGGAATATATACCTTACGATGCGTCAAATATTCGGGGATATCGGCTGGGAAAAGAAGGCCATGGTGTTTTTTGGTCTGGTGATTGTCATGTCACTGATCGGGCCGTTTGGTACCTATGACGAACTGTCACTATATGAGCGGTTTGTATTCTGGGTGATGATCACCACGGGGGTCGGGTTTTTTATGCATGTCTCCATGACGCTGGCGCTGAACAGCCCCAGGCTGGGGAAAACCGGTAAGGTTATGCGTTTGGGATTAGGTGCGTTTGTGGGGGCATTACCGGGGGCGGCGATTGTGGTTTTTGTCAATCAGGTGTTTCGCCCAGGTGGCGTTGACCCGTCATCGCTGCCACTGATCTGGACGCAGGTTTTTGTCATCGGGTATGTCATCGGGCTGGTGGAATATATCGACTGGCGCGAACCGAAACACACCCGGGCGAAGCTGGCAAAAACCGAGTTTCACAAACGTCTGCCGGAAAGCATTGGCGGGGACATTGTTTCGCTGACCATGCAGGACCATTATGTTGAGGTCACGACCACCGGGGGCAAACATCTGGTGCTGATCCGGTTTGGCGATGCACTGGCTGAACTGCAGGGGCTGGACGGGGTGCGCATCCACCGATCGCACTGGGTGGCACGGGGGCATTTGGCGGGGATCGAAGAAGTGTCAAAGGTCAGGAGCAATGCGCGCCTGTCTGATGGTCGGGAACTGCCGGTAAGTGCGACATTTCTGGCGGGAGTTCAGGGTTTTTTGGCGGATGACGGGTAAGTTTTGTCAGCCGGTCGCCCGCATATACGCCAGCCCGGCCACCGCCAGATCACCGATGGCCAAGCCGCGAAACACGAAGGCTGTGCGCTTTGACGGATCAAATTTGGCGGGGGTTGTGTTGGTGAGCAGGCTTTGCAGATCGCCGGTGATCTGCGCCGGGTTGACCATGGGTTTTTCTGTTGCGGCTTCTTGTGCCTGATCATCAACGTATAGCTGTTCAAAGGCCGACATTGTGCTGTCGATCCATGGGATCGCCAGATCGGTGATGGTGGCAAAAGCGCCGGGTTTCAGCCAGAGCGCATCAAGGAATGGCGCGGTGTCGTAGGACAGGGTGATTGAGCTGACGACAATGTCGGCACCTGTCAGGGCGGCTTTCGGGGTGTCGCAAATATGGGCGGTCAGACCGCGTGATTTAGCGTCGTTTGCCAGCAGGTCTATGTTGGTTTGGCCACGGCCATAGATGTGGATATTCTGCAATGGAAACAAGGCGCTGAACGCTTCCAGATGGGAACGCGCCTGAACGCCGGTGCCGACGAAAGCGATTGTTTTGGCGTCCGGGTTGGCCAGCCGTTTGGCCATGACTGCGGACAGGCCGGCGGTGCGCATGGCGGTGACCCAACCGGCATCCATGACGCATTTTAGCAGCCCGGTCTGGCTGTCCAGCAGCATGATGGCGCCATTGATATCCGGCAGGCCACGGGCTTTGTTGCCGGGGGCGACCATGACGGATTTGACGGCCATGATGGGTGGGTCATCCGACACCGCAAGGGTGGCCATCATGTAGCGGCCATCACCGGGGAGGACTGCGATTTTGGGGGCGGCCCAGAGCTGTTGTCTGGACTGTTGCAACACGGCTTTTTCGATGGCGGTGGTGATGTCAGCCGGGGTGATGTTGAGGGCGGTGAGGTCGGTGTCTGAGAGGTATGTGAAGGGCAGTTCGGTGGTCATTTTGGCTCGCCTAACAAAAGTTTAAACAGGGACCCTGTGCCGGGGTTGTTGGCGCGGGTTTTTGGGGAGTCTGCACTCAAACCGGCTCGGTGCCAATTGTTAATTGGATGTTTGGATATGGCGCGGGTTTTAAAGAATGTAACACGTTTTTTGGGGGGTGTTTAAAGAATGTAACACGGGTTTTCGCAGGGATTGGGTTGAGATTGAGTTAAGGGCGGTGGGGTAACGGATGGGGGGAATGGGGTTGTAGAGAAGGCGAGAAAGGTTGCGTGAAATACGGGGGTGAAATTTCATGGGTGAGTTATGGTGGGATGGGATGGTGCGCAGAATGCGCACCCTACGGCTTGCTACGGTTTGCTGTTTTGCGTCTGAAATAGAAAGAAGCGTTCCGTGCATTCCGCGTATGAGGTATCGTGTTTTCAATGAATTGGAATTCTCAATAGTTACCCCTGAATATGGCCCAAAGGAATTTTATCGTGAAAAGAGTTTTTCTGAGTTTTCAAATGGAAGATAAAAAGCAAGTCGATGGAGTTCGGCTAATGTCTTGGAACACAAACGTACCCTTAGAGTTTTATGATGAATCTGTTAGAATTTCCTACAAAAGCGAAAATGCTACCTACATTAAATCCAAAATCTCAGAAAAGATTCGTCGATCTTCAGTCACACTTTGTTTGCTCGGCAAGACCACTCATCAAAGCGAATGGGTAAACTGGGAACTGGAAAAGTCGATTGAGTTGGGAAATGAACTAATTTTGATGGGGCTGCCGAATGGGCCGGATAAATTGCGCTTACCTCCCGTTGTTGCAGATCATGGTTGGTTACTTTGGGACCCAGCGGCTCTTTCGGAGAGGATACGATGACGGAAAATTCTGGCTACGAAAGGCTCGAACAACAAATAGATTGGTATGATAAAAAGAGCGGCAGTGCCCAAAGATATTACAAAACCACAAAGTATTTTACGATATTGGCATCATCGTCAATTCCGATCCTAGCTCTTCAAGATTTGCCTTTGGCCGTAGCAATTTTGGGAGCCCTAATTGCCATTTTTGAAGGCGCTAACCATATCAACCAATGGCAACACAATTGGATAACTTACCGATCCACTTGTGAAGCGTTGCGACACGAAAAATACACATTTGTTGAGAGTGCGGACCCGTACGACATCGACGACGCCATTGCGAAAAGGAAATTATTGGTTGAACGAATTGAAAGCTTGATATCGACGGAACACTCAAAATGGATAGCTGTTCAAGATCAAGCTGCTAAGAGTGCCAAAGATAAAGCGTAGCAAACCGTAGGGTGCGCATTCTGCGCACCATTCCAGCCTCCCCGCAATCGCCTCCGTTTCGAAACCCCGGTTTTCGACACTTCGTAACATTTCATGTTTCAACCGCACCACATTCCGCGACCGACCAACGGTGCGCAAAATGCGCACCCTACCCATCGCGAAACGCAAGGCTCCGTTAATGGGGCAACGTCGCTGTGGTGCGCAGAATGCGCACCCTACGGGGTATACATCTTTGATCGGATATCGCGGTGGATGGATGAATATGGCCAATCTTCGGGTTTTTCTACCAAACCGTGTTTCACCGGGTTGTACCAGCAATACCGGATATGGGCAGCCAAATCGTGCGGGTCCCGGATGTGGTGTTCCCAAAATCGACGCTGCCATATGCCTTTTTCGCGCCGTAGCTCATGGCTTGCCCGGACATTGCCTTTCCGAAGTTGACGCGAAAACCGCCCTTTGATCGCCCCCCAACGCGTTGAAAAATCCGCATCCCCTTCAGGCAATGTCCAAACGCAATGTAAATGATCCGGCAATACCACCCAGGCATCAATCAGAAACGGTCGCTGAACTTTGGTTTGATCAACAGCTTGCCGGAGTAGATCGATTTCTTCCACCAACAACCGTGATCCGCGGTCGGCCAAGGCAACGGTGAAGAAAATGCAGGCACCGGGAATTGTAGGGCGGAGATAAGTCGACATGCGAGGCAGCTTGGCCAAACATCGTTAATGGATTGTGAAGCGCCCCACCCGGTATCATTGGCAGAGGATGACAGCTTTCGCGGGCAGAGCAATTGTGGTTTACCGCCCCCATGACACAGAACCCGCCTGCCCTTCGCCCTGATCTTG
>CAZETX010000041.1:0-2915 GCA_964514925.1 uncultured Marinosulfonomonas sp.
GCCCGCCATCGTATCCAGTTGGCGGGGCGCTCAATATCGGTGTTGGCGTGGCCGTCGGCCAGCCGCACAAGGCTGAATTGTTCATTTTGCATCAGGGAACGGGCGGTCAGTTCACCGGTTAGGGCGGCGGCCTTTTTGAACAGGCGGGCGGGGATCACCAGCGGGTGGCCGGGGTGGCCGGTTTCATCGGTGGCGCTGATGATACGCGCAGCGCCGGTTTCTGCAAAGTGGGTCAGCAGGTTGGTCAGGTCATCGACCGTAACCTGCCCCATATTGCCAAACATGATCAGCACGCCCGACAGGCCTTTGGGCAGTGACTTCATGCCTGCCACAATCGCGGCTGACATCTGGGTTTGGTGGGTGGCGACCGGGACAATTGTTACTGGTTCATTGGCGATGGCTTTGGCGCGGGGCATGGCGCCGGTGGCGATGGTGACAAAGACATGGCAACCCGTCGCGCAGGCGGTTTGGGTAACGCTGGTCAGCATGTCCTGACCATCCACCAGACTAAGCAATGGATCAGCCAGATCAGGGCCGGGCAGGGGCCCGGGGGTCAGGATAAGGATGGCCGTGCTGCTTTTCATTTTTGCTGCCGGTCGGGCTTATTTTTCGGGGATCAGCCCACGGGGGCTAAAGCGCAGGACCAGCAACAGGATTACACCCATGGTCAGCAGACGCATATGGGCAGCGCTGTTGATCAGGTGGATTTTCAGGGCAGAGCCATCATCCATACCGCTGGTGATCAGATCCATCAGCCACAGGCCCATGGGTTCAACCTGAACCCACAGGAACCAGATCAGGAAGCCACCCAGAACCGAACCCCAGTTATTGCCCGAGCCACCAACAATCACCATCACCCAGATCAGGAAGGTAAAGCGCAGGGGCTGGTAGGTGCCGGGTGTCAGCTGACCGTCCAGGGTGGTCATCATCGCGCCGGCCATGCCAACAACGGCTGAGCCAATGATGAACACCTGCAGGTGGCGGCGGGTAACGTCTTTGCCCATAGCCTCGGCGGCGGTTTCATTGTCACGGATGGCGCGCATCATCCGGCCCCATGGTGAGTTCAGGGCTTTTTCTGACAACCAGATCAGCGCCAGAAGAACCACAAGAAACAGGGCGGCGTAGGACAGTTTTACGGTCATCGAGGAGGCCGCGACCGGGTCAAACCCCCAGGCCTGCATCCGGGTGACAAAGGCGGTTGAGGCCTGCAGGTCAATTTCATAGCGTACCGGACGGGGCAGGCCGACAACATTTTTGACGCCCCGGCTTAGCCAGTCTTCGTTTTTCATAACGGCCAATACAATTTCAGCAATGCCAAGGGTGGCGATGGCCAAATAGTCTGATCGCAAACCAAGGGCAGTTTTACCGATGACCCAGGCGACGCCTGCGGCCAGAACGCCACCGACCGGCCAACCAATGACTGCTGGCAGGCCAAGACCGCCGAGATAGCCGGTACCAGCCGGGTTGACCTTTTCAATGGCTTCCACAGCCGGGTCAAACAGCCCGCGGAACAGGTAAAACCCGATGACCACCAGGGCCAGAACACTTAACGCCCGCGCCCGGCCCGGTGCCATGCGGCCCCAAAGCTGTATCGCGCCAACGATTGTGCCAACAGCAACGGCCAGCGACAGCAGCAGTCGCAGGCCACCCGCGGCCCAGGCGTCTTCCACCGGGGGCATGCCCACCAGAACGGCAGCCAGACCGCCTATGGCAACAAAGCCCATGATGCCAATGTTGAACAGCCCGGCGTAACCCCACTGGATGTTCACCCCAAGGGCCATGATGGCCGAGATCAGACCCATGTTGATGATGCCAACGGCGACGTTCCAGCTGTTATAATAACCGGTCAGGGCGATCAGCCCGAAGACGACAAGAAACAACAGCGGGTTTTTAATCGAAGGGCTCATGTCTGTTTCCCGTTAAAGAGGCCGGTCGGCTTGAAGAGCAGCACGATGATCAGGATGGCAAAGCTGACGGCGAATTTGTAATCCGTGGACATCAGTTGGATCAGGGTGGTTGGTTCCCAGCCTTCCGGTGCCAGATAACCCAGCACTTTTTTGAAGGCGTAGGTGATGGTCACTTCGGAGAACGCGATGATGAACCCCCCGGCAATGGCCCCGATCGGGCTGCCCAGCCCGCCGACAATTGCGCTGGCAAATATCGGCAGCAGCAGTTGAAAATAGGTGAAGGGTTTGAACGATTTATCCAGCCCGTAAAGCACCCCGGCGATGGTGGCCAGTGCGGCCACAATCATCCATGTATACATCACCACCCGTTCAGGGTTGATGCCCGACAGCAGGGCCAGGTCTTCGTTATCTGAAAATGCGCGCATGGATTTGCCGGTGCGGGTCCGGTTCAGGAACCAGAACAGCACAATTACAACGATGATGGCGGTGACAACGGTGATCCCGGCACTGGTTTTGATGGCCAGACCTTCTTTTAACCCGGTCATGGCTTTGAAATCCCGAGCTGAGATGATGAAGCGTTCCCCATCGGCGAAACGCTGGTCATTTGGCCCGATGATGAAACGCACAAGGCCGTTCATGATAAACATGACCCCCATGGAGACAATTACCAGTATGACCGGCGCGGCCTTTTGTACGCGGTAGAACCTGTAGACCACCCGGTCGGTGAGCAGCAGCAAACCGATTGTGGCCAGAATACCAAAGGGTAGGGCCAACAGCGCCGTTGGCAGGACACCAAAGTTGATGCCGACCGACTGAAAGCCCCATGTCACCAGAATGGTGGACATGGCGCCAAAGGCCATGGTGTCGCCATGGGCAAAGTTGGAAAACCGCAGGATGCCAAAGATCAGGGTGACACCCAGCGCGCCAAGGGCCAGTTGCGCACCGTAAGATGTGGCGGGCACGATGACGAAGTTGGCGAATGCAACGATGGCGTTGAGAAAATCCATT
>CAZETX010000041.1:3015-15945 GCA_964514925.1 uncultured Marinosulfonomonas sp.
TCTTCAGCCCCCCAGAAAACTTTTGCGGACTTCAGGATTGTTTAGCAAATCCTTGCCCGTACCACTGAAACCATTGCGCCCCTGCACCAGAACATAACCCTTGTCGGCGATGTCCAGCGCCTGGCGGGCGTTTTGTTCCACCATCAGGATGGGGATGCCGGTGCGGGCCACTTCGATGATGCGGTCAAACAACTCATCCATCACGATCGGGGACACGCCTGCGGTTGGTTCATCCAGCATCAGGACTTTGGGTTTGGTCATCAGCGCGCGCCCCACGGCCACTTGCTGACGTTGCCCGCCGGACAGTTCACCGGCTGCCTGATTGCGTTTATCTTTCAGAATCGGAAACAGATCAAAAATCTGGGTCAGGGTATCACTGAAATCATCGGTGCGGATGAACGCGCCCATTTCAAGGTTTTCCTCGACCGTAAGGGACGTAAAAATATTGCTGGTCTGGGGCACAAAACCCATACCTTTGATCACCCGATCCTGCGGGCTGAGGCTGGATATATCTTCACCATCCAGACGCACCGAGCCGCCGCGCAGGTTCAGCATGCCAAATACTGCCTTCATGGCGGTGGATTTACCGGCACCGTTGGGGCCGACGATCACGGCGATTTCACCTTTTTCGACAGCGATTGTGCAGTCATGCAATATGTCTGGCCCGGTGCCATATCCCCCTGTCATGCTTTCACCGATCAGAAATGGCCCCCCGGGTGCCGGGGTGGATTTGCCTTTATTCTGATGATACTCAGCTTTGCCCTGGGCATCCGGGTCGGTGATTGAGCGGTCTTTATTGCCGCGCTCATCCTGATAGGTGTTGCTGCTCATGGCGCGGCTCCGGCCTTGGCTTTGTTCTTGAGGCCGGTTCCCAGATAGGCCTCAATCACCTGCTCATTGGCTTTAATTTCATCAATTGTGCCCTGGGCCAGCACCTTGCCTTCGGCCATGCAAATCACCGGGTCACATAGCCGGCCAATGAAATCCATGTCATGTTCGATCATGCAGAACGTATAGCCGCGTTCCTGATTGAGCCGCAGGATTGCGTCACCGATGGTGTTGAGCAGGGTGCGGTTCACCCCGGCGCCGACTTCGTCCAGAAAGACGATCTTGGCGTCCACCATCATGGTGCGCCCCAGTTCCAGCAGTTTTTTCTGCCCGCCGGACAGGTTGCCGGCTTTTTCCTCGGCCAGATGATCAATGGTCAGAAATTCCAACACCTCATCGGCGCGGTCTGACAGTTGTTTTTCCTCGGCCCGGATTTTACCGCGGGCAAACCAAGTATTCAAAAGCGCCTCACCGGATTGTGCCGGGGGCACCATCATCAGGTTTTCGCGCACTGTCATGGAGGTGAATTCATGGGCGATCTGGAAGGTGCGCAGCACGCCCTTGGCGAACAGTTCATGGGGGGGCAGGCCGGTGATGTCTTCACCTGCCATGAACACCCGGCCCGAGGTGGGTTTCAAAACCCCGGCGATCACATTGAACAGGGTGGTTTTGCCAGCGCCATTGGGGCCGATCAGCCCGGTTATGGAACCTTCTTTGATCTCCAGGGTTGAGCCATCAACCGCGTGGAAACCGCCGAAATGTTTATGCAGATTTTCTACGACAATCATCGCTGGATGCCCCCTGACCACCGAAAGATAAATTGTTGTCCTACAACGCGAAACAGCCCGAACTTGCCGGGCTGTTTGCTATTGTCTGGTCAGGATTTAGCGATACCCGACAGTTTCGATCTTGCCATCGATGACTTCGACTTCACGGTAGGAACCACCGCTTTCACCGGGTCCGATCAGTTCAACATCGGAACCACCGGCGTAATCGATTTCACCGCCATCGGCGAGAATCTGCAGGCCTTTGGCCAGCTCACCCGGGTAAATCAATTCGCCCGGTGCGTTGGCAACGTCCAGTATCTTGGAAACATAGTCAGCCGGATCGCTTGACCCTGCGGCCTGCATTGCCAGCATGAACAAAGCTGCGGCATCATAGCTTTCAGGTGTGTATGGGGATGAACCGTCAAAGCCGTTGGCTTCGCCCATTGCCTGAATGCGCTGTGCACCATCAGAACCGGAACCGGCGATCTGACCGAATGAACCGTTCAGATCGGCACCAAGATTGTCAGTGATTGACTGACCGATCATACCGCCCGGAAGAACGAATTTGTCAAACGCGCCTGTGTCCAATGACCCACGGATGATACCAAGCCCACCCTGGTCAAGGTAACCAGCAACAACGACGATATCACCACCAGCCGATGCTAGTGCACCAACTTCTGCGGAATAATCGGCTTTGCCGTCTTCGTGGGATGCGGTGATGGTTACGACGCCACCGGCGGCCTCATAGGCAGTCTGAAACGCATCGGCCAAACCTTTGCCGTAGTCGTTGTTGGTATATGTCAGGGCAACAGAATTAAAGCCGCGCTCCAACAGGATGTCGGACATGATCTGACCTTCGCGTGCATCCGAGGGTGCTGTGCGGAAGAACAGGCCCTTGTCTTCTGCCGTTGAAAGGGCAGGGGAAGTTGCAGATGGTGAAATCATCACCATGCCATTTGGAATGGCAACATTTGACAGGATCGCGCCGGTAACACCGGAACAATCGCCACCGATCAGGCCGGCAATGCCGTCTGACAGGATCATGCGTTCAGCGGCCGAAGTTGCCAGTGCGTTATCAATGCAACCTGTGTCAGCACGAACCGACGTAACTGTCGCACCACCCAGCAGCAGGCCGGATTCTGTAACCTCAGCCATCGCCAGTTCAGCGCCGGCAGCCATTGGGCCGGTCAGTGATTCAATTGGGCCGGTAAAGCCGATAAGAACACCGAGTTTAATTTCGTTCGAGTGGCTGCCAGAAAACGCGGCACTGGCTACCAGTGCTGTTGCGGCTGTCGCCATAAGTAGCTTTTTCATTTAGTTTCTCCCTAGTTGGACTATTATCCTGACGCCAGAAGTTAGTTGGTGTTGGTGCAAAAGGGAAGCCCGGTAATTATCGGGATGGTCCAAAAAATCGATTGGAGGCTATGCAGCCTTATAGACTTAGCAATTTTGCGCGTTATGTAGATTAAGTGTAATGGAGAATACTATGCGTTTGTTGTGGATTGTTGCTGTTTCTATATTTAGCAGTCTTGCGGTTTCAGCGGCGGGTATTGAAACGTCGGTTGGCAGAATCACCGTTGAAAAAGTGATGGGCGGCTTTGTCGAGCCCTGGGGATTGGGCTTTACCCCGGATGGTGGATTTCTGGTGACCGAACGCGGCGGACGTCTTACCCATGTTTCCCCGGGGGGGACAATCAGCAGGGTGCGCGGGCTGCCAAATATTGCCCCTGGCGGGCAGGGCGGTTTGCTGGACGTGATGATCCCGCGGGATTTTGCCGAAAGCCGCTTGGTCTTTGTCAGTTATTCAATACTGCAGAAAGGTCGCACTTTCGGCACCGCAATAGCGGTGGGGAAACTATCAAATGACGGGGCAATGCTGGAAAATGTACGCACAATCTTTGAAATGTCCGCGGGTTCGAAGGGGAAAAACCATTTTGGTGGAAGACTTGTTGAAGCCGCTGACGGGAAGATTTTTCTGACCATCGGTGACCGAAAAGATCGACCATCAGCCCAGGATCTTGGCCGACATAACGGATCAATTATCCGAATCAATCGGGACGGTTCTGTGCCATCCGATAATCCATTTGTCGGACGCGAAGGGGTGCTGCCCGAAATTTGGTCCTATGGTCACCGCAATCCGCAAGGTGCGGCACTGGACCTGCAGGGCAGGTTGTGGATTGACGAACATGGTGCAAAAGGCGGCGACGAAGTTAACCAAATTCGGCGCGGTGCCAATTATGGCTGGCCGGTCATTTCCTATGGGACGCATTATTCAGGTGCCAAAATAGGTGAGGGCACGCGCAAGGCTGGAATGGAGCAACCGGAATATTACTGGGACCCTTCAATCGCCCCTTCCGGAATGATGATTTATTCGGGTAAACTATGGCCAGCCTGGGCCGGTAACATATTTATCGGTTCCCTGAAATTCAATTATCTTTCGCGCCTTGACCCAAAACGTGGCTGGTCAGAGGAAAAAATTCAAAACAATCAAACTATGCGCGTGCGGGACGTCCGGGAAGCACCGGATGGTTCAATCTGGTTTTTAAGTGTTGGCAAGGGGGCTGTATTCAGGGTGACTCCGGGGTGAAACGGTTCTTAATCCGGTTCAAACCGACAGCCGTGCTGATTGTGATCCGCGTTCGCGGTAAGGTGTTGTTTGGTAATGTGTCCGATAACATTTTGAAAAATGCGATGGTGATGCAAACCCACAGGAAAGTGCGACGTTAATCACGCTCATATCAGTTTGCATCAGCAGATTACGCGCCTTTTGCAGCCGTAATTCCATATAGTAACGTTTGGGCGACCGGTTCAGGTAGCGCCGAAACAAACGTTCAAGCTGGCGTGTGGACATGCCGACATCGCTGGCCAGAATTGATGGGCTGATGGGTTCTTCTATGTTTATTTCCATCATCTGAATAACCTTGGACAGTTTTGGATGACGCACACCAATACGGGTTGGAACCGACAGTCGTTGGGTATCCTGATCTGTTCTGATTGACGAATATATCTGCTGATCCGCGACTGTATTCGCCAGATCTTCGCCATAGTCTTCTGCGATCAGTTTTAACAGCAAATCAATCGAAGACGTACCGCCCGCCGTGGTCATTCGCGTACCATCGATGGTGAATACTGATTTGGTTAATTCAACTTTATCAAATTCTTCACTGAAACTATCCTGATTCTCCCAGTGAATTGTTGCGCGTTTCCCATCAAGCAAACCGGCAATTGCCATTGTATGGGCCGCCGTACAAAGACCGCCGATTTTAACACCTTTGCGCGCCTCGCGGCGCAGCCAGTTGATGATTTTCTTGGTGGAATGATGGACTATATCTAAGCCGCCACAGACCAGAATCGTGTCATCGCGGCCCAGCTCAATCAGGTCAAGATCTAACGAAAACACCAAACCTGCTGAACACGTTATTGTATCGCCGCCCTCACCGGCAAGTTCCCAGCTATACAACTCGGCCTCTGCTGCGCGGTTCGCTATCCTGAGGCATTCTATCGCCCCGGAAAACGACTGTAATGAAAACTGGTCCAATAGAGCAAAGACAAACCGGCGCGGTTTTTGGGCAGATATTGGAGGGGGTGATTGGCCAGCCACGTAACATATCCAGTCGCTCTAAAACTTTGCAATAAGCAGCGATACATTATTTATCTGTTCTGGCAAGGTTGCATCTTTAAATTCGTTATCGCGGCGTCTTCGCGGCAAAAATTGGCGCGCAATCAGCGTTTGCAGCGCTTTAAACTTCGGCATATAAGCCTAGGGCCGATTTTGAGATTTTGGAGCAATAAGATGACCAATTGGGCGAGATCAAGCTGGCGTTCCAAGCCGCGGGTTCAAATGCCTGTGTACATGGATATGCAGGCATTGAAAGCTGTGGAGACTAAGCTGGGGGCCTATCCACCATTGGTGTTTGCCGGTGAAGCACGGCGCCTTAAGGAAGCATTGGGTCTGGCCGCCCGGGGCGACGCGTTTTTATTGCAAGGCGGTGATTGCGCCGAAAGTTTTTCTGAATTTTCAGCCGACAGCATTCGCGACACGTTTAAAGTCATGCTGCAGATGGCAATGGTTTTAACCTATGGTGCCAAAGTTCCGGTGGTTAAAGTTGGCCGCATGGCCGGGCAATTTGCCAAGCCACGTTCTGCTGATATGGAAATGGTGGATGGTGTAGAATTACCGAGTTACCGCGGTGATATCATCAATGGTTTTGAATTCTCCGAAAAGGATCGCATCCCGGATCCGGAACGCATGTTGCAGGCTTACACACAGGCAGCGGCAACGCTGAACCTGGTTCGCGCCTTTAGCCATGGCGGGTATGCAGATGTGCATCAGGTACATGCCTGGACCCTTGGGTTCACACAAAAAGAAGAAGCAAAACGTTATCGGGACGTGGCGAACCGGATATCTGACACGTTGGATTTCATGGCCGCAGCCGGGGTAACACAGGAAACTGCCCACACTTTGCAATCTGTGGATTTTTATACCAGCCACGAAGCGTTATTGCTGGAATACGAAGAAGCGCTTTGCCGAATTGATTCGACAACCGGATTGCCAATTGCAGGGTCGGGGCATCTGATCTGGATCGGGGATCGCACCCGACAGCCCGATGGCGCACATGTTGAATTTTGCCGCGGTGTGCAGAATCCAATTGGTTTGAAATGCGGGCCGTCAATGACGTCAGGGCATCTGAAAGCATTGATGACCAAGCTAAATCCTGAGAATGAGCCCGGAAGGCTGACATTGATCGCGCGGTTCGGTGCAGGGCAGGTGGGTGAAAACCTGCCGCGCTTGATCAAGGCCGTTCAGGAAGAAGGCGCCGAGGTGCTTTGGACCTGTGATCCAATGCACGGCAATACCATCAAATCTTCCAGCGGTTTCAAGACCCGGCCGTTTGAATCCGTGCTGCGCGAGGTGCGTGAATTTTTTGCAATCCACAACGCCGAAGGCACCATTCCCGGCGGTGTACATTTTGAGATGACCGGCAAAGATGTAACTGAGTGTACTGGCGGTGTCCGTGCGGTAACGGATGAAGATCTGTCCAGTCGGTATCACACCGCGTGTGACCCGCGCCTTAACGCCAGCCAATCATTGGAACTGGCATTTCTGGTTGCGGAAGAATTGGGAAACCGTCGCAGTCTGCGCGCGCAAGCTGCGGCTGTTTAATCAGTCGTTGTTGATTACCAGCTGAAGGGCGGGTTTGTTTTTGCCCGATGTTTTATTCTGAACCGGCAGTTGAACGGACGGAGTGGGCGTATATTCATGTGGCGCTTCCGCAAACGCATGTTTGCGGTTGTTCGCGCGTATTACCGGGCCCGGGTCGGCCATGAAAAGTTCTTTTGTCGTGATTTCAGAGATTGAAAACCGCCGCGGCTGGCGGCCAATTTTACCATTGGTTTGCAGGCATCCTAAAATCCGGGTCACCTGACCTTCATCATCCAACAAAGGCGCCAAAAACAGCTTTCCCT
The DNA here is from genome assembly GCA_964514925.1 of uncultured Marinosulfonomonas sp. GTDB lineage: Bacteria > Pseudomonadota > Alphaproteobacteria > Rhodobacterales > Rhodobacteraceae > NVTR01. The sequence continues at coordinate 10,077 of CAZETX010000041.1, forward strand.
TAAGCTCACCGCGCCCAAGGCTGCGACCTGCTGTAAGATATACCTCTTTTATGCAGGGTTCGGCGCAAATATTTTCAAGCGTTACGCCAAGCTCTTTTCGTGCTTCTGGCAGAAACATTGCGGAAATTGGCATGCCGCGCACTTCCATTCCCATCAGGTCATTCAGGTGACGCCCGGCTATTCTGAACCGGCAAATGCCAGGTGCGATACGTTCAAGAACAAAGGAATATTCAAGTGCCGATTCCAACGCGCGTGGATCAATTTCGCGACGGCTGGGCAGTGTCATACCATTGCACAGACCATCCCAATACCCTTCGACCTGGGCGGTTGCTGCAAACACAGTATTATGTGCTTTGGTCTTTAGAAGATGAATGATATTTGAATTTTTACCATCAATATTCATCATGTTTCACCTATCCGAATTGCGGCTGTCAGGTTTGTTGTCCTGACGTTTACCGTCTGTTAACCGTTGCAGCGAGATTGCTTACTCAGATATTAATATAGCATAGTTGCATCAAATACGGGATGAAAAAGTCTTAAATGGTTAACCTACATGATTAAGTCGATGACCGGCTTTGCCAGTGCCACCGGGTCAGGGCATGGCTGTGAATGGCGATGGGACATCAGATCGGTGAACGCGCGCGGCATGGATGCCAGATTGCGGGTCCCGGACTGGATATCGGGTTTGGAAGTTTCCCTGCGCCCAATTCTGCAAAAAACCGTTGCCAGGGGCAATGTCAACCTGACGCTAAAACTATCCAGATTGGAAACCGGGCAGGCGACGGGCATTGATCCCGAAATATTGGGAACAATCCTGAACACGATTAAACATATCGAAAGCGTTGCCCTGCAGGAACACAGTCTACAACTGTCACCGACCTCTTCTGCGGATATCCTTAACCTGCGCATATTTGGCGATGGTTCAAAAAATGATCAGGATACCAAACCCCTTCTGACGGCACTATCGGATGAATTTTCAACCCTGGTTCTTGCACTTGATGAGATGCGACAAAAAGAAGGGATCAGCCTGTATAAGGTGTTGGCCGAACAACTAACGCAAATACATCGGCTAACGGAACGGGCAGCACAGGCGGCAGTGGCGCGCAAGGACATGGTTGCTGCCGGGCTGCAAAAGAACCTTGCCCGAATATTGGACAATTCAGATGGTTCTGACCCGGACAGGGTGGCACAGGAATTGGCGTTATTGGCAATTAAGTCCGATGTTACGGAAGAGATTGACCGCCTGAACGCCCATGTGCTTACGGCACGGGAATTATTGGACAATGGCGGATCTGTGGGGCGGAAACTGGATTTTCTGACACAGGAATTTAATCGCGAGGCCAATACCTTATGCGCCAAAGCTCAGTCAAATGAATTGACGAAAATTGGCCTTGACCTGAAGGCAGTGATTGAGCAGCTGCGTGAGCAAGTGCAGAACGTGGAGTAGGGTATGGCAGACCGACGCGGGTTATTATTGATCATTTCTTCGCCTTCCGGGGCTGGTAAATCTACGCTATCGCGCCGATTGCGTGACTGGGATCCCAGTATCCAGTTTTCCGTTTCGGCGACGACGCGTGCCCCACGCCAGGGTGAACAGCACGGACGAGAGTACTATTTTTGCAGCCGTAAAGAATTTGAAACCATGGTGCAAAACGGTGAAATGCTTGAACATGCTGAAGTGTTTGGCAATCTTTATGGTTCGCCAAAGGCGCCGGTTCAGGACGCAATGGAAGCCGGCTGTGACACGCTGTTTGATATAGACTGGCAGGGGGGGCAACAAATCGGCAATTCGGCCCTGAGTGACCATGTTGTTTCGATTTTTATCCTTCCGCCTTCAATGTCTGAACTGGAAAACAGATTAAGGTCGCGTGGGCAAGACAGCGACGCTGTTATTTCCGACCGGATGGCAAAAAGCAAAGCCGAGATAAGCCATTGGGGCGAATATGATTATGTGTTGATAAACAATGATTTAGACGGCACAGAAGCCGAACTTAAATCAATTGTTACTGCGGAAAGGCTGCGTCGGGAACGCCGGACGGGCTTGTCTGAGTTTGTCCGAAACCTGGACACTGAATTTGCGAATTCGGCCCCATGATTTACCCGTTTGACGGCCATGATCCAAAACTCCCGGAAAACAATGATTATTGGGTGGCACCGGATGCAAATATCATTGGAAAAGTAACCCTGCTGGAGGGAAGTTCGGTTTGGTTCGGCGCAACTTTGCGCGGTGACAACGAAGAGATCATATTGGGCGCCGGCAGCAATATTCAGGAAAACTGTGTCTTGCACACAGATATTGGCTTTGCGCTAACCATTGGAAGCAACTGCACCGTGGGACATAATGCAATTTTGCACGGGTGCAGTATTGGTGAACAAAGTTTGATCGGGATGGGCGCCATTGTCATGAATGGGGCGCGTATCGGCCGCCATTGCCAAATAGGAGCCGGTGCCCTGATAGCTGAAGGCAAAGAAATACCGGATGGATCTTTGGTTGTAGGGCTACCGGGGAAAATCATCCGTCCGCTTATTGCTAATGAAATTAAGGGGTTGCTTGATTCTGCTTTGGGCTATCAAAATAAAATGCGGGCGTTCAAAAGAACGATATCCTAATGCAAATTAATTAATCTATTAGGAGCCGGGTTTTCTGAAATAAATGTAATCCTTAAATCCGGGCAAGCGGTTGTTGCTTCGGCCAATACAATTCCAGGGTTTGGCAATTCAGGAACGATAATACTCAATTCTCCCTGATAATTCGCAATTTGAAGTGCCTGAGCCAGCTCAAGAAAATCAAAATCACGGCAAACCAAACAGGAAACCACAATATTTGGTTGAACTTTGGCAATGAAACGGCTGTCAATATCCCCAATATTTGCTTTTGTTAACAGCGCATTGTTGGGCAAGTTTAAACTGGGTTGATGAACATCCCTCACTTCACCCACAGATAGTATTGTGAAAAGTTTTTCCACAGTAAATTCCGCTGTTTTTGACATTGCGTTAACCACGCTTTTTTAATCAAAATTTTGGCAATAAAGAATTGTCAGCCTAAAAATTTCACTTCTGTTTACCATCCCACTAAGGGGAGAGTGGAGAAGCAAAAGGTTAATTGCAAGATAAATTAAAGATTAAGTAGATGTGAGAGTAAGCGTCTGCAGCGATGTTAGATTTCCTATAATATGTATTATGTTATATTTGTTGGTGCTGTTTACCCAAATGACCCCTGAAAATTTGAAAAAATGGTCTCAAAACCAATAAACATCAATAAAACGAACAATTATAACAGAAGCCTATCGACATTAACCCTGTGTGCCAGCAAAAATACACTTAAGAACAAGGATCAACAATGTCGTCCGTACTCGTGCTGAATGGCCCTAATCTGAATTTGCTTGGCGAGCGCCAGCCTGATGTCTACGGCAAAACGACATTGGCGGAAATAGAAGAAATTTGCCGCCAGGAAGCTGAAACCTTGGGTTCTACTGCCACATGTCTGCAATCCAATCAGGAGGGTATTCTTGTTGAGGCAATCCATTCAGCCCGTGGAATACACGGCGGAATTGTCCTGAATGCCGGTGCCTATACGCACACGTCGATCGCACTAATGGATGCCATAACTTCGGCCGAAATACCTGTCGTAGAGCTTCATCTTTCAAATATTCATGCCCGTGAAGAATTCAGGCATAAGTCATTCATTGCCCCGGTCGCAATTGGTCAAATTTGTGGATTTGGTCCCAATGGTTATAGATTGGCAATTCAGGCGCTGTTAAATTATCTGACTGAAAACCCGACATGATACTCAGCTATCTGGAAAAACTATATGAGCTTCAGTCAATAGATGAGGTCTGGTCACATCACGTAGATCAGATGGCCAAGTTTGGTTTTGACCGGCTGTTGTATGGGTTTACGCGTTTTAGAACTCAAAATTCATTTGGCGACCGGGAAGATCTGTTGCTTTTGACCAACCACCAGATCGAATACCTTGAAAATTTTATTGAAACCGGAATGTATTTCAATGCACCCATGGTTAAATGGGCGGCCGAAAATGTTGGGGCGTGCAGTTGGCGTTGGATGGCGGATCACGCAGACTCTCTTACTGATAGTGAGAGAGACGTTGTTGAATACAATCGCGCAATGGGAATTGTCGCTGGTTATTCTATCAGTTTCAAAGAAATCTCCAGCCGCTCTAAAGGCGCAATCGGGTTGGTTGCAGCACCCGGGGTCAGTCAGAAAAATGTAGATGAATTATGGGAAGAAAAGGGCCGCGAAATTATTCAAATGAATAATGTTGCCCATCTGAAGATGACAACATTTCCGTTCCCTACCCTTCGTCGCCCACTGACAAAACGCCAACGGGAAGCTTTGGAATGGGTTGGCGATGGGAAGACCACACAGGACATTGCAACAATAATGGGATTAAGCCCGCCAACAATTGAAAAACATCTTAGGCTGGCACGGGAATCACTGGATGTTGAAACAACGGCGCAGGCGGTATTGAAAGCCTCATATCAGAACCAAATATTCCTATTGAGCTCTTAAAATTATGACTATTCTGTCGATGGTAGGGAAAACCTTACTTTCTTTACCTATGGTAAAGTTGCATCCTACATGTGTTCCGTGAGTGGTGGCATTATTGCCTAGGAGCAGCGGGCTGGAAATGCTGATATTACAGCGCGACCGGTCCGCACCGGGAAACCGGACGTCGGGGGAACACGTGTATTTGTGGGGATCCGACCTAATGTGTGCCATGTCCTCATCCCCAAAGTTAAGGATGGCACTAATTTAGGGAACGGTGCAGCTGGAACGCTGCACCGTTTTCATTATCTTGGGGATCAGGTCTGATTCATTTTCGCAACTTCCGCTGCGAAATCTTCATCTTTTTTCTCAATGCCTTCACCAACGGCAAGACGGACAAAACCAAGAACCTCAACGCCAGCTTGTTCTGCAGCCTGGGCCACGGTCTGATCCGGATTGACGACAAATGCCTGCCCCAAAAGCGTTACTTCCGACAGGAATTTCTTCATCCGCCCAATAATCATTTTCTCAATAACTTGCTCGGGCTTGCCGGATTCACGTGCCTGTTCGGTTAACACAGCCTTTTCTCGGGCTACCAGATCAGCGTCCAGATCTGCTTCCCCAAGGGATGCAGGATTGGCAGCAGCAACATGCATGGCAATCTGTTTGCCGATACCGTTGTCAGACCCCTTAAGCGCGACCAGAACGCCGATTTTGCCCATGTTATCTGCAACGGCATTGTGCACATAGGAAACCACGACATCGCCTTTCAGCGTTGCCATACGACGCAACGCCATGTGTTCGCCGATTTTGGCAACGGCATCTGTCAACAGTGTTTCAACAGACTTTCCACCAATCTCAGTGGCCTTAAGCGCGTCGACATCATCAACCTTCAGGGCGGCGTTGGCGAATGAACCCACCATGCCCTGAAATTCAGCGTTAAGCGCAACAAAGTCAGTTTCTGAATTTACTTCAACAGCAACCCCCCTGCCCCCGTCGACAGCGACGGCGACCAGTCCTTCGGCTGCGGTTCGTCCGGATTTTTTGGCGGCCTTGGCCAGCCCCTTGGTGCGAAGCCAGTCTACTGCGGCCTCCATGTCACCATCGGTTTCTGTCAGTGCTTTTTTCGCGTCCATCATGCCTGCGCCAGTACTGTCGCGCAATTCTTTCACCAGAGCGGCTGTGATTGCCATTTTGGATCTCCTAAATTTGGGTTGAAATCCGGGCACCAACTACATTGCTGCCCGGAATAATGTGTAAAAACTGGCGCCTAAGCGTCGTCTTTAGCGGTGTCTTTAGCGGTGTCTTTCGCTTCGGCCTTGGCATCTTTTGCAGGTTTTTCTGCCTTAGCCGGAGCTTCTGC
>CAZETX010000041.1:16045-25197 GCA_964514925.1 uncultured Marinosulfonomonas sp.
TTTTCTTCCTTGGCGGGCGCTTCTGCCTTTTCTTCCTTGGCAGGGTTTTCTGCTTTTTCTTCCTTGGCTTTTTTGACAGGGGCCTTCTTTTTAGCCGTGGTTTTCTTTACCTCAACTTCAGGCGCCTTTTCATCGGCAGCACTTGCCTCTTCCGCCGCGGCTTCTTCAACCAGCGCTTCTTCAACCAGTGCGTCATCCAATGCGCCCAGATCGATACCAGCGGCACCCATTTGAGCTGTCATACCGTCCAGCGCGGCACGTGCAACAAGGTCACAATATAGATTGATGGCGCGCGCCGCGTCATCATTGCCGGGAATGATGTAATCGACATCATCAGGCGAACAGTTGCTGTCGACCACCGCCACAACAGGGATGCCCAGCTTTTTGGCTTCAGCAATTGCCAGATCTTCCTTGTTGACGTCGATAACAAAAATCAAATCCGGGCGGCCGCTCATTTCACGGATGCCACCAAGGGAGGCCTGCAATTTTCCCTGTTGGCGTTCCATGCCAAGGCGTTCTTTCTTGGTCATGCCTTCAGCGCCAGTGGCAAGTTTTTCGTCATACTCTTTCAGGCGTTTGATCGACTGGGAAACAGTTTGCCAGTTGGTCAGTGTTCCGCCAAGCCAACGGTAGTTCATGTAATACTGGGCGCATTTTTCAGCGGCTTCAGCGATGGGTTTCTGGGCCTGACGTTTGGTGCCAACGAACAGAATACTACCGCCCTTTGCAACAGTGTCACGCACAAGGTTAAGCGCCGTATCAAGCATCGGCACTGTTTGTGTCAGGTCAAGAATATGAATGCCGTTGCGCGCGCCGTAAATGTATTCGCCCATGCGGGGGTTCCAGCGCTGCGTCTGGTGGCCAAAATGAACGCCAGCTTCTAGCAGCTGACGCAATGAAAATTCAGGGATCGCCATGTCCAAGTTCCTTTTTTCCGGTTTCGCCTCAGCGGGGGTGTAGGGGCATATTGCCCAACCGGCGGACGTCAACGGATTTCTCCCCGTATCAGCCCAAACCCCGCCTGTGGATTTAGATTAGGCGCGATTAGTGGATACAGGGCAGGAATGCAAGGGGATATTAGCAGTCGACACGTTGTTTGAGCATTGAGCCAACGGAAAAACGGGGATGTCCCCGGGGTAAATCCATTGAACTCCTGTGGCACACCCGCCCCCAAGATTACAATGCCCCGCATTAGCATAGATCAATATCGACGTTGCGAACGGTGTCACATGGGGCTAGTTTGGCGGTCTGTCAGGGGGCAATAATGGCGCTACCAAATATATTGTGCATTGGTTCTGTTTTGTGGGATGTGATCGGCCGCTCATCGAGCCATATGAAGATCGGTTCAGATGTACCGGGGCGCATTACCCGCCTACCCGGTGGTGTGGCACTTAATATCGCAATGACCCTGTGCCGTTTTGATATGGTGCCTGCAATTCTGACGGCTATCGGAAGTGATGAAGAAGGCGGTGAATTGATCAGCGCCTGCAACCGGATGGGCATCGTTACGGATTATGTTTATCGGTCCAGTGATCTGCCAACCGACAGATATATGGCTGTTGAAGGTGCCAACGGGTTAATATCAGCGATCGCTGACGCCCATTCATTGGAAGCCGCCGGGGACAAAATACTGATGCCGCTAAAAGATGGAACCTTTGGCAGCCATTCAAAACCGTTTGATGGATTGATTGCCCTGGATGGCAACCTGACCGAGGCGTTGCTTTCTGACATCGCGAAAAGCCCCCTGTTCGCCGCCGCTGACCTGAGGGTTGCCCCCGCCAGCCCTGGGAAAGCCGAACGGTTGCTACCGCTTTTGGCCCATGCCGGCACAACAATCTATTTGAACCTGGAGGAGGCTGGATTGCTTTGCCACACACGGTTCAAATCTTCGGCTGACGGCGCAAAGGGATTGCTGGCGCGTGGCGCGCGGCGGGTTTTGGTGACCGATGGCGGGAAATCGGCCTCTGATGGAACAGCCGACCGCATTGTCACTGCCCGCCCGCCAAAAGTTTTGGTCACACGCGTAACGGGTGCCGGTGATACGTTCATGGCCGCCCATGTTGCGGCTGAAAGGGCGGGCCAGGAAGCGGGTGCTGCGCTTAAATCGGCGCTGCAGGCTGCGGCCGACTATGTTTCCGGAGAAGTTCCATCATGATCCCCATGGCTATTAATGATGAAGTTGCCCAGGCGCGGGCAAATGGCCCGGCAATTGTTGCGTTGGAATCGACAATTATCACCCATGGCATGCCCTACCCGCAGAATGTGGAAACTGCCCGGCTGGTTGAGGCAGAGATACGTGCGCAGGGTGCGGTTCCGGCGACTATCGCAGTTATTGAGGGTAAACTTTGTATTGGATTAACTGAGCAGCAGCTTGACTATCTGGGGCAGGCAAAGGATGTGGCCAAACTTTCGCGCGGCGATATCGCGGCGTGCATTGCCGCCGGGAAAACCGGGGCAACCACGGTCGCTGCGACAATGATTGCAGCTGATTTGGCAGGGATCAGCGTTTTTGCCACCGGTGGCATTGGTGGCGTTCACCGGGGCGCTGAAAACAGTTTTGATATTTCTGCAGATCTGAATGAGCTGGCCCATACGCCGGTGACTGTCGTTGCCGCAGGGGCAAAGGCAATACTTGATCTGCCCAGGACGCTGGAAGTGTTGGAAACACTGGGGGTACCGGTTATTGCCTTTGGACAGGATGATTTTCCGGCGTTTTGGTCGCTCTCAAGCGGGCTCAGGGCGCCGATCCGGCTGGACAACGCCAAAGACATTGCGCTTGCGCATCAAACCCGCAAACTAATGGGCCTGCCCGGTGGTCAATTGATTGCCAACCCGATCCCCGCAGCGGATGAAATTTCAGCAACATCGCTTGCCCCTGTAATACAGCAAGCGCTTGATGACGCACAAAGCGCCGGCATATCAGCCAAAGATGTGACTCCATTTTTATTGGGTCGTATCTTTGAATTAACCGATGGTCGGTCGCTGAAAGCAAACATTGCTTTGGTGCTGAATAACGCCCGTCTGGGTGCAAGTATCGCCCGGGAACTGGCCAAACTTAACAGTCTTTAAATGTCCCAGACGCACGCGGGATTGTCGCAGACCCGAAAAACACCTAGATACCAAAATAGTAAAGACGAAGAAGACATTTGATATGACGGATAAGAAACGCGAAAGCACACCCCCCTGGCAGCGGCGATCGCTTTTGTCGCGCATACGGGCCAATTTCCTGACCGGGCTGGTGGTATTGGTGCCGATTGCATTGACGCTGTATTTGTTCTGGTCTTTTGTCGGCTGGATCGACAGCTGGGTGCTGCCTTTTGTTCCCAATGCCTATCAACCTGACGCCCTGATCAGACGCTACCTGGGAGAAGATTCGTCAATCAGCATTCGCGGTGTTGGCGTGGTCGTGTTCTTTTTGTTCACAATTTTTATTGGGTGGATTGCGAAAGGTTTCTTAGGGCGCTCTTTCTTGGCCTGGGCCGAAGGGATTGTGAACCGAATGCCGGTTGTGCGATCCGTTTACAGTGGTCTGAAACAAATTGCCGAAACCGTTTTTTCCCAAAAAGAAAATTCTTTTGAAAAGGCTTGCCTGGTTGAATATCCACGTAAAGGCATCTGGGCGATTGCGTTCATTTCGACCACAGCAAAAGGTGAGATCAATGCCGGTATCCCAAGGGATGAGCAAATGGTGTCGGTATTCCTGCCAACCACACCGAATCCGACCAGTGGGTTTTTACTTTTTGTTCCGGAATCCGATCTTATTGAACTGAAGATGAGCGTTGAAGACGCCGCCAAACTGGTGATCTCAGCCGGTCTGGTTTACCCCAACGGGAATGATCCAACCAAGCCTGCACTTGATAGCCCAGCCACATAACGGCCGGTGTTAACGGCAGCAACAACCGGTTTCCTGACGGCGATTTCGTTAATTCTGGCCATTGGTGCGCAAAACGCATTTGTTTTGCGCCAGGGCCTTAAACGCGAACACGTGTTTTGGCTATGCCTGTTATGCGCGGTATCGGATGCGATATTGATTGGTGCCGGTGTCTTTGGATTTGCCGGCCTTGTTAGTATCTATCCAGGTTTTCCGACATTAATGGCAATTGCAGGTGCCGCCTTTTTGATCATTTATGGGTTGGTCAGATTCAGGGCGGCATATCTTGGGAACTATCACATGGAACTCTCCGGTCGTTCCGTCGGGTTATGGGCAACTCTGGCGACCGGCGCCGCGTTTACATGGCTTAACCCCCATGTCTATCTGGACACTCTGGGACTGGTTGGGGCAGTTTCTACAAGGTTTGAACCGATCGCGCTAAAATGGGCATTTGGCATTGGCGCAACCACGGCGTCGTTCGTCTTCTTTTTTACGTTGGGATATGGCGCACGTTTATTGGCCCCGATCATGGCTTCGGCGCATGCATGGCGTGTGTTGGATGTCGTTATCGGGGCCACCATGTGGCTATTGGCGGTGGGTCTGATCTGGTCGCTATAACGCTGTCCAGCCACCATCGACGCTGATAGTGGTGCCGGTGATCTGATCTGCTGCAGATGAACATAAAAACGCAACTATGCCACCGATTTGCTGGGTTGTTACAAATTCCTTTGATGGTTGTCTGGCCAGCATGATTTGTTCAACCACCTGATCCCGGTCCAGATCATGGATTTCCATAAGCCCGGGTATTTGCCCTTCAACCAAAGGGGTCAGTACGAAACCGGGACAAACAGCGTTGCAGGTTATCGGTTCCTGTGCGGTTTCCAACGCGGTGGATTTACTAAGCCCGACAATACCATGTTTGGCCGCGGTATAGGCTGATTTATGGGGCGAAGCGCGCAGGCCATGGGAAGAGGCAATATTGATCACCCTGCCCCAACCGGATTTGCGCATTTTTGCCAGCGCCACAGCGGTGGTGTGAAAAGCCGAACTTAAATTTATTGCAATAATCGCGTCCCATTTATCCACTGGAAATTCTTCGATAGGCGCAACAAATTGAATGCCTGCGTTGTTCACGAGAATATCACAATTCCCGGCCTTCTTGATTAAGGCGCGACACTGATCAGCTTTGGACATATCGGCCTGAATATAGCGAACGTTAACCCCGTGTTCTGCCGCCATATCACGCGCAAGATCGTGATCTTCTGCGTGGTCAGTAAATGAATTCAGAACAATATCAGCCCCCTGCCGGGCAAGTTCCTGTGCCATGCCCAAACCAATGCCCGAATTTGATCCGGTTACAACGGCGGTTTTTCCTGTGAGAGACATTTTGATTTTCCTATATTAAGTCCCGGGCAGAATAGGTCAAAATATTCGGGATGACAGCCGGAAAATTGGTGGGAATTGGCTTTCACATGCAAATCGGCAGGTTAAATACATTGGCCAAACCTGCCGGATAGATAAAAAAAACGCCCGCACAAGGCGGGCGTTAAGTTATTGAGGCAGGTTTCATACAGGCAAGAAACCTATCGAGCAGTGAGGTCTTTATACGCGAGGCATCGCCAACGGCCAAGCTAAAAGTTTGTATTGCCGATTACTCCTCGCTAGGCTTTGAACCAATAAAACAATAAACATAGGGATTGTTGCCAATATGAGATCGGTATTTTTCCAAACCTTCACCGGCATTTTGTTAACTTTTGGATTTCTGGCGGGCTTCAGTAGCGCCAATGCCGAACCACAATACGCAATAGCTATGGCCGGCGCCCCCGCCTTACCACCGGATTTTGTGTCCCTTCCCCATGTAAACCCGGATGCACCCAAAGGTGGCCGGATCGTTTTTGCACAACCTGGCGGGTTTGATTCCCTCAATCCACATATTTTAAAGGGTCGCGCTCCTTGGGGGGTAAGAGCCCATGTATTTGAGAGCCTTATGGGCCGATCCTATGACGAACCGTTCACGCTTTACGGGCTTTTGGCCGAATCAATCGACACCGGCCCGAATCGTGAATGGGCTGAATTTAAACTGCGTTCTGAGGCCCGGTTTTCCGATGGCAGCCCGGTGACGATAGAAGATGTCATGTGGTCTTTTGAAACCCTGGGAAATCAGGGCCACCCCCGGTACCGCAATGCCTGGAGCCAGGTCGAAAAAATGGAACAAACCGGACCGCGTTCGGTACGTTTCAGTTTTAACACTGACAACCGGGAACTTGCCCTGTTGATGGGGTTGCGCCCTATCCTCAAGAAATCCCAATGGGAGGGGCGCGATTTTGGGGAAAGCGGATTTGACATCGTTCCAATCGGGTCCTCGCCCTATTTCGTTGACACCTATGAGGCCAACAAATTTATCTCCCTCAAACGCAATCCGGATTACTGGGGCAAAGACCTGCCCTTTATGCGCGGAAAGGCAAATCTGGATGAGATCCGCTATGACTATTACGGTGATGGCGATGTAATATTTGAGGCGTTCAAAGCCGGAGAAGCAAACAGCTATCGCGAAGGCAACGCTGCAAAATGGGACAATCAGTATGATTTCCCACGCATTCGGTCCGGTGAAGTTGTGAAATCACTGATCCCCCATAAACGCCCCACTGGCATCAGAGGATTTGTGATGAATACGCGCAACCCGGTGTTTCAGGACTGGCGGGTGCGTGAAGCTATGATCACTGCTTTTAATTTTGAGTTTATCAATCAGACCATTACAGGGGGTGCCCAACAACGGATCAGCAGCTATTTTTCAAATTCGGTTCTGGGCATGTCCCACGGTGCGGCCACCGGACGAGTGTTAGAGCTATTGCAACCCTTTGCTGATGAGCTGCTGCCGGGCACGATTGAGGGCTATAGCTTACCGGTTGGCGACGGAACGGAACGCAACCGCAAGGGGATCATCCGTGCCCTGGCGCTGATGGAAAGCGCTGGCTGGACGGTGCAGGACGGCGTGATGAAAAATGCAGCGGGTCAGCCGTTTGAATTTGAAGTTGTGCTGAGCATGGGGGCCAAGGAAACCCAGAAGATTATCGCGCTTTTCGCGTCTTCATTGGGGCGGATAGGCATCACACCAACTGTCACCAAGGTTGACAGCGCCCAATATAAAGAACGGATCAATGTCTACGATATGGATATGGCCTATTACCGGCGGGGACTTTCGCTTTCGCCGGGAAATGAACAAAAACTTTATTGGGGCGGCGAAGGGGTTAGCAAACCTGGCACCCATAATGAAATGGGCGTGGATTCCCCCGCCGTTGACGCTATGATCGACGCATTGTTAACAGCCGAAACCGACGAAGATTTTCGCGCTGCAGCTAAGGCGCTTGACCGGATCCTGACGGCTGGGCGCTATGTCATCCCTTTGTGGTTCAGCAATCAATCCCGTCTGGCCCATGCCAGACAATTGCGTTATCCAGAAAGAATACCAATGTATGGCGATTGGCTGGGATTTCAGCCAGATACGTGGTGGTGGGAGGAATGATGCAGAAACTGGTTTTGATATTGAGCCTTTTAGCTTTGGGCGCCTGTGGCACCATTGAAGGGTTTGGACGCGATATCTCATCCGGGGCGCGTACAGTTGAACGGATGTTTTAGATCAATATCCGATCGGTGGTCAGGCCATCAAAACGTATACTTTGCCTAATGGTTAAAAGCGGTAATTAGCAGCGCCACTGCACAACCTTGCCCGGGCAGGCTGCAGGGTATATTTTTGACACTGATTTCCAGCCCCAAAACATTACTGGAATGATTGCGTTATTCTTTATCAATCTTGTTTCTGATTGTTTGGAAACAACCGGGTAATATTACTGGTCCGGGTTAACCAGCGGGCAATTTTCCAGCCACACCGGAAATATCAGTTGAGCAGAATAGCCAGGTGTCAGCGTTAGAAACAGAAACGACCCTCGACAAATTCTAAGATTTCACAAATTGCGCTGGTGATCGGTTATTCGTGCCCATAAGTAACAAGGATAAGCGAGGCTAAAAATGATTAAGCTGGATATCCTTTCCGATCCGATATGCCCTTGGTGCTACATCGGTAAAACCAATCTGGATCGCGCCCTGCAGGACAATCCGGATCACCCGTTTGTTATTGAATGGCATCCGTTTCAGCTTAACCCAAAAATGCCCGCTACCGGTGTGGACCGGCGCACTTACCTTGAAACTAAATTTGGTGGCCAAAAAGGCGCTATTGAGGTTTACAGCCAAATAGATAAAGCGGCCAAATCCGCGGGGCTGGAAATAAACTGGGAAGGAATAACAAAAACGCCAAATACATTTAACGCGCATCGGTTGATCCATTGGTCTGGTATAGAAGGCCGGCAACCCGCCGTTATTGACGCTTTGTTCCGGGCATTTTTTATCAATGGGCGTGATATAGGCGATGTCACCGTGTTAGTCGGTGTGGCCGTTGAATGCGGTATGGATAAAGATGCCACCGCGCGGCTGTTTGCCAGCGACACGGACACCGATGGTTTACAAAACCGAGAGACCCATTCCCGGGAAATGGGGGTGAGTTCGGTACCGACCTTTATTGTAAACAACCAGGCCGTAATACCGGGGGCGCAGCCAGCAGAGTTCTGGGAAGAGGTCATCACCGATTTTAATTCTGCAAAAGACACAGGCTGATGGCCCGACGCCTGCCAATCGTTGAATTTGTTGCCTTGATGGCATTGCTATTTTCCATGGTGGCATTTGCCATCGACGCCATGTTGCCAGGCTTGCCGGAAATCGCGAAACAATTGTCACCGGACAATCCCAACCGCGCGCAGTTGGTGATCACATCCTTTATGTTTGGAATGGGGGCCGGAACACTGTTTGCGGGGCCGTTGGCAGACGCGTTTGGTCGCAGAATAATTACAACATTGGGGTTGTTGCTATTTATCGTTGCGGCTTTTCTGGCTTACATCGCCCCTTCCCTTGAACTGTTATTGGCCGCAAGATTTTTGCAGGGAATAGGTGTTTCAGGGCCGCGCATTGCGCCACTCGCCATGATCCGCGATATTTTTGAAGGTCGCAAAATGGCCCAGATTACGTCTTTCGTCACCATGATCTTCATGCTGGTTCCCGCTGCGGCCCCGTCGGTGGGAGCGGTGATAATTGACCAATGGAATTGGCGGGCAATTTTCATTTCTTTCATGATATTTTCTGCCGTTGGCATATTCTGGTTAAACACCCGGCAAGAGGAAACATTGGCGGTTGCGGACAGACGCCCATTGAAATTGGCCCTGTTAAAGGCCGG
>CAZETX010000042.1:0-7041 GCA_964514925.1 uncultured Marinosulfonomonas sp.
GGGCTCAAAGCGGACACTAACATCGCCCCGGTTTTTGCTGCAAATTCTCGCTGAATCCCTCGGTCGGCGTCCGGCAGCCAAAACAATTGCGGTGTAGAAACGCGCTTGTCACGCTATAACGTCAGCCGCCGCAGAAACGGTGCCGACACAGCATGGCAGGGCGTGACCTGCGGGCCAGGACCTAGCCCAACGCCGTATCACATCGCTTACACACCCCTTCATGCCCATGGCCGCCGACATCGGGCAATATCTTCCAGCAGCGGGCGCATTTTTCACCTGTCGCTTTGGCAAAAACCACCGCCGTGCCGGCAATATCCTCAGGCAACACAAACGCGCCATTTGGCGGGGTGTCGCCTGATATCTCCAGCCCCGATGTGATGCAGATATCAGCAAAATCCACACTTGAAACGATATCACGCACACTTGCATCCTGAACGTAAATCACCGGCGCGGCTTCCAGCGACGCGCCGATATTCTTGGCCGAACGCTCAACCTCGATCGCCCCCGTCACCACCCGACGCACCTGTCGGATCACCTCCCATTTCGTGGCCAGATCAGCATCCAGCCAGCCCTCGGGCACATCGTCAAAATCCTGCAAATGCACGGAACTGTCCTCCCCCGGGAACCGTTCCAGCCAGATTTCCTCCATGGTGAAAACCAGCACTGGCGCCAACCATTTGACCAAGCGGTGATAGACGATATCCAGCACCGTGCGCGCCGCCCGGCGTTCAGCCGTATCGCCATCGCAATACAGAACATCCTTGCGGATATCGAAATAAAACGCGCTCAGATCCAGCGTCGCGAAATTGAAAACCGCCTGGAACACCCCCTGAAAATCATAGGCTGCGTAGCCCTCACGCACCTGGGTATCCAGCTCGGCCAACCGGTGCAGCACCCAGCGCTCAAGTTCCGGCATCTCAGCGGGCGTTACACGATTTTTCGCAGAAAAATCGGCCAGCGAACCCAGCAAAAACCGCATGGTGTTGCGAAGGCGGCGATAACTGTCAGCCACGCCTTTCAGAATTTCATCACCAATCCGGTGATCGTGGGTGTAATCGGTCTGCGCCACCCACAGCCGCAAAATATCAGCGCCATATTGTTTGACCACGGTTTCCGGCACTATGGTATTGCCCAGCGATTTGGACATTTTCACACCTTTTGCATCCAGCGTGAACGCGTGGGTCACCACGGCCCGGTAAGGCGCATGGCCGGTGGTGCCCACCGATTGCAAAAGTGACGAATGGAACCAGCCGCGATGCTGATCAGTGCCCTCCAGATAAACGTCAGCCACCCCATCATCGGTGCCATCGGCCCGGTCGCGCAGCACGAACGCATGGGTTGAGCCGCTGTCAAACCACACGTCCAGCACATCAAACACCTGCGTATAGTCAGCCGCATCGTAATCGCTGCTCAAAAACCGCGCCGCTGCCCCGTCCATATACCAGCAATCGGCCCCCTCAGCTTCAAACGCCGCAACAATCCGGGCATTCACTGCCGCGTCCCGCAGCAGGAAATCCGCATCCGTCGGCAACGCGCCAACTTTGACAAAACAGGTCATCGGCACCCCCCAGGCGCGCTGGCGGGAAAGCACCCAATCGGGGCGGTTTTCGATCATTGAGAACAAACGGTTACGTCCGGTTTTTGGCGTCCACTTAACGTTGTCGATCTCAGTTAACGCCCGCGCACGGATCGTGGTGCCATGCGTGTCCATCCCGTCGCCCACCGGCTTATCAATCGCCGCAAACCACTGGGGCGTATTGCGGTAAATCACCGGCGCCTTAGAGCGCCATGAATGGGGATAGCTGTGCTTGATCTTACCCCGCGCCAGCAAGCCGCCAACCTCCACCAGCTTGTCGATGACGGCTTTGTTGGCGTCACCCTCTTTGCCGTTGGGTTTCAGGATCAGTTTGCCACCAAAAAACGGCAGATCAGCCCGGAACGAACCATCCTCCATGACGTTATAGGTGATCACCTGTTCCAGCATCCCGGCATCGCGGTACAGCTCAAATTCCTCCATGCCGTGGGATGGGGCGCAATGCACAAACCCGGTGCCCTCGTCATCTGTCACAAACGGTGCCGGGCGAAAATCACGCGGCTCATCCCATTCACCTTTGCCGCCCTCAGCCCCGGCCAGCGGATGGGCCAGTGTCGTCCCAGACAGATCGCCCGCATCCGACACCCGCTTAAACCCTTCAATCCGGGCCGCATTCATCACCGCTTCGGCCAGATTATCGGCCAGCAACAACCGGTCCCCCACCTTGGCCCAGCTTGGGTCGGGCACGTCGGTGATTTCATAAACGCCATAGGCAATCGTTTCCGAATAAACGATCCCCTTGTTGGATGGCATGGTCCAGGGCGTCGTGGTCCAGATCACCACATCCGCGCCCTTCAGCGCCGCGTTTGCTGTTTCCAGCACCTTAAACTTCACCCAAACCGTAAAGCTTTCCTTATCGTGATACTCCACCTCCGCCTCAGCCAGCGCCGTCTTTTCCACGGGGCTCCACATCACAGGCTTTGACCCCTGATACAGCGTGCCATTCATCAGAAACTTCTGAAACTCAGCCGCGATCACCGCCTCGGCGTGGAAATCCATGGTCAGATACGGGTCCGCCCAGTTGCCGGTCACCCCAAGGCGCTTGAACTCCTCGCGCTGGATATCCACCCAGCCCTCGGCAAAACGCCGGCATTCCTGACGGAAATCCACCACCGGCACGTCATCTTTATCACGTCCCTTCTGGCGGTATTGTTCCTCAATCTTCCACTCAATCGGCAAGCCGTGGCAATCCCAGCCCGGCACATAGCGCGCGTCGAACCCCATCATCTGATGGGACCGCACCACCATATCTTTCAGCACCTTGTTCAGCGCGTGGCCAATATGCAGGTGCCCGTTGGCATAGGGGGGGCCGTCATGCAGGGTGAACGGCACGCGCCCCTTGGCCTCGCGCAATTTGTCATAGACGCCGATCTTTTCCCAGCGTTCCAGCCAGCTGGGTTCGCGCTTGGGCAGGCCCGCACGCATGGGGAAATTGGTTTTCGGCAGGTTCAGCGTGTCTTTATAGTCGATTTTTTCGGCGCACATGTAAGGCGTCCTTCAGCTTGGCTTATCTCGATGAATTGCGATTGGCGCGGCGCGGTAACCCATGCGCCCTGTCCCGGCGGCCCATATTCAAGGCGCCGGGGTGATAATTCGAATAATGATGGCAAATATGCGCGTCATAGGGGCGTTATAGAAGTGCGCATCACGATGGTCCATAGCCTGCGACAAACCAGCCCCCTGCAAACCAGCCCGCAAATGCCTAAATAACCACCAACAACCCAAAAAAGGCCCCGCCATGAACGCCATGCCCCCCCGGTTTGATATCAGCCCCGAACAGATCACCGCCCAGATGACCGCGTTTTACCACGAAATCCGCCGCCACCCGGTTCTGGGCCCGGTATTTACCGCCAAAGTCACCGACTGGCCCACCCATGAGGAAAAGATCGCCAGCTTCTGGCGCAACGCCATCCTGCATGAACGGGGCTATAATGGCCGCCCGCAACAGGTGCACATGTCCACGCCATCGGTGCTGCCCGAACATTTCCCGATCTGGCTGGACCTGTTTGAAGAGGTGGCGAACCGCACCTTGCCCGAAGCTGCCGCGCGCGCCTGGGTGGCGCTGGCCCGGCGCATAGGTGACGGCATGCAAGGCGGCGTCGCCATGGCCCGCCAACCCGCCGGGGCAGTACCGATCCTGCGCTAAATGCTCAATCTTTGTTCCACAAATATCCGCGCCGCAGGCAGGCCAACCTATTGCGATCCCGGTTTGCCTGCATCCCACTGATCCGACATCCGCCGGTAAATCCAGCCCAGCCCGGCCAGCGACAGACCCAGCCCCAGAAATGACGCCACCCGTAACAACCCGGCCAGACCGGCCATATCAATCAGGAACACTTTGGCAATGGTCAGCCCGATGCCCACCGTCGCAATCTGGCGCAGCGGCACCGAACGCCGGTTAAAGGCGAAAAACAACAACCCAACCGAGGCCAGCAGCAGCGCGATGGTATAACTATACAGCTCGCCATCTAAAACACCCGGCACACTCAGATCACGCCCCTGCCACAACCGGCGAATTTCCAGCCCCACATAAAGCGCCACAAACAACCCCGACATCGCCACAAACCCGACCCGCAGGAACCGCGACAGTTCCGGCAGCTTCCAGACACCGATGGCCAGCACCAGTGCCGGCACCCCAAAGGCCACCAGCAGACTGTCAAATAGCGGCGGGCCGACAACTGCATTTCCCCCGCCCTGCAGCGGATTGCCAAAGACAGACATCGCCCCAAAGAACGCAAACGCCAGCCACCCATAAATTATCGCCAGCCCAATGCGCACCCAGCGCAGCACGCCACCGGCGCGCAACCGATACAGTTGAACAAACATCAGCATCAGCCAGATCGACCCGAACAGCGAAAACCCCAGATGCCCGGCGGCGTCTGTCGCCTCCAGCGCCCGGCTCAGCATGACACTGGCAAACACCCCCAATGTTGCCCAGATGCCGCTTTCCACGGTCAGGCGGGCGTTACTGCGGCCCCGCTCGGCCAGCGCGATCCAGGCCGCATATATCAGCGCAGCACTGCCCAGATAGGCCAGCGCCACTTCCCATTTTGGCGCGTTCAGCGCCCAGAACACACCCGGGTCCAGCACCAGCCGCCAGCCAATGACAATCACGCCGATCTGCACAAATACATTCAGCAGTTTCAAATCCAGCCGCTGGTCAATCACCGCCGCCCCCAGAACCATCACCGCCAGCGCCAGTGTCAGGGCGGCAGAACTCAGCACGATCACCAGCGCAAAGGCGATCATCACCAATGCCGCCAGCGCAAAATACGCCACCCGGCGCTTATCCGCGCCATCCCGGCGCGCCACTTGCCCCGCGAACAGTACCATCACCGCGGCAATGATAATCGCATGCGCCGCCCAGCGCGCCGCGCCCAGAACCGGCTCGGGTGCCCAGATAAATTCCAATGCAACCAGCGTCAGCGGCGCCAGCACCGCCGCCCCGGCCGACCAGAAATTCGCCTTTGCGCCCTCAAACAACCCGCGCCAATGGGCAAGGGCCGATCCCGCCAGACCGATGGTAATAAACGCCGTTACAGTCCAGGGCGGCCCGGTTTCCGGTGGTCGGCTTACCCCAAGGCGAAACTCTGCATAAAGACTGCCGTAATCAAATGACTGCGCCGCAATGATCCCCAGAAACAACGCCGCTGGCAGCACCGCCAGATCGGCCAAAGCCGGCGCCCCCCTGCACCAGAGCGCCGCCATGACAAATAATATACACAGCGCAAATATCGCCAGCCAGACCTCTGCCGATCCGGCATCATCCAGCGCCACCAGCATGGCAATCGCGCTGGCCCCGGCAAACGCCCCCGCCGCCACCCGGGTCGGAAATTCAGGCCAGCCAGCTGCGGCTTTGGTTTTGCCAGACAGGCGCAATCCGGCCATCAGCCCCCTGCTCACCGTCGCGCCGATATGGCTCGGCCAGACAGACAGGCGCGGCAAGGTGATCGCGGCGATACTGGTCAACAGGCCAAACGCCAGAAAATGCTCGCCCGCCGCCCCCATGGTGTAAATGGTGAAGGCCGCTGCAAAGCTCAGGATCAGCGCCAATGCCGATACCCAGGCCCAGCGCTTGATCGCATCCACCAGCAAGGCCGCCGCCACTATCAGCGCAAAATAGTAATAAAACAGCTCTGGTGCATCACTTTCACCGCCAATCAGAAACGGTGCCGCCACCGAACCCAATATCCCGACCACCGCCAGAAACGGCCCATAATACCAGCCCAGCGCCACTGCCACACCGGATACCATCACCAGATAGACCAGCGCCGCCTCGGCCCCGATCAAGCCATAAAGCTGGCGCGCCGACAACACGGCGGCAAACAGCGCCACCAGCCCGGCCCCGGCAAAAGTTGATGGTAAATAGGCGGTGTGGCTGTCAGCCCCATCACCCGAGCGACGCCGGATAAATTCGCCGCCCCAGATCAGCGCGACGCCAAAAAACGCCGCCCCCATGACCCGCCAGAACGGGCTGAGCAGCCCGTTTTCCACGCCGTATTGCACCAGAAACACGCCCGCCAACGCCAACGACAGCGCCGCCACCGCCAAAAACCAGTTCTTCACCAGCCATGTGCCTGCACTTGCCAGTGCGCCGGGTTTGAAAACAAATCTTTTCGGCGGACCCTTGGGCGTTTTATCCGCAGCCAGCGGCAATGTCGGCGCAAGTTTCGCACCTTTGGCCTTCGCCCACGGCCCTGTCAGCTCACCCTTGCTCACCGCGTCGTCGGGCGTGCGCTTTTCAGCTTTCGCAGCCTTTGGCGCCGCAGGTTTCCCCAGATCCCCCAGCGCGGCCTCAAGCCCCCGCATCCGCTTTTTCAGTTTGGATTGCCCGAAGAACAACACAATAACGGCGATCAATAACGCCAGACTGATCAATTCAAACATCTGTCCTGGTATCCCTGTATGTCAGGTCTGCGCCCACTTACGCCCGGTTTACCCAACACAAAACTGTCCGGCAAGGGGCAGGTTCAAACCCTGTCCCGCTGGCGTCCGGGGAAATTCCGGGTTAGCAAGCCGCCAAATACCCAAATTAGCGGGAAACCAACGTGAAAATAGCAATTGCCGGGGCCGGTATTGGTGGCCTTGCCGCCGCGGCGCTTCTGGCGCGTAACGGCCACCGGATTGATGTCTTTGATCAGTTTTCGCGCCCCGAACCTGTCGGCTCAGGTCTGGTGATCCAGCCGGTTGGCCAAAACGTACTGCACCGCATCGGCACCGGCCATATCGCCGAAAATGCCGGTCGCCGCATCACCCGGATGCTGGGCCACGAGGCCGGCACCCGGCGCAAGGTGCTGGATGTCAGCTACAGCCGCGCCGGGGCACAGCGCTACGGTCTGGCGCTGCACCGCTCGGCCCTGTTCAACGCCGTTTTGACCGGGGCCACCGATGCCGGTATCCGCTTGCAAACCGGCCATAAAATCACCGGTGTCACTGGCTCACCCCGC
>CAZETX010000042.1:7141-24201 GCA_964514925.1 uncultured Marinosulfonomonas sp.
ATACCGATCTGCCCCGTGATCAGCTGACGCAAATGTACCGCCGCGCCGACCGGATGCTGGGGGTTTTGCCGATCGGCCAGATCCCCGGTCAACCCGGCGACAAAGCCACGATATTCTGGTCACTCCCGGCAGATGCTTACGAAAACTGGCGCGCCCGGCCATTATCCGGCTGGCAGGATCAGGCCACAAACCTCTGGCCGCAAATGGCCCCGTTCCTTGCCCAGATCACCCACCATGATCAAATGACCATGGCGCGCTACAGTCACGCCACTTTGCGCCGGCCGTGGTCAGATGCTCTGGTCCATATCGGTGACGCCGCCCACCGCGCCAGCCCGCAACTGGGGCAAGGTGCCAACATGGCCCTGCTGGACGCCGCCGCCCTTGCCGCGGCTCTGCAACAGGCCGAGGGGCGCGAAGCGCTGGCGCTTTACGCCCGCCTGCGCCGCTGGCATGTCCGGCTATATCAGGGGCTCAGCTGGGCCTTCACCCCGCAATACCAGTCCAACAGCCGCGCCCTGCCGATCCTGCGCGACCGCGTGCTTGCCCCGATCACCCAGACCCCGCCAGCGCCATGGCTGCTGTCCAGACTGGTCTGCGGTGACCTGATCCAACCCTTCGCCGGGCTGGTGCGTTAGCCCGACCGCTCACCAAACAGCCCGACCAGCGCACGCTTGACCAGCCCGGTCACACCGGGGCGCTTTTGCGTTTTGAACGGCAGCGGCCGACAGACTTCCATCGCCGCGACCCCAACCCGCGCCGTCAGCGCCCCATTGATGATCCCCTCACCAAAGCGGCGCGACAGCTTGGACAACACGCCGCCCCCGGCAATGGACCCGATCAGATCATCGCCCACCGCAACCGCCCCCGTGGCCAGCAGATGCGCCAGAACTGATCGCGTCAGCCGCCAACTGCCCAGCGCGCCGGAGCGCCCGCCATACACCTCAGCAATGCGCCGGATCATCCGGGTATTGGCCACCAAAGCCGTGGCCACATCCGCCAGTGCCAGCGGCACAATCGCCGTGACCATTGCCACTTGCCGTGCCGCTGCTTCAACCTCACGCTCGGCCATCTTATCCAGTGGCGCCAGTATCTCGACCTCCAGCAAGGTCAGATACCCATCGGCATCAAACACATCGCCCGCGCGCTCTGAAATCCGCGCCCGGCCCCATTGCAATTCGTCGCGCCCCCGGTACAGCGCCACCAGCCGCTCGCCAACAACCCGCGCCGCCCCCAGATCACCTGATCCCTGCGCCTCAGCCGCCGCGGCCTTAATCCCGTCAATCCGTCGCAGCCGTGAAAACGCCGCCGCCTCGCGGATAAATATCCACAGACAGACCAGCAAAAACGCCGCCACCAGCGCCATGGCCCCATAGCCAAGCACCGCGTTCCGCGCCACCAGCCCGGTCACAAAATCCCAGGCCCACAGCGATAACCCGAAACTGACAATCGCCCCCAGCAACCCGAAAAACCAGCGCGCAGCCGCGGATCGGGGCCGGGCTGCCAGCCGCGCAGCGCTTTGCATCGCCTGCCCGCTTGGCGCCACCTCGGCCAGTTCCGGCACCGGCGGTGCCCGGTCCGGGCCCACAGGTTTTTTGCGTCCACGTTTGGGTTTTTCTGCGTCCAGCTCAATCAGAACCGGGCCCTGCTGCTTTGCCATATCAGGCCCTCCAAATCATATGTATGTCCGGCAAATGCTCGTCATTACCGGCGCCATCACTGCGCTGGTCCTCAACAAATCCGGTGGCGGTGTAAAACCCCAGCGCCCGGGTATTTGCCTGAAATGTCCATAATTCCAGCTGATCCACCTGCGCCTTGGTTTGCTCCAGCATCGCTGCGCCAATGCCCTGCCCACGCGCCTGTGGTGCCAGATAAAACGCCTGAATATCCGCCCCCTGCCGGGCCAGAAATCCAACAACCAATCCGCTGCGCCGCGCCACGGTCACCTGACTTGCCACCAGTAACAGCTCGCCAAAGCCCAGATAGGAGGCGGGGCTGTGAATGCGCGGCATCCAGTCGGTCTCATCAATCCAGCCGGTCAGAATGGCGGCGATGGCCGGGGCGTCCGCCGCGATACCGGGTTCCAAAACCACGCTCACAACCGGTCCCCAAACAAAAACTGCGCCGCCTTATCCAGCCGGATATGGGGCAGACCTTCGCCGGGTTTCAAACTTAGTTTCGCCGGGGCAAAGCGCATCACCTGATAATCCGCGTCCAGCCATTTTTGCGCCCCCTCGCGCGCCGGCCCCAGCAGCAACCCCGGATCATCGGGCAATTCACCGGGGTAAAACGCCGCCTGTTTGCCGTTCATCAAGGTGCCGCGCACACAATCCAGATCCGTGCCCTTATGGTCGATGGTTTCCTCAACCGTGGCCCGCAGCGCCGCAATTGACATCGCCGCCGTATCCGCACCGCTGAAATCGGCGCGATTGCGTGCGTCCTTGACCAGCGCTTGCATGATCCCGGTCAGCCTTGCGTGCTGATGGTGGTGCAGATGATCCGCCTTGGTGGCGGCAAACAATATCTTTTCCACCCGCCTGCCGCGCAGAAGGCGCGACAGGAACGAATTGGTGCCGGGGCGAAACGCGGCTAATATATCACCCATGGCATGGCGCAGGTCTTCCACCGCCTGTGGCCCGGCATGGATCGCCCCCAGTGCGTCCACCAACACCACCTGCCGGTCGATCCGGGAAAAATGCTCGCGAAAAAATGGCGCCACGACCTTGGCCTTATAGGCCCCGTAGCGGCGCTCCATTTCCCGGTACAGGCTGCCGCGCACCGAACGCTCAGCCTCGGGCAAGGGCGCAAATGTCAGCGCCGGGGACCCGGCCAGATCACCGGGCAGCAAAAACCGCCCCGGCGTGCAATCGGAATACCCGGCCTCACGCGCCGCCGTCAGATAGCTGGTATAGGCCGCCGCCAGCCCTTGGGCCACCGGCTCCTCCAGCCGGGCGGCCGCGTCCACCCCCTGCACCAGTCTCAGAAATTCCGCCGCCATGTCGCGCGATTGCAGGCGCGCAAATGTTTCGCGTGACCACTGGGCATAGGTTTTATCCATCAGCGCCAGATCAAGCAGCCATTCCCCGGGGTAATCGACAATATCTATATGTACTGTGCGCGGCCCCGAAACGGCCCCCAATATGCCCGAGGGCTGCACCCGCAGGCTCAGGCGCAATTCGCTGATCGCCCGGGTGCTTTCCGGCCAATGGGGTTTTGCCGACAGCAACGCCCCCAGATGGTTCTCATAGTCAAAACGCGCCACGGTATCATCCGGTTGCGGGCGCAAATAGGCGGCACGGATGGCTCCGTTTGAAGCGGCCAGCAATTGCGGCATCCGGCCCCGGTCAATCAGGTTGGCCACAAGCGACGTGATGAACACTGTCTTGCCGGCGCGGCTTAACCCGGTCACCCCCAGCCGGATCACCGGCTCAAA
This sequence comes from uncultured Marinosulfonomonas sp., assembly GCA_964514925.1. Lineage (GTDB taxonomy): Bacteria > Pseudomonadota > Alphaproteobacteria > Rhodobacterales > Rhodobacteraceae > NVTR01. The sequence continues at coordinate 10,572 of CAZETX010000042.1, forward strand.
CAGCGCCTGACTGACACTGGCCTGAACCGTATCCACGCCCCGCACCAGCCGATCAGCGATCTGAGAAACTACCAAATACCTGCCCCTTATTCCTTGCCACTGAATATAAGGAGCGCAGCAATACATTGGTAGGGGCCTAAACACCTAACAGATGGATAATGGTTCACCGGGCCTGACCCATTCTGCTGCCTAAATGCGTGTTACAAAGTTTAAACACCCCCCCAAAACCTTGTTACAAAGTTTAAAGCCCTACCAGCAAACCACGCCATTGCCCCGCCGGGCCGGTCACGCTATCCCCGCCCCCATGCCCAGATATGCACTTAAAATCGAATACCACGGTGCTGCGTTTTTCGGCTGGCAACGCCAGAAAACCCACGCCTCTGTGCAGCAGGAAATCGAAACAGCCCTGCGAAAGCTGGAACCAAACGCCCCTGACATCGCTGCCGCTGGGCGCACCGATGCCGGGGTGCATGCGCTGGCGCAGGTGGCCCATTGTGATCTGGATAAAGACTGGCAACCATTTCGCCTGTCAGAGGCGCTGAACTACCACCTGAAACCGCAACCCATTGCAATTGTTGATGTTTCAAAGGTTGATGATGGCTTTCACGCCCGGTTTTCCGCCCTTGAACGGCGCTATATGTTCCGCCTGATATCCCGGCGCGCCCCGGTAACCCACGACAAAGGGCTGGTCTGGCAGGTGCCCCATCCGCTTGATCTTGCGGCCATGCAGCAAGGCGCAGCGCATCTGTTGGGCCACCACGACTTCACCACCTTCCGCAGCACCGACTGTCAGGCGCAAAGCCCGCATAAAACCCTTGATCAACTGGACATTACGGCCAAACCCTATCCCGGTGGTACGGAATACAATTTCCACGTCCGGGCCAAAAGTTTCCTGCATAATCAAGTGCGTAGCTTCGTAGGCAGCCTTGAACATGTGGGGTCAGGCAGTTGGCACCCGGATGATGTTCTAAGCGCGCTAAGCGCCCAAAACCGCGCCGCCTGTGGCACAGTATGTCCGCCCCAGGGGCTGTATTTAGCCGGTGTTTCCTATGAACCGGATCCGTTTGCCGCAACTGATTCTTAACGGTTCCACAGGTAAACCCCTGACAAAACCCTTATTTTACAGGCATTTCCTGCGCCAGGCGGAAACAGTATTAACCTTATTCAAACATTGATCGACAAAAATCACACAGTTTTGCGCCATATCAGCCGATCCACGGTGCTGCCCTTTTTCTGCCCCGATTGGCTGGAAAAACAGCATCAAGAAATTTGTTGGAGAGTAAAAATGGAATTCACTACTATCACATTCGATCAGATCGCCCTGGCCACAATGGCCTGTGTTGCCCTGCGTGAAGTTATGATTATCGCGCTGCCAGACACCATCGCCGGTCCCGGCGGCTGGTTGGTAAACACTGCTGCTGAAGAAGCCTGATACGACCCTAAGTTGTTGATTAGTTTGCGGAAAGTACCCGCGCTGCCGAATACTTAAATTCCGGTATTTTACCAAATGGGTCCAGGTTCGGGTTGGTCAGCACATTGGCCGCTGCCTCGCCAAAACAAAACGGCATGAACAACATGCCCGGCGTCACATCCCGATCGGCCCTTAATGTCAGCGTCACCGCCCCGCGACGGGTTTCCACCGTCACCCGCTGGCCCCTTTCAAACCCCATTTGTCCGATATCACGCGGGTGCATCGACACCACTGCCGTGGGTTCCTGCGCGTCCAATGCGGCAGAGGTCCGGGTCATTGATCCGGTATGCCAATGTTCCAGCATGCGCCCGGTTGTCAGAACCATCGGGTATGCTTCGTCGGGCGTTTCATCCGGGGCAATCAGATCAGCCGGCACAATTTTCGCCCGCCCGCTGGCTGTTGGAAATCCATTGGTAAATATCACTGCATCGCCGGGTTCATCCGCGGATTTTGCCGGATAGGTCACCGCCCCTTCCTTTACAATGCGGTCCCAGCTGATGTTAGCAAGCGACGGCATCACCCCTGCCATCTCGGCGTAAACATCTGAAATATCGTCATATTTCCATTCCGCACCAACGCGGTGCGCCAGCTCAACAATCAGTTCCCAGTCCTGTCTGGCCTCCCCCGGCGGATCAATCGCGGGTCGCCCGATTTGCACCTGACGGTTGGAATTGGTGTAGCTGCCGGTCTTTTCCGCCTGGGAACTGGCCGGAAAAATCACATCCGCGTGCCAGGCGGTTTCGGTCATGAAGATATCCTGCACCACCAGATGATCCAGCTTGGCCAAAGCGGCGCGGGCATGTTTCTGATCCGGGTCCGACATCGCTGGATTTTCCCCCATCACATACATGCCTTTGATCTGATCATCATGGATGGCATGGATGATCTCAACCACGGTCAACCCGCGCGCCGGATCAAGTGCGCGCCCCCATGCATCCTGATATTTTCCCCTGATATCAGCATCTTCCACCGATTTATAATCCGGAAAGAACATCGGGATCAGCCCAGCATCAGAGGCACCCTGCACATTGTTTTGCCCGCGCAACGGATGCAGCCCGGTGCCCTTGCGCCCCACTTGTCCGGTGATCAGCGCCAGCGCAATCAGACAACGTGAATTGTCGGTGCCATGCACATGTTGTGAAATCCCCATGCCCCAGAATATGATTGAGCGTTCACTGGTGGCATAAATCCGGGCAATTTCACGGACATAGGCGGCTTTAACACCGGAAATTTCTTCCATTGCCTCCGGCGTAAAGTCCCGCACCTTGTCGCGCAGCGCTTCAAAGCCATCCACGTGATCCTTGATATAGGCGCCATTGGTCAGCCCCTCTTCAATGATCACATTGATCATCGAATTCAGCAGCGCCACATCGCGCCCCGGCTTGAACACCACGGGGTGGCTGGCAAGGCGTGAAATCCCCTGACTTCGTGGATCAATGATGATCAGCTTGGCGCCACGCTTCGCCGCCTGCTTAATATAAGTCGCCGCCACCGGGTGGTTCTGTTCGGGACGCGCGCCGATAATGATGATGCAATCGGCGTGATCCGCATCGGTAAACGGGGCCGAAACCGCGCCCGATCCAATGCCCTCCAGCAATGCAGCAACGCTGGATGCATGGCACAGCCGCGTGCAGTGATCGACGTTATTTGTGCCGAACCCCTGCCTGATAAGCTTTTGAAATAAATAAGCTTCCTCGTTTGATCCCTTGGCAGAGCCAAAGCCACACAATGCCCCGCCACCATCATTTTCCATGATGTTTTTAAAACCAGCGGCGGCCCGTTCCATCGCCTCTTCCCAGCTGGCTTCGCGAAACACATCCAGCATGGTGCCCGGGGTCAGCCTGATGTCACCCCGCTTGGGGGCATCATCGCGCCGGATCAGCGGCTTGGTCAGCCGGTCCTTGTTCAGCACATAATCAAAACCAAACCGCCCCTTGATGCACAGCTTGCCCCGGTTGCCCGGCCCGTCGCGCCCGTCCACTTTGATGATCCGGTTGTCCTTGACCGAAATTTCCGTCTGACAACCGACGCCACAAAACGGGCAAACCGATTGAACCAGCTTATCCGCCAGCTGCACGCGCCTGGTGGCCTCGGCGTTCATCACGGATTTCTCCATCAATGCCCCGGTGGGGCAGGCTTGTACACATTCACCACAGCCCACACAGGATGACAGGCCCATGGGGTCACCCTGATCAAATACCGGCATCGCTTCCATGCCGCGCGCGCCCATTCCGATCACGTCATTCACCTGCACATCCCGGCAGGCGCGTTCACATAAGGTGCAGGAAATACAAGCACTTAGGTTCACAACAATTGACGGATGGCTGGCATCGCGGAAAATACTATCCACCGGGATCTCATTTTTGGCCCCAGGGCGGCCCGGGGGAAAATGCGTCTGCCCCAGCCCGGCCAGCTCGGCCTGTTGCCAGAAATGCGCGTCCGGGTCCGGGCTGACCTCGCGCGCTGGCATGTCAGAAGCCAGCAGATCAAACACCAGCCGCCGGCTGGTTTGGACCCGCGCGCCAGCGGTCGTTACAACCATGCCCTCACTTGGCATACGCACACAGGACGCGGCCAACACCCGTTCACCCGCAACCTCAACCATGCAAGCCCGGCAATTGCCGTCGGCGCGGTATTCCGGGTCATCTTTGAAACACAGATGCGGGATTTTGGTGCCAACCCGTTTGGCCACGCTCCAGATGCTTTCCCCCGCATCGGCCTGTACCCCGACCCCATCAAGGGTGAATTTTACTGAACCGCTCATGTCAGTTCCTCCGGGAAATATTTGATCAGATGGGCCACACAATTGGGTGCCGCCTGACCCAATCCACAGATGGAAGCATCCGACATAACCTGCATCAATTCCACCATAAGTGGCTGATCCGGGGCGGTTTCTTGCAATAATCGAACCATCTTATCGGTCCCGGCCCGGCACGGGGTGCATTGACCACAGCTTTCATGCTTGAAAAATTCCATGGTGTTCAAAGCCGCTTCGCGCACTGAATCGCGATGCCCAAGGATGACAACAGCATGGCTGCCGATAAACCCGCCATCCGGTTCAAACGAGCCAAAATCCATCGCCCGATCTGCCATCGCGGCCGGGAATATCCCGCCAGAGGCACCACCGGGCAGGAAGGCTTTGAATTCATGCCCTTCGGCCATGCCACCACAATATTCATTGATCAGCTGGATCAGCGGTATGCCCGCCGGGGCCAGCTTGACCCCCGGATCGGCCACCCGGCCCGAAACCGAATAGGATCGCAACCCATTATGCCCCTCACCTACGCCTTGATCTGCAAACCATTTCGCGCCGTTGTGCAGAATATCAGGTACCCAGGCCAGGGTTTCGATATTGTGGTTCAGGGTGGGGCGGCTAAACAACCCGACCTCAGCAATATAGGGTGGACGATGGCGCGGCAATCCACGCTTGCCTTCAATGCTTTCCAGCATGGCGCTTTCTTCACCGCAAATATAGGCCCCTGCACCGCGGCGCAGCTCAATCGGTGTGGACAGCAACCCGGCCCTGTCCAGCGCTGCCACCTCGCGCTTCAGAATTTCCAAAGCCGCCGGATATTCATCGCGGATATAAATATATATCCGTTCGCACCCGACAACATGGGCGGCGATCAGCGCGCCTTCCAACATGCGGTGCGGGGTGTTTTCCAGCCACCAGCGGTCTTTAAACGTGCCCGGCTCGCCTTCATCACCGTTTACCGTCATCAAGCGCGGCCCTTCATAGCCCCGCACAAACCCCCATTTTTTCCCGGCAGGAAACCCGGCCCCGCCCAGCCCGCGCAGGCCCGCATCAGACATTGTGGCAATGGCATCTTCCGGGGGTATTTCACCGGAACGAATGCGCGTTAAAACCCGGTACCCGTTGATTGAACAATAGGCGTCCAACCCTTCATAATCAGGGATTTCCGCCGCTTCAGAACCAACGCTTGCCTCAATCACCGCTTCCACGCTGGCGTGATCCACCGCGCGTTTACCAACCTGCGCCGCCGGGGCCAGATCGCAACGCCCAATACAGGGAACCGGCTGGATACGCACACGCTTTGGGTCGGTGGTACCGCTCAGTTTGCCGATCAAATCCCCGGCGCCAGCCATGGCACAGGACAACCCGTTGCAAATGCGAATAGTCAGCGGGGCGGGCGCATCCTCGCCTTCCTTCACGATGTCAAAATGATGGTAAAAGCTTGCAACTTCAAATACTTCCACCTGCGACAGATGAAACAGTTCCGCCAATGCCGCCAGATGCCGCGTATGTAAACACCCCAGCCCATCCTGCAGTAAATGCAGCGCCTCGATCAGCATATCGCGGCGCCGGTCCATATCCCCAAGCAGCATCGCCACCTCGGCAAGGGCGGTGTCTTCCACCTGTCGACCCTTGGGCAAACTGACGTCGCGCTTTTGGGTTTTAGATTTAACTGTCGCAACCATAACCGGGTCTCCGCTTCGGACATCTGAGATATATGTCAAATTTTCAATGCCACTATAATCAGGCGCGACAGACTTAACATCGCTTCCGACTTTTTTTCGTTGAATAATGGTCGGTTTTGGCCCTGAACTGGTCAGGAACCGGATGACGGGCGCTGCCCGACGGGTCAGGTTCAACCAAAAGGGGGGGCAACATGGCGATGGGACCACGAAAAATCAGGGAAATCACCGATATGGGCCTGACCTTATCGGATGGTACCCGTCTTTCCGCCCGTGTCTGGATGCCCGAAGATGCCCGCGACAATCCGGTGCCCGCCATTCTGGAATATCTGCCCTATCGCAAACGCGACGGCACTTTCATGCGCGATGAACTGACCCATCCATGGTTCGCCAGCCATGGCTATGCCTGCCTGCGCGTCGACATTCGTGGCAATGGCGACAGCCAGGGCGTGATGCAGGATGAATACAGCCCACAGGAACTGGCTGACGCGGTGGAACTGATCCACACCATTGCCACCCGCGATTGGTGTTCCGGCAAAGTCGGTATGATGGGCATCAGCTGGGGCGGATTTAATGCGTTACAGGTCGCCGCACTGGCACCTGAACCCCTGAAAGCCATCATCACGCTGTGTTCCACCGTCGATCGGTTTGCCGATGATATCCATTACAAAGGCGGCTGCATGCTGGGGCGCAACTTTGGCTGGGGGGCAACCATGTTGTCCTATTCTTCCCGCGCGCCAGACCCTGCAATTGTCGGCGATAAATGGCGCGAAATGTGGCTGGAACGGCTGAACGCAGAACCATACCTGCCCGCCCTGTGGTCACGCCACCAGCACCGGGACAGCTATTGGAAACATGGCTCGGTTTGCGAAAATTACCCGGCCATAAAGGCCGCGACACTGGCCATCGGTGGCTGGGGGGATGCCTATAAAAACACCGTGCAGGCCTTGGTGCAAAACCTGGATGCCCCGGCCAGGGGCATCATCGGCCCCTGGATCCATAAATACCCGCATTTTGCCATACCCGAACCCCGGATCGGGTTTTTGCAAGAGGCAAAGCGCTGGTGGGATCGCTGGCTGAAAGGCATTGACACTGGCGTGGAAAACGACGCCGAACTGCGGCTATACCTGATGGACAGCGTCGCCCCCAAATCCAACTACACGGCGCGCCCCGGTCGCTGGATAAATCAGGATTTTCGCGATGCACCCTCGCAAGTACTGCATTTGTCCGACACAGGATTAACCAAGCGAGCCGGCCCCTTTGAGAGGTTAATAAACAGCCCCGCCGATACCGGCTTTGCCTCGGGTGAATATTGCGCTATTTGGCAAGGGCCTGACCTGCCCGGTGATCAGCACCGCGAAGATCAGCTATCGCTTTGTTTTGACAGCGAAATATTGGCCGATAATATCCCCATTGTCGGCGCGCCTGCCATTACACTAACCCTAAGCAGCAACGCCCCTGTGGCCCAGATCGCCGTCCGCCTGAACGACGTTTTCCCGGATGGAAAATCGACCCGCATCACCTATGGCGTGCTCAACCTGTGCCACCGTGACAGCGCTGAAAATCCGACAGCCATGCCGGTGGGGAAGGCTGTTAAAATCAGCCTAAAACTGGACCAAATTGCCTACACATTACCCACCGGACACCGGCTGCGATTGTCAATTTCCAATGCCTATTGGCCGCTGATCTGGCCGGCCCCCGGAAAGACCGAATTAACCATCACTGCCGGGCAAATCGACCTGCCCTTGCTGAACGAGGCCGAACAACCGGTCATTCCATTTGAACCACCAGAAACCGCGCCAGAGGCTGATATTCGCACGATCCGCAAAGCCAGCAATATCCGCGAAACAATAATTGACCAAAAAACCGGCATTTCCACCCTGCGCATGGTGGATGATTTTGGAGAATTAGAAGACCTGACACATGGGCTGATCAACGGCTCTGTCGCGCGGGAATGGTGGTCGATCCATCCGGATGATCCACTGACAGCGCGCGCGCGCATCCATTATTGCGATATAATTAAGCGAGGAGAATGGTCGGTCCGAACCGAAACCACATCCGAAATGTGGATGGATGCCGAAACGATATTTCTCACCGCCAGAATTGAGGCCTATGAGGCCGACAAACTGATCTTTGAAAAAGATTTTGAGGATCAGATACCCCGGGATTTGCTATAAATGCAAACCACAGCCGGTTCCGCCCTTAAACGATTGATGAAATACCGTTGCCCTGCCCCAGCATCTTCAACCCGCGTAACACCCGGTCAAAACTGTTCCTGGCCCGCCTAACTGTATGGCGGGCACGCAAATGGCCATGCACCAACCCACGATCCAGATAGCATTTCGCCTGCCCGCCAGCCGCAGTGATGGCATCTGCATAGTCCCTGGCATCATCGGCCAGCGGATCACATTCTGCACCAAATACCAGGGTCGGCGGCAAGCCGGTGAAATCATCGTCCCACAGCGGCGCATAGCGCGCGTCCCCCGTCACGTCAGCCCCGCCCTGCCTGACGGAATCATAAAACTCAATATCCGACAGGCTTAACATCGGGGCATTGCGGTGTTGCTGGTAAGACCCCCGTTCCCTGTCACCCCCCAGCCCCGGATAGATCAACACCTGCCCCAGAATATCCGAACCGCCCCGGTTCGCATGGGCCAATGCGGCTGCCAGATTGCCCCCGGCGCTGTCGCCGGCAAATATCAACCCCGGTGCAACCGTGGCCCGTGCCCAGCCCAGTGCGGTTTGAGCATCTTCAAACGCCGCCGGGTGCGGGTTTTCAGGGCATAATCGATAGTCAACCGAAACCACGTCAAGACCCGTGAAATCGCATATTTCGGCACAGACATCATCATGGCTATCCAATCCGCCAACCACAAAACCGCCGCCATGAAAATACAAAACCAGCGGCCCTGCGGCGCTGTCGGATTTGCAATAGTGCCGTATCGGTACACCATTTGCGTCCCGATCGCTGGCAACAACCAAAGCAGGTAGACACGCATAAAATTCCCGGCACATCCGGTCATATATTTCTCTTTGTTCCTGAATGGGTTTTTCAGCGGTATCGACGGGATACCAGCGCTCTGTCTGGCGAATAAAACCCCATGTTTCGGCATCTACCAGCCGGGTATAATCAACCGGTTCAGTCATCGCTTAGAAACGGTTCCGCCGCCATTGTCCGCGGAATATCGGCCCCCATACGGCGCAACAAAGTCGGAGCCAATGCCAATTGGTCCAGCACCACTTCAGCATCCGGGCCTTCCCCTCCGCCAAACCAATAGAATGCAACATCCTGCTGCGCGTCTTCATGTCCACCATGGTGGCCGCGCTCGGTCTGGCCATGGTCCGCGGTTACCGCCACCTCATAGCCTGCTTCCAGCCATAACGGCAAAAAATGCGCCAGCATTGCATCCAGTTTGGCAACCGCATTGTCCATCTGCACACAATCATGGCCAAACCGATGGCCCATGCTGTCCAGCGTGCAGCTATGGTAGATGCCATAATCAATGCCAAACCGGTCCACCAACATGCTAAGCGTGGCAAACAGATCCGCATCACAGGGGGTCATCTGGTTATCAGCACCCGCCGCTGTCATCGTGTGAAACCGGCCATGGGTGATCGGCCCGCCGGGTTCGTCATATTCAATATCCCGGACAAAATCCCACGGATGCCGGTTGAAAAATTCGCTCCAGAATGAATGGGTTACGGCCCCCGTGGTACCCCCTGCCGCAACAACCTGACCAAAAATATCCGCCTGTTTCAATCGGTAAACAGCTTGATTTGACACCACACCATGCACCTGCGGGCTAACCCCGGTATGGATGCTGGCGTAACAACTGGCCGAGGTTGACGGTAAAACCGAGCGCATTTTCCAAACCCGGGCCGCCCCTGATTGCACCCAGCCTTCCAGATTGCCATTCAGACGCCGCGCCACCCGCCAGGGCTGCCCGTCAATAATGATTAATAGTACTTTGCGTTTCAACGACATCGCGAATCTCCAGCGCGGGTTTATTTAAAAACCCTAATGCGCCGTTCATTGGATTTCTACGTCAATTAGCGACTTGAACTTGCCGATTTTTGCCTGCAAATATTCCCAGACAAATTGTTTCAGTAACAATTTACCAGGGGGTAATTACATATGGTAATCGACACGCGTCTTAAGGTTTTAACCTGGAATCTCTGGTGGCAATTTGGCCCCTGGCAAGAACGCGCGGGGGCAATTGCCAGCGTCCTTGCTGAAACAGATGCAGACATTTTCGCGCTGCAAGAAGTCTGGGATGATGGCAGTGATAATTATGCAGGCCAGTTGGCCAAAGAAATGGGATATCATCATGTTTTTGCCCCCGGCGCCTGTCCCAATGGCATTATTATGGGCAATGCAATTTTATCGCGCTGGCCAATTGCAGAGCACCGGATCATCAACCTTTTTGACCTACCAAATGCTCCGGAGATGCGCGTTGCGATCTACGCAGAGATTGACGGCCCACGCGGAAAAATACCATTCTTTTCGACCCATCTGAACTGGCAACAGCATCACAGCCATGTACGCCAGAAACAGGTGGCTGATCTTGCGGGTTTCATTGACCAGACCCGCCCCTGGAAATTCCCGCCGATCCTGTGCGGTGATTTTAACGCCGACCCGATATCTGAAGAAATCAGAATGCTCACTGGTCAAACCACTGTGCCGGTTGAAAATCTGGTATTCCATGACGCCTGGAGCTTCCGGCACCCAACAAAACCGGGATTCAGCTGGGATAATAATAATGACCATGCGATTAAAACACATGAGCCGGATCGCCGAATTGACTACATTTTTTGCGGCTGGCCCCGTGGTAACGGCAAGGGGCACATCACGGATTGCAAATTGGTCGGCAATCAACCTGTCAAGGGGATTTGGCCAAGCGACCACTACGGTGTCATGGCGGAACTTCGTTACTGAAACACCGCCCCCGGCAACCGGGTCTCGATTTTTCTGCGAAAAATCGTGCTAGTTGCCAGCGCTTTCCATTTTCCGAGAGGCCAGCACCTGTTCAAGCCAGCCGATTTTCATTTCAGGAACCGAGCTTAACAACAGGTCGGTATAGTCATCATAGGGTGGTGCCAGCACTTCGGATTTCGGCCCGTATCGCACCAGTTTCCCCTGAAACATCACGGCAATGGAATCTGCAATCGCCTTCACCGTCGCCAGATCGTGGGTGATGAACAGATAGGCCACATCCTCAGATTTCTGCAAACGCAGTAACAGCTTCAAAATACCGTCGGCCACCAATGGATCCAGCGCGCTGGTTACTTCATCACAGATGATCAGCTTGGGTTTGGCGGCCAGTGAACGCGCAATACACACCCGCTGTTTTTGCCCGCCTGACAATTCCGCAGGATAGCGGTCTATAAATTCTACACCCAGTTCAATTTCATCCAGCAAAGCGATGATCTGTTTGCGTTTTTCGGCCCCCCGAATGCCAAAATAAAACTCCAGCGGTCGCCCGATAATCGTGCCCACGGTCTGGCGCGGGTTCATCGCGGTATCAGCCATCTGATAGATCATCTGCAACTGGCGCAAATCTTCTTTACTGCGCCCGGCCAGATCGCGGCTAAAGGTCTGATCGCCAAACAACACCTCGCCCTGAAATGGTGGCAACAACCCGGTTATCACCCGGGCCAGCGTTGATTTCCCCGACCCGCTTTCCCCAACAACGGCCAGTGTTTGCCCCGGATGCACCTCTACAGTTACATCCGTCAGAACCTGCACCTTGTTACCGTAAGCGGCTGAAATATTGCGCGCCACCAGCACCGGATTATCGGTTGGTTTCTTTTCCTCGTGCTCAATAGAGCGCACCGATACCAGCGCCTGGGTATATTCTTCCTGCGGACGGGTGATGATATTTTCAGCCGTATTGCGTTCAATTTTCTCCCCACCGCGCAGCACCATAATCTCATCGGAAACCTGCGCCACCACGGCCAGATCATGGGTGATATAAAGTGCGGCAACCCCGGTGTTACGGATCGCCTTTTTGATCGCCGCCAGCACATCAATTTGCGTGGTGACATCCAGCGCCGTGGTCGGTTCATCAAAGACAATCAGGTCCGGCTCCGGCACCAGTGCCATCACCGTCATGGCGCGTTGCAACTGCCCACCCGACACCTGATGCGGAAAGCGGGAACCGATGTTTTCCGGGTCCGGCAGGTTCAGTTCACCAAACAGACGTATTGCGCGTTTTTCCAGTTCGGCCCTGGTACCAACACCATGTTCCAGCCCGGCCTCGATAACCTGTTCCATCAGCCGCTTGGCCGGGTTGAAGGACGCCGCCGCCGATTGCGACACATAGGTCACTTCCTTACCCCGCAGCGCCCGGAAATCCCGCACCCCGCCGGCCAGAATATCACGGCCGTTCAAAAACACCTGGCCGCTTAAACTGATCGTGCCGCGCCCATAGCCCATGGAGGCCAGCCCAATGGTGGATTTCCCGGCGCCACTTTCCCCGATCAGACCCAGCACCTTGCCTTTTTCCAATGTCAGTGACACGTCTTCCACAATCACCAGATTTTGTGCAGGCTCACCATCCGGATAGATCGTCGCCTCAATCTTCAAGTTGCGAATGTCCAGCAGGTTTTCCGTTGCCATATCTTTAGCCACCCCGGCCCCCTTTCAAATCAGAGGTGCGGTTCAGCACCCAATCCGCCACCAGATTGACCGATATTGCCAGTACAGATATTGCGGCAGCCGGCACCAGCGCTGCCCCAATGCCAAAAATAATGCCCTCTTTGTTTTCCTTGACCATGCCGCCCCAGTCGGATGCGGGCGGCTGCACCCCCAGACCCAGAAACGACAGGGTCGACAGGAACAGCACCGCAAAAATAAACCGCAAGCCCAGTTCCGCCACCAAAGGTGACAGGGCATTGGGCAGGATTTCACGAAAGATTACCCAGCGCAGCTTTTCGCCGCGCAGCTTTGCCGCCTCAACAAAATCCATGACGTTGATATCCACCGCAACCGCGCGGGATAATCGAAATACCCGGGTTGAATCCAACAGGCCCATCACCACAATTAAAACCAGCATGGTCACCGGCATAACCGACAGCACCACCAGCGCAAAAATCAGCGACGGAATGGCCATGATCAGATCAACACCGCGTGACATCACCTGATCCACCCAGCCACCCATAACCGCCGCCGTTAACCCCAGTATGGATCCCAGCGTAAATGACAGAAAAGTCGCCGCAGTGGCAATAAGGATCGTGGTGCGGCCGCCATAAATCATCCGGGTCAGCAGATCGCGGCCAATATTGTCAGTGCCCAGCCAATGCTCGGCTGAGCGCGGCTCCCAGACATCACCAACAACTTCGGCCAGACCATAGGGCGCAATCAGGGGGGCAAACACCGCCATCAGGAAAAATCCACCGGTCATGACAATACCGATCAGGGCTGAAAGTGGTATTCTCATTTCGGGTGCCTCAGTCTTGGATTACTGACAATGGCAACAATATCAGCCACCAGATTTAGCCCGATAAACACCGCCGCAAAAATCAGACCGCAGGCCTGTACCACCGGCACATCGCGCTTGGCGACGTGATCCACCAGATACTGCCCCATGCCGGGATAAACAAAGATCACCTCAACAACCACAACACCCACCACCAGATAAGCAAGGTTCAGCATCACCACATTGACGATGGGTGAAATCGCGTTGGGAAAAGCGTGGCGAAAAATCACGTTAAACGCGGAAA
>CAZETX010000043.1:0-17872 GCA_964514925.1 uncultured Marinosulfonomonas sp.
ACAAAATGCACGTTTTCGACGGCGAAGAAGTGCTTGATGGTTTCAAGCAGTGATAGTGCGTAATCCGGGCGGCAGCGGTCCAGTTCGTCGATGACGAAGATCAGTTTGTTTTTCCCTGTAATTTCCCCGAGCAGCTTTCTGAACTGTTCCATCGCCGTGCGCCGGCCATCTTCGCGTTTCCAGAATTCATCAATCCCCTTGGCCGCCTCTCCCGCGATTGCGCTAACTGCTTCGGAAGCTCCTGCGCTCGCGGTTGCCAGTGCAACACGCGCTACTGGACGGGCCAAAGTGACCGCGATATTTTTCAGTTTTTTGATCGTTGGTTTTGCTGATTTCGTTGGCCTTGCAGACAGGGCTGAAATTAAGGAAATCAGCGGGTCATCAAGGAAATCATTGGCGAAAGCGTCAAAATAGATCACCTGATCGGTGTTTTCTGCGCGCTTCAAGTGCTCGCCGACCCAACATTTCAGGAACACGGTTTTGCCGCTGCCCCAGCCACCGTCGATGGCCACTACAACCGGTTCTTCGACCGCGCTTAACATCCCGGATAATTTTGTGCCAAAATCCTTGCGGCCAAGTGTGTCGATGCCGTCAAAACCGGTTGTGCCAATGTCGATCCTGGGTTCGGGTGGGAAAAGTTTCATTGAACGCTCCAAGTTCTTGTCGGTGGCGTAGTGTGGGCTCTATTCTACTGACCAAACACGGGAATGCACATCGCGAAAACGGTCAGGTAACAGTTGGGCATATGGTGGTTGGCCGATCTCAGATCGCGGTGCCGTCAAAAACCCGGATCGGGATGTTGAAGGTGTCTACCCCGTCAACACAGCCCAGATTGACACGGAAATCGCCGGGGTTCAGGCGGGTTTGCACGAAGGTGTGGATGCCGCAGGTGGTGCAGAAATGGTGTTTGGCGGTGTTGGTGTTGAAGGCATAGCCAGTGGTCGCGCCGGGTTTGGCGGTGATTTTCAGGGCCTCGGGGGCGAGGGTGAAATCGGTCAGCACGCTGCCCTTGCGTTTGCAGATTGAACAGTTACAGCGCAGGGCAGCCGTGATTTTTGCGGCTTCAAACGTGAACTGAACAGCGCCGCAGTGGCAGCTGCCTGAGTAGGTTGGCATGGCAGGCTTTCGGTTTCCGGTAGTTTAGCAATATTTCGGCTTAGTTCCAATGGTTGCGCACGCGCTACGCAAAAGTGATTTTGGCGCTGGCGTGGCTGGGCGATAAGGTGGGCTCTAATGTTGGCAGAGGGCGGGGATATCATGGGCGTTAAGACAACAGGCAGGTTTCTGGGGGCTGCGGTTCTGGTGGCTGTGGTTTTTGTATTTGGGATGGTTGGAGCGGAGCGCGCAGCGGCGCAGTTCAACGATATGCCCTGCATCACGCTGTCTGAGTTGCAGACCAGTGACACGCCGCCCCGGCTGGCGCGCTCGGTGCGCGATTGCATCGCACAGGAACGCTATGATGAGGCGATGCAGTTGTTTCTGGCCTATTCGGTGTTTGGCACGTTTGACCAGCAGCGGGTGCGCGACGAAAGCGGGCATGTGGCGTTTGTGGAGCTGAACATCTGGATATTTGGCGGCTATCCGCGTGATGTTATGCAAGCGCTGCGCACGGCCTCTGACAGGTTCAGGGGTCAGACGGGCGATTTTTTTCGTGATACCTGTGCGGAAATTCGTGCCGTTGGCTGGCCGAGATATCGACCGGGCTATATGATTTCGCGGGGCATATTACCGCGCAGATCGGATGATGACTGGGGGGTTGTCGGGTTTGATGCAGAACTGGCTTGGGAAAAGGCGTTGTCAGAAGTGAATGGTTGCCCGCTATGGTGACGCTGTTGGTGGCTTGCCCCCGATGGGGGTTTGAAGCAGAGTGAAATCGAACCAAAATCTGCATCCAAGGGGAATAGTATGACCGAGTCCGCCCGCCCAATACGCCAGTTTCCCCCACCGTACCGAGCTGCGGACGATCGTTATGAAAAGATGGTTTATCGCCGGTGCGGAAATTCCGGGCTGAAATTACCGGCGATTTCGCTTGGGCTTTGGCATAATTTTGGTGAGGACACACCCCATGCCACCAAGCGCGACATCTGCCGGACGGCGTTTGATCTGGGGATCACACATTTTGATCTGGCAAATAATTATGGCCCGCCTGCGGGGGCGGCGGAAACCGCTTTTGGTGAGATTTTGCGCACCGATTTTGCCGGGTATCGCGATGAGCTGATAATTTCCAGCAAGGCCGGCTATGACATGTGGGCCGGACCATATGGCGAGTGGGGCAGCCGGAAATATCTGATTGCCTCCTGTGATGCGTCGCTGAAACGTATGGGGCTGGATTATGTGGACATTTTTTATTCGCACCGGTTTGACCCGGACACGCCACTTGAGGAAACCATGGGGGCGCTGGACAGTATCGTGCGCTCAGGGCGGGCGCTTTATGCGGGGATTTCGTCATATAATTCTGCGCGTACACGTGAGGCGGTGGCGATATTGAACGACCTGGGCACGCCCTGTCTGATCCACCAGCCCAGCTATAATATGCTGAACCGCTGGGTCGAACAGGACGGTTTAAAAGAAACACTGGGCGAATTGGGAGTCGGGTCAATCGCGTTTACGCCGTTAGCGCAGGGGATATTGACGGATAAATATCTGAAGGGCGTGCCTGAAGGCAGCCGGGCATCACAGGGTAAATCGCTGGACCCCTCCATTCTGAACGTAAGGGTTATTGAAAAAATTCAGGGGTTAAACGGTATTGCCGAGGCGCGGGGCCAGACATTGGCACAAATGGCAATTGCCTGGGTATTGCGCAACGGCGGGATCACAACGGCGCTGATCGGTGCATCCCGGGCGGAACAGGTGGTGGATTGCGCTGGGGCTGTGGCAAACCTTGAGTTTAGCAGTGAAGAACTGGCAGCAATTGATGAATTTGCGCTGGATGAAGCTTTGGTTAATCTATGGGCTGCCTCGTCACAGGAATAATCGGAGAGCTCTTTTTCGCAGAAAAAGTGAGTTGATTTTTCTGCGAAAAATCAGGGGCGGAGCTTTACGGGCTCTCCGTGTGGGGTTTGCAAATAGGCGGTTTCCCAGGCCTGTTTGCGGTTTTTTAAGAGCTCCTGATCAATGGGGGTGTTATTATTTACCAGTTCTTCCAACGCATTGATTGCACAGTGATAATATGTCTCGGCGTTATCGGGTTTACTGTCGGTTTCAGCCGTTTTTAAAGCAACGCCAAGGGTTGAGGCCCATTGCGAGGCGCTAAAATGCCCGGCTTTGATCATGGTATCGGCAAGGGCAAGGGTCTGGGCGTGCCAGGCTTCGTTGAACACTTTGTCGCGGGGTTTCAGCGGGTTTTCAGGTTCAAACAAAATAGCTTTCCCAGAGTTCCAGCGTGACGCTGTCGTGCGGGTTGGCGTCGGGGCCCCAAAGTTCAATTGAGCGAAAAGAAACGGTGTAAAGATGTTGGGCTTCGTGGATGCCCTGCGCGCCTTTGTCGGCGAACAGGTGGGCACCGTGATGGGTGATGACGCTGCCTGTCGCCCCTCTGGCATAGGCGGGCAGGCGAGTGTGATTGGCCGCTATCAGGCGTTTTGTGGTGATGGTGTCACCGGTTTGAAAGGCAGGCGCAACATCTGTGTTGGCGGAGAAATTGGTGGCCATATCCCGTTGGGCGGCCATGACCTGTTGCAGGGTCAGGGCCTTTGCCGGCGCGCGCGGTTGCTCGGATTTACCGGATTGCACCTCGGCATCGGTGTAAATCCCGGCATTCAGGTAGAGCATGTAATAATTCGCGCACCATTTGTTGAAATAGGAAAAATTCAGGTAATCGTTGGGCACCATGTGTTCCAGACCGTGGCGAAACTGATCAATAATAGTGCCCGGTGGTAAAATACCGGCACGTGCAATGGCCCACATGCGGCGTTCCCAATCGTGGTGGAAACCTTTGTTGTCGCCTATTGGGATCGGGCCAAAGCCCTGTTTTCCGCCGAGATCGTGGATACCGTCCATTTGATATGCCTGTTTTTGTTAAATGTAGTAAGAAGGAAACGAGTGGTTTTTGTAAATGGCAGGCCTGAAATATTTTTTTACCAATAGAAGGAATTTCACGATGCAGTCACGTCGATCGTTCATCACAACAACCGCCGCGATGGGTGGCACGGTGTTTTTGCCGTTTGCAGCGCGGTCGGCGGCCCATGCCAGCGATATTTTCGCGACGCCCGCAGGGGACATCACGGTTCATCCGGTAAATCACGCGTCATTTGTCATGGAGACGCCATTGGGGGTTATTTATGTCGATCCGGTTGGCTCTGCCTCGCTATATGGTGAATTACCGGGTGCTGATCTGATCCTGATCACCCATGAGCATGGCGACCATTATCAGCCCGAAACCCTGAACGCTTTGCTGCAGGACAGCACACAGATGATCGTAAATCCGGCGGTTTATGGCAAATTGGCGGCGGGGCTGAAGGCCAGATCGAACAAGATCGCCAATGGTGAGACCACAAATTTTGGGGCGCTGAAGGTTGATGCCATTGCCGCCTATAATTCCACGGCTTCCCGGCAAAAATATCATCCCAAGGGGCGGGATAACAGCTATGTGCTGAGTTTTGAAGGGTTCCGGGTGTATATTTCCGGGGATACTGAGGATGTGCCGGAGATGCGGGCGCTGAGCCAGATTGATCTGGCGTTTTTGTGTATGAACCTGCCTTTTACCATGGATGTAACGGCGGCGGCCTCGGCGGTGGCGGCGTTCAGGCCGCGCTTTGTTTACCCGTATCATTACCGGGGTCGTCAGGGCGGGACCCAGGATCCGGCGCAGTTTGCTGATCTTGTTGGAGCGGGTGCAGATGTCAGGTTGGCGGACTGGTATGGCTAGGGTCGGGTGCTGACAGTTTTCAAGTCCCGCTCGGTTCCGATCATTGAATTGCGGGTGACGATTTTGGCAAGTGCTTCGGCGTCCCAGCCGTCGGTATGTGGCGGGCGTTGCGGAATGACGATATAGCGTATCTCGGCGGTGCTGTCCCAGACGCGCAGGGCGATGTTGTCGTTGATCTTGACGCCAAATTCAGCCAGCACGTTACGGGGTTCACGCACTGCGCGGGCGCGGTATTCGCTGGATTTGTACCAGCTGGGCGACATGCCCAAAATTGAAAACGGGTAGCAGGAACACAGGGTGCAGACCACCATGTTATGGCTGTCAGCGGTATTTTCCACCGCGATCAGATGGCCTGTGGCGTTGCCTTCAAAGCCGAAATCCTTGATCGCCTCGGCAGCATTGTCCAGCAACCGGGATTTGAAATCAGCGTCAAGCCAACTGCGGGCCACAACCTGGGCGCCGCGCATGGGTCCGATATGTTCTGAATAGGCTTCAACCCATGCATCAATGGTTTCAGTGGCCACCAGACCGCGTTCAACCACCAGGCTTTCCAGTGCTTTTACCCGCAGTGCCGGATCTGAGGGCAGGTGGCTGTGCAGGTGGCGATGGATTTTCGCGGCGTTTTCGGAATTAAATTTAGTCATATTTGTCCCCGGTTACCGCGGCAGGGGACGATTTTCAAAACCCCATGTCAAGCGCGGCAATTAACAGTTCGTTTGACAATCCACCGGCTTCAGCCCCATGAAGTTGCAGGATTTTTGCAATGGGATGCCTTTGGATGGCGATGGCGCGACCATATCGAACAGTCGGTCTGTTGGGGGGGTCTTTTGATCCGCCCCATGCCGGGCATGTTCACGTTACCCGTGAAGCGTTGAAGCGGTTCAATCTGGATCAGGTCTGGTGGTTGGTCAGCCCCGGCAATCCGCTGAAATCTGACGGCCCGGCACCGATGGATAAGCGTCTGGCGGCGGCGCGCAGTATTATGCAGCACCCGCGGGTGAAAATCAGTGATTTTGAGGCCCGGGCTGGCACACGGGCCACGGCGGACACGCTGGCGGTGTTGCAGGCGAGAAACCCCAGGGTTCGGTTTGTCTGGCTGATGGGGGCGGATAATCTGGCACAACTGCACCGCTGGCAGAACTGGCACTGGATCATGGAAAACGTGCCTGTGGGGGTGCTGGCGCGACCGGGTGACCGGATATCGGCCCGGATGTCGCCGGCGGCCAATCGCTATGAAAAGTACCGGCTGCGGGGCCGGGAGGCGATGTTGCTGGCGCGCATGCAGGCCCCGGCCTGGTGTTTTATCAATCTGCCGATGGTTGATCTGTCCTCAACTGAAATTCGCAAGCGGAGCAATTGGCAAAACGGGGCTTGATTACAACCGGAGGAGGCGGTTTAAACACCGATTATGAAGGGTAAGGATTTTTCGCGTCGCGCTGTGTTGGGCGGGCTGTTGGCGGGTGTCGGGCAAACGGCGTTTGCCTCACCACCGGTGACATCATTGTTGCCGGTATTGCGCCCGGGCTCAGCGCCGGTTGTCATTGCACAGGCAGCGGCCATGATCAAAGCTGCGGGGCTGCGTGGTAAGATTTCTTATGTGGTTGCGGACGCGCGAACCGGTCAGGTACTGGAGGCCATCAACCCAATTCTTGGTCTGCCCCCGGCCAGTGTCGCCAAAACCATTACTGCACAATATGCTCTGTCGGCACTGGGGGCGGAGCATCGGTTTGTTACACGCCTTTTGGCGGTTGGCAGCATCACCGGGGGGCGTTTGAACGGTGATCTGGTTTTGCAGGGCGGGGGCGATCCGACGCTGGACACAACCGCCTTGGCCGAAATGGCACAGGCGTTGAAAAATACCGGCCTGCGCGAGATTACCGGGCGATTTCTGGTGCAAAGCGGTACCGTTCCACGTGTGGCGAGGATTGACGCCGGGCAGCCGGATCATCTGGCTTATAATCCGGCGGTGTCGGGGCTGAACCTGAATTTCAACCGAGTGCATTTTCAGTGGAAGAAGGTCAAGGACGACTATACCGTCATTATGGACGCACGCACCGTAGGATATCGCCCGGCTGTGGCGATGGCGAGCATGAAAGTCGTGGACCGAAAATCACCGATATATACCTATTCAAATGGCGGCCAGTATGAGCGTTGGACAGTGGCGCGCGCGGCCCTTGGTAAGGGGGGAAACCGGTGGTTACCGGTGCGCCAGCCTGAACTTTATGCTGGGGATGTGTTCCAGACCCTGGCCCGTTCACATGGGATCGTACTGAAGCAACCTGTGTTGGATAAGGGCGTGGCAGACGGGTCTGCTCTGGTGCAGCGCCAAAGTTCGACTTTGGGGGTGATATTGCAGGAAATGCTGGACCATTCCACCAACCTGACAGCTGAGGTGACCGGGCTGGGCGCCAGTCTGGCACGGGGGCGTCCGGTGTCGGACCTACGCCAGTCGGCGCAGGAAATGTCCAGCTGGATGAACACGCAGATGGGGGCCCGCAGGGCACGATTTGTCGATCATTCCGGGTTGGGTGACAATAGCCGGATATCTGCGTCTGACATGGTCGCCGGATTGGTCAGTATGGGGGCTGACAGCCAGTTGGCGGGAATTTTGAAACAGGTCAATCCACGGGATGGCAAGGGCAACCTGTTGCTGGGAAGTGAGCGCGAATTGCGCGCTAAAACCGGGACGTTGAATTTTGTTAGTGGTTTGGCCGGGTTTATGAAAACCGGTCCTGAACAGGAGTTGGCATTTGCAATATTCTCAGCGGATTTACCGCGCCGCAATGCCCTTGCGCCCGCAGATCGGGAACGCCCGGCAGGCGCGCGCGGATGGGGGCGTCGGGCGCGGGCTTTGCAATGGGGCCTGCTTGACCGTTGGGCTAATACCTATGGTTAATGTTGCGGGTGATTTTTCTGCGAAAAACCGGAGCAGAGGCCAAGTATAATTGAAGGCTGGAAGGGTACTGTCAGGCACCTGCGACTTGTCGGTCGTAATCGGCGGCATCAAACCAGCCGCGTGAGGATTTCACCATGAGGTCGTCATTCATATCCCATTCTTCCCATCCGCCGACATGGACGAAGTTTTTGGTTTCAGCGTGGTGGCCTTTCAAAGTCCAGACATAAATCGCGTGGTCCCCCGCGGTGCGAACTTCGTCGCACAATATTTCCAGATCAGGAAATTCGGCGTGAAATCCAGCGGCCATTTCGGCGATGGCGGCGCGGCCAATCAGGGCGTCACCACTGTTAATGGCGATCTGGCCGTCTTTGGCATAGAAGCTGGCAACGGCGTTTGGTTCTTTTGAGCACCAAGCGGCCGTGTAATCGGCGGCAATTTTTTTGAGCGCGGCTGGGTCGATGGGCATTTGTTACGTCCTTGGCGATTGTTTCGGTTACAGCTGCATGTGGCGCGCCCGGGCACCGCGTTCAATTGCGGCGGCGTGCAGGCGGTCGATGGAAAGCTCATAGCGGATTTCCTCTAACAGACGCAGCTCGGCTTCCAGCAGCATGCCATCTGCGGCGGCAACATCGCAGGCCAGCGCATAGGCGGTTTCGTTCAGTTTTTCGGGCAGGTTTTCCCGGATAAGTCCGAATAATGCGTCCAGCCCGTCCTCGACTGCGAACAGATCAAACACGGTTTGTGAGACCACCTTGATCCGGTCCGTGTCATAGTCGGCAAAAACCGGCAGGTGATTGACCACCCGTTCAATTGCCACCAGTTCAGAGGTGCGTATGTTCTGATCAGAGGCAGAAATCGCCACCATAACCGCGATCAGGCTATCCTGTGGGGTGAGTGAGTGGGAAATGTCGGCCATAATGATATTCCTTTGGTGGTTCCTTGCGGCAGATTATTGACCTGTGGCGCCCACGGCAATAGGGAGTGGCCAGTTGCCGGCATTTTGCTGGTGTTAATTTGAGAAGTTCACCCAATGTCCGATCTGCGTCAAACAGCGATGAAGTCCAAGGCCTGGCCCTTTGTTGAGGCGCGCGCATTGCTGAAACGTTATGAAAACGGCGCCCCGGAAAAGGGCCATGTGCTGTTTGAAACCGGTTATGGGCCCAGTGGCTTGCCCCATATCGGCACATTTGGTGAAGTGGCGCGCACCACGATGATCCGGCGCGCCTTTCAGGTGATATCCGACATTCCGACGCGGCTGATTTGTTTTTCTGATGATATGGACGGGATGCGCAAGGTACCGGGCAATGTGCCCGACGCCCAAGCGCTGGGTGAACATTTGCAAAAGCCGCTATCGGCAGTGCCGGACCCGTTTGGGACCCATGCCAGTTTTGGTGAGCATAACAACGCCATGCTGCGCCGGTTTCTGGATACGTTTGGGTTTGAGTATGAATTTTATTCGGCCACTGAGTATTACAAAAGTGGGCGATTTGACAACGTGTTGCTGCGATGTGTTGAGAAATACGATGAGATAATGGAGGTGATGCTGGCGTCTTTGCGCGAGGAACGCCGGGCGACCTATTCGTGTTTCCTACCGATCAGCCAGAAAACCGGCCGGGTGCTTTATGTGCCGATGAAGTCGGTGGATGCGGCGGCCGGGACCATAACATATGAGGAAGACGGGCAGGAGGTGACCACGCGCGTCACCGGGGGCCGGGTGAAATTGCAGTGGAAGCCGGATTTTGGAGCGCGCTGGGCGGCGCTGGGGGTGGATTTTGAAATGTATGGCAAGGACCATTCCACCAACACCCATATCTATGACAAGATTTGCCGCATACTTGGTCAGCGGGCCCCGGCGCATTTTGTCTATGAGATGTTTCTGGATGAAAACGGTGAAAAGATATCAAAATCAAGCGGTAACGGTATTTCGATTGATCAGTGGCTGACCTATGCCAGCGCTGAAAGCCTGTCATATTTCATGTATCAAAAGCCGAAAACCGCCAAGCGGTTGCATTTTGATGTGATCCCGAAGGCGGTGGATGAATATCACCAGCAATTGCGGGCCTACGCCGATCAGGACGCGGCGGCGCGCCTGAACAACCCGGTGTTTCACATTCACGGGCATAATGTTCCGGCCTCTAATATGGTGGTGCCGTTTGCGATGTTGCTGAACCTGGCGGCGGTGTCAGCGGCCGAGGACAAATCACGCCTTTGGGGATTTATCGGGCGGTATGCGCCCAATGCCAGCCCTGAGACCCACCCTGATCTTGATGCAGCCGCTGGTTTTGCAGTGGCGTATTACAATGATTTTGTAAAACCGGGGCGGGTGTTCCGACTGCCGGATGATCAGGAACGCGCGGCGATGGCCGATATGCTTGAACGTCTGAAAACCTGGGATGGTGAGGCAGATGCGGAGGCCTTGCAGACCATGGTGTTCGCCGTTGGCAAAGCCCATGGGTTTGAGCCGCTGCGGGCTTGGTTCAAGGCGTTGTATGAGGTGTTTCTTGGGGCAACCCAGGGCCCTCGTTTTGGTGGTTTTATTGCGCTATACGGGGTGCAGGAAACCATTGAGTTGATTGAAAAAGCGCTGGCGGGCAAGCTGGCGGGGTAGGGGCGACATGTTTGGGCAGGTTGGTGTGACGGTACAGACCCGAAAAGCTAAATGAGCTATTACGCGCCCCTGAATACGCTGAAACCGATTGGTCAGGATATCTGGATCGTCGATGGGCCGCATATATCATTTTACGGAATGCCGTTCTCGACCAGAATGACGGTTATCCGATTGAAAAATGGTGATATTTTTCTGCATTCGCCAACAGAATTAACCGAAGATTTGCGCGCTGAAATAGCCGGGCTTGGGCCGGTGAAATATCTGATTTCCCCAAACTGGATACATTATGCTTATATCGCAGAATGGGCGGCGGCCTGTCCGCAGGCGCAATCCTGGGCCGCACCCGGTGTTGAAAAGCGCGCTTTGAAGCATAAATCTGATGTCGAGTTTGATCATGATCTGGCAAAGGCTGAGCCTGCGGTTTGGGCCGGGCAGATTGATCAGTTGCTGGTGGGCGGCAGCATTGTTCATCGGGAATATGTGTTCTTCCATCGCGCTTCAAAAACCTTGATCCTGACCGATCTGATTGAGAATTTTGAAGCCAAAGCCCTGCCATTCTGGTTTCGCCCCATTGCGAAACTTGTGGGCGTGCGGGACCCTGACGGAAAAATGCCGCTGGATATGTGGATGACATTTCGCAAAGGGCGGGACGCGCTGAGGGCCAGTGTTGAGCAAATGATCGACTGGAACCCTGCCTATATAGTTGTGGCGCATGGGCGTTGTTTTAGCCAGGATTGCCAGCAGGAATTGCGCCGTGCGTTCCGTTGGGCCAGACCGCAAAATTGACCCGCTGCGCTAGCGTGCTATCATTTTGACAGTTGCAAAGGGAAGGTAGCAGAATGCTGATCAGATATTTAGCGATTGTAATGTTGGCGGTTTGGGCGGGAACTGCGCCTGCACAAAACAATCCGCAGGCCGGCATCGAAGAAACGATAAACGGTCAGATTGAGGCGTTTAAAGTGGATGATTTTACCAGCGCCTTTGAATTTGCCAGCCCGGCGATCCAGCAGATATTTGGCAGTGCCGGTCGATTTGGTGAGATGGTTCAGCAAGGGTTTCCGATGGTTCAGGCCCCGGCGCAATTGCGGTTTTTTGAGCTGAAACAGCGGCCCGGACGCATGTTGCAAACCGTGATGATACAGGATCAGCAGGGTGTGTTTCATATGCTGGAGTATGAAATGATCATGGCGGGCGGCAGTTGGCAGATCAATGGTGTACGATTGCTGGCGCAGCCAGAGGTTGGGGCCTAGCTGCGCGCGCTGGCTTTAAGGCGTGTTAAACCCCGGCTGATACGCCTTGCTCCCTACCGGGCAAGTGACTGAATTTCAGATTAATTCAAACAATTAAGTAGCTGTTGGTGGTTCAGACCGCTTTTGTTGCCTGTTGTAACGCCGCCCGGACACATATTTGAAAGGGCGCAAGATGAACAAGGCAATTACGGATGGGTTGGTGTTTATGCCGCCCGCATTTGCAGGCGGGCTGGATGTCTGGTCAAGTGGCGACGGCACGGTTGGTTCACCGACATATGAGTTTGATCCAAATGCCTCGTTGATTGCGGCGGATCAGGATTTTGGCGGTTGTGTTGAAATACTGAAGGCCAATGCCACCCAGAGCCTGCGATATATGGGCCAAACGACGATTTTACCGGGGTGTTATTTGCGCATTACGGCGCGGGTAAAAGCCATCAGTGGCAACCTGCCGGATGTGCGGATTGCCGGTTGGGCCGGGGGCGCGGGCAATGTGAATGTGCCGGGGCTGGTTGAAGTGGGGCCAAGCATTTCGCTGACCACTTACGGTGACGTGGTTGAAGTAAGCGCCATTGTTGGCACCGGGGCGCGCGGTGGCGTCGATATGGTGTGGAACCAGAGCACGATTTATGGACATTTCGGGCTGGATATGACCGGGGCCAATGGTGGGCTGGTGCGGATTGATGACATTGTCATTGAGGACATCACCAGCGCGTTTTTACGCAACATGATGGACTGGGTGGATGTGCGTGACTACGGCGCGGTGGGCGATAGCGTGACTGATGACAGTGCGGCGTTTGAGGCGGCAGATACTGCCGCTGCGGGGCGCGAAGTGTTGGTGCCGGGGGGCGATTATTTTCTGGGGGAGCATGTGTCGATGCTGAACCCGGTGCGGTTTGAGGGAACGGTATCCATGCCGGTAGACAAGCGGCTGGTGCTGAGGGGCAATTACGATCTGCCGTCTTATATTGAGGCATTTGGCGATGAGGTTCTGGGGTTTCGCAAGGCATTTCAGGCATTGCTAAACTTTTCAGACCATGAAGGTCTGGATATGGGCGGCCGCCGGATTGAGGTGGACGCACCCATTGACATGCAGGCCGCAGAAGGCGCCAAAGCCACGTTTGAGGTGCGCCGCGTGCTGCGCAACGGGCAATTAAACGCGGTGGCTTCACCCAACTGGGATCCGGTGGTGGCAACATCACAGGCAACCTATTCAACCGCCAGCCCGAAGGTGCTGAGTGGTGTGGCCAATGTGGCCAATGTGCCGGTCGGATCGCTGGTGACCGGCAATGGCGTGGGCCGTGAGGTTTATGTGACCGACAGGAATGTCGGGGCAGGAACGCTGACAATCAGTCAGGCGCTTTACGGGGCGGCTGGCACCCAAACCTATACCTTTACCCGGTTCCAGTACATTCTGGATTTTTCCGGCTTTACCAAATTTTCCAAGTTCACCATTTCGGATGTGGAATTTCAGTGCGCCGGCAATGCCAGTGGCGTGTTGCTGGCCCCGGCCGGGCAGACTTTTCAATTGAAAGATTGCTTTATCACCAAGCCGCGGGATCGCGGGGTGACCAGCCATGGGCTGGGCTGTCAGGATCTGCAGTTGGACCGTTGCCAGTTTGCATCCAATGAGCAGCAGGTGGCGGCGACTGCCCGTACCAGCGTGGCATTTAATGTAAACGCCAATGACGTTAAAATTCGCGACAGCGGGTTTAAGCGGTTTGGCAACACGGGTGTCTTATTTGGCAGCGGCCATATGATTGTTGGCAACCATTGGTTCCAGGGCGATGATCTGGTGGATTCCCCGCGACTGGGGGGGATGATATTTACCAAACCGAATGTAAAATCGGTGATCACCGGCAACTATATCGACAATTGTTCAATAGAATGGACAAACGAGCATGATGAAGCACCTGATTTCGGGGTTGAATTTTCCTTTGGCGGGCTGACCATCACCGGTAATATTTTTGCCGCAAGCGATGTGGCCAGCTGGTTCAACTGGCTTGTGATCAAACCCTTTGGAACTGGCCACTACATTCAGGGTCTTAGCGTTACCGGCAACACGTTCAAGGCGATCAATGGCAATATTGACCGCATTGAAGCGGTGGACAATTCTATTGCCGGGCTGGATTTTGGCCGCAGTCGTAACGTGGTGTTTGAGGGCAATACCTTTAATGCCGTCACTCAGGCGACGATCAACCCGGTGACACTTGAGTTTATTCAGGGTTCAGATGACGTGAACTGGACATTTAACCCAAGTGGGTATCTGCCCTTTGGTGGTTGGAGTCGCAACGTGACTTCGGTGGTGACAGAGAACGCCATTACCAATGGGGCAGGGACGGATGTATTTGCCAACCCTTACGTGACCACCAACTATGGCGGGGCCAATAATCTGGTGCAGCTAACCTGGCCTGAGGCGTGCAAGGGGCGGGTGATCGTGACCACACGGATGGACAATCCGTTTTAGCAGAACAGGTTTTCGTGAATTGGACCGGGGCGTAAACGCCCCGGTTTTTTTATGCCAGATCGGTGGCAGTCAGGTTATAGGCTTTGCCAAAGCCACCGTTCAATGCAGCACTGGTTATGCTGAACCGGACAAACTGAAAATCGGTGAAATCTATGTAAAGCTGTGCCTTTGGGTGGGTTTTCAGGAAGCCCGCGCGCAGATCTGGTTTTGTGTCTGGTGGCAGAAATTTGGCCACGGCGTTTATCGTTAGTCGGGGAAAAGCCAATGGGTCGCCCTTTGCCGGAGGTTCACCCAGCAAAAGCGAACAGGCCGGATTGTTTTGCAGCGCCTTGGTGTGAAACGACAGGGTGGAGATTAACGTTAGTGGAATGTTGCTGTCATCCAGAGCAAAGGCAATTCGCGATACAACAGGTGCGCCGGTATCCGGGTGGATGACGCCGATTGCGGCGAACCGTGCCTTTGCTTGCAACCCAAGTGCCAGTGCCCGGGCTGCGTTATCGGTGGGTCTGATCGGGGATATTGCCATGGGTGCAGCCTAATGTGTCACAATATTTATTGAAACCAGATAGCCGCATATTGGCAGAAACTGAAACTTAGGTTTTTGAAATTGCAGGAAAATCACTTAACCTGTGATTCTTCAAACAGGGGCGGGGCAGAAATATGGGCAGTAAGCGGTTCTACGTAGTCGGGATTGCTGCGCTGCTGTTTCTTGTGCTTGGGTGGAGTTTGACAAGCATTGTACCGTCCATTGAAATTGCATGGGTGCTGTCACTTTTGCTGCTGACGGTTTTTCTTTTTGCCTTTGAAATCATACCGATAGATGTAGCCGCCCTGACGATCATGGTCATGCTGGGTCTGTCCGATATCATGGCGCCGTTGATGGGGCTTAACGAAGGGTTGGTGGATATCAACGGGCTGTTTGACGGGTTTTCGTCAAACGCGGTGATATCAATTATTGCAGTGATGATCATCGGGGCCGGGCTGGATAAGACCGGCATCATGAACATTGTTGCTCGCAAAATGATACAAGTGGGGGGCACCACCGAAAAGCGTATAATCCCGCTGATTTCCGGCACGGTGGGGGTGATATCCGGCTTTATGCAAAACGTTGGTGCGGCCGCCTTGTTTTTGCCGGTGGTGCAGCGAATATCAACGCGTTCGCGCATTCCGATGTCACGCTTGCTGATGCCCATGGGGTTTTGCGCCATATTGGGGGGCACAATCACCATGGTTGGCTCCAGTCCGCTGATCCTGTTGAATGATCTGATTATTAACGCGAATTTGGCGCTGCCGGAAAATCAGCAAATTGAAACCTACGGCCTATTTGCGGTGACGCCGATCGGCATTGCGCTTATCCTTTCCGGGATTTTGTATTTTGTTATTCTGGGGCCGTTTGTTTTGCCCAAGGGCAAAGACGTGTCCCATTCGGAACGCACTACGGGCGAGTATTTTAAAGACGCTTATCACATCGATTACATTTTTGCCGAGGTCTATGTGCCGTCAACTTCCGGGCTGATCGGGCAGGTGCTGGATAGTTTTGAAACTGAACACGGGGTGCGTACCATCGCCGTTACCTCGGGGCGCAAACTGCGCATGGGGTCGGGTGGTTTATCACCCTTGCTTGAAGTGCAGGCGGCCGACGTGCTGGCATTGGTGGGTGAACGCGAGGCAGTGTCGCGGTTCTGCATGCTGTTTGGGCTGGATTTGCGCCAGGATCTGGATGCGTTTTCCGAATTACTGGCCCCGACTAATTCAGGATTGGCAGAGGTGGTGATTTCACCCACGTCGCCGCTGGTCGGGGAAAGTGCGCGCACGTTTCGGTTGCGGGCACAACACGGGGTATCCACCCTGTCGATCATTCGCGGTGGCGAAGTGTTTCGCGAAGGCCATGACGTGCGCAGTGTTGAATTCGCGCCCGGTGATACGGTGCTGGTTTTTGCCGATTGGCCCAGCCTTGACCGGTTTCGCAACAACAACAACATAGTGGTGACCACTGAACACCCCCACGAAGAGGTGCGGGCAAATAAAGTGGCCCATGCGCTGATATTCTTTGCAATCGCCATGGCGCTGGTGCTGTTCACTGATCTGCGCCTGTCGGTGGCTTTGTTGGTGGGGGCGCTGGGGATCATTATCAGCGGGGTTCTGGAGCCGGATGAAGCCTATGCAGCGGTCAGTTGGAAAACGGTTTTTCTGCTTGCCAGCCTGATCCCGCTGGGCCGGGCTGTGGAAAGCAGTGGAACGGCAGCCTGGATTGCAGACCAGATATTGAATACCCTGGGGGATGTGGCCATCTGGCAATTGCAGCTGGTGATTGCCGTGTTGGCAACTGCGTTCACGCTGGTAATGTCAAATGTCGGGGCAACGGTGTTGCTGGTGCCTTTGGCCATATCCATTGCCATCCGGGCCGGGGCCGATCCGGCGGTGTTCGCCCTGACCGTGGCACTGGCCACATCCAATTCGTTCCTGCTGCCAACCCATCAGGTCAATGCGCTGATCATGGGCCCCGGGCACTATAAGGTCGCGGACTTTTTCCGCGCCGGGGGCATCATGACGGTGATTTTCCTGACCGTGCTGATGGTGATGATGCAGTTGTTTTATTAAGCCGCGGATTTACTGTGCTAGGGTGAAATAATCAGGAGGAACCCGATGCTGACCATTTCCAAAAACAATCTGCACCAGACTGTTATCACCACATTTGAGGTGACTCCGGCGACCTGTCAGGCGATGCTGGATGAGTTGACGGACGCCTGTGAACAATTCATCAGCAAGCAGCCGGGTTTTATCGGGGCGGCGATCCACGTGAATGACGCCCGGACCCGGGTGGCAAATTATTCGCAATGGCGCACGCGTGATGATTTTCAGGCCATGCTGCGCAGTGAACAGATGATAAAACGGTCCCAGCGTATAAATGACCTTTGCAAAGGGTTCTTGCCGGTGATGTATGACGTTGAAGCAGCATTTAATTAGGCTATAGTTTTAGCTTGGACCGAAATTGGCCCTTTTATAGATTGAGAGATTTACGATGAGAATTGGATTTGGGAAAAGTAGTAAGCGCGAAAATGAACAGCTTGAACAAATTAATATAGATCGTGAAAAGCTGGTAAAAGAGGTAACAACCGAGGAAAAATTGCAAGCGGCACGCTATATCGGTTATGCGGGGTTGGCATTGTTCGCCGGGTTTTTTATGACCATCGCCTATTCAGTTTTTGCCAATTCAAAAACCATAGCAGTCGACGCAACTGTAGTGAATGTATCCTCCAAGACGACGACCACTGGTTCAGGGTCCGATCGAAGGACTGACACAATCTACCAACATAGGTTTAAGTTTGTTGACGAAAATGGCCAGGAAAAGACCGGCGCCACTTTTGGTAACGGCTGGCCAAGCGCCTTTGATGTCGGAGAAGTTGTTTCCGTTGGCTATTACCCGGATGATCCAGAAAAGATACGAATTCGTTCATGGTGGGGGCTGTGGGAAATACAATTGTTACTTCTGGCAATGGGTGCTTTTCTGATTTGGTATAGAAGGTTTGCGATTGCAAAAGCACACGAAGAACAGTTCGAAAAAGCCCCGGACTAATCAGCCCGCCTAAGTAAATTATTTACCGGCTTACAACACTGAAGACACCTTTTTATTGCGAATTTGACCCACCTCAAGGTGGCATTGCTTTGCAAATGGCATAATCGTCCTTAATGAAATGGAGGATTTACCATGTACAAAAATATACTTGTTCCCATTGCGCTTGATCACCGGCCAACCACCGCTGCCGCACTAAAGGCAGCACATCAT
>CAZETX010000043.1:17972-21668 GCA_964514925.1 uncultured Marinosulfonomonas sp.
GTGGCGTCGCATCAGCCGGGGCTACAGGACTATTTCCTGGGTTCAACCGCGGCGCGCGTGGTGCGCCATGCCAAATGCGCGGTACATGTGGTACGCTGAGGTTGGTTGATTACTTTGGCGGACATGTTAGGGTTTTGGGAAAATAAATTTAAGGGACACTCAAAATGCGACTTTTATTCAGCTTAACTGCCGCCTGTCTGTTTGCGGTT
This sequence comes from uncultured Marinosulfonomonas sp., assembly GCA_964514925.1. Taxonomy (GTDB): domain Bacteria; phylum Pseudomonadota; class Alphaproteobacteria; order Rhodobacterales; family Rhodobacteraceae; genus NVTR01. The sequence goes on from CAZETX010000043.1 coordinate 18,182, forward strand.
TCGGCCATTGCCCAGGAACCGGTTGCAATTCGCCCGGATGTGGCCAGCGTTACCGTGCCTACCGGGGCGGGGCCAGTTGAAATTTCCCGTATTCAGGACAACGCCAATGTTATATCGCCCGACTGGGCCAAGACATCACGTCCCTGTCCGTTGTTTTGCATTCAACCGATGAGCCCGGCCGAAGGTGTGACCACAATTGGCGAGCTTGAGTTGTTGGATATGTTGCAGGACCCGGACGCGCTGGTGGTGGATAGCCGCACGGCGAGTTGGTTTGAAGGCGGCACCATCCCCGGGGCGGTGTCCATTCCGTTTAATGAGGCCACGGATCGGCTGAATGAGCTGGGTTGTGAAATTGACTTTGAGGGGTGGGATTGTGAAGCTGCAAAACCGGTGGCCCTGTTTTGCAACGGTATGTGGTGTGGACAATCCCCAACTGCGATCCGGCGGATGGTTGAGGCGGGATATCCGGTTGAACGGATCTATTATTATCGTGGTGGCATGCAGGTCTGGCGTTTGCTGGGGCTGACTGTAGTGGGCGGATGAAAGGAAAGATCATGCGGATATTTATTTTACTGAGCGTCGTTTTATCTGTGGCCAGTTGTGGGGTGCCGCTGGTGCCGTTTGTTTAGGGCCGGACCGACTTTGAATATTCGGCTTTGAATTTGGCCAGATGCTCGGGATTGTGCAGGTTAAAACTTTCACCTGCTGCCAGAAATACGGCATTGGCGTTGGGCCCGAGGCCAATCGGTGCCAGCAGGTTTGCCGGAAGGATGACGCGGCCGGATTTGTCAATTTTCAACAGTTGTGCATCGCTGAATATATGACTTTCCAGCGCCAAACGATCGGCGCTGCCATGTGGAAGCTTTGAAACTTCCTGTTCAATATCGTTTAGCGCCGGTTGGTCATAAAATGTGATATGCGGGGGATCGCCTGTGTCAGCAAGCACGGCGGCTAATTCCGGGGTATCGCTGCGATCCTTCAGGGTTTGTAAAAGCCGTATCGGGACAGTCACCCGGCGTCTGTAGTCAATGCGTATGTGATAGCTGCCACGATATTTAGCCATGGTCATACCCCTAGTTTTTCCCGGCGTAATTACCTATATTTTTGGTAACCAATTGTTCACTAATTGTACGGTTGATACCCTGAGCATAGTATAGGCTAAATTCTAAAACAAAGTATTCTGAAATGACAACCCTTGAGCTGGCGACATACGCAGCCGTGACCGGCTTGTTTCTATATACGCTCTGGTTGCTGCGCAGGGTATTTTTCAAACCACCTGTCCCAGGTCTTGACCCGGCGCGGTACATCGTCGTTGATGGCTCAAACGTAATGTATTGGGGTGGGGAACCATCGGTTCTGGTGCTGGGGCGGGTGTTGCAGGCGCTGGTGGATAAGGGGCTGACACCGATCATCTATTTTGACGCCAATGTTGGCTATAAGCTGTGGGGGCGGTATGCCAACAGCTATGCAATTTCAAAAAAGCTACAAATAGCACCGCGGCAGGTTTTTGTGGTGGAAAAAGGCGTGGTTGCGGATGGTGTTTTGTTGAAAACAGCAGTGGACAATGGTTTGCGGGTGGTAAGCAATGACCGGTTTCTGGATTGGCGGGTTCGATATCCGAAGGCAGGTGAGAAGGGCTTTTTGGTTAAGGGGCGCTGGCAACAGGGGGGTGTGATTTTAAGGGGGGTGTGAAGAATTTCTTTTTTCTGTATTCGTCCGTACACGGTGTGCATAAACTTTGGTTTGAAAACGGAGAACTGTATTGGGTAAGGTTGTGGTTAGCAAAGCAGATAGCAACAATCGGCGCAAAGATACCCGTGAGCAGATACTGAATGTTGCCCAGGAAATAATTAGAACTCAGGGGGTTAAAGCCCTGAGCATTCGAAAAATTGCCGAAAAACTGTGTATTCAACCGCCGTCACTTTATACTCATTATCCCAGTATTGATGCAATCTTAGAGGCGGTTTCGGTCAGGGTTTACCGATCATTTGCAAATATTCAGAGTGAACTCACCGGAGTTTCACCGTCAACGGGACTTGAAATTCATATCGAAGGCTTGGTCGACCATATGGTTAAGAACCCAATATATATCCAACTGATGTTGCATGATTTTGCCGCCCTTCATGGGGGCGGGGGTATATCTTCAGCGGTTGAGGCGGAAATAAACAAAAGCATAAATAATGTTCAATTTTTATTGGACAATGGTGCCACTGCCGGTAAATTTCGCAAGGCGTCTGCTGATGAATATCTGGCATATATATTTGGCGCTGGGCTGATTAGCCTGTCCTGGGGTGGGTTTGATACAAACGGTGATCTTATACCAGTCGTTCCGATCGCCCGGATTAAAAAAAACTTGCTGTTGATGGCAAAGGCATTTCTCGCAATCTGATATCAATATTGTGGGCTCTTGACGGGTTGACAATGGGATAGCGCAATCCTAATCATATTAGGATTAGGAAATAATCGACTTGGAAAAAATATGAGATATTTAAGTTGCGGATGCGTGATGCTTGTTGCCACATCGACATTTGTTGCCGCTCAGGAGTTTGTCGTTACCGGGGTTTCAGGGGAGGAAATCGTTTTAGACCGAATGTGGGACAGAGGGTGTTTACCCGGCACAGGCGGCAATGACTGGACGTTACACCAACGCACCCTTGTGGGGTTAGATCTGACAACGACACTCACGGATTTCCAGAACGGTTCCAGCGCGCCGGATTGTGAAAGCGGTCAGGTCGGATATGCCCAATTCACACAGGTTTTAACGGCTGATGGCGTGATGGTGCCGATCACGTGGGTAGATTTCAACAATGAACCTTCAGAGGCGCCGGATGGGTTGGAAAATGTGAGCACCGCAAACGGCGCGAGCGGCCTGATCACCGTGGCTCAGGTTGTACCCGAGGTGCAGATTAGGGCCGACCAATTGAATGGCGCGGCGTTTTGCGGCGTAAGCAATTGGTCCATTGGTGTATCACCTGCATCTGAAGTGATCATCCAGTGTTTCACCGGAGGATTTAACCCGGGGAAAGGCACAATTGTCGTAGATGACCGCGCTTTACCCTGGAAGATATATGACGGAATTAGTGTTGATCCAACCCGGTACCCAGATAGCATGCCAAATTATGCACCCCATTCCGGGCCGTTCGAACCTTAAAAGCAACGGCGTTCGGCTTAAATTATGCCGAACGTGATGGCAGCGCGCGGAATGGGGGGGGAGCGAAATCTTGAAAAGATTTCGGGTGCGTTTTCTTTTTTAAGAAAGCGGGTCTGCCGGTTGGGCGGTGGTTAGCCGGCGGATCGGTGCGCGATTGCAGATGAGGAGGACCCGGACGAATGTCCAGGGGACATTTGTCAGCGGTGGACGGCTCGCTGCAAAACGAGGCGACCACCACCGTTGGGATCGAGGTCCCGGATCAAGCCCGGGACGCGAAGTGCCACGGTGCAGCGTTTCAGTGACGGGGTGGAACGGTGGGTTGAAAACCCACCCTAC
>CAZETX010000044.1:0-8958 GCA_964514925.1 uncultured Marinosulfonomonas sp.
CCGTCTACCTGCACCAACTGGTCCGCGACGAAAAAGGCGTGAAAATGTCCAAGACCCTGGGCAACGTCATCGACCCGCTGGATATGATCGATGAATTCGGCGCCGACGCCGTGCGTTTCACCATGACCTCGATGGCGGCAATCGGCGGTTCCCTAAAACTGTCCATGGAGCGCGTCAAAGGCTACCGCAACTTTGGCACCAAAATCTGGAACGCCGCCAAATTCGCCGAGATGAACGGGGTTTTTGATGTTACAAAGTTTAAACCGGCCCACGATACCCCGTTACAAAGCTTAAACACCGCCCCACCAAAACCCGAAATGACCGTCAATCGCTGGATCATCGGTGAGGTGGCGAAAACCTTAAAAACCGTCGATGCCGCACTGACTGAATACCGCTTTAATGACGCCGCCAACGCGCTTTATGCCTTTGTCTGGGGCCGGTTCTGTGACTGGTACATCGAATTCTCCAAGCCCTTGTTATATGGCGATAATCCCGCGGTTCTGGCCGAAACCCGCGCCACCATGGGCTGGGCGCTGGACCAATGCCTGATCATGCTGCACCCGATCATGCCCTTCATCACAGAAGAACTGTGGGCACAGACCGGCCGCCATGAAAAACCCCTGATCCACACCGACTGGCCGGAACTGCAAACCACTGATCTGGTTGATGAAAATGCCGATCGCGAAATGAACTGGGTGATCGATCTGATCGATAACATCCGCTCGGCCCGCACCCAGATGCACGTTCCCGCCGGCCTGAAAATCCCGGTGCTGCAAATCGAACTGGACCGGGCCGGTAAAGCCGCCTGGGAAAATAACCAGGCCCTGATCATGCGCATTGCCAGACTGGACAGCCTGACACCGGCGTCCCAGGTTCCAAAAGGCGCCATAACCGTCCCGGTTCAGGGTGGCATGTTCGCCCTGCCCTTGGCGGATATCATTGATATTACAGCAGAAAAATCCCGCCTGCAAAAAACCTTGGACAAACTGAGCAAGGAAATCGGCGGCCTTTCCGGGCGTCTGAACAACCCCAAATTTGTCGCCAGCGCGCCAGATGCGGTGGTTGCCGAAAGCCGGGAAAACCTGATAATCAGAACAGAAGAATCCGATAAAATAAAAGCCGCGATCAAACGGTTGGATGATCTCAGCTAACCCGTTCTTTTTCTTTGCTTAAATATTCAAACCCACCGATGTAAACGCATATCCCACTAGCGTAAAACCACCCGGTCCAACGCCCGCATCATGCCAAGTGAGCGGTCATAAACCAACGTTAGAATACGCCTTGTCGCGGGCTTTGCTGCAACTTGCGGCAGTGTTCTGACACTGGCTGCAGCAGTGCTAACAGCAATAAATCCACGGCGGGTCAGGTTACTCATGTGACGAACTCCAATCATTGCGAACGGTTCTCATATAGGCAGGAATACACACTATTCAATACCACTTGCTGACCCCGCGGTTTTTCGCTTTGATTGTCTCAAACGAAACCCGGACACCAACCAATGCCAAGATATACCCATCTGACAGATAAACTTCCGGCTTCTGTGCCCTTTGTCGGACCAGAGGCGCAGGAACGCGCGCGCGGTGAACTATTCACCGCCCGATTGGGGGCCAACGAAAATGTATTTGGCCCCTCACCCCACGCCATAAAAGCAATGGCTGACGCCCTGACAGACATCTGGAAATACGGTGACCCAGAAAGCCATGATTTGCGCCAAGCCCTAGCGAAACATCATGAAATTCCACCGGATAACATCGTTGTCGGCGAAGGCATTGACGCGCTTCTGGGCTATCTGGTCCGGCTTATCATCGGGCCGGGTGACCGCGTTGTTACCTCTGCCGGGGCCTATCCGACGTTCAATTATCACGTCACTGGATTTGGCGGAAAACTGGTGACAACCCCCTATAAAAATGACCACGAAGACCCGGATGCACTTATTGCGATGGCGCATAAAACGGACGCCAAAATCATCTATCTGGCCAACCCCGACAACCCCATGGGCACATGGCACAACGCTGTAACACTTGCAAAAATGATCGCTCAGATTCCCAAAGGCTGCCTGTTGGTTCTTGATGAAGCCTATCTTGAATTGGCCCCTGACAACTGCGCGCCGGCTTTGGATACAAACGATAAGAATGTGATCCGGATGCGCACCTTTTCAAAGGCTTACGGCATGGCCGGTGCCCGCGTTGGCTATGCCATTGCACAGGCAGAACTGATTGATGCCTTCAGTAAGGTGCGCAATCATTTTGGCATGTGTCGGGTGTCACAGTTAGGCGCGCTCGCGGCTTTGAATGACACAAACTACCTGTCTCAGGTTATTGAAAACATATCCATTTCCAAAGAAAAGATCGCGCTAATTGGCGCCCGGAACGGTTTGAGGGCACTACCTTCAGCTGCCAATTTCGTCGCCCTGGATTGTGGTAAAGATGGCGATCATGCAAAGGCCGTGCTGGACGGATTAATCGCCCGAGGCGTGTTCGTTCGCATGCCCTTTGTCGCCCCACAAAATCGTTGCATTCGCGTTTCCGCCGGAACCAGGTCTGACCTGGACGCATTGGCCGCCGCCCTGCCCAAGGCGATAATTGACGCAAATTCCGCCTAAGTTATGTGGTCAATCTTGCTTGATCAGCCAATTGCCGCTACATCGACGCACCGGTCAATTTGCCGTTAGCGCCTGAAAGGCCGACATGTTAAATAAGCTATCTGCCAAGTTAAAATCAATTGAAAATGGATTGGGTGATAAACTGGGGCGCAGTATTGACACCCCGGAAGCGCGACGGCGGGCATACTGGCATTTCCACCTGATGGATCATGGGGTTTTACGTGGCTACTGGACAAACTTAGCCGAGATCGCGCCAGGTGTCTGGCGATCAAACCAACCTTCGCCCTGGCGGTTACAAAAGTACCAGCAGCAGGGTATCCAAACCATCTTGAATCTACGCGGCGCAAGTTCAAACAGCCCTTATCTATTTGAAAAAGAAGCCTGCGATACCCTTGGCCTTAACATGGTCAATCATAGCCTGACAGCCCGAAGCCTGGTTAAACCCGATGACTTATTGAAGTTATTAGATATATTCGAAACCATTGATCGCCCATTTGTGATGCATTGCAAATCCGGCGCTGATCGGGCCGGCCTGGCCTCTGCACTTTATCTGCTCCATGTTCAGGGCGCACCAATATCGGTGGCCAAAAAACAACTTAGTTTTCGGTTTCTGCATCTGAAATCCTTCCAAACCGGCATTCTGGATCATATGCTGGACGCCTATGAAGCGGATATTCAATCCAACCCAATGCCGATCAAAGAATGGATCGAAACGCGCTATGATCAGAACAACCTAATTGCAGAGTTTAACGCTGAACGGGGAAAATCCTGACACTTTCGACCGAAAATAAGCATAACGCAAAGACACTCATCAGCTGGTTCTGGCGCAATTATGTCCGCACTAAACTTGGCCTGCTTCTGGTTGGTTTCTTTCTGATGGCCATCGAAGGCGGCGCGCTGGGTACACTAAGCTATATGGTGCGCCCGATGTTTGATGAAATATTTGTTGCAGGTGACCGAGGCGCAGTATTTTGGGTTTCTGCTTCAATATTTGCCATTTTCATTGCCCGCGCAATTTCCGGTTTTCTGCAACGTGTTTTGATGGCGCGCGTGGCACGCACGGTATCGGCTGAAATACAAAAAGATCTCGTCAGCCACTTGGTTGAACTGGATGGGGGGTTTTATAATGAACACCCACCGGGTGCGCTGATTGAACGGGTGCGGGGTGACCCGACTGCCGCCGCTAACATTATTTCTTCAACATTCTCGGCATTTGGCCGCGATTTTGTCGGCCTGATCAGCCTGTTGGCAGTCGCTCTTTATATCGATTGGGTTTGGACACTTATCACCATATCCGGTGCACCGCTGTTATTCTTCCCCGTTCTTATCCTGCAAAAGTTAATCCGAAAATCTGCCCGAAATGTTCGTAACATTGCCGCCGTAATCGCCACCCGGTTGGATGAACTGTTCCATGGTATCAACACCGTTAAACTAAACGGAATTGAGGAATATGAAAGCCAGCGTTTTAACAAAGAAGTGTCAAAATATGTTGATGCTGAACTAAAGGCAACCGCCGCATCCGCTGGTGTGCCGGCCCTCATGGATGTGGTTGCCGCCATCGGGTTTTTCGGTGTGCTCAGCTACGGTGGGTTGCAGATCATCGACGGCGAAAAATCCGTTGGTGAATTCATGTCGTTTTTCACAGCCATTGCGCTGCTGTTCGAACCCCTTCGCAGGCTGGGCTCGTTGTCCAGCGACTGGCAGGCAGCGCTGGTCAGCCTTGAGCGTATCTACGGAATTTTCAAGATCCGATCCAACATCGTCTCACCGGATAACCCCGTTACAATATCCGGCAATGTAGGTTCCGCTGATATAGAATTTTGCAATGTCAGTTTTTCCTATGGCGATCACCCGATCCTAACCGATGTAAACTTTGTCGCCCAGGCCGGCAAAACGACTGCCCTTGTGGGGGCCTCGGGTGCCGGCAAAAGCACTATATTCAATCTGTTATCCAGATTGATCGACCCCGATAAAGGCCAGGTTCGTGTGGGGGGCATCCAAACCAGCGCCTTTGATCTGGCCAATCTGCGATCAATGTTTTCCGTGGTCACACAGGACGCGCAGCTTTTTGACGAGAGCATAAAAAACAACATTCTGCTGGGCCAGCCTGAAGTTACAGCTACGCTTACCAAAACCCTGGACGCCGCCCATGTTTCGGATTTTCTGGGCGACCAACCCGCCGGGCTTGAAACCCGCGTCGGCCCCCGTGGCTCTGCGCTTTCCGGCGGCCAACGTCAGCGCGTGGCCATTGCGCGTGCCATTGCGCGCGACACCCCGATATTGTTGCTGGACGAAGCCACGTCCGCCCTGGACGCCAAATCGGAAGCCATCGTACAGGCCGCCCTTGAACGGCTGTCGCAGGGCCGCACAACACTGGTCATTGCGCACCGTCTTTCAACCATTCGCAGCGCTGACAAAATAATCGTCATGGACCACGGACGCGTGGTTGATCAGGGCACCCATGTTGAACTGATCAAACGTGATGGCATCTACAAAAACCTGTACCAGCTGCAATTCGCGGAAGAAAACTAGCGCTGCTTTTCATAATATGCAGCAAGTTTTTCAGGCGATACCCCCAGTTTATAACGCAACAGGGTCAGCATGTTGCGAATACCCCGCCGGTACCAGCCACCGTTCTGATAGCGACCTGCATCTGTTAGCGCACGCGCGGCCAGCATCCGCAATTGGCCACGTAACGCTTTGGCAATGGCGACATCTTCCATAATCGGGATATCTTCATAGCCCCCTATGTTCCGGTATAGCCCCCGGGAAATCAGCAATCCCTGATCACCATAGGGCAATCCCAGTCGCGACCGCAGATTTGCCCCCACCTCAAAAAACCGCGCCCGAAAACCCTTGGCATCAAACCCAAGCTGGAAATAACCTGCCCTTGGGTTGGTTCGTATATGGTCCGATACTGGGTCCGACCAGCCTTCCGACAATTGCGTATCAGCATGCAAAAACAGCATCCAGTCCGCCCGTGCGGCTTCCGCCCCGCGCTGCAACTGCCCACCACGCCCCGGCGCCCCAGAAACAATTGTTGCCCCCAATTGCTGCGCGATCTCAAGCGTTGCATCCGTTGACCCACCGTCACTAATGACCAATTCACGCACCAATCCACAATCCAGCCCCTCCATCAGACTGGCAGCACAGCCCGGCAGCCGGGCCGCTGCATTCAGGGTTGGAATGACAATTGACAAAGGCGCAGGCATCCGGGGTCTTTCGCTTGTTGGCGCAGCCCCTATATTGAGCCGGTAAACATAGGAATGGCAAGCAATGGAAAACCCTGATCAGCAAAGAACAATATTTGCCATAACCGGTGCCGACCGGGTGAAGTTTTTGCAAGGTCTGGTCAGCAATGTGGTGCCCGAAACCGAAAATACCCTTACCTATGCCGCCATTCTAACACCGCAGGGCAAGTATCTGGCGGATTTTTTCATGCTGGCAACGGCGGATGCGATCCTGATTGATGTGGCCCACGGCATTGCCGCAGATCTGATGGGTCGGCTTAACATGTACAAATTGCGCGCTGACGTTCAAATTGAAGAAACCGACCAACACCTAACACGCGGCCTCGGCCCCCTGCCAGATGACGCCCTGCCCGACCCGCGCCATGTGGCCCTTGGCTGGCGTCGCTATGGATCAGGCCCCGGCCCCGCCACCGATACTGACTGGGACGCCCTCCGCGTGGCCAATTGCATCCCCGAAACCGGGATTGAGCTGATCCCAAACGAAACCTATATCCTTGAGGCCGGCTTTGAACGCCTGAACGGCGTCGATTTCAAAAAGGGCTGTTATGTAGGCCAGGAAGTCACCGCGCGAATGAAACACAAAACCGAGCTTAAGAAAGGGCTGGCGATAGTCTCTGTCAGCGGTTCAGCACCAGTTGGCACCGAAATCTTCAATGACGGCAAATCAGCGGGGGTATTGTTTACCCAGTCAAATGGTCAGGGCATCGCCTACCTGCGCTTTGCACGGGCCACAGGCGAAATGATCGCGGGCGAGGCATCGTTGGTTTACGACAATTTTGAAAATTCCAAACCCTCCTGACATAACGCTGTCAGGGGGGCTCTGTCATACGTTTGGCAATCTAAACCAAACGGAGACGACTAAAATGACTGAACATGCACAGAACACCCTTGTCTGGGTGGAAATTCCTGTCACTGACATGGAAAAATCAATCGCGTTCTACAATACGGTATTCGGCTTTGATATGACAATTGACAACAGCGGGCCCAACCCAATGGCGACAATACCGAACAAAGACGCCATGGGCGGCGTCGGTGGGCACATTTACCCCGGCAAACCCGCAAGCGATGGTCAGGGGTCCACCCCGCATCTGGCAGTGCCCGGAAAACTGGAGGACGCGATGGAACGCTGCACAAAGGCCGGCGGACAGATGCGCAGCCCGATTGTCACCATACCACCGGGCCGGTTCGCCTATGCACAGGACCTTGATGGAAACTCCATCGGCCTGTTTGAAGTGGCCAGTTAAATGCGCCGCGCCGACCGCCTGTTTCAGATCGTGCAATATCTGCGCGGCGGTCGGCTACTGACAGCAGCTATCCTCGCCCAGCGGCTAGAGGTTTCAGAACGAACGGTATACCGCGACATCGCCGATCTGATCGGCTCGGGCGTCCCGATCGAAGGCGAAGCCGGGGTCGGTTACCTGATGCGCTCCGGCTACGATCTGCCGCCCCTGATGTTCACCCGCGACGAAATCGTGGCCTTGGTTGCAGGGGCACGCATGTTGCGGGCGTGGGGGGGCGCAAAAATGGCGCAGGCGGCGGAAGAAGCATTGGTCAAAATCAATGCAGTTTTGCCGGATGAAACCCGGGACCGGGCCCAATCGGTACAGATCCACGCCATAAGCTTTCCGGAACTAAACAATGACCTTCGAATGTTGATTGATCGGCTGGAACAGGCAGTCGACAACCGAATGGGCCTGGATTTTTCCTATTCGGACAAGGCAGGTTCCCAGACCAACCGGCAGGTCCGCCCCCTTGGCCTGTATTTCTGGGGCAAAGTCTGGACACTGGTTGCCTGGTGCGAATTACGCCACGATTTTCGGATGTTCCGACTGGATCGAATGGCCAAAGTTACCGGCACAACCGTGTTTCGCACCGAGCGGGACAAATCCCTGCCGGTGTTTTTCGCCCGTGAAACCCGGCACCGGCCAATCAGCTAAGCCCGTTCTGAGTACTCAAATGTTTCGGTATTCACCACGATATCCTCGTCCTGCCCGACAAAGGGCGGCACCATCACTTTGATGCCATTGTCCAGAATAGCCGGTTTGAAACTATTGGCAGCGGTCTGCCCCTTCACCACAGGCTCGGTTTCCACCACCTTGCAAATAACTTTCTGCGGTAGCGAAGCAGACAGTGCTTCTTCCTCATGATATTCAATCTTAACCGTCATACCGTCCTGCAGGAACGGTCGCCGCTCACCCAGTATGTCGGTTGGCAATTCAATCTGTTCATAGGTTTCATTATCCATGAACACCAACATACCGGCATTCTCATACAGAAACTGCTGGTCTTTTTGCTCAAGGCGCACCTGTTCAACCTTATCGGCAGACCGAAACCGCTCGTTTAATTTTGAACCGTTTCGCAGGTTGCGCAATTCGACCTGCGCGAATGCGCCACCCTTACCGGGCTTGACGTGATCCACTTTAACAGCAGACCACAAACCACCTGCGTGTTCCAGGATGTTTCCGATGCGAATTTCGTTTCCGTTAATTTTAGGCATGTGTCAAAACCAAGGCAAAATGTTGAAATTGTTGTCGCCAGACCTATATATCCGCTGTCCCCCCCTGGCAAGGCAACTATATCCGGTGTTTGCCCGATTGCAGCCATGCGCCAGACGCATAGTAGATATGCATTTCTGGGATACCCGAATCGGTAAAGACCTGTCATAAGAGGCCAACGCCAGAAAGTACAAGAGCAAGAATAAGGAAATTGAATGGCTGATTTTGTAGATAGCACCGCTTTCAACCATGAGCAGGGAACCCGCGCGCGCAAGCTGTTTGCCGCTGTTGTTCTGGCCGCTCTGGATGATGCGATTGCTGATGATAAAAAGTATGGTAACGGGCCCGAACAGATTGCCCGTTGGTCGCGCTCACGCGATGGCCGCGAAGTGTTGTCCTGCGCCGGAATTGACCCCAATGAACGGGTCGTATCCGGGCTGATGGAATTTGTGTCCAAAGGTGTGCGCACATCGGTTGCCCTGTCGCGCGAAGAAAGCGAACGCCGCAATGCAGCATTACAGGCTGAAGCGGCCTGAACTTACCGCCAATATTTGATTAAATTGCGCGCCTTCCGGGCGCGCTTTTTTTTTGCACGGTTTTTTTGCACGGT
>CAZETX010000044.1:9058-21641 GCA_964514925.1 uncultured Marinosulfonomonas sp.
TTTTTTTGCACGGTAATTTTTTGCACGGTAATCTAGTGGCCAATAAACATGCCAAACACATGCGACGTTAAAACTGCAACAATCACCGCGATGACAATCATCACCCTTGCCAGCCTGCCGGTGAAACGTCTGAACATAAAAAATGCCAGCAATAATGTCAGCCCCAGCTCAATCGGGGACACAATCGACGCATAATACCGCGTATCCCAATAGCTGACCGGGCTATAAAATTTCCAATCCGTCAGCGGCCAGAACTGAATGCGCGCGTCAGAATTGTGCAACAGGAAATCAAAACCAAGATGCATCAACCCTGCACCCGCAAAGGCGATCAATACCGGTCGCTTGCCCCAAACCGCTGCCAGCAAAGCCATCCCCCAGAAAATAAAACTGTTATCCACGGCAAAAACACCCTGCCAGCCGTCAGAAAAATAATACTCTCCAAAAACAATGGCCGGATCGACACCCGAAACAAACAGCGCCCAGCCCGCCATCACAAACAGCGAAACATCCGGGGCAAATGATCCCAATACCGCCGCCAGCGTAATTCGCCAATTGTCGGGTTTACCAAAAGCAGCAGCGCCAAAAATCAAATGTGCCGGGACGTTCATATTTGCCTCTTTTTAATTGCTGCCAGCTTGGTTATTGCGGAACCATAACAACAGGAAACCCTGATGGCCAAGTCAATCATGATCCAGGGTACCGGATCAAACGTCGGCAAATCAATTCTCGTGGCCGGAATGGCCCGTGCCTGCTTGCGACGGGGCATCAAAGTCGCGCCATTCAAGCCACAAAATATGTCCAACAATGCCGCTGTCACCATTGATGGCGGCGAAATTGGCCGAGCACAGGCGCTGCAGGCCCGCGCCGCCGGCATAGAACCCGTGGTTGACATGAACCCGGTACTGCTAAAACCCGAAAGCGAAACCGGCGCGCAAATCATCGTGCAGGGCCAGCGCTTTAAAACCCTGAAAGCACGTGAATACGGCTCGCAGAAACACACGCTGTTGCCCAGGGTCATGGACAGTTTCCAACGCCTCGCCAGGGATTTTGACTTGGTTTTGGTCGAAGGCGCCGGCAGCCCGGCCGAGGTTAATCTGCGCCAGGGTGACATCGCCAATATGGGCTTTGCCCAGGCCGCGGATATCCCGGTCATTCTAACCGGCGACATTGATCGCGGCGGCGTCATCGCCCAGCTTGTGGGAACACACACGGTCCTGCCCAATGCAGATCGTGATCGAATTAAAGGCTTTATTATCAATAAGTTTCGTGGCGACACCAACCTGTTCACCGATGGGCTGTCCGAAATAACAGACCGAACCAGCTGGGAAAACATCGGCATTTTACCCTGGTTTACAAATGCCCGAAACCTGCCGGGCGAAGACATGATGGACATCACCGGCACAGCCGGCGGGCAGATCAAAATTGTTGTGCCCCGGCTGGGCCGCATTGCAAATTTTGACGATCTTGATCCTTTGGCCTGTGAACCCAGCGTCAGTCTGCAAATCATTGAACCCGGCACGCCCCTGCCCGGCGATGCCAGTCTGGTTCTTATCCCCGGCTCAAAAAGCACCATCGCCGATCTGCAGGAATTCAAACGCAACGGCTGGGACATCGACCTGACGGCGCATATCAGACGCGGTGGCCATGTGCTGGGGATCTGCGCCGGATTTCAGATGCTGGGCAATTCCATTTCCGACCCCGACGGTATCGAAGGGCCAGCCACCAAGGTTACCGCGCTTGGCCATCTGGATATCGACACCACAATGACGCCCGAAAAACAACTGGCCCTGACAACCGCAACCCATCACAAAACGGGCGCTCAGATATCAGCCTACGAAATTCATATCGGTGAAACCAAAGGCGCTGATTGCACCCGCAACTGGTTGGACGTCGCGGGCCGCAACGTCAGTGCAGCTTCAAAAAATGGCCGGATTAACGGCTGTTATCTGCACGGTCTTTTTTCAAACGATGTTTTTCGGCACAGTTTCTTAAGCGAAATCGGCACGCCAACCGGCGGTATCAACTATGAAGCAACTGTCGAAGACACCCTGGATCAGCTGGCCAACCATATAGAAACCCACCTGAATCTGGATCTGATACTCAGCCTGGCGAAATAGGTCTAATTCTCGTCATCATCCTCAAGTGTGTATTTCGTAATTGCCTGCGCAATTTCCTGCTGCATCATGCGGCGCACATTCCGGGTAATACTTTCGCCCAGCTTGCCGCGCAGTTCTTCACGAACCACCTCGCCCACCATTGTCCGTAACGCTTCCACGTCCAGAAACACATCGTCATCCTCAACAACTTCGGTCGCAACTGTTGCCGCCGGAGCAAAAGCTGCCTCACGGTCAACGTCGGCCTGCTCAATTGCCTCTGGCTGGTCTTCGTCTTCAAAGTCGGTGTCGGCTGTGGTTTCCTGCGACAACAGGTAGGGCTTGGGCCGTGGCTCGGCAGAATGGGAAAATACCGGCGTTGCGTCCTCAGCTTCGTCCGCGGGTTCACTGTCGGTTCCCTGGCGCATATTATTCACAACTTCAAAAATATGGCGGCGTGGTTTTTGGTTGGCTTCCGGCTCACTTCCATCGGGTTCCCATTCATCTTCAGACTGACCAACAGCTTCTTCCAACTCAGCAATTCGCAATTCAAGTGACGGCGCCGGTTTTTCAGCGTCTTGGTCTGTAGGCTCAACGCCTTCAACACCCAGCTCCTCGGCCGTTGCAACACGGGCCAGTTCGGCTTTCCAGGCAACTTCCATCGCATCGAATTCGGCAGATTGTGGCGCCTCTTCAGCCGCCGACTGTTCACCCAAACCGGCTGTTTCACCGGTGCCAGACGCAGCGCTGGCCGCCGCCGCCAGCACGCCCGACAACTCCTGTTGCTCCGTGCTCTCAATTTCTGCGTCATCATCGGTGGCTCTAACCGTATCAATGTCGGTTTCCACCACCTCCACACGATGCGCTGGTGTTAGAATAAACCGATCATCTTGCTCGGGCAGTACCTCTGTGTTCTTTTCACTCTTTTCCGAAACAAGTCGGCGAATTGAGGAAAGCACATCATTCATTTCGATATTGGTCAGCGAATCTGGCATCACTTTTTACTCCCTCCCCACGCAACGGATAGTAGACAACTAAGCTTATTCACACAACAGGTAGCGTTTTTCATCAATTCTTCCCGAGGCTCTTAAGTAAGCTGTCCAACCGTTCACCCTGAGCACTAACGCC
The DNA here is from genome assembly GCA_964514925.1 of uncultured Marinosulfonomonas sp. GTDB lineage: Bacteria > Pseudomonadota > Alphaproteobacteria > Rhodobacterales > Rhodobacteraceae > NVTR01. Next base: position 12,280 of record CAZETX010000044.1, read on the forward strand.
GAAACTTGGCGCATTTTTGACGGCGTTGAAATAAGCCGCCGGATCATAGGCAACAATGCCCAAATTCAGGTGATCGGCCGTCAGTAGCCCCATTGCCGCCAGCAATGAATATATCGCAACATATCGATCACTTTGCGCCGATATCCGGCTGGCCTCCGCATCCAAAAGCTCCTGTTCCGCATTCAAAACATCCAGCGTGGTTCGTGACCCAACAGCGGCCTCCTCCCTGACACCGCGATAGGCCACACGCGAAGCACGGATTTGCTGGTTGGTGGCTTCCAATCCGGCATTGGCCACCCCCAGCCTTGCCCAGGCATTGCCGACATTTTGTTCAATCGCCACCCCTGTCAGGTGCAATCCGGCAAACGCTGCATCCCTTTGTGCGGCAGCTTTGCGCGCCCCAGAGGCCAGCCCGCCACCCTGATAAATCGGGCCCGAAAATGAAAGCGAAAGCGAACTGGAATCATTGCCGTCCTGATCAATACCGGCCTGCGCACTACCAGTAAGCGTCGGTTTAATTCCCGCCAGCGCTATCGCCGCGTTCAGCTCAGCGATTTTCACATTGTGTTTGGCCTGGGCGACATCCGGGTGATTTTGCCGGGCAACACTGCGCGCCGCTTGCAAAGTTTTTGCGATTGCCGGCGGCTTGGGCAAGCCCGCCAGCTGCCCCGGATATCGACCCACTGAAGCCCGGTATGCTTCGCGTGAGATGGCTAAATTTCCTTTTGCAGCAGCCAGCGCACTTTGTGACGCGGCCAGTCTTGCCTGCGCTATCGCCACATCGGTACGGGTAATTTCACCCACCTCAAACCGGTCACCCGCCGCCTTAAGCTCCTGGGTAATCACCCGTACATTATTTTCCCGCAGCCCCTGAATTGACGTATCACGTTGTACGTTCACATAGGCTTGCACGGCGGACAACAATACATTCTGTTCAACCCCGATCAGGGCTTCACGCAACGCCAGAATATTTTCTTTGGCGACTTCGCTGCGCATTTTTGAGCGGCCAAAATCGTAAAGTAACATACTGGCGCTAAGCTGCAGGTTACTTGTCGTGGTTTCCGTCAGAGATGAATAATTTCCATTAATCGCGTAGCTAAGGACAGGGCGTAACCCGGCAATAGATTGCGCAAAATCCTCATCCGCGGCCCGCAACAATGCCCGGTTCTGCTCCAGTAATCCAGAATTTTTGTAAGCCGAAACCAGGGTTTGGGACAATGTGTCAGCACGAACAGCCAGGGATGCAATCATGGTGAACACAACTGACGCCAGCAAAAGTCTGATGATTTTTTTCGTCACGTTCACTGATCCTTGAAAATTATTTACGATCGATCAAACTTTAAAGCGCAAATGCTTGATCATGCTCAAATCCGGCAAGCAGGGGCGCATTCGCGTTAAACGAATATCGCCAGGAAATTACCCCCGCCGATTTATACCCCACCCGACAAATACCAAGCGCGTTTTCGACAAAAATTGCAACAGCACGTCCACCATCTTTCAATTGCTCACTCAGGCTTTCGGGAAATTTCTCAATGCCGCCCTGTACCGTTATAACATCATAGGGCCCGTGCTTTGTGGCCCCTTGCGCCAATGGTGCCGTTACAACAAAGGCATTGTCGGCATTATTTTCGGCCAGCAAACGTTCTGCCTCACCGGAAAAATCTTCGTTTTCCTCCAACGCGACAACAGCCTCTGCCAGTTGGGATATTACCGCACTTGAATATCCAAGCCCGGAACCGACATCCAAAACCAGATCGCCGGGCCGAATATCGACCGCATCCAGCATCTTTGCCAATGTACGGGGCTCCAGCATCACCCGCCCGGCACCAAGATCAACGCATTCACCAACATAGGCAACCTCACGCCGCTCAACCGGAACAAACGCTTCTCTGGGTACGGTCAGCATCGCTTGTATAATGGGAAATTTTGTAACATCCGATGGACGCACCTGCGTATCGACCATTATTGTCCGGCGGGTGGCAAAATCGGCCATGGGCATCACTTTTCAGGTTCGGAATCAATCGATGGATTTTGACACAGAAAACATTGCCCGGCAACCAAGCGCGCCCCTGCACCTCAATAATAGTATTGGCGTCCCGCACACCAAATCCGGCAATGGTTAAGTAAACATGAACCAAAGCGGCCCAAAGCCGCGCTTCAACCCGGAAATTAATTCAAAACCGTTTCCATTTTTCCAAGCTTGCACTGGCCCAAAGCATGTACTAAACCGCGCCGTGGCTTCGGCGAGTTGGCGGAGTGGTTACGCAGCGGATTGCAAATCCGTGTACACCGGTTCGATTCCGGTACTCGCCTCCAATAAAATCAATAAATTACGTGGTTTCCGCGTACTGTTTGAATGTAAACGGCTCCCTCGACTTCCGGCTTGGGTTGTTTGATGTATTCCAAACGTCACCAATGTTGCCAAAAGCAGACCTTTGCCGTGCGTTACATCAAGGTCCGCGTCGCGGACAAACTTGCCGTTTGGCCTTACTCAGAAATTCAGGTTTTGCTGTCACCGATGGCTCTGCGCATGTTGATACCAGTTGGCCGATATCCTGCTCTCAGGTACAGGCGCTCCGCCGATTTGTTATCGGCAGCTACCCGCAACTTGATTTCGCTATATGCAGAACATGAATATTTTTTCTCGAGCGCGATCAACGCGGACAGGCCAAAGCCTTTCCCCCTATACTTGGGAAATATGTAAAAGTCGCTAATGAAAATAGTCCGGTCTTTGATGTTGGTTTTGCACCAAAGATATCCCACAGGAGCATCGCTTTTGTCGTTTTCGACAGTTACGCACAAAAGAACTTGATCTGGTGTTTCCACACCCCGTCCAAGATCATCTTCAACAGAGGCTTGCGCTCTTGCCAAAGCTTCTTCCATGTCCACATCGTAATTTGATGAGATTTCTGCTGCGTAATCCGGAACAAAATAAATGACAAATCCAGGAAATTCGTCCGGCCTCATTTTTCGAATTTGTATCATTCTTTTCTCCAAACCGAACAAGAGCGTAACTACACATAACCATAATCCTAACGATTCAATTCAATCAAACCAAAAGGGCGCAAATCGGTCATTCGCTGCGAAAAACCGGAACGCCTGCTTCAATAACGACACTTTGTGCATTTTACATTTAGCTACAAACCCACTGATATCCCACAGGCACTTAACGGCTCATTTTACATTTATATTCAATGAATTCAGTGCAATCCTTCGAATTGCAAATCCGTGTATACCGGTTCGATTCCGGTACTCGCCTCCAGACATTTGCAACAACTCAACTGATCTTTGCCTAGGCTTGCACCCAATAGCCGTTCCGGATGTCAACCAAAACCAACCATCCCAGGTGTTCCTGCCAAACATTGTCTTTCAACGGTCAGTATTACATTTTAAGATCACGGCGGAACATTTGAACAGGATCTGCTGAATATGCCCGGAAACCCAGACACCATTGATACGGCTGACACACCCGAAATTGCCCGCGCAAAATCCGCGACTCTGACTTGGCAGGATCCGTTCCTGATCGAAAACATGCTGACCGACGAAGAACGCATGATCCGGGACGCCGCTGCCGCCTATTGCCGCGATAAACTTGAACCCCGGATTATCCAGGCAAACCGCCACGAAAAATTTGACCCCGATATCATGTCGGAAATGGGCGAACAGGGCCTGTTGGGTACCACCCTGCCCGAAAAATACGGCTGCGTCGGCGCAAACTATGTCGCCTATGGCCTGATCGCGCGTGAAGTGGAACGCATTGACAGCGGCTACCGCTCGGCAATGTCGGTGCAATCCTCGCTGGTGATGCACCCGATCTTTGCCTATGGCACCGAAGATCAGCGGCAAAAATTCCTGCCCAAACTGGCCAGCGGGGAAGCGATCGGTTGTTTCGGCCTGACCGAACCCGACCACGGCTCAGACCCCGGCGGCATGCTGACCCGCGCCAAAAAAACCAAAGGCGGCTACTTGATATCGGGCGCCAAAAACTGGATCACCAATTCCCCCATTGCCGATGTGTTCATCATCTGGGCTAAATCCGATGACCATGGCAACAAAATCAAGGGTTTCATCCTTGAAAAAGGCATGAAAGGCCTGAATGCGCCAAAGATTGATGGTAAATTCAGCCTGCGCGCCTCGATCACCGGCATGATCCAGATGGATGACGTGTTTGTACCGGACGAAAACCTGTTGCCCCATGCCACGGGCCTTGCCGGGCCGTTTGGTTGCCTGAACCGGGCGCGTTACGGCATTAGCTGGGGGGTCATGGGGGCGGCAGAAGCCTGCTGGCACGCGGCGCGTAACTACACAATGGAGCGCAAACAGTTCGGCAAACCGCTGGCCGCAACCCAGCTGATCCAGAAAAAACTCGCCGATATGCAGACCGAAATATCCCTTGGCCTGCAGGGCAGTCTGCGACTGGGGCGCATGCTGGATGACCACACAGCATCGGCCGAACTCATCTCACTGATGAAGCGCAACAACTGCGGCAAAGCCCTTGATATCGCACGGGTTTCCCGCGATATGCATGGCGGCAACGGCATCAGTGACGAATACGGGGTCATCCGCCATATGATGAACCTTGAGGCGGTGAATACCTATGAAGGCACCCATGATATCCACGCTCTGATCCTCGGGCGCGCGCAAACCGGCCTGCAGGCATTTCAATAGGCCTCAGTTTCCCCCGGTAACAAAAGTATTCATTGCCAGCCCATAAAACCTGCCCCAAAACAAACACCATGGAGCTTTCTCTACAGACGCTGATACTACTGCCCATTGGCCTTGGCCTGCTGGGGTTCATTGAACCCTGCAGTATCGGCGGTCACCTGATATTTCTGGAAACCCAGAAAAACCGCAGCCAGGCACAAAAATTCAGCGCCGCGATGACTTTCCTGCTGGTCCGGTCAGTTGTTGCCGGGCTGTTCGGCCTGTTCATCGCCTATCTGGGCCAACGGCTGATTGGCATTCAAACCGGCCTTTGGCTGGTATTTGGCGGGCTTTATCTGCTGATCGGTCTGGCATTCCTCGCCGGGCGCGCCGGTCTGGTAAAATGGCGAATTGACCTGGCACCGGCCCAATGGCGACGCGCAAAAAACCCGCTGGTTCTGGGGCTGGCCTTTGGCCTGAACATCCCGGCCTGCGCCGCCCCGATCCTGTTTGGCCTGCTCGGGCTTGCCGCAACGGGCGGCAATCTGGCCGCCGGGTTCTGGTTGATGTTCCTGTTCGGGATGTTTTTAACCCTGCCTATCCTGATAATTATCGCCCTGCCCGCTATGGGCGCATGGTTTGAAACAGTTGCAACCCGCCTGAAAGGCGGCCAGTGGGCCATTGGCATCATCTTCGTTTTGCTCGGCCTCTGGTCGATCTGGTTCGGGCTGTTTGTTGATCCTGCCAACTGGGTCGGGACATGAGCCAGCGATCACGTTTCACCAGGGTTGCCGCCGCCGGGGTGACCTTTCAAGCTGGTTCAGCCGCGGTCGATTCAAGCACCATCATGTCGGCACTGGTCTTTCAGCTGTCAGGCAGTTCAATACTGGTCGGGGCGGTCACGGCAATCCTCAGGTTCGGTTGGCTGTTTCCGCAACTTATCGTTGGCTTTTTCGCCCAGCGCAGCGGCACCAGCATGCCGTTTTACATCATCGGTGCCTTTGGCCGAGCCGTCTGCATGGCCCTGCTGGCGCTGGTGCTTTTCATCGGTTCAGACTGGCCAGCGGCGCTCCTGACATTTGCCGTCATGGCGCTCTGGACGGCCTACGCCTTTATCAGCGGCATCGTGGCGGTGCCCTACAATGATATCGTTGCCCGCTCGGTTCCCTCGGAAATGCGCAGCCGCTTACTCGCCACCCGGTTTTTCGGCGGCGGGGTACTGGCGCTCGGCGTTGCGGCCATCGCAACACGGTTGTTTGGCAGGCTTGAGTTCCCCATATCCTTTGCCGCCGTCATCGCCATGGCCTCGGTTCTGATGTTGCTGTCATCCACGGTTTTCACCTCATTGGGTGAACCGGATACCATGGCAATAAAGTCGGAAAAACTAACCTTTTTCAGATACTTAAGGGACGGTGTTAAGGTTTTTCAAACCGATAACCGGTTTCGCAAATTTGTCTTCGCCCAGTGGTGCGGTGGCGCTGTGCTGATGGCATTGCCGTTCTATGTGGTACAGGCCAGCAATCAGGGGTTTGACCTTCGCCAGATTGCGCTGCTGCTCGGGGCACAAACAGCCGGCGCGCTAATTTCCAACCCACTTTGGGGCTGGTGGGGCGACCGGCGTGGTAAGGATAAACTGCTCAGCCTGATCGCTGCCGCACGGATACTTCCGCCGCTTCTGGTCCTGCTCCTGATCGTATTTCCGATACCGGGCAGTTCCGTTATTTCAGTCTACACTGGCCTCTTCTTTCTTCAGGGCGCGCTGTCCAACGGATTAACCATAGCAGTGATCGGTTTTTTGATGGAAATCTCCCCAGATGACCGGCGCCCGGCCTATAGCGGTTACTTCAATGCCATTACAGCACCCGCCTTCCTGTTGCCCCTGATTGCCGGCTTTTTCGCAGCCTTTTTTGGCTTAACAATCGTGTTCGCCATCTCCGCTTTGGCTGCCTTAATGCAATATCTTATTTTACGCGAAATCCCGCCGAATGAATGACCTTATCTAACCCTCCTTAATCAGTTGTTATCATTACATTTTAATGTTAATCGCCGTCGCGTTTTCAGCCACCACCTCATGGTCACAAAAAGGTGAAAATTCACCGATTGACCTTCCAGCGCTGGAAGGGTGTTAAACACTTCAAAGGACAACGAAAAATCCCGAATTGAGGTTTAAATTGAAAAAGAAACTTAATCACATGCAATCCCGCCGCTCGCTTCTTACCGGCGCGGCTGCACTTGGGTTCATTGCCACCAGCAAACCGCTGCTGGCACAGGTTGCCAATAACGACCTGAACGCCCCAAATATTCGCCGTAATATTTCATCGTTTAAACTGAACAACTGGCAGGACCATTTTGATAATCTGCGCAATGGTGTGATCATTTCTGACACCGGTTCGCGGATGCTGCAATACTGGTCCGAAGATGGTTCGGTGGTTCGCACCTTCCCAACCTCCGTGCCCCTTAGCGATGATCTGACCCGGTTGGGCTATACCAGCATCATTCGCAAAGTTGTCGGCCCCAGCTGGCGCCCGACCCCTTCCATGAAAAAGCGCAATCCTGAATGGCCCGACTATGTTGGCCCAGGCGCCGATAACCCCCTTGGAACCCATGCGCTGTACCTGTCCTGGCAGTATTATCGCATCCACGGCACCAACGACACGCGCAAGATTGGGCGGAAATCCTCCAACGGCTGTATCGGGCTATACAATCAGCAAATTGCCGACCTGTTTGAGTTGACCAAAGTCGGAACTCAGGTCAAACTGATCTAGTCTGAAATCAATATCAACCGGCAGGTTAAGATAATTATCTGCCGGTAGCAGGAATAAGAATGAGCAAACTATTACCCGCCGTGATCGGGGGCGTGCTGGTCGCCGGGGTGGCCATCTTACTTTATAGCCCGAACAACTCAGTTCCGCGCCAAACCATGACCCCCACCGACACCTCGGCAGTGGCCGAAGGCGAAGCGCTGGCAGCCGTTAAAATCCCTGCAGAATTTTCCAGTGAAGCCACAATTGGCAAGCGGGTATTTGACGCAAAATGCGCCGCCTGCCACGGTGAAAACGCCGCCGGCCAAAACGGTGTTGCGCCGCCCCTGGTTCACCAGATTTATGAACCCAATCACCACGGTGATCAGGCGTTTCTGTCTGCCGCACGCAATGGCGTCACTTCACATCACTGGAATTTCGGCAATATGCCCCCGATTGAAGGTCTGACAGACGGTGACGTGAAATACATCGCCGCCTACATCCGGGCGCTGCAGAAAGAAAACGGCATTTTTTAAAGCGTTCGTACCCTACCAGAAAACCGGCCAGCCGATCCAGTTCATCCCGGCGGCGTTGAACATTGCACTGAAATACAGGCCGATGAAATGGACAAATAGGTAGAACAACGACAGGCGAAAAAACTTTCGTTCAACATTGTACCTGTCTTGCTCAGCGCTGTCCTCATCCCGACTGTACAGTTGCCAGGCTCCCTTTAAAAAGGCCCCGTTCATTACCAGTGAGATCAACAAATAGATCGGCCCGCCAATACTGGTAAAAGCCAGCGTCATCGCCGTCGCCGCCAGCAAAACCGTATACACCAGAATTTGTTTGCGGGTTTCCCGCCGCCCGTGGGTAACGGTCAGCATCGGCACCCCGGCGCGGGAATAATCATCCTGCATGAACAGCGCCAGTGCCCAGAAATGTGGTGGCGTCCACATGAAAACCAGACTGAACATCAAAAACGGTTCGACTCCAAAACCACCGGTGGCCGCAACCCAGCCAATCATCGGTGGAAACGCCCCCGACGCGCCACCAATTACGATGTTCAGCGGCGTCAGGCGTTTTAGCCACATCGAATAGATTACCACATAGAAAAAGATGGTGAATGCCAGCAAAGCCCCAGCCGCCCAATTGGCCACCAGCCCCAGCATCACCACCGCTAAAACAGACAATCCCAGCCCAAAATTTCGGGCAAATTCAGGCGTTACCCGTCCCGCGGGCACCGGGCGTGCCGCCGTGCGCCGCATCACCGCGTCAATATCCGCGTCCCACCACATATTCAGCGCACCAGACGCGCCACCGCCAATGGCAATGAACACCACCGACAGCAAGGCCCGCACCGGGTCCATCACCCCGGGCGCCACCAGCAGCCCGATGGCCGCGGTGAACACCACCAGCGACATCACCCTTGGTTTCAGCAAGGCAAAACAATCCGACAACAGCGGAGCCCGGAGTTTTATATCAACCGACGTATTGTGCATCTCACCACCATAACCAGTAAATCCACCCCAATGGGGCCGGGTTTAACCGGCGCGTCCAAGCCAGGGCCCGCGCGCCGGCAGCTGTTTTACATATCCATCGCACCCATATCCATGGCCATACCCTCAGAGGCCATCTGCCCCATCATCCCCATCTGCATATGAAAGGGCAGCATGCACATGAACATCCAGGCACCGGCCTGTTGCACTTCAACGACAAGGGAAAATTCGCCCCCTGGCAACACCAGCGACTGTTCATACAGCGCCTCATGCTCCAGCAGGCTCCAATCGGCCCGGCTTGCACGGTAATTCACCGCCGCCATCGCTGGCATGGTCATGAACATGAACTCATGTGGGATGGTGCCGCCATTCTTGATGGTCAGTTTGATACGCTCACCCATTTTGACATCAATCTGCATGTCTGAATAACCCCATTCGGTCATCACCAGCTCAATCTCACGGTCAAAATCACCGTCGTCAG
>CAZETX010000045.1:0-6935 GCA_964514925.1 uncultured Marinosulfonomonas sp.
ACTGTTTCATGCCCAGCGAAATACGGTGGGTTTCCTTGTTGATCTTGATGACCTGCACCTTGATCGTTTCACCGATCGCCAGAATTTCAGTCGGGTGGTTCACCCGACGCCAGGCCATATCAGTGACGTGCAACAAGCCGTCAACACCACCCAGATCAACGAATGCACCGTATTCGGTGATGTTCTTGACCACACCATCCACAGCCTGACCTTCTGTCAGGTTGCCGATAACCTCGGCGCGCTGCTCGGCACGGCTTTCTTCCAGAATTGCGCGGCGCGATACAACAATGTTGCCCCGGCGACGGTCCATCTTCAAAATCACGAACGGCTGCTTCAACCCCATCAACGGGCCGGCATCACGTACCGGGCGCACATCAACCTGTGACCCCGGCAGGAACGCAACCGCACCCCCCAGATCGACGGTGAACCCACCCTTGACCCGGCCAAAGATCGCGCCATCGACACGCTCTTCGTTTTCGGCGGCTTTTTCCAGACGGTCCCAGGCTTCCTCGCGGCGGGCCTTTTCACGGCTGATAGATGCTTCACCACGGGAATTTTCGACCCGGTCAAGGAACACCTCAACCTCGTCGCCTACGGCCAGTTCGGCCTCTTCTCCGGGATTTGCGAATTCTTTAATATCGACGCGGCCTTCCATTTTATAGCCGACATCGATGATGGCCTGTCCTGCTTCAATAGCAATGACTGTGCCTTTGACGACAGACCCTTCCTCGGGTGTGTCCATTTCGAAGCTTTCGTTCAGAAGGGCTTCGAATTCCTCCATAGCAGATGCGCTCATATGCGGTTGGTTTCCTTTTTAGCGTTTTTTCGGGCCATGCGGTTGGTTCCGCAGGTCTTTGGGTTTCAATTGGTCTTCGGTCCGGTCTTCCAAACAATAAGGGCCGGAAATTCCCGACCCTGCTCATCTGGATTCTAACGATCCTTGGACTGCGCGCGTCTATAGCCCCTTGAATACAATTTCACAAGGGGATTATCCTTTCGCAGATCCAAAACCAAATTCCCTGACCAGGGTCGCCAAAAGCCCCGGACGGCTATTGCTTCCAGTCCATATTTCCAAAAACCTGCCTTAGCGCTTCCGGTATCAGGCGGCGCGCACCAAAGGTACTAAGGTGGTCGTCATCGCTATAAAGCGGCCGTCCTTCGGCCTGAACCACACAGTCCGGTGCGCAAAACCCCGGTGCCAGATCAATAGCCCTTACCCCTGGCGCCTCTGCTGCACGATGTATCACACGATCAACCCGGATATTGCGTCGTTTCACGTCCCTCAGGCTTGGCCCATCCGGCAAACCCGTTGACATAAGCTTGGCGTTCCCAAGTATTTGCGGAACATTCCAACCTATTTCAGGAACGCTTGCCAGAATTATCACCTGCCGCCCGGTTTTGCGGATTTCGTCAACCGTTCTCAACAGCGCCTCTTCAAAAACCGCAAAGTTCTCGGCGATACCACCCCTGCTGTCAAAATCGCCGGACCGGCGCAATATTATCGGATCACGCCGCTCACCCGGGGCCCCGGTTCCCTCTGCCACCAGCGCCCAACGCGCGGCCAATACAACAACCGGATAATCATCTCGATCGCGAAGCATCTTGATTATCGACGAATTGAAAACGTCGCAGGCATGGTCCTGCCCCATGTCCACACGAACCACATCCAACAGCGGCGCACAGGCCGCTTTAAATGCAACAGAGCCGCCTAAACCGAACTCGGCAGCAATTGTATCCAGCCCCGGCGAAACCGCTCCCGCATGTGAATCCCCCCACAGCAATATGTTGTTTTCCGCAGTTTCGCGGCTCAGAACACCAATCTTACAAAGATCCCCTTGCTGAAACTGACCGATGCAATTATCCAGATCCGCCCTCTCATCCCCTGCCGCTTCAAATAAAGCCAGAACATCCGCCGGCATCCGCCCGGGGAACCCCTTGCCCAGTTCCACCGCCCCGGAAACGATAAAAACAACGATCATAGCGCCCGCTGATGACATGAAAATAAACCGTTGGGAAAACCCGGCAGGCGCAGGTTTTCGAAAAGGCTGCTCAACGAACTTCCAGCTGAATATAGCCAAAGCCAGCGATATGACCGTCGCGACAACAGCCGAAAACACCGGCAGATCAACCGTACCCAGTTGCAGACGAAACAACACAAAAACCGGCCAGTGCCAAAGATAAAGCGAATAGGATATCAACCCAATTCCAACCAAAACTCGGTTGGACAGCATGCGCGATACAAAAGTGTCCTGTTGGGTGCCCGACCAGATTATTGCGGCCGCACCCAGACACGGAATAACCGCCGCCAATCCGGGAAAAGCAGTACCGGCATCATAGGTTGTGACACTGTAAACCAAAGCAGCCAATCCCAGCGCGGCAACAGTTTCGGCTATTGCCCGGTGGCGCAGCCGGTTTGCGATACCAAACGCCAGAACCGACCCGATGCCCAGTTCCCATGCCCGGGTAATCGAAAAATAAAAATTGGCGGATGGGTACCGTTGCGTCGCCCAGACCGATACCGCAAGGGATACCAGACATATTGCAATTAATATCCCTAAAACCGTCTGGCGCTGCCAACGCATAAGCCACCACAACAATATCGGGAACACGATGTAAAACTGTTCCTCAACTGCAAGTGACCAGGTGTGTAAAAGTGGCTCAAATTCCGCGTCCGGAGCGAAATAATCCGATGCTGACCGGAAAAACCAGAAATTCGAAGCAAAGAATAAGGTAGCAATGGTTGAGCGCGCCAACCCAATAAACAAAGACGGTGGATAATAGGCGGTAGCAACAACCAACATTACCACCAACACAAAGAAAAGCGCCGGTAAAATCCGCCGCGCCCGTCGTTCATAGAATTTTACGATTGAAAACCGGCCATCGGTCAGTTCTTTCAACAAAAGGCCGGTAATAAGATATCCGGATATCACAAAAAATATATCCACACCAACAAAACCGCCCGAAAAACCAATGAACCCAGCATGGCTGAATACCACCGGCACCACGGCCAGCGACCGCAGCCCGTCGATGTCTTTTCTGTAATGTTTTATCTGGGAACTAATTTCACTCATCCGCTTTGAAACCGCCAACACCATAAATTGGCCCCGGCGTCGGCGGCACCCTATTCACTTGGGGTGATATTTCAACCTATATCCTCCCCAACCATCTGTAGCAGAATGGTTCCCACAGGCTTTCCTTTTGGAAAGGTCTTATCAAAGCCGGCTATGTACCCTACTTTTCAAACATGTAATTATCGGGGTTACCGCCATGTCCAATCCAGTTTATCGCGCCCTGCTTCTGGCGCAGGTCAGCACCAATGGTGCGGCATTTTTTGACCGGTTATTCCGGCAAAACTGGTACGGCAACACCCTGACTGGCTGGGTGGACGGGCTAAACATTGCACCGGGCTCTGACATACTTGAACTGGGCTGCGGCCCCGGAAACCTCAGCCACTATCTGGCCGACGCCGGGCAAAACGTCACCGGGGCTGACAAATCTGCAAAAATGATCAAATGGGCAAACCGTCATGGCGGTAAGGCCCGTTTTGTTCAGGCAAATGCCCTTGATCTGGACATGGCTGATGACAGCTTTGATGTCATTTTGTTATCCTCCTTGCTGAACATCATCCCTGATCGCGCCTCGCTTTTGGTACAGGCCGCCCGTGTCCTCAGACCCGGCGGCACCATATCAGCCCTGTTCCCAATCGCCGAATTTGACAAAACCCGCGCCGCCGATATTTCCGAAAAGCTGAACCTCAGCGGCTATTCCCGCGCGGCTATATCACTGTGGGCTTCGGTGGCGGGCCAGTTAAACCCGGACGACACAGCCCAGGAAATGATCGCAGCCGGTTTTCAGGATCCAAGGATCAAATTGCATCTGCAAGACAGCATTGCCTCCGTCACCGCAACAAGATCAAACTAAGGCAATCCTGATCAAAATTTTAATCTGCCTGTCCCGCACATTTTCCTGAACTGGTTTAAAATTTTACCACCGCCTGATCGCCAGCCTAACGAATTATCAATTTCGGCCTTTTCCAGGGCATAAATCCGCGCCAGATCATCCAATGATACCAGCGCAATCAGCGGTTCGCCAAACCGTTCAACCACAACCCGGTCACCACCAAATTTCACCCGACTGGTCACCTCGCTGAAATGTTTGCGCAAATCGGTCATACTGGCCCGAATTTCCATCAGAACCCCCTGTTACAAAGTTTAAAGACAGGGGTTAATTCTTGTTACAAAGTTTAAAGAAATCGTCATTTCCGCGCCCGATGCCTGTTTAATGCCGCGCCCCGCACAACCCTTGCGAATCTCACCCGAAACGCCTATTTAACCCCTGAGAGGTTGGCGCGGGCGGACGCCTCGCCAACCCGGCCAGGTCCGGAAGGAAGCAACCGTAACGAGTCCCGTTTGGGTCGTTGTCCAGCCTCTCACCTTAGCCGACCCACAGCGCAGGAGGGCAGTCATGATTGTATTTGAAACCCTCCGGGCACCTGCCGGGACCGCTTAATATCCCGGTAATTTTCAGCCCGATGATCTTATCGCTTACGTCTTTGACGTGGGTATTTATGTAATGTTATCCAAGGCTTAATCATATGTCATTTGAAAATTTATCCCTGTCTGATCTGGGCTGGTCAGCGTTTTTCCAGTCCCAGTTAGACGCTCAAGAATACGATCAACTTACCCCGCTGCGCGTCACCCAGGTGCACCGCAACGCCCTTGAAACCATCGGCAAATCCGGCCCCGTCCGCCTGCCCATGACCGGCCCGTTGATCGACCACGGCGTCGCCGTCGGCGACTGGATCGTCACCGGCGACGAAGCCTTTGTTTTACAACGAAAATCCCTGCTCCAGCGCCGCGCTTCCGGGGAAGACATTTCCCGTCAACTCATCGCCGCAAATGTTGATACCCTGTTTATTGTCTCGTCCTGTAACGCCGATTTCAACATCGCAAGGCTGGAACGATACCTTGCACTGGCCCGTCAGGCCGACATCGAACCGGTGTTGATCCTGACCAAGGCCGACCTGTCTGACGACGCCGCCGATTACAAAGACCGGGCGGAATTTGCCCTGAAAAATGTGGTTGTTGAAACCGTCGTGGCGACCGAAACCGATGTGGTGAAACAATTGTCACCCTGGGCTTCAAACGGCTTGACGGTGGCATTGCTTGGCTCATCCGGGGTGGGAAAATCCACCTTGATCAATGCCTTAACCGGTGCCAACGTCCTGACACAGGACATCCGCGAAGATGATGCAAAGGGGCGTCACACCACCACCAAACGCTCGATGCACCGCACGCCCACGGGGGGTTGGGTGATCGACACACCGGGCATGCGGTCCCTGCGGTTGTCAGATGTGGCCGAAGGTGTGGACATGGTGTTCGCCGATGTCGCTGAACTGGCGCAAACCTGCAAATTCCGCGATTGTCAGCATGACAGCGAACCCGGTTGCAGCATCCAAAACGCCATCGCCGCCGGTGATCTGGACCCGGCCCGCCTGACGCGCTGGCAAAAACTGCGACGCGAAGACGCCCGCCACACTGAAACACTTGCCCAGGGCCGCCAGCGTTCGCGCGCAGTAGGCAAAAAGGTACACTCTGCCGTAAAGGCAAAATCCAAAGCCGGGCGGAGTGATTTCGATTAAAAACACCACCCCCAAACTGACCATAGATTTCACCACCGGAGCAGTGGATCACCGCCGCCGCTTTGGTGGTGGCCGCGGTCAGGCCCTGCCCCGCGCCATCGGCATGAAATCCGGCCCCGCCCCCCGGGTGATTGATGCCACCGCCGGGCTGGGGCGCGACAGTTTTTTGCTGGCCTCACTTGGCGCCAAGGTAACGCTGATTGAACGCTCTGGGCATTTGCACGGCCTGCTGCTGGCGGCATTGGAACGCGCCAGAAACACCGGCGGGGACATTGCCGAAATTGCCAATCGCATGACATTGCTGCACGGCGACGCCCGCACCCTGCTGCCAGATCTAAACCCTGAAATTGTTCTGGTTGACCCGATGCATCCACCGCGCAAAAGCACCGCACTGGTCAAACAGGAAATGCGCCAGTTGCGTGACATTGTTGGCAGCGATGAAGACGGCGCCAGCCTGATGCAAACCGCCCTTGACTGCGCCGTTAAACGGGTGGTTCTGAAATGGCCCCTGCGCGCCGATCCGATGCCGGGTATCCGCGCAGCATCACACCAAATCATCGGAAAATCAACGCGTTACGATGTATTCATGCAGGTCTAAGAAACCGTCACCGACCAAACATCACCATCCCAACCCCCACAAACAACAGCGCCAGAACCAACCCCAGCGGCACCCCGCTCATCCGGCGAATGCCAGAGCCTTTGGGGAACGACCAGCCGATGCCCCAACAAGCAAATGCCACCATCCCCGCCACCCCTTGCCAGCCCAGAAAGCCAGTCACCCGGTTCAGCCCCCGGGTAAACCCGTCACCGCTAACCGGCGTGGTCATCAGAAAAAACAGCGAATAACCATAGATCGCCACCCACACCGCCAGCAGAACCATCAACAACAGCGTCCGGGTCTCTTGGCTATCTTTGCCCATCTGTCACACTCCGTTAAATCAGTTCCCCTTAAATAGCCCCCGCCACCGCTGGACGCCAGCGCCACGATTGCCTAATCTGGCCGGGTTGTGAATCACCCGGGGGACGCCATGGCCAAGACTGAAAACACTGGTTACCGCGTCCTGGCCCGCAAATACCGCCCGGAAACATTTGCCGATCTCATTGGACAGGACGCCATGGTCCGCACCCTTGGCAATGCGTTCAAGGCCGATCGCATCGCCCAGGCCTTTATCATGACCGGTATCCGGGGAACCGGTAAAACCACCACCGCGCGGATCATCGCCAAAGGGCTGAATTGTATTGGTAAAGATGGCAAAGGCGGGCCCACCATTGAGCCTTGCGGTGAATGCGAACC
>CAZETX010000045.1:7035-21414 GCA_964514925.1 uncultured Marinosulfonomonas sp.
ACCGAAATCCGCAAGGTGCCGGTGACCGTCCTGTCGCGCTGCCAGCGCTTTGATCTGCGCCGGATTGAACCGGAAGACATGATCGCAATGCTGAAAAGAATTGCTAAAGCCGAAGATGCTGAGATCACAGAAAATGCGCTGGCGCTGATCACCCGCGCATCCGAAGGCTCGGCGCGCGATGCGCAATCATTACTGGATCAGGCAATTTCCCACGGCGCCGGTGAAACCACTGCCCAACAGGTGCGCGCCATGCTGGGTCTGGCCGATCGTGGCCGGGTTCTGGACCTGTTTGATCTGATCATGCAGGGCGACGCGGCGGGCGCTTTGGCGGAACTGTCGGCACAATATGCTGACGGGGCTGACCCCATGGCGGTGCTGCGGGATCTGGCCGAAATCACCCATTGGATTTCGGTGATCAAAATCACCCCGGATGCAGCGAATGACCCGACGGTTTCCCCCGATGAACGCACCCGTGGGCAGACAATGGCAGGGCGTCTGGCCATGCGCACCCTGACCCGGATGTGGCAGATGCTGTTGAACGCTCTGGAAGAAGTGGCCATTGCCCCCAATAGCATGATGGCCGCGGAAATGGCCGTGATCCGCCTGACCCACGTGGCCGACCTGCCCTCGCCCGAGGAACTGGTGCGCAAGCTGCAAAACACGCCACCAACTGCGGGCCCGGCCGCCACCGGCGGCGGCTCCCCCCCACAGGCAGGTGCGTCCCAGACCATTGCCCAGCCAACCCCTGCCCCGCGCGCGCCACAAGCTTCGGGAAACGGCGGCGCAACCGCATTGGCTTTGGCCCCTGACACAAATCTTGCGCGTTTCATCAGCTTTGACAGCGTCGTCGCCCTGATCCGTCATAACCGCGATGTGAAACTGCTGATCGAAGTTGAAACCTGCCTGCGGCTGGTCAGCTACGCCCCCGGTCGCATTGAATTTGCACCTACACAACAGGCCCCCAGGGATCTTGCCAGCCGGTTGTCCAGCCGCTTGCAGGCTTGGACTGGTGCCAGATGGGCGGTCAGCGTTGTCGCGCAAAGTGACAACCAAACCATCGCCGAAACCCGTGACGCCGATGACATTGAAAAAAAGGCATCTGTGCGCCAACACCCGCTGGTTGACGCGGTTTTTCAGGCCTTTCCAACCGCCAAAATCATCCAGATACGCACCCCCGAAGACATCGCACAGGCCGCCGCCGGTGAAGCATTGCCAGAGATCGGCGAAGACTGGGACCCGTTTGAAGACGAATAGCACCGGGCCGGGCCTTGAAGCCACGTCTGACAGGGCGTATTTACCTAATCAGACAAACGAATTCCTTACAGGAGAACCCGAATGTTAAAAGGCCTAGGCGGTCTTGGTGATATGGCCAAGATGATGAAATCTGCGCAGGATATACAGGCCAAAATGGCCAGCATGCAGGATGATCTGAATTCAATCACGGTTACCGGTGAATCCGGGGCCGGGCTGGTTGTCGCCACGGCCACCGCCAAGGGTGAACTGACCGCGCTTGAAATTGACCCGTCGATTTTCAACCCGGACGAAAAGGAAGTAGTCGAAGATCTGATCCTTGCCGCGATCAAAGACGCCCAGACCAAGGCCAGCGACCGCAGCCAACAGGAAATGCGCCGCCTGACCGAAAGCATGGGCCTGCCTGCCGATATGAAACTGCCGTTCTAGGCCGTTATGTCAGACGCAACCCGTGACATTGATGCCCTGATTGAACTGATGGCCCGCCTGCCCGGCCTTGGCCCGCGTTCGGCCCGGCGCGCAGTGTTGCACATGATCAAAAAACGCGGCGCGTTGATGACACCGCTGGCCGATGTGTTGCACACGGTTGCCGCCACCGCGCGCGAATGTCTGAACTGCGGCAATATCGGCACCACTGATATCTGCGATATCTGCACATCGAATAAGCGCGCCACCGGCGAAATATGCGTGGTCGAAGATGTCGCTGATCTGTGGGCCATGGAACGCGCCGCCGTGTTCAAGGGCCGCTACCATGTTCTGGGTGGCACCCTGTCCGCACTGGACGCCGTGGGCCCGGATGAACTGCGCATCCCCAAGCTGCGCGACCGGGTGAAATCCGAAGAAATCACCGAAGTCATACTGGCGCTGAACGCCACCATCGACGGGGCCACAACAGCGCATTACATTGCGGATGAACTGGGTGAAAGTGTTAAAATCACTTCCCTTGCGCAGGGTGTTCCCATTGGTGGGGAACTGGATTATCTGGACGACGGTACAATTTCGGCAGCCTTAAAAGCGCGTAAGGTATTTTAGAAGCAATTCTGCTTCAGACCGGCCAAATTGCGAACAACCCCGAAACACAGTAGTTAACAGGCAAATCCCGGCCCGGAACGAAGGAGTGTCGCAATGCTAACCGACCGTTACGATAATCCGCTGGATACGCAGTCAATCCGGGCCCGTGATCACTACATCACCGCCGTTGATCGTATTCTTGGCGCAGAACCTGACATGGGTGCAGCATTTGACGCCGCAATTGCCGCTGATCCGGATTTCGCCCTGGCCCATGTCGGGCGCGCGCGGGCCCGTCAACTGTCCGGTGACCCCGCCGGTGCGCGCGCCGCCATTGCCCACGCCCGCACGCTTGCGCCAAACCTGCCCGATCAACAGGCCTCGCACATCAACGCAATGGGTCTGATGATTGAGGGAAAAATCAAAGACGCCTACCCGGCCATCCGCACCCATGTTGTCGATTACCCCCGTGACGCGATCATCGCCCAGACTTGCACCAGCGTGTTTGGCCTTATCGGATTTTCCGGCCTGCCCGGGCGCGAAGCCGAACTTCTGGCCTACACCACCGCCCTGTTGCCCCATTATGGAGACGACTGGTGGATGCTCAGTCAGCAGGCTTTTTCGCTGTGCGAAACCGGTCAGATTGACCGTGCATCGGCCATGATCGACGCGTCGTTGGCGATCAATCCGCGCAATGCCCACGCCGCCCATGTTCGCAGCCATGTGGACTATGAGGCCGGCGATGTCGGGGCCGGGGCCGTCTATCTGCAGGACTGGCTGCAGAATTATGATCGAACCGGGCTGCTGCACGGCCATCTTTCATGGCATGTGGCGCTCTGGTCGCTGGAACAGGGTGACACAAAAGCCATGTGGCAGATAATCGACGCCGATGTGAAACCCGGCGCCTCAAAAGGGCTGCCCATTAACATTCTGACCGACAGTGCCTCAATCCTGTACCGTGCCGAACTTGCCGGCGAAGCGGTGCCGCCCGAACGCTGGCACACGGTCAGCGAATATGCCAAACAGTTTTTCCCAAAACCCGGCATAGGTTTCGTAGATATTCACGCCGCCCTTGCCCACGCCATGTCAGGCGAAACGCAAGCATTGGAAAAAATCATCACCAACCCGGTCGGTGCTGCGGCTGATCTGGTGCGCGAATTTTCCAGCGCTTACCGCGCCATCGCAACCCAAAACTGGGCCCAAGCAACGGCACATCTCACCACATACATGGGTGACAACGCCCGCATCGGCGGCAGCCGTGCGCAGCGTGATTTGCTGGTACATACGCTGTTGGGCACATTGCTGAAACAGGACCGCGGTGACGAGGCCCGTCGATTGCTTGCAATTGAACGCCCGACGCAGGCAGGAACACGACCTGTGGCGGGGCTATGAGGTGACCCAGAACGCCACCATCGACGGCGCCACAATTGCGCATGAACTGGGTGATGGCATTATTGTCACGTCACTTGCACAGGGTGTCCCAATAGGCGGAAAACTTGACTATCTGGACGATCGTACAATTTCGGTGGCTTTAAAGCCGCGAAATGCTTTTTAAGATCAGCGCGCCCCGATAATTTCCCGCCCTATTCTACGATGTGCCCGCGCAACTTCTTCGGGCAGATCACGGACACCTTTTTCATCCAGATTGTCGATACCCCCGGCCCAGGTATAGGCCAAAACCATAGACACATCAGACCGGCTTTTCGCCAGTTTCAGATAATTTTCGGCAACCTGGGCCATATCCGTTTCGCTTATCCCGGCCTGAACATGATAGGGCGTGTGGTTGGCATCCATTATCAGCGCCAGACTCTGGTGCGGCAACAACGCGTTGCCGGCAAGGTCCAGATATCCGGTATATAACGGCTCGGCCATTGGGTCGGTGATCGCGTAGGCGTTGAACCCCCAAATATCAATCTCGGCTGGAATTACCGGGGCTTGCGGCCCGTGATAGGCCTCAATCAGCATAATCCGCGAAGCCGAATAATCCCGGCGTATTTGCATTGCCGCATTGGAAATAGCCTCCGGTTCAAGCCCGCGCAGGGTGGGCTCATCAGCAATGTAAAAAATCAACTCTGCCGGATCGACGCCACTGGCTGTTATGGCCCCCCGCACCAATTCCCACAAAGTTTCTGCATCCGGGTTTACCCTTAACCGGGTTTGGTCCTGACTGAAAAAGACCGGCTCAATATAAAAAACCGGGGTAAATTGCCGCGCAGCCTGGCGCAGCCTGCGCGCCAGAATTTTCGTATCCGCTGTCACACAAACCTGATTGGCATTGGTAAACCCGGCAACTTCGTCTGAATAGTCGACCTTGTCGGTGTCATCTAGGGGGTCATCAAAATCGCAGACGATTGCAGCATAACCAAAATAGGTAAGCGCTACACTGTTTTGCTGGGCAGCCGCACTGACAGCAATGCATATATTCAGCAGGAAAAATAGGACCGATCGCATAGATTACTTATATTCACACGCGGTGAAATAATCAATTTCGAAGCGGCCCTACCGTCATCATTCGTGCACCTACTTATCGTCCTCGTCGTCCGCGTCATCTGTATCCGGCAGGTTAAATAAACTATCCGCATCCGGCAGTTTTTCTTCCTTTTCCTCTTCCACGTCGGTGGACAAGGTAAATGTCTCAAGCCCGGAGATTGCACTTGGAATTTTAGGCTCAGTTTGCATGGTCAGTGATTGCTCGGTTCCCACCAGCTTACGGCGTTCATCATCATCCATAACCTCACCACTGGCGGCCTTTTTGGCGGCGGCTTTCTGGACAATGGCATCCAGCTCAGATTGCTTGCACAGACCAAGGGCCACCGGATCAATCGGTTGAATGTTATTGATGTTCCAATGGGTACGTTCGCGCAATGCCTGAATGGTAGGCTTGGTGGTGCCCACCAGTTTGCTGATCTGAGCGTCTGACAGTTCCGGGTGAAACTTGACCAGCCACAGGATTGACGCCGGGCGATCCTGACGTTTGGACAGCGGCGTATAGCGTGGACCACGGCGCTTTTCTTCCCCCACAGCAGACGGATTGAATTTCAGTTTCAGCTGGTGCATCGGATCTTTTTCCGCGGTATCAATTTCTTCCTGGGTCAGCTGGTTATTGGTCAGCGGATCAAAACCTTTGACACCGGTGGCCACATCGCCATCTGCAATGCCCTGCACTTCCAGTTCATGTAATTCACAAAAATCCGCGACCTGCTTGAAGGTCAATGTGGTATTATCCACCAGCCATACAGCTGTTGCTTTCGCCATTAGTGGTTTGGCCATGTGCAGGTCTCCTTTAACAAATTCTCCCCTAGCCGGGGAAAACGGCTGTTCCGGTCTGGAACCTTATCTCGTTTTCGGGGAAGTTAGGGTCCATATAGTCCCGTTCCGCCCAAAGGAAAAGAGAAAATGCGCAGCTTGCTTGCCTTACTGTTGATGACCCGCTTTGCTTTGGCCGAAGGTGAGGACGCCGGGAAGTTTGACTATTATGTTCTGGCCCTTTCATGGTCACCAAACTGGTGTGCTTTGGAAGGCGATGACCGGGGCTCACCGCAATGCGAAAACGGCGCGAATTTTGGCTGGATCATGCATGGGTTATGGCCGCAATTTGAAAACGGCTGGCCCAGCTTTTGCCGCACCGGTGCCAACGATCCGTCCAGCGCGCAAACCAATGCCATGGCTGATATCATGGGAACATCCGGTCTGGCCTGGTACCAATGGAAAAAGCACGGGCGTTGTTCTGGTTTGACCTCTGCGGATTACTACGCAACCGCGCGGCAAGCCTTTGAAAACGTACAGCGCCCGCAGGTATTTCGTGATCTGGATAAATCCGTCAGCCTGCCAGCCCGGGTGGTGGAGCAGGCCTTTATGCGCGCAAACCCCGCGTGGAAGCCGGATATGCTGACCATCACCTGCAAAGCCGGGCGTATTCAAGAAGCGCGGCTATGCCTCAGCAAAGATCTTGAACCACAGGTTTGTGGTGCTGACGTTGTAAAAGACTGTTCCCTGACCGACGCGCTGTTTGATCCTATCCAATAAAAAAGCGGCCCCGACAGGACCGCCCTTTGCAATCTTATTTTCGCTGGTCTCAGCTCTTCTTGCGACGTCGCAGACCAAAGAAACTGGCAATCCCCAGACCCAGCATTCCTGCTGCGGCCGGAACCGGCACCGGTGCAAGGTCAACTGTTACCAGATTCTGACTGTTACCTGAATTCAGGAATGTCAGACTGTATCCACCTGTAGCAGCGCCGGTCAGCCCCGAAAGATAAGAACCGGCTTGCTGAATAACGTTATAATTGCTGCTGGCAACAAAATTGCCACTGAGCAGGTCATATTGGCTGCCGGTATCGGTAATAATTTCCCACAATGCTAACTGGAAAGCCGCACCTTCGATCGCCGTACTTACCCCAGCATACGCGCTGGTAAACAACCGATCAATCGCGTCATCCACCGAAGGCCCATAGGCAGATGCCCCGGCAGTCTCATACGTATTGCCATTTCCCATGTTCTTGGCCAGATCGATGCAAAATGCGACAAAATCACCAAACCCATTGCCACCGGTCAGCCGGAACGGACCAGCAGCGACATATCCGGTGTGTTCCGGTGCCGCTATCCTGATCGCTTGCGAAAGGTTCGGCGTACCAAATACGCTTGTCTCTTGATAATTTACTGAAATTGTTGCCGCCGTCGCCGAAGAAGCAAATACCAGCCCCCCCACAAACGTCGCGGCTACTACATTCGCCCGAAAACCCACTAACATACCAGCACCTCTGAAACCAATAAACCACGACGCTCCAACACGCCACTTAACTGCCACAGCTTTAACAACAATTTGACACAATACACAAGCGTGACTAGGAAAACAGGCTGTTTCCGCATCGGGCAGCTAATATTTAGTACCTAATCCATATTTCATCGTTCTATTTTACGGTTATTGTCAACAATACTGGCGAAGATCACCATAATATTGCCATAATTGGCGGCATGCGCCTATTCGGCCAGCGTTAGCGAACGCGCAATACAATTTTACCAATATGTTTGTTGGTTTCCATCCGTTCATGGGCTGCACCAACATCCTCAAATGCAAATTCCTGATCCATAACCGGCGCAATGCGCCCGCTATCCAATAACGGCCAGACTTTATCGCGCAACTCTGTTGCGATGCGCGATTTGGCCAAATCCGACTGTGGTCGTAACGTCGCCCCGGTAATCATCAGCCGCCGGGCCATAACCTGCGCGAAATTCAACTCGGCCTTGGGGCCCCGTAAAAACGCAATTTGCACCAGCCGGCCATCATCCGCCAAGGCTTTGACGTTGCGCGCGATATAGTCACCCCCCACCATATCAAGGATCAGGTTCGCCCCGCCTTCGCCGCGCATCACCGCAACAAAATCATCATCCCGATAGTTTATTGCCCGTTCCGCACCAAGCGACAGACAGGCCGCGCATTTTTCATCCGATCCGGCGGTGGTAAATACCCGCGCCCCAAAAACTGCCGCCAACTGTATCGCTGTGGTTCCGATCCCGCTTGATCCGCCATGCACCAGAAATCGTTCGCCTGCCTGCAACCCGCCCCGCATGAAAACCGTTGACCACACGGTAAAATACGTCTCTGGCAGGCAGGCGGCTTCGCGCATCCCCATACCAACCGGAACCGGCAAAACATGGGCCGCCGGGGTCGCCACATATTCGGCATAACCACCCCCCGGCAACAACGCACAAACCGCATCCCCATTTGCCAACCCACTCACCCCGGACCCGGTTGAGACAACAGTCCCCGAAGCCTCAAGACCGGGTAAATCAGACGCCCCGGCAGGCGGCGCGTAAGCCCCGGCCCTCTGGAAGATATCGGGCCGGTTTATCCCGGCATAGGCCACTTTGATCACAACCTGACCGGCTTGCGGCACCGGCACCGGGCGCGATACAATCTGCAACACCTCCGGCCCACCGGGTTTGCTAATTTCAATGGCCTGCATGGTGGCTGGTAGCGTCATGGCGTTTTCCGCATTCAGTTTTTCCAGTGTCCGGGCAGATCACTGCGTTGATTGCCAGACGGGGGACGTATACCGCTTAGGATGGAATTGGACAGGTCAATCAATGGCCGCATCAACGGGGTGTCACGCATTTTGGACTTAAACTTTTCAAACTTCATCACATCACCGATCCTGCGCTCTACAAATTCCCATGTTGCCGCATCGTCCTGCGATGTATCCCCCAGCCAGAACAGAACCGAGCCGCTATAAACCCCCGACAATATCGCCCGCTTGGTATACCAGTTATAGTCATCCGATGTGTCACCAAGCGCGCCCCAGATCGCGTCCGCCGTCCCCCAGATCAACTGCGCCCCATCGCCTGCATAATGCGGCAGGGAAAACAGCGTTGTGCCACGCCGAACCAGTTCCTTATCCCCCGCTGCCTGCAGGCGAAACCGCACCGCCGAACTGACTTTTTCACTGTAGCGCAAATCATCAAATGCCTTGCCCTGCATCTGCGCCACCATCCGCGCATCCCCCACCCTGTGATACGCCACTGCCAAATCAACACCACCACGGGGAAACGCCGCCTTTGCCGCATCCGGACTAACGCCGGTTTCCTGGGCTGCAGCGATCAGGCTGGCATCCCCCCAGCCCTCAAAAACCACATGCGCCAAAGCCGCTTCTAGCAGTTTGTCCTTTATTTCACTGGTCATTTTTGCAATCTCCAAACCTTTTGAATACTGTAGACAATCGCCCTACCCCCTGATATACGGCGCGTTCCTGTAACGTATGCAACTTTAACTTAGAGAGGTGGTGAAAACCACATGCAGGTCAGTGTTCGTGACAACAATGTCGATCAGGCGCTTCGTGCCCTGAAGAAAAAGCTCCAGCGTGAGGGTGTCTTTCGTGAAATGAAGCTCAAGCAGCATTTCGAAAAGCCGTCCGAGAAAAAAGCGCGTCAAAAGGCCGAGGCTATCCGCCGCGCCCGCAAGCTCGCTCGCAAAAAGCTACAGCGTGAGAACGGAATGTAAGTTCCGGTTTTAGACACTGGGCGGGGCAACCCGCCAGCGATAACCCCCGTGTGAAAGCCCGGGGGTTTGTTGTTTTTTGGGGGGTGTGGATAGGTAGCTGTTTTGAGGCCATATAACATGTTTGGCACAGGGCAACGAACGGTGGCTCAGCAAAGCAGACGCCCGACTATTCAGGCAACCGCTCTCCGTTCAAATCGAACATACTCAAGTGGGCCGCCGTCGCCGTCAGGCGCTTGGCACAGTCTTGCACGGTTCGGCGGAACCACAACATTTCGGGTTCATTTTCTCGGCCCTTTTGGCACATAAACCAAAGTTGTGATTGCGGACAAACCGCAACGTCGAAGGGGGCAACAAGACGACCGGCCTTAATATGATCCGCAGCCACGAAATATCCACCAATTGCAATATGGCCGGTTTCTACTGCCATATCGACTGCCGTGATTGTATTGGCACAGAACATTTCATACCGCGCGGGTTCTTCCAGTCCTTGCGCTATGAACCACGGCACCCACGCCGTCGAACTGGGGGCTCCAACCAGCTCGAAATCAACATTAATCAAACCATGATTGAACAAGTCATCGGGCGTTTTGATATTGCGCGCAACGTCTGGGCGCATAAGGGGTGTGAACCATTGGCGCATCACTGGCTCGGAAAACAATTCCGGGTCCGGCACGATGGCATTTCGAATGGCAGCATCGGCAAGGTCGCCATCCAATTCGCGGTAGAAATGCGAGACATCCCAGGCAATCCGCATCTTGTTGCCAGACTGGGGTTGGGGCGTGATCTCGTCAAACAGCCACCTCTGGACAACGGCAACCGGAGCCGTGACCTTCAGCGCTGTCTTACTGTCAGGCACCTGTAAGTCATTCCAAGCCGCTTCTATGATGTCAAAGCCCTTGGTCAATCGACGCATCAGGGCTTCGCCCTCTGGCGTCAACTGGACCGCGCGGTGTTTGCGGATAAATAGTGGGCTGCCAAAGTCTTCTTCAAGGCGTTTGACCTGAAAGCCGATGGCGGCCGGACTGACGGACAGCTCAGCCGCCGC
This sequence comes from uncultured Marinosulfonomonas sp., assembly GCA_964514925.1. Classification (GTDB taxonomy): domain Bacteria; phylum Pseudomonadota; class Alphaproteobacteria; order Rhodobacterales; family Rhodobacteraceae; genus NVTR01. Next base: position 17,334 of record CAZETX010000045.1, read on the forward strand.
CAGTTTAAAACTTTGGTTACGTGCGGCGGCATCAAAGCTGCGCAAAGCGTTAATGGAAGGCATTCGCTTTTTCATTTCAGGCAAGCATACCTTGTTTAAAGATTTAGTAAATCTGATTTGCTCGAGGTCCGGGATTTTTGCCAGATGTAAGCCGCAACATTGGAGGAACTTATGAAAAATTCTGTAACACTCTTGGCCTGTGGTCTTGCCATGATGGCTACCGCAGCAAACGCCGACACATTACCTATGTCATGGACACCGCCAAGCGGTATGACCCCCGGCCCAATAGAAGGAAGTAATGCGATGCTTGTCACAGGGCCAGACGGGGCGTCTATGCAGATCGTAACGCAGGGCCTCACCCCGGGAAATTCCGTCACCATCTGGTTTGTCGCGTTGCAAAACCCGGAACTTTGCCAATCAAACCCCTGCACCCCGGTCGAGGCGATGGGTATGCCAGAGATGGACACCGTCGCCGTTAACGGTGGCGGCACAGTTGTACCGGCGGATGGCAAGATCAAGATGTCGGCCTTCCTGCCGGTTGGTGAAGTGTCAAATAACCTTTTTGACACGCAGTTCACCAAACCTGAAACGGCAGAATACCATCTTGTCGTACATGATCACGGCCCGCTTATACCCGAGCTGGCCAGCGATATGCTGTCGAGTTTTCGGGGCGGCTGCACGGTTGAAAGTGTTCCGCCACATTATCCCGACAGTGCCCGCAGCGACGGCACCGGCGGGCCAAACACCTGCGTGTCACGACAAGTGGCCCTGTTCGTTCCCGCTCACCTGAGGAAAAACTAACCGGTATTTCACATTGCAGTCGCGTCGGTGACGACGCGACCAACTACCAGTGTTTGAGGGCAAACCGGCCAAATGTTGAAATGCAGCCTTTTGTCGATTAACCTATTCTACATGGACCCATCGAGCATCGAAAAGAAGGTTGCCTCTCACTACACCCGTGGGGACGTAAGTGAAAGAATACTCACGGTTCTTGGCTTGCAAAATGCTGCCGACGGTTCGGTTTCCATTGAGACGCTATTCCCAGTCGATCAGTTGCATCACGGTGGCGTCGGACTGACCGAAAAAATGGCCAATGTGGCGGGAATAAAAACCAGTATGAAGCTGTTGGATGCGGGCAGCGGTATTGGCGGGTCCGCCCGATACCTGGTCGATACGTTTGATTGCCAAGTTCAGGCCATAGACCTCAGCGATGAATTTGTCCGAACGGCAGAAAGACTCGACCGGCTTGTGGGGCTGTCAGACCGGATCGTACACCGCACCGGCTCGGTGACTAAACTTCCTTACGACAACAACAGTTTTGATGTGGTCTGGAGTCAGAATGTCACGATGAATGTTCCGAACAAACAGACCATGTTCACCGAGGCCTTTCGTGTCCTGCGCCCCAAAGGCGTCTATGTCTTCACCCATATTGGTGAAGGAAACGGCGATGCCGTCGATTACCCAGTGCCCTGGGCAATGACGGAAGACACGAGTTTCGCCGTGCCGCCCGCCGAGATTTTACAAGCACTTTCCGACGCTGGATTTCAGAATACCACCGATCACGCCAAGGGTGTTCCGTCAGGCCCACCGCCGCAGATGACAGATGGTCAGCCCGACGACTCTCCGGCAATGGGTGATGACATGCCGCAAAGGCGTGCGAATTCAGGTCGTGCCGTAGCCGACGGGCGACTTGTTCCCATGTTGGTGACAGCGGTGCGTCCCTAAATTGATCATCCTGGTTCGACTTTAGTCTCTGGCGGGGCACTCCCCCAGCGATAACCCCCGGGCCAAAACCCGGGGGCTTTGTGTTTAAACCGGCATCCAAGGCGTCGGCACATAGCGGTAAGCATCGCCCGACTTCTCGACATACCCAATGCCCGGGAAATCAACATGAGCCCCGGCAATCGGCATTCTTTCGGTGCTGACACGCTCCAGCAATGCAAGCCGGGTTTCGCGCGCGAGATCGACATCCAGATCGAAAGCAATGCCCCATTCCGGGTGTTCAAACTGCAATGTGGTAAAGTGAAGGACATCACCCCAGAAAAGCAGGCTCTCACCATTTGAGCTTACGATATACCCCATCTGACCCGCCGTGTGCCCTGGCAAAGGCAAGGACGTTACACCGGCGAACAATTCTTGTTCCCCGGTAAACATCTTTTGGCCATCTGCGTAAGGCGCTAACACCGCCCGTGCCGCATCAATCATTGGGCGGAAATCTTCCGGCGTGGCCGCGCGCACGTCGTCATTGTGCATGAAATTGTATTCGTCTTCGGAAATTGTCAGCGTCGCATTTTCAAAAAACTTGCTGCCATCTTCTTTGACCAATGCGCCAATATGGTCGGGATGCAAATGGGTCAGCAAAATCGCGGTGATGTCTTCTGGCTTAATTCCGGCGGCTTCCATATTCGCCGTCAGTTTACCCAGAGTTGGGGCGAAGGCTGTAATACCGCCAGTATCGATCAGGATCGTATCAGTGCCGTTCTTAATGACGTAGGCATTGACCGGTATGGAAATCGCCTCGTTTGAAAACGGATGATAGGTTTTCGCCGTGGCTTCCTTTGCAGCTGCTTCATCATATCCAAAAATAAAACTTGTCGGAATATCGGTGAAACCATCCAGTAATGCGGTGACTTCAATATCGCCAACCCGGTGGCGGTAAAATCCCGGGGCTTGTGCGCCCGGCATTGCTGTTTGCGAAATGGCCTTGCCAGCACTGGCCAGAACCAATGCGGGTGCCGCCAATGCTGGCACGGCCACAAGGCTTTTAAGAAGACTTCGTTTGGTAATTTTCATGTTTAGTCCTTCCAGATTCAACGCGAGTTGCGTTATCTTTGATAAAATATATACTTTGGTCTAACTCATGGTTTTGAACCTTTAAATAAAAGATATACTTATGGATGTATTGGGAGCATTGGAAAGTTTTGTGTCGGCCGTACAGTCGGGTTCCCTGTCAGGCGCCGCCCGCCTTCGCCGCATGTCGCAACCCGCAATCAGCCAACATATAACCGCGCTGGAGCGTCAGTTTGACACCCGCTTGCTCATCCGTGGCCGGGGTGGCGTGCAAATGACACCAGCCGGTGAAACCGTATTTAAGTACGCCGCTTCAATGTTGGCAGAACGAAATAAATTGGCAGCCACACTGGAAAACCTGGCCGATCCGGTGGCAAGACAGATCACCATCACCACCGATCATGCGTTTTCCCATAATATCATGGGGCTGGTTATTGACGAAGTGACCAATCTGCACCCTGATCTGAAAATCAACCTGCGTCCCGATGATTGCATTATGGATCTGGCAGCCGAAAAAATAGATGTTGCCCTGCGGTCAGGGTCCGTCGGATACGGCAATGAAGTCGTTCAGAAAATCGGTACAATGTCAGTTCTGCATGTGGCGACGCCCGAATATCTGAATACCGCCGGGCGACCACAGACACCGGATGATTTGATTGACCTGGATTACATTCAGTACACCTCCACCGACGACCAGATCGCCACTCGGCTGCATCGCGGCAAGGAAACCATTCAGGCACCCATCAAAATCGGTTTGACCGCCCAGGTTCCCTATCTGCTATTTCAGGCGCTCAACAACAATCTGGGCTTTGCCAGGATACCCGAATTTCTGGTGGCAGACGCCGTGAAAAACGGACAGTTGGAAGTGCTTTTGCCGGGCTGGAATATCCCCGAAAAAGACCTGTTCATAATATTCCCGATGGGCGGAAACAATTCACCGCCCGTCATCACGTTGCTGCACGCGTTGATTAAGCGGCTCGACACGACCAAAGGTATCAGCCTTGTTGCATCAGCCAAACATTTTCTCTCGACCCGCTAAAGCAAGCAATTTTCGCGTGTGGGACAGAACCTAATCATGTTTCTACAACCGCCGCGCGCACCATCATCGCCAGATCTGCATCCGACAATCCCTGTTCTTGCGCTATACGAAAACTTTCCAGACCGGCATTGATAGAAGGTGTTTCCACCCCGAATTCCCGGGCAATATCCACAAAAAGTTCAACATCTTTCACCGCGCCCGACACCGGAAATCCAACCATATCGCTTTGCCCCAGCAACACTTCAGTCCGGC
>CAZETX010000046.1:0-21181 GCA_964514925.1 uncultured Marinosulfonomonas sp.
GGTCAATATCATCAACACGCACACCACTCCTAACATCGCTGCGTAAATATGCACCGGTGCAATGCGCCCTCCCATGGGGAGGGTCAGGCGCGGCCCGGCGGTGCCGGACCAAAAAAAGAAAAGCTGCAGTGAAGCAGATACCCTTTCCATTTCCATTGCTATAAACCACCCCCATGACCAACCATCTTCCCCCCAATTTCCCAGACGTGCGCGGCACCCTGACGCAAAACAAAGACCTCTCGCGCCTCACATGGCTGCGCGTCGGTGGCCCCGCCGACTGGCTGTTCCAGCCCGCCGATCTTGACGATCTCGCCGGTTTCCTGCGCAACCTGCCAGATGACATCCCCATCTTCCCCATGGGCGTCGGCTCCAACCTGATCGTGCGTGACGGCGGCATCCGCGCCGTGGTGATCCGGCTGGGCCGCGGCTTTAACACCATCGATATCGCGCATAACACCATCACCGCCGGGGCCGCCGCCCTGGGCGCACATACCGCCCGCAAAGCCGCCGAGGCCGGGCTTGATCTGACCTTCCTGCGCACCATCCCCGGCTCCATCGGCGGCGCAGTCCGGATGAATGCCGGCTGTTACGGCACCTATACGGCCGATGTTTTCACGGCCGCACAGGCCGTCACCCGCAGGGGCGACATCATCAGCCTCACCGCGCAGGATCTGAACTTTCAGTACCGCCACACCGATCTGCCGGCAGATACCATCATCACCAGCGCCAGTTTCACCGCGCCGGTAAATGATCCGGCCACACTGCACCAACGCATGACCGACCAGATCGCCAAACGTGACGCCACCCAGCCCACCAAAGACCGCACTGCCGGGTCGACTTTCCGCAATCCGGCCGGGTTTTCCAGCACCGGGCGCGCTGATGACACCCATGAATTGAAAGCCTGGAAAGTCATCGAAAACGCCGGCATGCGCGGTGCCACCCGTGGCGGCGCACAAATGTCGCCCATGCATCCGAATTTTCTGGTCAATACCGGCAACGCCACAGCCGCCGATCTGGAAGAATTAGGCGAAGAAGTGCGAAATAAGGTATTCCAAAACAGTAAGATATCGTTAGAATGGGAAATTATGCGGGTCGGTGAACTGACCCCAAAACAGGCAGACTAACAGAGGGCCGATAAAACTGGCCCCAGCAAAGGCACCAAGGTGGGTAAGTCGGGCAGACACTCCCCCAAAGTGGCGGTATTAATGGGTGGCCCCTCGGTTGAGCGTGAGGTGACCCTTTCAAGCGGACGCGAATGCGCCGCAGCACTGCGACAGGCGGGGTATAATGTTGTTGAACTGGACGCGGGTCCGGACCTTGCCGCACGCCTGACCGATATCAAACCTGACGTGGCTTTCAACGCGCTCCACGGTCGCTGGGGTGAAGATGGCTGCGTGCAGGGCCTGCTGGAATGGATGCAGTTGCCCTATACCCATTCCGGGGTGTTATCTTCAGCATTGGCCATGGATAAACAGCGCAGTAAAACCATCTACCAGAACGCCGGATTGCCCATTGTCAACAGCGTCCTGGCCGCCAAAGCTGATGTGAAACAGGCCCATGTTTTAACCCCGCCCTACGTGGTCAAACCCAATAACGAAGGCTCCTCAATCGGCATCTACATTGTCGATGAAAACGCCAACACCCCGCCGCAACTGGATGACACCATGCCCGACACCGTGATGGTTGAGGCCTACGCACCAGGGCGCGAACTGACCACCACCGTCATGGGGAACCGCGCCCTGACCGTGACCGATATCCTGACCGATGGCTGGTATGATTACAGCGCCAAATACGATGTCGGCGGCTCTCGCCACATCCTGCCCGCCGATATCCCCACCGACATTTTCAACGCCTGCATGGATTATGCCGAACGCGCCCACACCGCCCTTGGTTGTCGCGGCATTTCCCGCACCGATTACCGCTGGGATGAAAGCCGCGGCCTTGCCGGGCTGGTTTTGTTGGAAACCAACACCCAGCCCGGCATGACCCCAACATCCCTGTCCCCCGAACAAGCCGCCCATGCCGGCTATGGTTTTCCTGAATTTTGCGACTGGATCGTAAAGGACGCGTCATGCAATCGATAAAACGTGATCCCGCGCCCTCACGCATTGCCTACCGTCTGCGCCGCCTCTGGCTAACCCCGATGTTCCGCCAGACCGTGCGCGTCGGCCTGCCACTGGCCATGCTGGCCAGCATCATCGGCTGGGCCGCCAGTCAGGAACGCTACCAAATGGCGGTGCAGGATAAATACGCCGAAATCCGCGCCTCAATTGAGGATCGCCCCGAATTTCGCGTCAACCTGATGGCCATTGATGGCGCCTCCACAAGCATTGCCGATGATATCCGCGAAATTGTCCCGGTAGATTTCCCGATCAGCTCATTTGATCTTGATCTGGACGGCATGCAGGACCGGATCGCAGAACTGGACGCCGTGCTGCAGGTGGATATCCGCGTGCGCCGGGGCGGTATCCTGCAAATAGAAATCAAAGAACGTCAGCCCGCCGCCGTCTGGCGGGTGGGGCGCGACATTGAATTGCTGGATGCACAGGGCTACCGCGTTGCGGTTATCGGCTCGCGTCTTGAACGCCCCGACCTGCCGCTTCTGGCCGGAACCGGTGCTGAAAAACAGGTGGCGCAGGCGCTGGAACTGTTGCAGATTGCCGCCCCGGTGGCGCCGCGCATACGCGGCCTTGTGCGCATGGGCGAACGTCGCTGGGATCTGGTTCTTGACCGCAACCAACGCATTTTACTGCCCGAAAACAACCCGGTACAGGCGCTTCTTCAGGTGATGGCGCTGGAACAGGCCAGTGACCTTCTGGCCCGCGATATTGCCTCTGTTGATATGCGAAACATAAAACGTCCAACCCTGCGCATGGCCCCGGCGGCTGTGCAAGAGTTGCGGCGCATCCGAGACATTGCACAGGAAGCTGACAAACATGACTGATCTATATTCCACCCAACGCCAGATGCGCCGGATGCGCAACGCCGCCATTCAGCGCGGCGTCATCGCCATATTGGATATCGGCACCTCCAAAATCGCCTGCCTGATCCTGCGCTTTGACGGGCCTGACCGGTTCCGCGGCTCTGACGGGGTCGGCAACATGGCCGGCCAAAGCTCTTTCCGGGTGATCGGGGCGGCCACCACACGGTCGCGCGGCGTGCGCTTTGGCGAAATTGACGCCATGCCCGAAACCGAACGCGCCATTCGCACTGCGGTTCAGGCGGCCCAGAAAATGGCCAATGTCCGGGTCGATCACGTGATCGCCAGCTTTTCCGGCGCTGAACCGCGTTCCTACGGGCTGGCCGGCAAGATTGATCTGGAAGAACCGGTGGTAACCGACGCCGATGTCAGCCATGTGCTGGCCGCCTGTGATGTGCCTGATTATGGGGCAGGGCGCGAAGCCCTGCACGCACAGCCGGTGAATTTCGCGCTGGACCACCGCTCGGGCCTTGGCGATCCGCGCGGCCAGAACGGCAACCAGCTGGCGGTGGATATGCACCTGCTGACCGTGGATACCGCTGTTGTTGAAAACCTGCTCTATTGTATCAAGCGCTGTGACCTTGAACTGGCCGGCCTCGCCTCAAGCGCCTATGTCTCCGGAATATCTTCACTGGTGGAAGATGAACAGGAACTGGGGGCGGCCTGTATTGATATGGGTGGCGGCACCACCGGGCTGTCGATTTTCATCAAAAAACACATGATCTATGCAGACAGTGTTCGCATGGGTGGTGAACATGTCACATCTGACATCTCCAAGGGCCTGCAGGTACCCCTTGCCGTGGCCGAACGCATCAAGACATTTTACGGTGGCGTTGTCGCCACCGGCATGGATGACCGCGAAATGATCGACGTTGGCGGTGATACCGGTGACTGGGAACATGACCGGCGCACCGTCAGCCGGGCTGAACTGATCGGCATCATGCGCCCAAGGGTAGAAGAAATACTGGAAGAGGTCCGCACCCGTCTGGATGCGGCCGGCTTTGAACACCTGCCCAGCCAGCAGATCGTGCTGACCGGCGGGGCCAGCCAGATACCCGGCCTTGACGGGCTGGCACCAAAAATACTGGGCCAGCAGGTCCGCATCGGTCGACCGCTTCGGGTGCAGGGCCTGCCCCAGGCCGCCACCGGTGCGGCTTTTGCCTCCTCGGTCGGGCTGTGCCTGTTCGCGGCACACCCCCAGGATGAATGGTGGGACTTTGACCTGCCCTCAGAACGTCTGCCCGCGCAATCACTTCGGCGCGCGGTGAAATGGTTTAAAGAGAATTGGTAACCACAACATATCGGGTTTTTGGCAACATCCCGCCGTTCGACGCAAATTATCCCCCACATTTTGTGTCTTTTTTAAGTTTTTGGGGTGACGAAACGTGCGACTCCCTTTAGGACTGGTCGCGAGTAGGGAATTTTCGGCTCTTTTGGGCCGACAATAATTGTAGGTGGATAATAGCATGACATTAAATCTGATGATGCCGCAACAGGACGATCTTAAACCCCGTATCACGGTGTTTGGCGTTGGTGGTGCGGGCGGTAACGCGGTCAACAACATGATCGAAAAGCAGCTTGAAGGCGTGGAATTCGTGGTGGCAAACACCGACGCACAGGCGCTGTCCCAGATTAATGCCGCCCATAAAATCCAGATGGGTGTCAAAGTCACCGAAGGTCTGGGTGCCGGTGCGCGCCCGGCCGTCGGCGCTGCCGCCGCCGAAGAAACCATCGAAGAAATCGTTGACCAGCTGGCCGGCGCACATATGTGCTTTATTACCGCTGGTATGGGCGGGGGCACCGGCACCGGTGCCGCCCCGATCATTGCGCAGGCCGCCCGCGAACTGGGCGTTCTGACAGTTGGTGTCGTCACCAAGCCGTTTCAGTTTGAAGGCGCCAAGCGCATGCGTCAGGCTGAAGAAGGCGTTGATACCCTGCAGCAGATGGTCGACACCCTGATCATCATTCCCAACCAGAACCTGTTCCGTCTGGCCAATGAAAAAACCACCTTCACCGAAGCGTTCTCCATGGCCGACGATGTGCTGTATCAGGGCGTCAAAGGCGTCACCGATCTTATGGTGCGCCCCGGTCTGATCAATCTGGACTTCGCCGATGTGCGCGCTGTCATGGATGAAATGGGCAAAGCCATGATGGGCACCGGCGAAGGCACCGGCGAAGACCGCGCCATTCAGGCCGCCGAAAAAGCCATCGCCAACCCGCTGCTGGACGAAATCAGCCTTAAAGGCGCCAAGGGCGTGCTGATCAACATCACCGGCGGCCATGATCTGACCCTGTTTGAACTGGACGAAGCCGCCAACCGCATCCGCGAAGAAGTCGATGCCGAAGCCAACATCATCGTCGGCTCCACCCTTGATACCGATATGGAAGGCGGCATGCGCGTCAGCGTTGTGGCCACCGGAATTGACGCCAATGTCAATGTCGGTGAATTGCCCGTGCCGCGCCGTTCCATGGCTGAACCGCTGAAAGCACCGGAAAATGTAGCCCCACAGGCCGCGGCCGCGGTTGCACCAGCGGTTGCCGCTGCAACACCGGCGCCACAGGCCGCCGTTGCCGAACAGTCTCAGGAACCACAGTTTCAGGGCTTTGAATCGCGCCGTGCAGCAGAAACCCCGGCACCGGTTGTCGCCGAAAACGACGTTCCGGCACCGGTCTACCAGCCGGCCCCACAAGCCGCACCCGTGGATGATTTGGCGGCCGATGGTTTCGTCGCACCCAAGGCACCCGCCGCTGGCACGCCAACACCCCAGGCGCTGGACCGGCTACAGGCCGCAGTGCGCAATGCCCCGCGTCAAAGTGCACTGAACGTTCAGACTTCTGCTGCCACACCGGCTGAAAAGAACCGCTTTGGCATCAACTCCCTGATCAACCGGATGACCGGCCAGCCGGTTGAACCCGGTGCCGTCAGCAGCGAAAAACTGCCCCAACAGCAGCCCCAGACACCGGCAGCTGAGGCACCCGCAGATCCCAACCCGGAACAGGAACGCATCGAAATTCCGGCCTTCCTGCGTCGGCAAGCCAACTAAAACCGGTAACATTTGAAATTAGAAGGATCGGCAATCGCCGGTCCTTTTTTCATATTATCAAGGGTTTAACCGGGGAAATCCGCCAAAACGGCGTGTTTTCGCGCAAAACTCGCGCCCATGTTTCAGTCCGTTACAAATATTGAGTTGAGTGCGAAGACCACTGTCGCTAGGCAGCTTCAAGTCACACAGATAAATAGTGCGACACCATAAATTTGAGGCTTCAGTTGCAAACAACGATCAAATCACCCGTGACCTTTAAGGGCATCGGCCTCCATACCGGGGACCGGGTGGAAATGACCATTCAACCGGCCTCTGCTGAATACGGCATCTGGTTTCGCCGCACTGACATCGCCCTTGGCAACACCCGGATTGCGGCCCATTGGGATGCGGTCGTTCCCTCAAAGCTGTGCACCAAAATCGTCAATCCGGCCGGGGTCTCTGTGTCAACAATTGAACATATCATGGCCGCGCTTGCCGGCTGTGGCATCCAGAATGCTCTGGTTGAAATCAATGGCCCCGAAGTGCCCATTCTGGACGGCAGCTCGGCCCAGTTTGTCGAAGGCATCCTGTCCGCTGGTATTCGCACGCTGAATTCCCCGGCGCGGGTTATAGAGATTCTGAAACTGGTTGAAGTGTCCGAAGACGGTGCCATTGCCCGTTTCGTGCCCAGTGACGCCTTTGAAATTGAATTTCGCATCGAATTCACCGACCGCGCCATCGGCAAACAAAACATGCACCTGAATATGGCCAATGGTACATTCGTGCGTGAACTGTGCGCCAGCCGCACCTTTTGCCGCCAAAGTGACGTTGAAACCATGCGCGCCAACGGTCTTGCCCTGGGTGGCACCTTGCAAAACGCCATTGTTGTGGATGGGGATACCATCCTCAGCCCCGGTGGCCTGCGCTACAAAGACGAAGCTGTGCGCCACAAAATGCTGGACGCCCTTGGTGATCTGGCGCTTGCCGGCTGCCCCATTGTCGGGCGCTATATCGGCAATCGGGCCGGACACGCGCTGACCAATAAGTTACTGCGCGCCCTGTTCAACGATCCGACATCTTACCGGGTTGTTGACTGCACCCCTGCCATGGCCCGCCGTCTGCCCGGTGTCGGGGTTCACAGCGCGGATATTCCCGCCGTCGCGTAAACCTGATCCTTTTTCCAGATCAAAGACGTTTTGCCCCGGAAATTTCTGTGTTAGGACCACTTAACAAGCAAAGCTAAGTGTGTGGTTTTGCACAGGCTTAAATAAGGGTGGGGCTTTATGGCAAAGGCCAGAACAGTCATCAGATCGGTCGCAGCATTGGCCGTAATTAGTGTGGTATCTGCCTGCGGTGGCGGCGCGCCCAATAACGTGGATCTTGAAAACTTCACCGCTGCCGAGATTTATCAGCGCGGTGAATTTGAACTGTCCAAACGCAACCCTGACGATGCGGCGCGGTTTTTCAGCGAAATTGAACGCCTGTACCCCTATTCAGAATGGGCCAAACGCGCGCTGATCATGCAGACGTTTTCCTACCATCAGGACAAAGACTACGCCAACAGCCGCGCCACCGCCCAACGCTACCTTGATTTTTACCCCGCCGATCAGGATGCCGCCTATGCCCAGTATCTGCTGGCGCTCAGCTACTATGACCAGATCGACGATGTCGGCCGTGATCAGGGCCTGACCTTTCAGGCGCTGCAGGCCCTGCGCACGGTGATTGAACGCTACCCTGACAGCGAATATGCCAGCTCTGCGGTGCTGAAATTTGACCTGGCGTTTGACCATCTGGCGGCCAAGGAAATGGAAATCGGCCGTTACTATTTGAAAAGAAACCACTTTACCGCCGCCGCAAACCGGTTCCGTGTGGTGGTTGAACAATTCCAGACCACCACCCACACCGCCGAAGCACTGTCCCGGCTGGTGGAAACCTATCTGGCCCTTGGCCTGACCGCCGAGGCACAGACTGCCGGGGCCATACTGGGCGAAAACTTCCGTTCAACAGAATATTATGCCGATAGTTTCGCGCTGCTGACCGGGCAGGGCCTGCGCCCGCTTGCCGATACCGGCAATGGCTGGTTGTCACAAATCTACCGTCAAATGATCCGCGGCGAATGGCTATAGGCCAGGGGGGCGGGCGCGATGTTGCTCAGTCTTGATATCCGCGACATGCTGATCATTGACCGGCTGGAACTGAATTTTCAGCCCGGCCTGAACGTGCTGACCGGGGAAACCGGGGCCGGAAAATCCATCCTGCTGGACGCCCTTGGCTTTGTGCTGGGCTGGCGGGGGCGCGCCGAACTGGTGCGCTCCGGTGCCGACAGCGGTGAAGTCACCGCCGTGTTTGACATATCCGGTGATCACCCGGCCCGCGCCGTGCTGGTTGCTGCCGATCTGCCGGTCAATGATGAACTGATCCTGCGCCGCACCAATACCAGCGACGGGCGCAAAACCGCCCGCATCAATGACCGGCGCGCCTCTGGCGACGTGCTGCGCACCCTGTCTGAATGCCTGGTGGAACTGCACGGCCAACAGGATGACCGGGGCCTGCTGGACCCAAAGAACCACCAGAAAATACTGGATGAATTCGGTGGGTTAGACGCTGATGTTAAATCAATCCGCAAAATCTGGCAGGCTGTTTCGCAGGCCGGTCGCAGCCTGTCACAGGCGCAACAGGCCTTTGAAACTGCCCGCAAAGAAGAAGAATTCCTGCGCCACAGTGTCGAAGAATTTGCCAGCCTTGCGCCACTGCCGGGGGAAGAGGCCGAACTGGATGCAAAACGTCGCCTGATGCAGGCCGCCAGCCGCATCCGTGAAGACATAACAAAGGCCCACGCGGCCCTGGGAACCAACGGTGCCGAGGCCCGGATAGGCGACGCGGTCCGCTGGCTGGAAACCGTCGCCGCCGACGCCGAGGGCCAGCTTGATCCGGCCATCGCCGCCCTGTCACGCACCATGACCGAACTGGGACAAGCCCAGCAAGGGGTGGAAGACTGCCTGTCGGCCATGTCCTATGACGCAAACGATCTGGAACTGGCCGAAGAACGCCTGTTCGCCATCCGCGCACTGGCCCGCAAACATGGGGTGCAACCGGATGATCTGGCCGAATTTGGCAGCGGTTTGCAGCAAAAACTGACAAATATTGAGGGCGGAGAAGCGGAATTAGCCACATTGGCCGCAGCCCTTGCACAGGCCCAATCCACCTATGACCAAGCCGCCAGCCGTTTAAGCAGCAAACGCGCAAAAGCTGCGAAAAAACTGGACAAGGCCATGGCCGCCGAACTGGCCCCCCTCAAACTGGAACGGGCGCAGTTTACCACCGAAATCACTGCAACAGATGCCGGGGCAGGCGGTGTTGATCGCGTGGTCTTTCAGGTTGCCACCAACCCCGGCGCGCCAGCCGGGCCCCTGAACAAAATCGCTTCGGGCGGTGAACTGTCGCGCTTTTTGCTGGCGCTCAAGGTCTGCCTGACCAGCGGCAGCACCGGTCTGACCATGATTTTTGATGAAATTGACCGCGGTGTCGGTGGCGCCACCGCCGACGCGGTGGGACGTCGTCTGGCAGAGATTGCCAGCGACAATCAGGTTCTGGTGGTCACCCATTCCCCGCAGGTGGCCGCCCGCGGTCAGCACCACTGGCGGGTGCAAAAATCGGTCAGCAACGGTGTGACCCTGTCCACGGTTGTACCCCTGAATGAAACCGATCGCGTGGATGAACTGGCACGCATGCTGGCAGGCGACAGCATCACAGATGAGGCCCGGGCCGCGGCGCGGGTACTTCTTGATATATAAGGCGCGAAAATCATTGTAAAAAAAATAATAAAAAAAATAGTGAACAAGGGGAATGAAACATGAACCAGAACCGGAAACTACAGTTGGCCAGCGGGCTGTATATCTATGCGGTCACGGTATTTGCCATCATGCTGGTTCTTACCATCGCCAGCGGTGGGCAGGCCGGGCAAGAGGGTTTTGAGCTGTTCGCCGAGCCGGGCGAATATTCCGACCGCATGCGTGACGCCGGCCCGATGTTGCGTCTGGTGTTGCTGGGGGATCTGTTTTTCATCATCGGTTTCGGCAGCGCCATCGGCATGACCGCTTGGGCCTATTGCGACATCAACCGGGCCGCAGCATGGGTGGCCGGGCTGGGCATCCTGCTGGTGATGGGGTTTGATCTGGTCGAAGACATCACCCTGATCCTGTCCATCGACATGGTGGAAACCGGGGCCGATCTGCCCGCCGAACGCATTCTGGCACAGGCGCAGATATCAGCGGCGAAATGGCTGCTATCGGCGGTGGTGGTGGTAACGCTTACCTTTGTGCTGCCACAACAGACCCTGCTCGAACGATTGCTGGTCTGGGCGACACGGGTGCTGATGCCGCTGGGCACAGGGCTGTTTGTCACCGGCGCCTTTGACATCCGCCCATTGGGCGCGCTGATCATCCTGTCGGCAATGTTCAGCGGGCTTGTTTTGCTGGCGCTGACGGTCGGGCTGCGGGCCCGCGCCGCTGGGGCGTCGTTGTTGGAAAATTGAGCCCCCTTTGGGGGCATTTTTATTAGCCCTGCGGGCGATTTTCGCTCCGCTAGGGGAGTGTTTGGGCAAAGCAAAAGTCAGTTGATACGCAGCAGTTTGCCGGGGTTCATGATGTTTTTTGGATCCAGCGCGCGTTTGATTTCCGCCATCACTGTCCAGCCCTCACCATGTTCATCGGCCATGTAGTCCAGTTTACCGATGCCGATACCATGTTCACCTGTGATGGTCCCGCCAAGGCGTAAAGCCCGTTGCGCCATGCGTTCCGCCAGACCCTGCGCTATAGCCAGTTGATCTGTGTTGTCGGGGTCCACCAGTAATATGGCATGGAAGTTTCCGTCCCCCACGTGACCCAGGATCGGGCCGGTCAGACCCGAGGCCGCGATATCTGACTGGGTTTCGCGCACCGCTGTGGCCAGTTGTGAAATCGGCACGCAGATATCAGTCGTCAGGGCATGCGCGCCCGGACGCTGGGCCAGCACTGCATAATAGGCATTGTGGCGCATCTCCCAAAGTGCGCGGCGGTCCTCGGGTCTGCTGGACGCTTTGAAGTCAGTGCCGCTAAAACCGGCGATGATGTCGCCAAAGCGTCTGGCATCCTGCGCCACTGTAATTTCAGCGCCATGGAATTCCACCATCAGATGTGGCTGCGCCGGAAAATCGGTTTTGGCGTAAGCGTTACAGGCCAGCACCGTGGCTGCATCAATGAATTCGATCCGCGCCATGGGGATGCCCATCTGGATGGTGGCGATCACGGCGTTGACGGCATTTTCAATGTCGGGGAAAGCACAGGTGGCGGCCGATATCGCCTCGGGTTGGCCCTGCAGGCGCAGGGTGATCTCGGTCATCAGCCCCAGCGTGCCCTCAGAGCCCACCATCAATGCGGTCAGGTCATAGCCGGCACTTGATTTTGCCGCCCGGCTGCCGGTGCGGATTATGCGGCCACCCGCCAGCACCACCTCGCATGCCATTACATTGTCGCCCATGGTGCCATAGCGCACCGCCGTTGTGCCACTGGCACGCGTCGCCGCCATGCCGCCAATGCTGGCATTGGCCCCCGGATCCACCGGAAAAAACAACCCGGTATCGCGCAGTTCAGTATTCAGCTGTTCCCGGGTTATGCCGGGCTGCACCACCACATTCATATCCTCCGCATGGACTTGCAACACCTTGTTCATGTGTGAAAAATCCACACAAATGCCGCCCTGAACCGCCAATGCGTGCCCCTCAAGCGATGTACCCGCGCCCCAGCCGATCACCGGGCAGTCCTGATCGGTACAGATACGTACAATCGCCGCGACCTCATTGGTATTCTTAGGATAGGCGACCGCATCCGGTGGGGTCATAGGAAAATAGCTTTCACTTTGGCCATGGCGTGCAAGATCAGACTTGGATCGCACCAGCCGATTGCCTAAAAGCGGTGTTAACTCGGATATTGCGTCGCTGATGGCCATTCCTGCCCCCGGTTGTAAATTCGAACCAGAGACTAGGCCAACCAGTTGGTCTGTGCAAAGTAATTGAGCCGCCCCAATACAGGAAACCGGCCATGAAAATGCGATCCACCTTTGTGGCAGTGTGCCACGACTGTGCCCAAAGTTGCCGGGACGGCTGGCAGGTGTTGCGCAAGCAAGGGCCCGGTCAGGTGCAGTTCTGGTTCATCGCGCTGGGGATCGGCATAGCTTCGGGCTTTGCCGCGCTGTTGTTTCGCAAGGCCATCATCGCCCTGCAAGGGTTGCTGTATGGTCGCGATGATGAACGTGGTCTTTTACATATCGTGCAACAACTGGACTGGTACTGGATCCTGATCATTCCGGTTTTGGGCGGCTTGGCGGTGGGGTTGATCCTGCATTTCTTCACGCCCGACGGGCGGGTGCGCAGTGTTGCGGATGTCATCGAAGGTGCCGCCCTGCATGAGGGCCGGGTTGAACAGCGCGCCGGGATCGCTTCGGCTTTGGCGTCCCTGATCACCCTTTCAACCGGTGGCTCGGCCGGGCGTGAAGGCCCGGTGGTGCATATGGCAGCGATGATATCCAGCTGGGTGTCAAACCGCATCCATGCTGACGGGATCACCGGGCGAGACCTGTTGGGCTGCGCCGTTGCCGCCGCCGTGTCGGCCAGTTTTAACGCCCCCATTGCCGGGACACTGTTCGCGCTGGAAGTGGTCTTGCGCCACTTTGCCGTACATGCCTTTGCCCCCATCGTTATCGCCTCGGTGGCCGGAACCGTGATCAGCCGCTGGCAGTTTGGCGATGTCACCGAATTTATCCTGCCGGTGGGCAATGCGCTGGAATTTTACGTGGAACTGCCGGCGTTTCTGCTTCTGGGGCTAATCTCGGGGCTGGTGGCGGTGCTGTTGATGCGCTCAGTTTTCTGGGCCGATGACTTTGGCAATTTTGTGCAGCGAACCACGGGGTTGCCACGTTACCTGCGCCCGGCGATTGCCGGGGTGCTGTTGGGGGGCATGGCGATCTGGTTTCCCCATATTATTGGCGCGGGGTATGAAACCACGTCTGCTGCCCTGACCGGGGAACTGATCCTGTCCCAGGTGATACTATTCGTGATCCTAAAAACCGTAGCTGTTGCCATCACCTTTGGCGGGCGTATGGGGGGCGGTATCTTTTCCCCGGCGCTGATGGTGGGGGCGCTGACCGGGCTGGCCTTCGGGCTGATCGCTACGCCCCTGTTCCCGGAAGTGTCCGGCTCCGAAACCCTCTATGCGCTGGCGGGCATGGGGGCGGTGGCCGCGGCCGTTTTGGGGGCGCCGATTTCCACCACGCTGATCGTGTTTGAACTGACCGGTGACTGGCAAACCGGGCTGGCTGTGATGGTGGCGGTGTCGCTGTCCACCGCATTGGCCAGCCGCATGGTGGACCGGTCGTTTTTCCTGACATTGCTCGAGCGGCGCAATGTCCATCTGGCCGCTGGCCCGCAGGCCTATCTGTTGGCAACGGTGGGGTGCAGTAAAATCATGCGGCAAAAGCACGACATGCGGCAAAGTGAACAGGACACCAGTTGGGATTTGATCGAACAGGGCATCTATATTGACGGCAACGCCACACTGGAAAGCGCCATGCCGGTATTTGAAAAATCCAACGTCGCGTTTTTGCCGGTGGTGACCCTTGCCGGTGAGGATCAGCCACCGGAGCTGTGGGGGGCAATTTTTCAAGTGGATGCGCTGAAAGCCTTTAACCGGGCACTGGCCGCCACGGCGGCTGAGGAACATTCCTGATCAGCTTGAATTGCGCCGCGCCTTTGGCGCGTCGCGGTGCGATTTTTCTGCGAAAAATCGGCTGCCTCCGGCGGGGATATTTGTGGAACAAAGATGTAGGTAGGGCTTTTATAGCTCAATAGCCCTGGCCCCGCTTACAGCCCGGATTAACTGATGCAAAATATGTCTAAAGCGACAGAATATGTTGTGATCTTTAAGACAGCGCCGGTGCGGCTGGCAATGCAGGCCAGTTGCCCTTTCTGTGGCCAAACCAATCGGTCCCGTATCAGCATCGCTACTTCTTTGCCTGCAATATCGACTGTTACAAGTCTTTCTTCAGCGTCTTTATCCGGAAGAACGCGAACGCTTATAACCTTAGCGTATTGGAACGACTTTGTTGGTTGAAACATAACCAATAGCCCGACCAGAACCACAAAACTTCCAAAAAACACCCATTGGAAAAAACCACCCGCCCGGCCTGGTAGACCCTGCTTGTTCAGTTCACGTTCAAATTCATTCCTGATTTCAGGGTCCATTTGCAACATCCGATGGTGAATAATGGCGCGATACAATCAAAGCGGTATGTCCGGGTCTGAAGACAGCGCTGTGTTTTCACGCAGTGAGCGGCGGCCGGACTTGGTTTTATTCAAAAGCATACGCACCAACGGCGCAAACGGCACCATCAGCACCCTGCCAATACCCGTTGTGATGGGCCGGGATTTGCGCAGGCGCGCCCTTGCGAAATCATTGGCCTCGCTTTCCTGATCTTCGTCTCGCCCGCCCTCCAGATGGCCCCAGGCATGGTGCCCGACCTCATGGTAGAACGTGTATTCCATATTCAGTTTGTGATACCATTTCCGGACACCACGATGGCTGTTTACCGGCCATGTCAGAACCATGCCCGAATAATAAACCCTGTACAGGCCCAGATAGCGCAACTGCGGATGCAGGGCCACCACATCAATGCGATGCAGGCCGGACAGCTCAATACCCTCTGTCCGGCTCCATTCGCTCAGCCAGCGGATGATCTGCTCGCCGCCGGTAACCTCATCTGAAATGTAAATCTTGCACCCTTGCGCAAGGGTGCCCCGCGGGCGTTCCCCACGCCGTCTGGCCATCAAATCCACCGTCATCCGGTGCAAAGGGTGCAGTTTTGATACCTGCAGGCGCTTGATTTCGCGGCGAAAAGCCACCGGGTCCAGCTCATCCAGCACCGATAAAAGCACCCCAAGATATTGCGCGAACGGACCCTTGGGATACTCGGCCCAGCCCGGGGTTGCCAGCGTGTCCAACACCTTCAAAGTGGCAGGTTTGCCCGCCGATAAAAGCGCCCGCCAGGCGTCCCGGACGGTTTCAGGATGATCCGTGGAAATGCCGCGCAACAGCCGGTCAACATCGGTAATTTTACTCACTGCCATTGGCAGGTTTTAATCCGCCAATGGGGCGAGATTGGGGAATAATTCAGCCCCCCGATAGGGTTCAGACCTGCTCAACCGCCACCTTGTCACCGTAAAATGCGATATGTCCGACAATCGCCGCCACCGCGTCCTTTGGGTCATCATAGGACCAGCCGGCATCCTTGATCAGCACCGACTTGGTCTGGATCGAATAATAGCTGGCATCCCCCTTATGGGGGCAATGGGACGTAGTGTCAGAGCCATCCAGAAACGCCATGGCAATGTTTTCCTTTGGGAAATAGATCACCGGCGGGTAATCCCCCTCACTCAGTTCCAGCGCGTTTTTGGTTTCCCCCAGAACCGCGCCCCCGGCGCGCAACACCCAGGTGCCGGCGATTTTACGGATTTTGATGTGATCTGCCATGGCAATTTCCCCTGTTGAACCGATCAATACTAACATGTTTGCGCAATCAGGAAAGGGGACAGTTTGGCGCGCCCGGTTGGGTCATAACCAACCGGATGGGTTGTTTCCGCTTTACCCTGATTTTGGCGCGTGTTTAATCCGATATGTTGTTGATGATAGATGAGTGTTTTCCATGGCCAACCCCCCATTGGATGTGCCGGAAAAACAGGATAAAATCCTGATTGTGGGCGGCTATGGTCAGGTCGGCTTAACCATCGCAAAAATACTGGCACCGCTTTTTCCGGACGCCCTGATTGTGTCCGGGCGCAACGCCGCAAAAGCCAGACAGGCGGCCATCACATTGGGGAACGGGGCGCAAGGCATTGAATTTGATGTGTTTTCCCCGGTGCCAGAGGGGCTGTTGCACGGCGTGGCGCTGGTGCTGGTCTGTCTGGATCAGGCTGATACCAATTTTGTCAGTCACTGTCTGTCGTTGGCGATCAACTATGTGGATATCTCTGCGAAACTCGACTTTCTGACGAGTGTGGAAACGCTGGATATGCTGGCAAAACAACAGGGCGCATCTGCCGTTATGAGCGTTGGGCTGACGCCCGGTTTTACCAACATGCTGGCGCGCCATGCCGTTAAGGTCGCCGGGCCGCCTGAGCGGCTTGATATCCTGGTGGAATTTGGCGTCGGCGACCGCCACGGCCGGGCTGCGATTAACTGGATGTTTGACAACCTGGACAGGCGGTTTGAACACCGTGAAAACGGCCAGATGCAACCGGCGCAAAGTTTTGTCGGCACGCGAAAGCTGCAATTGCCGGACGGAAAAAAACCACGCAGCGCCTACCGGTTCAGCTTTCCGGATCAGGTGATGGTGGCACGCACGCTGGATATCGCGTCGGTCTCAACATGGTTCCGGCTGAACAATACTGTGGCAACATGGCTGGTTGCCGGCCTGTCGCGCTGGGGTTTGGCCCGGTTGCTGCGCCGCCGGGCCGGGTTTCGCCGTGCCCTGATGTGGTCGTTTCTGCACGCGCCCCGTGGCGTCGATCGCTGCGGGATTTCTGTGACACTGACACCACCGACGGGCGGTCCGCCCCGGGTTTTTGGCATCATTGGTCGGCGCGAAGCGGAAATGACGGCGATTATCACCGCCGAAACCGTGCGTCAGATAATGGGCAAAGATATGGTTGCCGGTGTGCGCCACAGTGATCTGGTGATTGATTTCCAACAGGTTATCGCCGCCCTGAAACAGGCCCAGCCGGACCTGATCGTCTCACTATGAACCGACCGGCTTAAAGGCCCCCACCCCGGATCGGGGCGGCGGATTTTAGCAACCATGCCCGGGTATCTTCCCCCAGCCTTGGTCCGATTTTATCAATGACCTCAGCGTGATAGGCGTTCAACCAGTCCTTTTCGGCTGGCGACAAAGCCGCAATATAAATCAGCTCACGGGCAATGGGCGCAAATGTTATGGTCATAAACGCCAGCATATCGCGCCCGTCCGCGCCCGCCAGTTCCGGGGCCTCCTGCACCACACACAGGTTTTCAATGCGAATGCCAAAGCCGCCCTCGCGGTAATATCCCGGCTCATTTGACAGGATCATACCGGTTTCCAGCGGTACAACCCCGCTGCGCGCAATGCGTTGCGGTCCCTCATGCACACACAGATAGGTGCCAACACCGTGGCCAGTGCCATGGTCAAAATCCTGACCAGCGGCCCATAGCGGAAACCGGGCAATTGAATCCAGATCACGCCCGGCCAGCCCCCGCGGCCAGCGCACCCGCGACACCGCGATCATGCCCTGCAATACCCGGGTGAACGCCGCGCGCTCCTCCGCCCCCGGCGTGCCAACACAGATCGTGCGGGTGATGTCGGTGGTGCCGTCAATATACTGGCCGCCGCTGTCTATCACGATCAGATCACCCCCCTGCAGGGTGCGATTGCTGTCCTCAGACACCCGGTAATGCGGCAGCGCGCCATTGGGCCCGGAACCGCAGATGGTTTCAAAGCTGATATCCAGCAGCACATTGGTGGCGCGCCGAAAACCTTCCAGCTTTTTGACGATGTCGATTTCGCTCAGCCCCGGTTCTTGCTTGGCGCTGTCCAGCCAGCACAGAAATTCCACCATCGCCGCACCGTCGCGCAGATGCGCCTCAACCGTGCCGGCGATCTCGGTGGCATTTTTGCGGGCCTTGGGCAGGATGCAGGGATCATCAGCGTAAACAATGTCAACGCCTGCGTCTTTCAACACATCCCCAACACGGATCGGAGCACAGGCTTGGTCCACCCGAACCGGACCCGTCAGCGCCGCCAGCGCGCCTTCAAACGCGCCCCAGTTCAACACTTCGATATTTGGGTCAGGGCCAAGCTCCTGAACCTTTTCGGGATCGGTGAAGAATTGCATCTTGCCGCTGTCAAACAGGATGGCAAAGGCATGGGCCACCGGGTTGCGCTCAATGTCAGAGCCGCGAATGTTCAGCAACCAGCAAATGCTGTCCGGCAGGGTCAGAACTGCCGCAGAATGCCCGGCATCGGCCAAAATCTTCGCAATTCTGGCGCGTTTTTCACCGGATTTTTCACCGGCATATTCCAGTGGATAGGCGGTGATTTTACCCTGCGGCCGCTCCGGCTGATCCAGCCAGACCTTATCCACCGGATTGTCACGGGCCACCAGTTCAACGCCACTGTCTTTCAGACCATCCCGGTAGCCTGCGATTTCCGCCGCCGTATGCAGCCAGGGATCAAAACCGATTTTACCGCCCCTTGGCAGGGCCTCTTTCAACCAGTCCCACGGCTTCACCTCGGGCCAGTCCACGGGGCTGAAATGATCCGACGCCACCTGTTCCTTGACCTGCACCCGGTAGCGCCCGTCAACAAACACCCCGGCGCACTCCGCCAGCGCGATGCAAAACCCGGCTGATCCGGTAAACCCGGTCAGCCAGGCCAGTCGCGCGTCATGGGGCGCAACATATTCCCCCTGATGGGCGTCAGCGCGCGGGATCAGAAAGCCATCCAGACCAGCGGATTTCAACTCAGCACGCAGGGCCGCCAGCCTTGGCGGGCCGTCTGCAGGATTGCTGATTTTGGTGAATGTCTGAAACATGGGATGCCTCCGGCGGGGATATTTGGGAAAAGAAGAAGCGGCGGTGATTTCGGGTTACCCGGACGCATGGAATGCCGTGGCAATCCAGTTTTTAAGCTCGGCGTTAATGTCGCCCAGTTCGCTGACGCCAACCCGGTGGGTGCACATGCCGCCCACGGGTTTCAGGCGGTCAGAACCGGGGTGTCCCCTTAAATTAATGCCGATATCTATGCGGGTTTTGGTTTTGGGTTCCACCAGCACAAACTGCTTTTTACGGCGAAAGCTGACCCCGGCCTTTTTCGGCGCGATTTCGTAATCGGAACCAATGGTGGCAATGAAATCAGCGATGGCCTGATAGATCGGGCGCAGGTTTTCCTTGCCACTATATTGCGCGTCAATCAGCATGTCCCCATCCAGTTCGCCCGAAATGGCGCCCCGCGCGGCCAACGTCACCAGATTGGCAAAACCGTGGGTCATCCCATGTTTGGTTTTCAGGTGGGTCATGATCTGTCCGTGCTTTTCAAACCCTGATGCCTTGGCAATGGCCACCCACTGTTCGCGGGTTTTGCCGGTTTTTTCCTGTAGGTTTACGAACATTTTGTCGGCTTCGTCAGACATTATGTATCTCCCTTTATCCGGTTCCGGTGGTTCACTTTCCCCAATAAATTCTGCCGCCAAGAAGTTCCCAATACCCGCAAACTAGCTGGCGCGTTTCATGCCAAACAGCCGGGCTTTGGCGCGGGGATCATTATCAAACAACTCGGCCAGTTGCTCGGTCATTGCCCCGGCCAGCTGTTCCACATCGGTGATGGTCACGGCGCGGTCATAATAGCGCGTCACATCATGGCCGATACCGATGGCCAGCAATTCAACGGCGCGGCGTTTTTCCACCAAATTGATAACATCACGCAGGTGCTTTTCCAGATAATTGGCCGGGTTCACCGACAATGTGCTGTCATCCACCGGCGCCCCGTCGCTGATCACCATCAGGATTTTGCGCGCCTCCTGCCGGTTGCATATCCGGCGATGCGCCCATTCCAGCGCCTCACCGTCGATGTTTTCCTTCAGCAGACCCTCTTTCATCATCAACCCCAGATTGGGCCGGGTGCGCCGCCACGGCGCATCGGCCGATTTATAGATGATGTGGCGCAGATCGTTCAGACGCCCCGGTTGCTGTTCGCGACCGGCGTTTAGCCATTGTTCGCGCGCCTGCCCACCCTTCCAGGCGCGGGTGGTGAACCCCAGGATTTCCACCTTCACATCGCAGCGTTCCAACGTGCGGGCCAGAACATCGGCGCAGATCGCGGCAATCGATATGGGCCGCCCGCGCATGGAACCGGAATTGTCCAGCAGCAGCGTCACCACGGTATCTTTGAAATCGGTGTCCTGCTCCATTTTGAAACTTAGCGGTGTGGTTGGGTTGGCCACCACCCGCGCCAGTCGCCCCGCATCCAGCGTGCCTTCCTCAAGGTCAAATTCCCAGCTTCGGTTCTGTTGCGCCTGCAACCGGCGCTGTAATTTATTCGCCAACCGGGATACCGCGCCCTTTAGCGGCTCAAGCTGCTGATCCAGATAGGCCCGCAGCCGTTCCAGCTCTGCCGGTTCGGCCAGATCCTCGGCTTTAATCTCCTCATCATAATCCGACAGATACACCTGATAATTCGGATCAGCCTCGGAAAAAGGCGCCGGGGCCGGCGGCTCCAGCGGGGCCTCCCCCTCGGGCATTTCGCTTTCTTCGCCCATCTCCGCATCCGCCATGTCATCCATTGAAACGGTGGCTTCGGTGCTTTCCTGGGTATCTTCCTGGGACTGGTCCGGGTTGGCGTCGGCATCTTCTGCGTCGCCCTGTTCATCTTGCCCCGCGCTGTCCGGGTCGTCGTCTTCCTCGGTCTCGGCAGTATCATCCTGATCCGGGTCCTGCATATCCGGGTCATCGCCCAACTGGTCAGCATAGCCCAGATCGCTGATAATCTGGCGGGCAAACCGGGCAAAATCGGCCTGATCGCCCAGCGTTTCGTCCAGATTTTCCAGGGTTTCGCCGCAGCGGGTCTCAAAAAAGTCGCGCCACAGTTCCACAATATTGTCCGCGCCCTCGGGCAGGGGGCGTCCGGTGGCCAGCTGGCGCACCAGATAGCCGGCGGCCACTGCCAACGGCGCATCGGCGGATTTCTTGATCTCGGCATAACCCTTGCGCGCTGCCTCATTGGCAATCTTGGCGTCAATATTACTACCGGTGCCCGGCATGTCGCGCGCGCCCACGGCTTCGCAGCGCGCGGTTTCCATGGCTTCATAGATATCGCGTGCCAACTGCCCCTGCGGGCTATAGCGGTTAAACGTCGCCTCATCGCGGTATTTCTTTTGCAGCGCAAAAGCATCCGCGGTGCCCCGCGCCAGCAACACCTCCTGGCGCTTCATCCGGCGCGAAACCTGCGGCAGCCGGATGCTGTCATCGGTGACCCCGGGCGGGTCAACGCTAAACGTCACCGTCAGCTCCGGGTCATCGGCCATAACCTTGGTGGCTTCGGACAGCGCTTTTTTGAACGGATC